>NZ_JBHVTT010000001.1:0-603421 GCF_042884555.1 Arthrobacter sp. NPDC058127 | reverse complement strand
GGTGACGGCCTGGTTGAAGGTCGCGGTTGGTGCGGTGTTGGTGGGCACGGCGGTGGCGTTGTTGGCCGGGGTCGTGGAGGTTACCGCGGGCGGTGGTGGCGGCGCGGTGGTGGTGAAGGTCCAGCTGTAGGGGGCGGTCATGGTTTGGCCGGCGGTGTTGGTGGCTCCGCTGATGGTGGCGGTGTAGGTGGTGCTGTTGGCCAGGGCCGCGGTGGGGGTGAACGTGGAGGTGTTGGTGGTGGTGTTGTAGCTGGTGGTGCCGGGTACGGCGGTGTTGGTGGCGTCTTTGAGGGTGTAGGTGATGGATGACGCGGTGACGGCCTGGTTGAAGGTCGCGGTTGGTGCGGTGTTGGTGGGCACGGCGGTGGCGTTGTTGGCCGGGGTCGTGGAAGAGACCGCAGGGGCCGTGCTCGAGGGATTGAAGATCGCGTCCACCCAGTAGTACTCGGCGTCATACGATTCGTTCGGGAACGCCGAAGAAGAGCCGTAGGCGTAGAGGCCGTTAGGGGTGCCCGGGAGGCTCCGCGGGTAGTGCAAAGGTGCACTGTCTACGCGGCTGTTACCCGCGGGCGGCGGAGAGGGATGCAGGTAGAAGTAGGCTGTGTCCTCGGAATAGTGGCCCGCAGGAGCGAAGTAAGAAACGACGTACATCGTGTTCGCGGAGACGGCCAGCGGCGTCGAGAAATTCACGGTCTGCCACCCCGTGGCGGATTCACCGGTGAAGGTTGCACTGGCCAACAGCTGCCCGCTGGCGGACCAGATGTTGCCGATGTGTGTCCCGGTGTTTTTGGTTGCCTTGTAGAACCGGACTCCTTTGATGGTTCCGTTGACTTCGGAGTAGAACTTGGCGCCTACCTCGATCGCGGTCGGGTCCGCCGCGTCGGCCACGGTTGGCGAGATGTTCACGCCCGAAAGGGAACACGGGCAGGCGACGTTGGTGACAACGCCCGACGACGGCGTCTCCACGTTGCCGCTGTCGTCAACGGCACGTGAGCGCAAGGTGGACGTGGGGTTGCCGTGCGCATTCCAGGTGAAGGTCCAATTTGTCGTGCCCGTGGCGGGACGCCAGGTATTTCCGTTGTCGGTGGAGACCTCGACGCCGGCCACCACGCCTCCGGTGTCGGCCGCGGTTCCGCTGATGGTGACGATGGTTCCGTCAGCAATGTTCGCGCCGAAGGCTGGTGAAGTGATGGTGGACGTCGGCGGAGTGACATCTGTGGATCGGGTGGCGGCAGTCAGCCCGGTGACGATCGTCGCCGGCTGGACTCCCATGTCGGCGAACAGGTTGACGGTAGCCTGCTGCATGTTCTTGTCCACCGCTTTGCCAGTGGTGAACCCGTCAAGTCCCCACGGCCACTGCACTGTGCCCGCGCCAAAGACAATCGCTCCACTCGGTGCTTTGTACATTGTGAGGTTGTGGGTGGCTGTCTTCCCGGTGGCAGTCTGCGAGCCGTAGTCCGTGAAGACTTCCGCGGACGTGTTCGTGGTGGCCGACAGCTTGAAGAGGCCGGCCGGCCGGAAGCCGTTATCGGCGTCGATATCCCATTCGTAACCGAGCGTTCCCAGGCCCGCACCGAGGGTCACGCTGGTCCCGGGGGCCATCGTGGCAATGGTCGTGTTCCTCCACATCCGGAGCGCACTGTATTGCGAGGGAATCGTGATGTCAGTGGTTCCTGAATTGACGATGAAGAACTGGCCTGTCAGTGAGTTTTCGGGGTTTCCTCCACCAGTGGAGGTCCCGAAGCGCGGGTCCCGATAGGTGCCCGTCCAGGAGACCGGGTCGGTTGGCGCGTTGAAATGCGTATCTTTGTAGGCCACCAGAGTCCGGCCGGGCGTGCTGGGTCCGGCGACGCTCGGTTCCCAACGCGTCTTCCAGAAGACCTCGTTGCCGCTGAAGAACGCAAGGTTCACGCCGGCGTCGCGGGCGGCTTCGACGTTGGCGCGCTGGTCGCCGGACCAATACTCGTCATGCCCCACGGACATGAATGTCTTGTGGTTGAGCAGCAGGGAACCCTTGGTGGCGACATCGTTGCCGCTCATGTAGCTCATGTCGTACCCGTTGGCTTCCATGAACCGGATCATCGGGTACTCGGAGTACATCAGCCAGCTTCGCCCTTGGTCGTCCGCAGCGGAATTGAACGGCCTGTTGTACGAGACTTTGAAGGCCGACTTATAGGCCTGCGGGTTCCCGGGAGGGCAAGCGACGGTGCAGCTGTAGAGGCTGTTGCCACCATAGGTGTTGTACGCCTGCCACGTCTCGTCCGAGGTCTGGAACAGCATGTCTGAATGTGCGGAGTCGTTCCGGACAACGAATGGCACGATGCTCGCGCCGTTCGTGTCGTTGCGCACGAGCCTTGCGATATAGACGCCGGAGACCGCAGTGGACGGGACCGCCCAGGAAGCCGACACGCCCCAGTTTCCGCAGTCGATGAGTCCCGTGTCGGAGTAAGTGTTACAAGCCGGTTGTGATTGCGGCAGTGCAGCCGAGGGGAGGACGTTCGAGGCAACTTTGCGGGCCCCCAAGCCCTGGTAGTAACCAAGCCGATACACATCGATGTGGTAGGCCGACGCGGGCGTCAGAATCTTGAACGAGATCGTTTGGCCGATATTGACGCTCATCGACGTGCCGTAACCCTGGATCGTGGAGTCTCCGGCTCCGGAGACCTGCCATTCGGAGGCGGGGTTCCCGGGCAGAGTGTTTTCGCAAGCAACCGGGTTGGTGACCGGCGCGGCGCATGGATCCGTGGCTGCGACGGCGGAGACTGCCATCTGCAACGGCAGGAGCGTTGCGATCATGGCCAGCACGGTCGGCAGGACCGCGCGGCGCACAGCCAAAGGGAAATTTCGGTTGTTGCTCATGTCGCGACCTGCTTCTGTCATTGGTTTCAGGCACTCAATGACGGAAGCATATGGAGCGGGCCGGGAGCATGGCACGAGTGCCGGTACCCGTTTTTTTGGCCGCCGCACGTCGGGAACGGCGGTCGTTTACCTGTTTTTAGGCTTCGGACACGCGGAAATACCAGCGGATGTCGAAACGAACCCCGGGGGCACGGAGGAAATGCCGCGCGGGTGGAGCTGTCAGGTGCCCTGGATCAGGAGAGTCGGGCTCGTCCCGTTGCTTCGGCCACGATGTGCTCGGCGATGGCCATCGACGAGGTTGCGCCCGGCGAGGGAGCATTCCGCACGTGGAGGACGCGGCTCGTGCCGGTAATGACGAAGTCATCGACGAGGCTGCCGTCGGAGGTCATTGCCTGCGCCCGGATTCCGCGGGGACCGCGCGTGACATCGCCCGGCAGGATGTCCGGAACATACTTCTGTGCCTCCCTGACGAAGGCACGGGTGTTCATCACCGTGCGCGCCTCTCGGACGGCTGCGGGCAGGTTGCCTGCGGCGAACCGCCAGAATCCCGGGAACCCCAGCACGGCGCGGAGATCGGCGGGGGACATTTGCGTGCGGCGGTAGGCTTCCCGGCCGCCGGCCAGGAAAGCATTGGGTCCCACCAGGATGGCGCCGTCGATGCGCTTGGTCAGGTGGACACCGAGGAAGGGATATCGCGGGTCCGGCACGGGATAGATCAGGCCTTTGACCAAAGAACGCTTCTCGGTCCGGAGCAGGAAATAGTCGCCGAAAAACGGCACGATCCGGGGGTCCGCGGGGTCTCCGGCGGCGTAGGCCAGCCGATCCGACTGCAAGCCGGCACAAGTGATAACGACGTCGAACGCTTCAGTTCCGCTGGAGGACCGAATCCGCACCTCGCGGCCACGATCTTCCACACCGGTCACCGCGAGTCCCAGCAGGATATTCCCGCCCGCCGCACGCACGTCCTGGGCCAAGGCATTGGTGATGGCGCGGTAATCGACTATCGCGGTCCGCGGCGAATGCAGGGCGGCCAGGCCGCGGGCATGCGGCTCGACGACGGCGAGATCGTCCGCGCCGATCATGCGGACGTCCGGCACGCCATTGGCGATGGCCCGGGCGTGTATCGCCTTGAGCCGGTCAAGTTCGCGGGCATTGTGGGCGACGACTACTTTGCCGCACTCTTCGTAGCCGAGGTTCTTCTCCGCCGCGAACTGCCGGAGAAGGTCCACGCCGCGGCGGCAGAGTCGCGCCTTCAGGCTCCCGGGCTCGTAGTAGAGCCCGGCATGCACAACGCCGCTGTTGTGGCCGGTCTGGTGTCCGCCAAGCTCGATTTCCTTCTCGAATACCGTCACGTCCGCATTGTCGAGTCTGCGGGTGAGCTCACGCGCCACCGCGACGCCGATGATTCCGCCTCCGACGACGGCGGCACGGACCCTGCTCATACCGTGGGTGCTTCTTTGAGCGTGTCTCCGTTTTTGATGTAGCGCTCTCCCGTCGCGGGGCACACCAGTTCGTCGCCGTCCGGCCGAAGGGGATGTCCGGACTTGCCGACCCAGCCGATTTGCTTTGCGGGAACTCCTGCAACCAACGCGAAGGCCGGAACGTCCCGGACCACCACCGCGCCCGCGGCAACGGTTGCCCACCTGCCGATCGTTATGGGCGCGATGCAGACCGCTCGGGCGCCGATTGCCGCGCCATCTTCTACGATCACGCCCACGGGGGTCCAATCGTCGGCCGATTTCAGTGTGCCGTCGGGGCTCACCGCCCGGGGGTACGTGTCGTTGGTGAGTACGGCTGCCGGGCCGATGAAGACTCCGGCGCCCAGCCGGGCGGGCTCATAGACCAGGGCATAGTTTTGAAGCTTGGAGTTGGGGCCTATTTCGACACCTGGTCCCACATAGGCCCCGCGACCAATGTTGCAGTTTTCGCCGAGGCGGGCATCCTCCCTGATCTGGGCAAGATGCCAGATCCTCGTGCCGTGGCCAATGAACGCCTGCTCTGAGACATCGGCGGTTGGTTCAACGAAAGCCATGGAAACACGTCCTCTACTTATCGGTGAAGACGGCCGCGTCTTCCGTCCGGTGTGAAACCGTCCGTGCGAGCGGTCGCTTGCGACGATTGTAGATGCGTTTCCTATTCGGCAGCAGGCCGAGGAGAAAATCCCAGGACGCGCTGGCGGCGTGTACAGGCTGTTACTCGGCTTTGACTCCATATTCTGCCGCGCTGACAAACTCGATGGCCGAGTAGGTTTCGTCGCCGACCACCCAGGCATTGTGTCCCGGCGGGATGGTGTACGAATCTCCTTTGGAGATGCTGATCTTCTTGCCGTCGGTGGTCTCGACTTCGAGCGAACCGGTAATGCAGTAGCCCACGTGGTTGAGCTGGCAGGAATCGGTTTGGACCACCGGCTTGATGCAATCCGCCCAACTCCAGCCTGGCTCGAAGCTGAGGCGGCCGATGGTGTAGTCACCGACAGTGACGTTTTCCACCACGGTTTTCTCGGGCCGACGGATTTCATCGGGAGAATTGTGCGACTTTACTTCAAGCTGAGTGACGAGGTTGACAGTCATGGTCTGCTCACAAGGGGGAGTGGGAGCCTGGTCTTCCAGGTCCGCAACGTGGCTCGCCCTTCGCAGCGGACCCTGATGTCTTGGCTGCTTGCGGCGCGTGCCGTGCCTTCAGCAGCGGTCAGACGGTCGATTACTTGCAATCTCTACCTTCCTCCGCCGCCCCTGTGTTGTCGAGGGTTCGTGAGGGAGATAGATTGGTGCACCGTGACCTTGACCGAGCTGGATGTACACCTTGAGACACTGTTCGGCACCTTGCGCCGCTTCCCCGATGTCGAGGCGGAGAACCTGCAGGCGCACGACGCCACCGACCGGCTGCTCCTTGAGACCGCGGCTGGCTACATCGCAAATCCGGAAACCCGCGTTGCGGTGATCGGTGACCGCTACGGAGCCCTGACCCTGGGCGCTTTGGCGGCCATCGGCGTCGGGCATGTCCGGGTGACCCAGGACCTCTACGCCGGCAGGCTCGCGCTGGAACGTAACGCCCAGGCGTCCGGGTTGTCCGGGCGCTTTGATCAGCTCGAGTTGGGTGCCGGGCTGCTCGACGGCGCCGAACTGGTGATCATGCAATTGCCCAAAGCCCTCGCGGAACTGGAAGAAATCGTCGACGCCGTTGCACGCTTTGCAGCGCCGGGAGCCGTCCTGCTCGCCGGAGGTCGCGTCAAGCACATGTCCCTGGGCATGAACGCCGTCCTTGAACGCAGCTTCGAATCGGTGCAGCCGCAGCTTGCGCAGCGGAAGTCGCGTGTCCTGATCGCCCGCAGTCCCAAGCGGCCGGACACGCCGGAGTCCTTCCCGGTTTCGGAGCAGAACACCGAGCTTGGGATGACGGTCTGTGCCCACGGGGCTGCGTTTTCAGGCACGAAGCTGGATATCGGCACGCGCTTTCTCCTGGGCTTCCTGGACAGGATCCCCGAAGCGCGCCACGCCGTAGACCTTGGCTGCGGGACCGGGATCCTCGCCACGATGTACGCCCGGAACCGTCCGAAGGCACGGGTTACCGCGACGGACCAATCGGCGGCAGCAGTCGCGTCCGCCAGGGCAACCGCGGCAGCCAACGGGCTGGCAGATCGAATCACCGTAGTCCAGGACGATGCCATGTCCACCTTCGAACCGGGCAGCGCCGACCTCATCCTGTTGAACCCGCCGTTCCACCTCGGCGCGAGCGTCCATGCCGGGGCGGCCACAAAGATGTTCGATGCCGCGGCACGGGTCCTGGCTTCGGGCGGTGAACTCTGGACTGTCTACAACAGTCACCTGCAGTACCGTGCGGCGCTTGAAAGGCTGATCGGTCCCACCACCGAAATCGGGCGGAACCCGAAATTCACGGTGACCCGCAGTATCAAGCGTTAACCGTCCATTCCGTGACTCCTGGCAGTTGCTCTTCGAGCAAACTCCTCAGCAACCCAGCGGTGATTTCCAGCTCAGCCTGGGGCATGAGTGCCATATTCGAGGGCCTCCCATCAGCAATATCAGGGTCCGTTACGCCCGGGGAGCGTGTGGGCATACCGGGACAAGCACACGTGCCGTACGATGCAAATGCAACAGCATTATTCGAATGATTTTAGGGGAATCCGTGACTGAGATCCGCCAGCCGACTCCGAGGCGCGGAACCAATCTGCCCCGCATGGGGGACTTCAACCTGACCGTCATTCTCGACGCAATCAGGCGCTCGTCGGGCGGACTGAGCCGCGTGGAACTCGCCCAAATCGTCGGCCTTTCACCGCAGACTATTTCGAACATCTCCCGCCGCCTCCTGGATCAGCGGCTCATTGTCGAAGCAGGCAAGGAAGGCAGCGGTCCGGGTAAGCCCCGCACCATCCTGCGCCTGAACCCTTCCGGAATGTACGCGCTTGGCGTCCACGTTGATCCCGCGGTCATCACCTCCGTGGTCCTGGACCTCGTGGGCGACGTTGTGAAGCACTCCCGGATTCCCACGCCTGCCGGGAGCAATCCACAGCGGGTCATCGCCGCCATCGCGGAGGAAATCAAGGCGCTCATCGAAGATTCCGGTGTTGACACGGGGAAGATCGCGGGACTTGGCGTCGCGGCGCCGGGACCCATAGACCTTGATGAGGGCACTGTCGTGGATCCGCCCCTGATGATGGGGTGGGACCGGGTTTACCTGAGGGACGCCCTTGCCGAAGCCACCGGGCTTGAGACCCTCGTGGACAAAGACGTCACGAGCGCGGCCGTCGCCGAAACCTGGGCAGGCGGGGCCAGCGGCACTGGAAGTTTCATCTTCATGTACATGGGTACCGGCATCGGTTGCGGGATTGTCTTGAACGATGAAGTTGTCCGTGGAACATCCGGCAATGCCGGGGAAATCGGGCACATCATTGTTGACCCGGATGGACCCCCCTGCGATTGCGGCCTGCGTGGTTGCGTCAAGTCTTCCTGCATCCCGCAGGTCCTCGTGGCCGAGGCCGAAGAGCAAGGTGTCCTGAACGGTGGCCGCAAAGGCACCGAGGGCCCGGAAGTGCAGGAAGGATTCGCCCGGCTTTGCGACGCCGCGGACGCAGGCGACGAACGCGCCATTGCGATCATCGATAAGTCGGCAGTGCTGGTTGCCCGAGCGGTTGCGGTGGTGACCAACACCCTCGACGTCGAACGCGTCGTCTTTGGGGGCCCCTTCTGGGGCCGCATGGCCGAACGCTACCTGGATCGCATTCCTGCCCTGCTCGCCGCCAACAGTGCAGCCAACAGCATCCACAGCATCGAGGTTGTCGGGACCGGAGTGGGCGAAGACGTCGGCGCCATCGGGGCTGCCTGCCTGGTATTGGAACACACCCTTGCGCCGCGTGCCCAGCGGCTCCTCTTGGAAGGCTGAGGCTTTCACTAGGTCCTGCGTCGCAGGGCTGCATTTATCAATATTGGCAACAGGCTGGGCCAGCTGAAGTGTGGGGGCTGCAGCCGCTTGAAGATCGGAGCGTCATGCGTCGCCCAGTCCGGATCGGAGCAGCACTGCTCGGCGTCGTAGGCCTTTTGGCCACGGCAGCCTGCTCTGCCCAACCCCAAGCCGTAAGCAAACAAACCATCAAGATCGTCTATCAAAAGACGGACTCCTTCACGGCCCTGGACAAGGTCTTCCAGGACGCCAAACAGGAATTCGAAGCAGCGAACGCGGGCGTCACTGTGGACCTGGAGCCCATCCAAGCCAACGACGACGACTATGGCACCAAGCTCGCGCTGGCCCAGCGTTCCCCGGACACTGCTCCGGATGTCTTCTACGAGGACACTTTCAAGGTCCGCTCGGACGTCGACGCCGGATACTTGCTGAAACTCGACTCGCAATTGGCCACGTGGGACGAGTGGTCCAAGTTCAACGAGGGTGCCAAGGCCGCGGGACGCGGTGACGACGGCAGTATCTACGCCGTCCCGCTTGGCACCGACACCAGGGCGATCTGGTACAACAAGACAGTCCTCCAGAAAGCCGGCATAACGCTGCCATGGCAGCCGAAGACCTGGGATGACATCCTGGCCGCGGCCCGCAAAATGAAGGCCGCGGATCCGGGCGTGATTCCCTTCAGCATGTACGCCGGAAAGGCCACCGGTGAGGGAACCGTCATGCAGAGCTTCTACGAACTGCTTTATGGAACGGGAAGCTCCCTGTATTCGGAAAGCGACAAGAAGTGGGTGGTGGGTTCCAAGGGATTCACCGATTCACTCCAGTTCCTGAAGACCCTCTACGATGAGAAGCTTTCGGTGACACCGGCGGACGCCCTCGATTCGAACGTGTGGAAGAAAGTCTTTGGACAGTGGCTGCCGCAAGGCAAAATGGGCGCCACCGTGGAAGGTTCCTACGCGCCGTCGTTCTGGCAGAAGGGCGGCTCCTACGAATGGGCTGGCTATGCGCAGGATATGGGAGTAGCCACGTTCCCCACCCAGTTTGGACAGGATCCCGGTGGCGTGAGCATGTCCGGTGGCTGGACGCTCGCCGTTGGCGCTAAGACCAAGAACCCGGACCTTGCCTTCAAGTTCCTGACCACTGCCGTGAACAAGAAGAATGCGTTGGCCTTCGACGTCAACAACTCGCAGATCGCCGTCCGCACCGATGTCGCTTCCGATCCTGGTTACCAAGCAGCCAACCCGTTCGTGAAGGACGTTTCCGATCTGGTGGGCGTCACGCACTATCGCCCGGCAACCGCTGACTATCCGAAGATCTCCCTCGCCGTCCAACAAGCCACTGAGGCCGTCATCACCGGCAAACAAAGCCCGGCAGAAGCCGCAGCCGAATACGACGCTTCGGTCAAGAAACTCGTCGGCGACTCCAAAGTCATGCAGAAATGACGCATGGCAGTCCCTGATTCGCTCAACCGCGGTTCCCTGCGACGCAGACCCCCCATCCGAAAGTCTCTGCGTCGCGGGCTCCGCTTGTTGCCGGTAGTGCCCTCAATCCTGCTGCTGGCCTTCTTCATGGTGGCACCCGTGGCGTGGTCCTTCTACGCCTCCTTCACCAACGCTGCATTGTCAGGCAAGGCAGCACTGAACCCCCAATGGGTCGGCCTGGACAACTACGCCCGGATGCTGACGGATTCCGTCTTCCCGCTCTCGGCGTGGCTGACGGTCGTCTTCGTGGCAGTTTCCGCGATCCTCGGACAGAACGCCCTGGGCCTGGTCATCGCCCTGTTGATGACCAGGGCCGGGGGAGCCACGGCCTCGCTGGTGGGCACGGTGGTGGTCGCTTCGTGGATCCTGCCGGAGATCGTTGCGGCCTTCGCGGCGTACGCGTACTTCAGCCAGGACGGCACGCTCAACCAACTCTTGGGAATGTTCGGTGTCCAGGGCACCAACTGGCTCTATGCCTTTCCGATGGCCGCCGTCATCCTGGCCAATGTCTGGCGCGGCACCGCGTTCTCGATGCTGGTCTACCGGGCGGCCCTTTCCCAGGTCCCGCGCGACATCTCCGAAGCCGCCCTCATGGACGGAGCCAGGGGTTGGCAACGGCTGGCCTTCATCACCCTTCCGATCATCCGGGGAAGCATCGCCACAAACCTCATGCTGATCACGCTACAAACGCTCGCGGTATTCACCCTCATTTGGGTGATGACGGCCGGTGGTCCCTCCAACGCGAGCACCACCTTGCCCGTGCTCGCCTACCAGGAAGCCTTCAAGCTCGGAGACATCGGTTACGGCACCGCGATCGCCTCGGTATTGATCCTGATCGGCATGGTCTTCGGAGCCGTGTACGTCAGGCTGATCCGCGGGGCAAAATCGTGACCTCCCTGCGCCGTGCGCCGCTGCTCGCCGGGAACCGCCCGACGGCGGTGGGCAGGGGACGGCTCCGCGTCCGCTTCGCCGCCAATGCGGCTTTGGCCGTGATCGGGCTGTGCTTTGTGCTGCCCCTTGCATGGCTTCTGCTCGCTTCCGTTGATCCGCACGCCGGATACGAGACGCGATGGCCGCAATCGCCGTCGTTCGCCAATTTTGCCGCCGTATCGACGCCCGGGTTGCTCTTCCAACCGCTCCTGAACAGCTTCCTTCTCTCAGCCGGAACCGCCGTCGTGAACCTGGCGGCCGCCGTCCTGGCAGCCTATCCGCTGTCACGCTACCAATCGCGATTCAACAAGCCGTTCCTGTACACGATCCTGTTCGGCACCTCGCTCCCGGTCACGGCAATCATGGTGCCCGTCTATGGCCTGTTCGTGCAGTTGCAATTGCTGGACTCGATGCCGGCAACCATCTTCTTCATGGCAACCACCACGTTGCCAATGGCCATTTGGATGACCAAGAACTTCATGGACTCCGTGCCGCTTGAGCTGGAGGAAGCTGCCTGGATGGACGGCGCCTCGGGACTGGCCACACTCCGGAGAATCGTGCTGCCGCTGATGAGGCAAGGGCTGGGCGTAGTGTTCATCTTCGTCTTCATCCAGGCCTGGGGGAACTTCTTCGTCCCGTTCATCCTGTTGTTGTCTACCTCCAAGCAGCCCGCCGCAGTGTCCGTCTTCAGCTTCTTCGGCCAGCACGGAGCGATCGCCTACGGGGAACTTGCCGCGTTCTCCATCTTGTATTCGGTCCCGGTACTTATTCTCTACACGGTGGTCGCGAGGGGCTCCGGAAGCGCGTTTGCCCTGTCCGGCGCGATGAAGGGCTGAGCGGCAACAGCCTGGACTCAGTCGATGTCCTCCACAATGGTGCCGTACGGAATGGAATCATCAAGATGGGCCTGGTGACCGGTTAGCCCCGGGTTGTAGAGGACACGGACACCGTGGAGCTTGTCCGCGGCGGATTGCATCAAGATGGGGCGGATGGTCTGGATGAACCGCTCATCCTTGCCATCGAGGTATTCCTGGTAACTGGCTGGAAGCTGAATCATGGCAAAAGAATAGTCCTGCCGGACCGTCATGGGGAGGGCTCGCGGCGGGCTACTCCGTGGCGTATCCTTTGCGGCTTAGACCCTACCGAAAGCTAAAACGAACAATCTTCAGAAATCAGGCGAAACGCAGCGTAAAAGTGCGTCTTAATTCGGCGGAGGATTTGTGGCGCCCGGAGCCCCGATCTAGAGTCGTATTCAAGTTACCGCGGTAACGTGTCAGCGATCCTCCGCCGGATCTGTCTCTTGAAGGCAGGCAGGAGGGTGTGGGTGCCCCCATGTGGGCCTGACATTTGCACACGGACAACTTCATTCCAGGCGTAACAGTCGCGGCTGCGCCCTGCTGGAGTTCGTTGCGTGTATCCCCAAACTCAATTCACCGATTCTGCAGTCCATGGACCTGGCTTTCAAGTCCGTGAACGCAGGCCCGCTGACACACAGCCAAGGACGCAAATGTCACCACCAAGCCTCATCGACACCCATCCAAACTTGACCGGCGCCGCTCCTGTTGCCCTGTCCTACGAACTTTTCCCGCCGCGCTCTCCCGCGGCCGCGGAGTCCCTCTGGACGACCATCGGGGAGCTCGAGGCCACGGACCCCGACTTCGTCTCCGTGACCTACGGCGCCAGCGGCTCCAACCGCGACACCGCCGTCGAGCTCATCAACCGGCTGCTGCTCGAAACGACCCTGCGGCCACTGGCCCACCTGACCTGCGTCGGAAACACCCCGCAGGAGTTGGCCGAGATCATCGGCGAACTCCTGGACAACGGCGTGCGCGGTATCCTTGCGCTGCGCGGCGACCTCCCCAAGGACAGCGGCCAGCCGGTCAACGGTTCGCTGCGCTACGCCCAGGACCTGATCGAACTGATCCGCCGCGTGGAACAGCGACGTTCGGCCCTGCTGTGCGCGGGCAAAATCGCCGTTGGCGTGGCCGCCTATCCCACTCGCCACCCTGAGTCCCCGAGCGTGGAGCACGACGTCGAGGTGCTGCTCGCGAAGCAGCGCTCGGGCGCCGACTTCGCCATCACGCAGGTCTTCTTCCACACCGAGCAATATGCGGACCTGATCTCCCGTGCCCGACGTGCGGGGGTCACGATCCCGATCATTCCGGGCGTCATGCCGCTGACCAGCCTTCGCCGGCTCAAGCGCCTTGGCGAGCTCACCGGCGTCGAGCCGGCACCTGAGCTGATTGAACGCCTCGCCGCGGCGGACACGGACGCCGAACGGCGCAAGATCGGAGTCCGCGCCACGGTTGACCTGGCCAACGCCGCACTCCAGGCCGGTGCTCCGGGCATCCACCTGTACACCTTCAACGAGCACACTTGCGCCCTGGACGTGCTGGACAAGCTTGCCTTGCCCCGACCGGCCCGGCCCGCCAGCAGGCTCAGCGCCATCGCCCGCCGGCAAGAACTTGTGAGCTGATCAGCCAACGCTGCTCCGCAAACGCCTAGACACATCAATTTGCACCTACTGCCCCAAGGAAATCCCATGACTGAACAGAACATCACCCAGTTCCCCGCAGCCTCGATTCTCGGCTACCCGCGCATCGGCCGCCGTCGCGAACTTAAGAAGGCCGTTGAAGCCTACTGGGCCGGCAAGATCGACGCCGCAGCCCTTGACGCCGCTGCCAAGGACATCCAGCTGACCACCGCCAAGCGACTCCAGGAACTCGGCCTCAACGAAGCCGCCGCCGTTCCCGGCACCTTCTCCTTCTACGACCAGGTGCTCGACGCCACCGCACACCTCGGCGCCGTCCCGGCCCGCTTTGGCCAGCTGCTCAACGCCGAAGGCCAGCTCGACATCGATGGCTACTTCACCCTGGCCCGCGGCAACAAGGAACAGCAGCCGCTGGAAATGACCAAGTGGTTCGACACCAACTACCACTACCTCGTTCCGGAAATCGGCCCGGAGACCGACTTCAAGCTCGCCTCCAACCGCATCGTCGAGGAATTCGAGTTCGCCCTGGCCAACGGCATCGAGACCCGTCCGTACATCGTCGGCCCGGTCACCTACCTGCTGCTTTCCAAGGCTTCCGACGACGCTCCTGCGGGCTTCGCTCCGCTGTCGCGCCTCGAGGACATCCTCCCGGTCTATGTTGAGCTGCTCGGCAAGCTTGCCGCTGCCGGCGCCAGCTGGATCCAGTTGGACGAGCCCGCACTCGTTGTCGACCAGGACACCCCGGCCGCGGAAATCCAGGCCGCCGTTGCCCGTGCCTACGAAGTCCTCTCCGGTGCGGCAGCGCGCCCGCAGCTCTTCGTCTCCACCCCGTACGGTGCCCTCGACGGCCAGCTCGGCACCCTTGCCGCCACCAACATCGACGCCCTGCACATCGACGTCTTCAAGGGCGCGGTACCGTCCGCAGCAGCCCTGGCCGGCCTGGGCAACAAGACCCTGGTTGCCGGCGTCGTCGACGGCCACAACATCTGGCGCAACGACCTCGCCGTCTCGGCCGCCAAGCTGGATGAATTGAAGGCAGCGGCCGGCAAGCTTGCCGTCAGCACTTCCACGTCCACGCAGCACGTTCCCCACGACACCGCGGAGGAGACCCAGCTCTCGGAGCAGCTGCGCAGCTGGCTCGCATTCGCTGACCAGAAGGCCGTCGAGGTCAAGACCCTCGCTGACTACCTGGCCGACCCGGCTTCCGCGAAGGCCGCCATCGACGAAGCTTCCGCAGTGATCGCCTCCCGCGCCACCGCCGAAGGCGTCCAGCGCGCCGACGTCCGTGCCCGCACCGCTGCCCTCACCGAGGCCGACTTCAACCGCTCCGAGTACGCGGTCCGCGAAGCCGCCCAGGAAGCAGCGCTGCACCTGCCGCCGCTGCCCACCACCACCATCGGATCCTTCCCCCAGACCTCGGAAATCCGCTCCGCCCGTGCCCGCAACAACAAGGGCGAGCTGAGCAACGAGCAGTACGAGCAGCTCATGAAGGACGAGATCAAGCGCGTCGTCGACCTGCAGGAAGAGCTCGGCTACGACGTCCTGGTGCACGGCGAACCCGAGCGCAACGACATGGTCCAGTACTTCGCCGAGAACCTCGAAGGCTTCGACGTGACGGTCCACGGCTGGGTCCAGTCCTACGGCTCCCGCTGCACCCGTCCGTCCATCCTCTGGGGCGACGTCACCCGTTCGGCCCCCATCACGGTCGCCTGGGCCGAATACGCGCAGTCCCTGACCAACAAGCCGATGAAGGGCATGCTCACCGGTCCGGTCACCATCCTGGCCTGGTCCTTCGTCCGCGACGACCAGCCGCTGGGTGAGACCGCCAACCAGGTCGGCCTGGCTCTGCGTGACGAAATCGCCGACCTCGAAGCTGCCGGCATCAAGGTCATCCAGGTGGACGAGCCCGCATTGCGCGAACTCCTGCCGCTGCGCAAGGCTGACCACGCCGCCTACCTGAAGTGGTCGGTTGACTCCTTCCGCCTGGCCACTGCCGGTGCGGCCGACGCAACTCAGATCCACACCCACCTCTGCTACTCGGAGTTCGGCGTGATCATCGACGCGATCGACGGCTTGGACGCCGACGTCACATCCATCGAAGCAGCACGTTCACGCATGGAGGTTGTCCACGACCTCGAGGCGCACCACTTCGGCCGCGGCGTTGGGCCGGGCGTCTACGACATCCACTCGCCGCGTGTTCCGGGCGAAGCCGAAGTCACCGAGCTGCTGTCCACCGCGGTCAAGCACGTTCCGTCCCGCCAGCTCTGGGTGAACCCGGACTGCGGCCTGAAGACCCGTGGCTACGCCGAGACCGAAGAGTCCCTGCGCAATCTGGTCAAGGCCACCAAGACGGTCCGCGCCAGCCTGCTGGAAGCAGCCAAGTAAACCCAAGTAGTACAAACTGCGTCGGCCGGTCACCTCGAAAGGTGACCGGCCGACGGTGTTATGTGTTAATCCTCTGTCAGGACTCCCAGAGGATCTCGTCGTCCACTACGCCGTCCTCGTCCGCCGCAACTACCAGGAGCTCGTCGGTGAAGTGTGAGCCCAGGGTGAAGTCCAGGACGAAATAGCGCTCCGGCTGGCCGGGGTAGATCGCTACATGACCTAGTTTCAGGGCCTTGAGGAAAACGTCCTTGGTGAGCTGCGTCTTTTCGCGGACGCCGAACACCGCCTCCAGTTGCTCTTCTTTAAGCTGGCTGGAGTGGAAGTGGAGGAACTGCTGGGAGTTGGTGCCGTCCTGGTCCAGCTCCTCGGCGATCATGTCCCGGACCTGGTCCACCAACTCGGGGAGGTAGCCCAGGCGGTAGTCCACCTTGTGGAGTGCTTTCTCGTCGAAGTGGTCATGCGCCGTGACGTTCAGGTCCAGTTCGAGGGGATTTCCGGCGAGCTCGTGCGAAGCCACGTAACAGTGCTCCCGCCCGTGGTTGAGCTCGATCTCCCCAAAATGTTTGCTCGCTACCTTGCTCATGTCTTCAAGATAGTCCCAAACAAGCGGCGTGTTCCAGCATCCTGGAAGATTTCAGGTACGCGGTTTGGGCGTTGACTTTTGAGTCGTTTTGGGCATCGTCGCGGCACTGCCGGCCCGCACGGTTGCGGTGCTCCCGCGAAGCGTGTCGGCAAGCAATTCCGTGAAGAGCTGCACCTGCGCCGTGCGCTTCTCGTTGAGGAGCAAGGCGAACACGTTGCGGGCGAGCCGGATGTCGGGAACATCGAGAACCACGACGCCGGGCGGCCGGTGCCTCAGCGCCAGTTCCGGCACCAGCGCGGCGCCGAGCCCCGCTGCCGCCATCTCGAGGCTGGCGTGGAAATCATCGCTATAGGCCACGACGCGCGGGTGCAGATTGCAACTGGCGAACAGGCGTTCAATCACCACCGCGTCGCTGGTGCCCGGATGGTGCATGATCCAAGGCATGTCGGAGAGCTGCGAGGCTTGCATTTCTGCGTCCTCCCGGATGCCCCACGACGCGGGGAGCACCACCCGGAAGTCGTCGTCGCCGATCCACTGCCGATCCAAGGTGTGCGGCCATGCCAGCCCGGACTGGCCCACTTGGTACACGAGCGCGAGGTCCAGTTCGCCGCCGGCGCGCAGCCCCTGGATGGTCTGGGAAGGCTCGGCAACCCACACACGGAGTTCAATGCCCAGCTTCTTCCAGCGCGGGTTCCGGAGGATGTCCGGCAGGACGTAGGTTGCCAGGCTGGGGAAGATGCCGAGCCGCAGTTCCTGGACGGGGGAGTCCGTACTGCGCGAGGCGGCCGCCAGCAGGGTCTCGACGTCGGTGAGCACTTTGGAAGCATGGCGCACCATGGTGAGTGCGGCTTCGGTGGGGACCACGCTGCGTGCGGAACGGTGGAAGAGTTCGACGCCGGTATCCCGTTCCAGCGCCGACATCTGTTGGGACACGGCTGAGGCGGTGTAGCCGAGCCGGGCGGCGGCCGCCGCGAAGGAACCAAGCCGCGTGACCTCAAGCAGCGTCCGCAGGTGGAGAAGGTTGACCATCAGTGATCCTTAGGCTCAGTGACGGCCGAAGGGCCGTGGAAGCCAGCATAGCGGTGTGAATTCGGTCTCCGCTGCCGCTGTTGCCGGGTTGGCCTGGCGCCGGACCGGCGCCTGGAAGTGTGGCGGGCGACTCACGAAACGGTGTTTGCAGGATGCCGCGACACGCCGGGATCCCGGCGACACGCTGACGATTAAATGTGGCTAAGTAGTCCACAGGGTGTGGATTAAGTCTCTGGATTTGGCGGATTCCCGGACATTTTTACCCCCTGCGCCTGTGGACTACCGGCGCGTAAAATGACATACTTGTAATACATCATCTTGGGGTTCCGCTGAGGCGCTTGCACTACATGTAGTATCGATTTACGGATTGAGCGGGAAACCAGCGCAAGACATGAATGCAAGACGTGAATAGATCAGTTTGGCTGCCTAGGCGGCCAGCGGGCCAGCATCGGAGTCGGAATCAGTTCCGGTCGGGGCCTGCCAAAGCGAAGAGCAAAGACTTCAACAAAGGGGACAGGGACCATGACTGTTACGGTTTACACGAAGCCGGCCTGTGTTCAGTGCAACGCAACCTACCGTGCACTCGACAAGAAGGGCATCGCCTACCAGAGCGTTGACATCTCCCAGGATGCCGAGGCCCTCGAGCGCCTGAAGGCCCTTGGATACATGCAGGCCCCCGTCGTGGTGACCGAGCAGGACCACTGGTCGGGATTCCGTCCGGACAAGATCGAAGAGCTGGCACTGGCTGCCGCTTCGGTGGCCTAGTTTTTCAGGACTCCGCCACAACAACAAAGTATTCCAATGTAGTCGAGGTGACTCCCATGGCAGCGCTGGCAACAGCAACTGCTCAACTAAACGCTGAAGCTGTCAGCACACGGAGTCACCTCATCTACTTTTCCTCCACATCTGAGAACACCAAGCGCTTCGTCCAGAAGCTCGGCGTCGACGCGGCACGCATCCCGCTCCATGCCAAGGACGCGCCGCTGCTCGCACTGGAACCCTTCGTCCTTGTGCTGCCCACGTATGGTGGCACGAATGGCGAAGGATCGGTGCCCAAGCAAGTCATCAGGTTTCTGAACAACCCGCAGAACAGGGAACTGATCCGCGGCGTCATCGGAGCAGGAAACACCAACTTCGCGGACAACTATTGCGCGGCGGGAGACATTATCGCCGCCAAATGCAAGGTCCCGCATCTCTACAAATTTGAACTCATGGGGACGCCTGAAGACGTCCAAAGGGTCAACGAAGGGCTGGAAAAATTTTGGACACGACTGTCGCAGATACAGAAGTAACCAAGGGCGCTATGGACACCGCCAAGGTCAAGAAGCCATTGCCGGAGGCCTACAAGGGCCTTGGCTACCATGAGCTCAACGCCATGTTGAACCTCTACGGTCCGAACGGGGAAATCCAGTTCGAAGCCGACCGCGAGGCCGCGCACCAGTACTTCCTGCAGCACGTGAACAACAACACCGTTTTCTTCCATGACCTGGAAGAGAAGCTGGACTACCTGGTCAAGAACCAGTACTACGAGCGCGAGACTCTCGATCAGTACACGATGAACTTCATCCGTGACCTGTTCAACCGCGCCTACAAGAAGAAGTTCCGCTTCGAGACCTTCCTTGGCGCCTTCAAGTTCTACACGTCCTACACGCTCAAGACCTTCGACGGCAAGCGTTTCCTGGAGCGCTACGAAGACCGTGTCTGCATGGTTGCCCTGCACCTTGCCCGCGGCAACGAAGAACTGGCCAGCCGCCTGGTCGACGAAATCATCGACGGCCGCTTCCAGCCCGCCACGCCCACGTTCCTCAACGCCGGCAAGGCCCAGCGCGGTGAGCTGGTCTCCTGCTTCCTGTTGCGCATCGAAGACAACATGGAGTCGATCGCCCGCGGCATCAACTCGGCGCTGCAGTTGTCCAAGCGCGGCGGTGGCGTGGCCCTCTCGCTGACCAACATCCGCGAGCATGGCGCCCCGATCAAGCAGATCGAGAACCAGTCCTCCGGCGTCATCCCGGTCATGAAGCTCCTCGAAGACAGCTTCTCCTACGCCAACCAGCTCGGTGCCCGCCAGGGTGCGGGTGCCGTGTACCTGCACGCCCACCACCCGGACATCTACCGCTTCCTGGACACCAAGCGTGAAAACGCCGACGAGAAGATCCGCATCAAGACGCTGTCCCTCGGCGTCGTGGTCCCGGACATTACGTTCGAGCTGGCCAAGAAGAACGAGGACATGTACCTCTTCTCCCCGTACGACGTCGAACGCGTCTACGGTGTTCCGTTCTCCGACATCTCGGTCACCGAGAAGTACTACGAGATGGTGGACGACTCCCGGATCAAGAAGACCAAGATCAGCGCCCGCGAGTTCTTCCAGACCCTCGCGGAGATCCAGTTCGAGTCCGGTTACCCGTACATCATGTTCGAGGACACCGTGAACCGGGCCAACCCGATCGCCGGCAAGATCACCATGAGCAACCTGTGCTCGGAGATCCTGCAGGTTTCCACGCCGTCCATCTACGCCGAGGACCTCAGCTATGAGACGGTCGGCAAGGACATCTCCTGCAACCTTGGTTCGATGAACATCGCCAAGACCATGGATTCCCCGGACTTCGGCCTGTCGATCGAGACGTCCATCCGTGCCCTCAGCGCGGTGTCGGACATGTCCTACATCAACTCGGTGCCGTCCATCGCGCAGGGCAACGCCCAGAGCCACGCCATCGGCCTGGGCCAGATGAACCTGCACGGCTACCTTGCCCGTGAGCACGTCCACTACGGTTCCGAAGAGGGCCTGGACTTCACGAACATCTACTTCTACACGGTGCTGTTCCACGCGCTGCGTGCCTCGAACAAGCTGGCCATCGAGACCGGCCAGCCCTTCGGCGGCTTCGAGAACTCCACGTACGCCAGTGGCACGTTCTTCGACAAGTACACCGAGCAGGAATGGTCCCCGGAGACTGAACGCGTCCGCGAGCTCTTTGCCGGCATCCACATTCCCACGCAGGATGACTGGCGCGAGCTGAAGGCTTCCGTCATGGAGCACGGCATCTACAACCAGAACCTGCAGGCCGTGCCGCCCACGGGCTCCATCAGCTACATCAACAACTCGACGTCGTCGATCCACCCGGTGGCAGCCAAGATCGAAATCCGCAAGGAAGGCAAGATCGGCCGCGTCTACTACCCGGCCCCCTACCTCGACAACGACAACCTGGAGTACTACCAGGACGCGTACGAGATCGGCTACGAAAAGATCATCGACACCTACGCTGCCGCCACGCAGCACGTGGACCAGGGCCTGTCCCTGACGCTGTTCTTCAAGGACACCGCCACCACGCGCGACATCAACAAGGCGCAGATCTACGCATGGCGCAAGGGCATCAAGACGCTCTACTACATCCGCCTCCGCCAGCTCGCGCTGGAAGGGACCGAAGTAGAAGGCTGCGTTTCCTGCATGCTGTAACCGATAGCGGTTGTTTATTTGCGGCAGCCGCCGCGCCTCAAAACTGAAGAGTACGACGCCGGGTGAGCGCCCGGCGTCGTACGCTTACCTTAAAGAACACATACGTTAAGGGGACGAAATGACCGAGAAGGTCAAGCTGCTTAGCCACGTCGAAGCGATCAACTGGAACCGCATCCAGGACGACAAGGACGTGGAGGTCTGGAACCGCCTGGTTAACAACTTCTGGCTGCCGGAGAAGGTCCCGCTGTCCAATGACGTCCAGTCCTGGCACACCCTGACGCCGGAGGAGCAGCAGCTCACCATGCGGGTATTCACGGGCCTGACCCTGCTGGACACCATCCAGGGCACGGTTGGCGCCGTTTCCTTGATCCCGGATGCGATCACCCCGCACGAAGAGGCCGTGTACACCAACATCGCCTTCATGGAGTCGGTACACGCAAAGTCGTATTCGTCGATTTTCTCCACCCTGTGCTCCACCAAGGAGATTGACGACGCCTTCCGCTGGTCCCTCGAAAACGAGAACCTGCAGAAGAAGGCGCAGATCGTCATGGACTACTACCAAGGCGACGATCCCCTCAAGCGCAAGGTCGCGTCCACGCTGCTGGAATCGTTCCTGTTCTACTCCGGGTTCTACCTTCCGATGTACTGGTCCTCCCGTGCCAAGCTCACGAACACGGCAGACCTCATCCGCTTGATCATCCGCGACGAAGCCGTGCACGGCTACTACATCGGCTACAAGTTCCAGAAGGGCCTCGAAAAGGTCTCCGAGGAGAAGCGCCAGGAAATCAAGGACTACACCTTCGAGCTGCTCTTCGAGCTGTACGAAAACGAGGTCCAGTACACGCACGACCTGTACGACGGCGTCGGCTTGGCCGAGGACGTCAAGAAGTTCCTGCACTACAACGCCAACAAGGCCCTCATGAACCTCGGCTACGAGGCCATGTTCCCGGCCTCCGTCACCGACGTAAACCCGGCCATCCTGTCGGCCCTGTCACCCAATGCCGATGAGAACCACGA
Source organism: Arthrobacter sp. NPDC058127 (assembly GCF_042884555.1). Taxonomy (NCBI): domain Bacteria; kingdom Bacillati; phylum Actinomycetota; class Actinomycetes; order Micrococcales; family Micrococcaceae; genus Arthrobacter; species Arthrobacter sp. NPDC058127. The sequence continues at coordinate 581,780 of NZ_JBHVTT010000001.1, read as the reverse complement.
CTTCTTCTCGGGATCGGGGTCGAGCTATGTGATTGGCAAGGCGGTTAATACTGAGGATGAGGACTGGGAGTTCTAGTTCGGTCTGTGTGCGGCTACGCCGCCGCCTGACCAACCGTTTGTTGTGAGTTGCCAAGATAGTTGGCCATTTTGACAACTTAGTTGGCCAGTGGACAACCTACTCGGCCAATTGACAGGGTAGTTGGCCACTTTTGGGGGTTTTTGGGACAAATAGTTGGCCACTTCTCAGTTCGGCACGCTGTTCGACCAACCCCAGTCGGCTCGTAAAATGTGTTGCTGCCTCCGTCGCTCCTGCGCCGGAGGCAGCAACTCTTAACGACCACGATCAATTCCCGTGGATCTGTAGGCCCGCCTTCGGTCGCTCCGGAGGCCAGCTCAGATGCTCACGAAGCTGTGTTAAATCTCGAAAGATGAGGTGGTCATGAGCTCAAAGTCGTCAATCGACTGGAGGACGATCCTGGAGACGGACTTCAACTCGACTGCAGAGTCATTGATTGTTCGTGACCGAAACAGGGGAGGGCATGTTGCCCAGGCCATTGACGGACGCGGCGGCGACGGCGGGATCGACATCGATGTACGTGACGCAGCCAGTGGCGAATTGGTAGAGATTTTGCAGCTGAAGTGGTTCCGTGAAGGCTTCTCCAGTAACTACCGAAAACGTCGTGACCAGATTCGAAGCTCGTTCGAATCTGCAATGATGCTGAAGCCTCCGGTATGGACATTGGTGGTGCCGGCCAACGTTACGATTCCGGAGCGGCAAGTTGTTTCCGCTATGCGAGACGGTCGGCCCGTCAAGATTCGTTTCATCGGCGCGACCGAATTGAACTTGTTGCTTGCCGACTACCCGGAGGTGCATGACTGGGCCACCCGGGATGTTGCGATGAGTGCTCTCGCACTTGTCGGGCGTGAAGCTGCTGTCTTGAGCAGGCCTGGGGATTTGGCGGCCGAAGCCGCCAGGCTGGCCCAACGTGCAGATGGTTCCAGTGCTTACTGGGGACGAGGCATCACGTATAAATCGGGCAGGTACATCGAAACGCTTTATCCGAAAAGGCCGGACGCCTCGGAGCGGGAGCCCCTGTCTATAGTCTTGTCCACGGCATTCGGTCCGGATGACGCCGAGTTGCGGGCGAAGTACGAGGACACGCTCGCGTATGGGCCCGTCGAACCTTTGATATTGCCAAGCAACGTTGTGGAGGCGTTCACCACGGTGGGCCCGGAGTGGTTTGCAGAGACGAAGGGCCCGGGCGAAGTACATATTCACCCCGGTGCCCCGTCACTGATTCATGATGATCTCAAGCTGGTCAGCATGAACAAAGCCGGCCGGGCTTTGGCTACTCTTCGAGGAAAAGTCATTGCCGTAGCAGCAGGTGCAAAGGGCGAAGCCTTGGAGTGCCGATTCCCTGGGGGACTCCACCACGTTTGGCGCTTCCCCGACGACAGGAGGCAACCGGCCCACGTGACGATGCGCTGTGAACCACAGGGTTACTCCGCCCAAGAGGTGAAGAAAGCATTCTCCTTCCTCGACTCCCTATCCGCGGCGGAAACAGTGGAAATGAGTTCGAACGGGCACACCTCTTCCTTGAGCTGCCCCCAGTTCACACCCAGTTCGGCTCCCGGATCAGCAGTCCACGCACTGATCGATGACCTCGCATACTTGGAAGCCCAACTAAACATTGAGTTTGGGTTCCCGAATTCCCTGCCCCGGGCGCACGAGCGGATTTGGATCCGCGTGGTACGTCGGATGCTGGAGGGTCGAAGCGTCGCCGTACCGAACAGGAAGAAGCTCGAGGTGACGTTGGATGGCGGCCTCGACGACGGGACCAAGGCGCTGCTGGGTGAACGCGGTAGCCACCTGATCTACACCGAGTTGGACTGGAGTGTCACACTACTTGGCGAGAAGATCCTCCTCGATGACATGCGGATATACCATCCACGTCTGATCGCCGATGATGCCCGCGAACACCTCCAAGCAGTCAAAGACGGCGTAGGGGCAGGGAGGCAGGTCACTTTGCGACCTGCCAACGGGCAGCCGTTTGTGATCTTCAGCCCGTCGCGAATGAAGCCGAACGACACGATCGTGGCAGAGGCGTGGGGTATCGAAGGTATCGCGGAGCCTGCTGGGCTCGAGGCCATGGCCTCGACGCCTGCCGAGATCCCGGAGGTCGACACGTGAGTGCAGTTGATTGGGGAAGCGCTGCCCGGTGCGGACATTTCTTGATCGAACCTGCCGGGACTGCTGGTCCTCATTTCAGAGGGGAGGCAGAGCCTCAATACTCACTACCGGTGAGGTTGTCCGCAGGGTCGGGACGTGATCGTCGCGGATTTGTATCCAACATTGAGCTGGTGTTCCGATAGCGCAAGTTTCAAGCATTAGGAGTTCAAGGACCTCGGCATCACGGCGCAACTGCGACGGTGCCACGTCCTGAAACTCTGGAATTGGCGCGTTAGCGGATCCGTGCCGTTCCATGGTTCTCGCTGTCAGGTCGAGAACGTACTGGCTGCCCGTGGCGGTGCTCACCAGGAAGCGGCCTGAGTCGTCATTGCTCAGCTCCTGAGTCATGCTGTGAGCCTAGCGGCAGTCGACGCGCAAGCCCGGATCGGAGCAAGCAGATTTCGATATGGAGACTGCCGGCGGCAATCCCCTGATTTTCGACGGTATCCATCGGGTGCGAGAGTCACCGGCCTTGGTGCCCCCTGTCCTGTCTGGCTCCCCGCTCCGAATAAACTTAGGTGGTTCTGCCCGGATGGCTGAACGGTAGGGGACGAGGAGTACATGAACGCTGACAGCGAGTACACAAGTTTGGACGATGATGGACTTGTTGTGACCTTGGTGAACATGCTCGCGGCCGGATCCAAGCAATCGGCGCGGAAGATCGTGGCCATCCGTTCCGAGGACGCCCCTCCAGTTTCAGCCTCGGTATCCGGGATGCCCGAATCTTGGGAGCATCAGGTTGTTACTCCGGCAGCCATGCCAGCGATCGCGCAAGGGTTCTTAAACGAGCGACGTCCCGTACTGATGGTTCCACCTTGGGGTCGCCCACGCGAGTCCAAACCAAGGAAGATCGTCATACGAAACGGGGCACCCGTGCACGCCCGTCCTCGAGTCGTGGATGAAGAAATTACGCTTGCGGTTTCCGCCCCCGACGCCGACGTGCAGTTATTTGTGTTGTTGCCGCTGTCGGCGGTAGGGAACGAACGATCCCGGCCCTTTCGTACCGAGCTTATGGCTAAATGGAGCGTCACCGACGTCATTGTGCTGCAGGGTGTAACCCCCGGGGTCCATGCCCGATTCGAATGCGTCCTCCTCGGGCTCAGGCCAGTTGCCTACGCCGACCAGACCACGCGGTTCTTCGAGCCTGGCCGCCCGGAGGAAGCCGACGCGCCCAGGGTGATCGCCGACTTCGCCCGCTTGCAGCGTATGAAGGGCGGCCAGACAGAGTTTGGCTACGTTCTCAGAGGAGGTCTTGAAGCAGGGGACAGTTTGGTCCATGGACTACGGGACCCTAAGCTGCAGGCCAAGAGAAATGACCTCGCCAACTTCGGCAGGACTGTCGCCCTGAAGGACCTGTTCGAGATCCGTAGAACGAGGCTACGAGATGAGGACTATTGTTCGGCAGATAGTCCACGGGCAGCACGAATCATTTCGCGACGCGACATCGCTGGAGTTCCGTCTATTGGCGGACCCGGTGAAGCATCATGGGCAGCGGTCGACCAGCGAGATCTGCTCGTCGCAGGGGACTTTCTCACGCCCGCAAGGCCGCCGCTTTCCGACCGGCAGGGTTTCACAGTGGTGACCCACACTGCTGACGGTAGCCCGGCCGTTGCTGGCCCGACGATTATCGTGCTTAGGCCGCGTGACTCTGTTCCGGTGGAACACATCGACTTCGCCGTCGCCTACCTTCGATCCCCGGCGGCGAGGCGTTTGTACGTCAAGCTCAACCGGGACTTCTGGCTTGGCAGGGACTTCGACCAGATGGTTGTCCCCGTCGCAGATGAGGAGATCTTGACCGCCATGCGGAACCTTCGGGATGCGCAGCGCAATTTCCTGGAGTGGTCCGACGAAGCCGCTACCGTCATTGACTCAATCTTTGAGTATCCTTCCGTCGAAGAAGCCCGGCCGCGCATCATCGAAGCAGGACGCAACGTGCGTTGGCGGAGCCGCGAAGCCCGTTCCCTCGATGATCCTGACTTCGCGGTCAGACGCGCGTTCCCTTATCCGGTAGCGCACAGGTGGAGGATCATGGAAGCGGCGCTGTCAGGAGCGGCAACGCCCCACGAAGGGTACGCATCGATCCTGGACGCAACGGAATCGTTGCTGGCTTTTCTTGCCCAAGTGACCCTGGTGCTTGCCCAGGCAGCCAACATTGAGATGAACGCAAAGGAAGCAATCCAGCGCAAACTCCGGGGCGGCTCCGGTCCAGGCTTGGGTGACTGGGCAACAGTACTCCAAGAGACGACTGCGAAGCATTTTGCTAACGCGCAGGGCGCTCTCGCAGACATCCGCGGCATGTTCCGGATACCAGAAGTTGACGACGCCCGTGCGAGGCTCAGCGCCCGAAGGAATGATGAAGCGCACAACAGGCGAGTCGACGCTGTCGACGTGGAGGGCGCTACCCTGACCGCTCTGAACGACCTCCGCACGCTGACGCGGGAGGCAAGGTTCTTGGTGGACATGCCGCTCCGATACGTGACGGACACGTCATGGGATTCCTTTGCCCGCAAGGCGACAGTGACGTTCCGGGAAATGGTCGGCGATCATTGGGTCGTTAAGTCCCAGACGACATTTGAGTCTTCCAACGAGATCGAAAGCGGCAGTCTCTACGTCGTTGACCCAGATGGCCACTGGCACCTGCTGCGACCGTACCTTGTCGTAAGGCACTGTCCACAGTGCCGCACCATCTCTACCTTCCATGTGGACGCGGTGACAAAGAACCATGAGGTGCAATTCAAGAGCCTGGAGAACGGACACACGCTCCTCGAAGACCGCGAGTTCGAGACACTGGTCCGGGTCGGCATCTACTGAAGGCCGTGGCCGCCGTTCCTAGTTTGTAATGCGGAACAGAAGTACAGACCAAGGAGCCACGAGTTACCGTGGCTCCTTGTGCTGTTGCGTGGTTGCAGCCACGACAACTCCTCGTAACAGGATGTCGGCCCGGAGCTGAAACCGTGGGCAGTGCCGGGTTCGACCCGGCAAGAGTAGGTCCTCCGATCCGTCGAGTCAACGATTCGCGTTGACTCACAAAAAACCTCCGCATAGTCGGATACGTTGCCTCATGGGAAAGGTCCGGGAATGTTTGGCGCGGACATCCTTGAGGGATGGGATTGACGATGGGCGAACGCAAGGCTGTCACGAAGCACCTCGCCGAGTCCTACCGGGCCGGTGACCGGGCCAGGAAGGGGCGGATCCTTGGACAAGCTGGTGGAGCTGACTAGCTGGTACCGGGATAATGCCCGGGCGGTGTTGCGGCATGCGCTTGACCCGCCGCGGCCGCGGCCGGTCCGGCCGGGACGTGCCCCGGTGTACGGGGCAGACCTGCAGGACGGACTCGTGTTGTGCTGGGCGGTGCTGCGGGCCCCGGCGGGGAAGCTGCTGGCGCTTATGCAGATCCCGATCCGCACCTGGGCCCAGTGGGACGACGCCACCCCCGGGTTTGTGGAGACCGACCTGGTCGGGCACGAGGGCTCGAACAGTTCGGGCCAGTTCTGCTTCACGCTCACGGTCACGGACATCGCGACCGGCTGGACCGTGAACCGGTCCGTGCCGAACAAGGCGCAGAAGCACGTCTTCGCGGCCCTGCAGCACGTCCTCGCCGGCTTCCCGTTTCCCGTCATCGGCATCGATTCGGATAACGGCAGCGAGTTCATCGACAACGAGCTCTTCGAGTTCTGCCTCCAGCACCGCATCACCTTCACCCGGTCCCGTCCGAGCGACAAGAACGACGGCGCCAACGTCGAGCAGAAGAACTGGCCCCGGGTCCGTGAGCTGGTCGGTACCTGCGCTATGACACCCGGGGAACTGGAGCTGCTCAACGAGATCTGGGAGCTGGACCGGATCTTCACCAACTATCTGTTGCCCCAGCGAAAACTCATCGCCAAGGTCCGCCACGCAGCCAAGGTCCGCCACGCAGCCAAGGTCAGCAAAACCCATGACCGGGCTGCAACCCCGCACCGGCGCGCTGCAGCCGACCCGGCCCTGGCACGGATGCCCGTGATCCGGATGAACGCCCAATACAAGAAGATCAGGCCGGCCGCCCTCTCACGGCAGATCCTTGCCCTCACCGGCCGGATTGAAGCCGTCACCACCGCCAAACAGGCCGCCCCGGTCAAACCCGCCGTAAACGAACGGTGGAACCACTACGGCAGCCGGAGGATTTCATCTGAGGCAACGACTCCACGTTCCCGGAGGTACATGATGCCTGGTCGGTCTGGATGTCAGAGACCGATCCTGCCCATAGTGCCTTGATACCGTTCGACGAGCTGGACACCGCCAAGAGGGAAGAAGATCGCCCGTACGCCGAAGCGATACGTCGGGCCGCGTCGGCCGCAAGTAGGTCTTAATATCGGTTGTAGGCAACGTTGCGAGGGTGGCTACCTTTCAGAGCGGTGGGGAATGGCTGATGGTTCGCCGGTTCATGGGGCATGGTGCGTTGAACCACCACACGTGAACGCGTTGGCCGGGCTGGTGGATCCGACCCACTAAACTCGAACGGTGATAACCGGCGAAATCAAATCTCAGGTAGACAAGGTCTGGAACGCGTTCTGGACCGGCGGCATCTCCAACCCTCTGGAAGTGATCGAACAGATCACGTATTTGCTCTTCCTGAAGCGATTGGATGAGAACCAGACGCGGGCGGAGAACAAAGCCAACCGCACCGGCAAGCAGGTCGAAAACCCGGTCTTCCCCAGCGGTCTGGATGAGAAGGGCCGCTCGTACCAGGACTTTCGCTGGAGTAAGTTCAAGAACTTCTCCCGCGACGAGATGTACACCGTCTTCGCCGAGCATATCTTCCCGTTCCTGCGCACCGGTTTGATTCAGTTGGCTAGCGGCGAGGAGTCTTCGTACGCCCAGCACTTGAAGGACGCCCGCTTCACCATCCCCAACGCCGGGCTGCTGGAAAAGGTCGTCGACATCATCGATGAAATCCCCATGGACGAGCGCGACACCAAGGGCGACCTCTACGAATACATGCTCGGCAAGATCGCCTCCGCAGGCACTAACGGACAGTTCCGCACGCCCCGGCACATTATCGACCTGATGGTGAAGATGACAGCGCCACAGCCCCTGGAGGCCATCTGCGACCCGGCCGCCGGCACCGCCGGATTCCTGGTCCAAGCAGGGGAGTACCTTCGGCGGCAGAACCCGAACCTACTGACCACTCCGGAGCTGAGCCGGTTCTTCCACCACAACCAGTTCCACGGCTACGACTTCGACAGCACAATGTTGCGCATCGGCTCCATGAACATGCTCTTGCACGGGGTCGAAAACCCCGACGTCACCTACCGGGACTCGCTGGCCGACCTGCACGGCTCCGAGGAAGAAAAATACGACGTCATCCTCGCCAACCCCCCGTTCGCCGGCAGCCTGGACTACGAGAACGTCGCCAAGGACCTGCTCTCATTGGTCAAGACCAAAAAGACGGAGCTCCTCTTCCTAGCCCTGTTCCTAAGGCTGCTCAAGCCCGGTGGCAGGGCCGCGGTTATCGTTCCCGACGGCGTGATGTTCGGTTCCTCCACGGCGCACAAGGCGCTGCGGAAAATGCTGGTCGAGGACCACAAGCTCGACGGCGTGGTCAAACTCCCCTCCGGCGTCTTCAAACCCTATGCCGGAGTCTCCACAGCGATCGTGTTCTTCACCAAGACGAACTCCGGCGGCACCGACAACGTCTGGTTCTACGACGTGACTGCGGACGGCTTCAGCCTTGACGACAAGCGCACGCCGCTAGAAACCTCAGACCTTGACGACGTTCTGGCCCGCTGGCAGCAGCGGACGACGACGGAGACCGACCGGGCGCGCACCGAACAGTCCTTCGTCGTTCCCAAATCTGAAATTGCCGCAAACGGCTACGACCTGTCGCTGAATAGGTACAAAGAAGTTGAGCACGAAGAGATTGACCATAAGGAGCCGGTCGAGATCATTGCCGATCTGGAGAAGCTTGAGCAGGAAATCGTTCTGGGAATGGCCGAGCTGAAGGAGCTCGTCGGTGGTTGAGATGGTCAAGACTCGGACAGTGCGGCTGGAGGACGTAGCATATGTGAATCCGCGCCTGTCTGAGAAGATCGATCCTTCAACTTTTGTGTCGTTTGTCGGCATGGCGGGTTTGTCGGCTGAACTGGCTGTCACCGAAGCAGAAGACGCCAAGCCCTACAGTGAGGTCGCAAAGGGCTATACGGCTTTTCGGGACGGCGACTTACTGGTCGCCAAGATCACGCCGTGTTTTGAGAACGGGAAGATTGGCCAAGCGAGACTCAGCAACAACCTCGGATTTGGGTCGACGGAATTTCATGTGGTCCGACCGCATCCGGAGCTCGCTGACAGTCGATTCCTCTTGCATTTCCTCCGATCTCCGCAGTTCCGCGCGGCGGGTGAAGCGCGAATGACTGGAAGCGGTGGCCAGCGGCGCGTTCCTGCTGATTACATCAAACAGGCACAGCTCTATCTGCCGTCCCTCGACGAGCAGCGGCGGATTGCGGCCATCCTGGATAAGGCCGACGAGCTGCGTACCAAACGCCGCCGGGCCCTCTCACAACTTGACACTCTCAACCGGTCAATTTTTCACTCCATGTTTGGTGATGCTGGCCGCAATCCACATGGGTTCCCAAAGCAAGAGCTAGTGGAACTTTGCGCCGCGCGGGATGATATTCGTTGTGGGCCGTTTGGAACTCAACTTAACAAGGACGAATTCAGGTCCAGTGGGGTGCCACTGTGGGGGATCAAGAATGTCAACAGGTCTTTCGAGTTGCCCACGCACGAGTTTTTGGAGGCTGCAACAGCGGAACGCCTCGATTCGTATTCCATTCTCCCTGGTGACATCGTGATGACACGCAAGGGAACGGTGGGCAATTGCTCTGTATACCCGACAGACTTTCCCCGAGGGATTATGCACTCTGACCTACTCCGGCTCCGGCTCAATCCAAACACCGCCAATGTGCGTTTTATCTCTGATCAGCTTCATTCAAGTCGAGACGTTGCTCATCAGGTGTCGTTGATCAGTGGCGGTGCGATCATGGCGGGAATCAACGTCTCAAAACTCAAAATTATCAAGGTGTTGGCACCTCCACTTGCCCGCCAAAATGAATATGCCGCACGGGCTATTGCTGTCGACGGAGTCAGAGGCCGCTATCGAGCTCAACTGGCCGAGCTAGATGCCCTGTTCGCCGCCCTGCAGAATCGGGCCTTCCGGGGGGAACTCTGATGAGCGAGGTCACCTCAGCCACGACGGACTCCGAGGTCCCGATTTGGCCGCTCTTTGTGGCTCATGTGCTTCGGGTACTGTCTCCAGGCGAAACGCTGAGTCGCAGGGACGTTGTCTCACGCGTCATTGAGGCTGCAGATCTTTCTGAATCAGCGAGGGCCGAGACACTGGATTCGGGAGGTCGCCGGTCCGAGCATCGGATCGGCTGGGCACTCAGCCACTTGTCGAAGGCCGGATGGGTTGAACGCCCGTCCCGTGCCAACTATCGCATCACTGAGGTTGGGATGCAGTGGCTGGGAGAGCATCCCGAGGGTATCCGGGACTTTTCATCTGCGCACGCGGCTTTTGCACAATTCTGGCCCAAGCCGGCGAATGGCAAGGCTGTCGTGTCCGGTATAGATGAGGCCTTGGCGGTTGAGGTTGACCCAATTGAGCAGATCGAATCGGGCATCAGCCGGATCCACTCGGATGTTGGAGATGCACTCCTGACGAGACTCCGAGAGAGTCACCCCGATTTCTTTGAACAGGCCGTCGTCGACCTGCTGCTCAAAATGGGGTACGGGGGAGCCGAGCAGCGTGGGAAGCGTATCGGGGGAAGCAACGACGGCGGCGTCGACGGGGTAATTGACCAGGACGCGCTGGGTCTGGACCGCATCTACGTGCAGGCCAAGAGGTACGCCCACGGCAATACTGTAGGGCGTGAAGCCATTCAGGCTTTCGTGGGTGCATTGCATGGTGTCGGCGCGTCCCGCGGCGTTTTCATTACCACCAGCGCTTTCTCTTCCGGCGCGCGGGATTACGTGAATGCGGTGCCGTCGCGGCTCATTCTGATCGACGATGTCCGACTTGTCGGGCTAATGATCAAGTATCGAGTGGGAGTCCAGGTGAAGCAGAGCTACGACGTTGTCGAGCTCGACGAGGACTTCTTCGAGTAGCCGCAGCCGATGGAACTACTGTCGCTTTGCTGCGTGCTTGAGTTGAAAGCGGTGTTGCCCGCCCACACGTCGGGCAGCATCATCTAGGCTCCTGGGAGAAGACTAAAAAGGAGGAGTGGCATTGGGGGATGTGAATAGCAACTTTGCTGTACTGCAGGCGGAGTGGCCGGGTATTGCAAAGGAAGCGCGGTTGGCCGAGCTGTACGCGCGTAAAGACCCTCGGTCTTCGCTTCTTTATGCGCGTCGGTCCGTTGAAGCGCTGCTGGCTTGGCTTTACGAAGCTGACGGCTCTCTCACGCTGCCCTACAAAGGCGACCTCAACGCCCTGATGTCGGAACCGACGTTCAAGCGGCTCGCGGGCGAGACGATCGTCAGCAAGTTCCACCTCATCCGCAGAGTGGCGAACAGTGCCATCCACACCAACGCTGCCATCACGGTTCAGCATTCTGAGCAGACCATTCGGGAGCTTTTCCACGTCTGCATCTGGCTGGCGCTTCGCTACACCCGGGATCCCACCCACCGCCCAACCTCTACGGTCGCGTTCAACGGACAGTTCCTCAGCCCGACGCCGAAGCCGGGCGTTCCGGCGCCCGCCGAGAAGCCCCGCACCGCGGACCAGACGGCCAAACTGGCCGAAGAACTGGCCACCAAGGATGCGGCACTGGCCGCGCAGAAGCAGGACAACAAGCAGCTTCAGGCACAGATTGAGACCCTGCGCGCGGAGATTGCCCGGGCGAAGGAAGAGAACAAGAAGCTCCCCGACAGCCACAATTACACCGAGGTCGAGACCCGGGTCTACATCGACCTGTACCTGGGCGAGGCCGGTTGGGCGCTGGACAAGCCGGAGAACCGCGAGTTCGAAGTCCACCACATGCCTACCCACGCCGGCCCCACCACCGGAACGGGGTTCGTGGACTACGTCCTGTGGGGATCCGACGGCAAGCCGCTCGCCGTCGTCGAAGCCAAAAGGTCGGCCAAGTCACCCTACGACGGGCATCAGCAGGCTCGGCTATATGCCGACGCGCTGGAGACGGAGAAGGGCCAGCGCCCAGTTATCTACTACAGCAACGGCTACGAGCACTGGATCTGGGACGACGCCTCCGGCTATCCTCCCCGCCCTGTCCAGGGCTTCCACACACGGGACCAGCTCCAGCTCATGGTGGACCGCCGCACGACCCGCAAACCCCTGGCGACGGCGCCCATCAATACCGAGATCGCGGGTCGCAGCTACCAGCAGGCCGCCATCCGGGCCGTCACCGATGCCCTGGAAGCCGATAAGGAGCGCAAGGCGCTGCTCGTCATGGCGACCGGCTCTGGTAAGACGCGCACCGTCGTCGCGCTCTCCAGCCTGTTGATGCAGGCGAACTGGGCCAAACGCGTACTGTTCCTGGCCGACCGTGTCGCCCTGGTGGACCAGGCAGCCCGCGCCTTCAAAACCAATCTCCCCGGCTCGTCTCCAGTGGTGCTGGGCCGCGATGTGGAGGCGGACAGCCGCATCCACATCGCCACGTATCCGACGATGATGAACCTAATCAACGAGCGGACCGAGGACGGCACGGTCCTGAAGCAACGGTTCGGGATCGGCCACTACGACCTGATCATCATCGATGAGGCCCACCGCTCCGTGTACCAGAAGTACCGAGCCATTTTCGAGTACTTTGATGCGTATCTGGTGGGTCTGACCGCCACCCCGCAGTCCGAACTGGACCGCAACACCTACTCCCTGTTCGACATCGAGGACCACGTGCCCACGTTCGCCTACGAGCTGACGCAGGCCATCTCTGACGGCTACCTCGTACCGCCCCGGGCCGTGTCCATTCCGCTGAAGTTCCCGGTCGAGGGAATCCGCTACGAGGAACTCTCGGAGGAGGAAAAGGAGGAGTGGGACTCCGCCGAATGGGATGAGGACGGGGAGATCCCCGACGCCGTGGATCCGGCCATCCTGAACACCTGGCTGTTCAACGCCAACACCTTGGATAAGGCACTCGAGGTGCTGATGACGCGCGGGCACAAGGTCGCTGGGGGAGACCGGCTCGGGAAGACGATCATTTTCGCCAAGAACCAGAAGCATGCCGAATTCATCGCTGAGCGGTTCAACACCAACTACCCTCAGTACGGGGGCACCTTCGCGAAGGTCATCACGCACAGCGTCAACTACGTCTCCACCCTGATCGACGCCTTCGCCCGCACCGAGGACAGTCCACACATTGCAGTGTCCGTGGACATGCTGGACACCGGCATTGACGTGCCCGAAGTGGTCAACCTGCTCTTCTTCAAGGTGGTGCGCTCCAAGACAAAGTTCTGGCAGATGGTGGGCAGGGGTACCCGGCTCAGGCCGGAGCTGTACGGACCTGGCGAGGACAAGCAGGATTTCTTCATCTTCGATGTCTGCCAGAACATTGAATACTTCAACGCCGAACTGCCCGGTTCCGAGGGCTCCCTGGGACAGTCCCTGGCGCACCGCAGCTTCGCCGTCCGGACACAACTGCTGGCCGAAGCCCGCACTGCCGGGCTCGACGGCGACTTCGTGCCGGCACTTCAATCCGGCCTGGTAGGGCAAGTAGCAGGGCTGCCCCGGGAGAACTTCCTGGTACGCCCGCAGTTGGAGTGGGTGGAGAAGTTCTCGAAGCCCGCTTCGTGGGGCACCCTTGGCACGCAGGATCTGACTGACCTGCAGACCAAGCTGGCCCCCTTGGCGACGCTGGCCTCCGCCGCCGATACGGAGGAAGCCAAACGCTTCGACCTGCTGATGTACCAGGCGCAGTTGGCTTCGCTGACCTCTGCGGCCGCCGTCGAGCCGTACCGCAAGAAGATTGTCGAGATTGCGTCAGCCCTGCAGGACCAGCCGAACATCCCCGCTATCGCGGCCCAGATGCTCCTGATCCAGTCGATTCTGGAGGGAGGGGAGTGGGGCCAGGTCTCGCCGCAGTGGCTTGAGTTGATTCGTGTGCGGCTCCGGGGGCTGGTCCACTTGATCGAGAAGAAGCGCCGCAAGGTGGTTTACACGAACTTCGAAGACACGCTCGGCGAGATCGTGGAAGGTGAGCTGAAGGGGACCGTGACCGGATCGGTAGATCTGGCCCGGTACCGCGAGAAGGCCCGGATGTACCTGCAGGGGTTCCTGGACCACATGGCAATCCATCGCCTACGCCGCGGGCTGCCCCTGACCGAGACCGATCTGGCTGAACTTCAGCGCATGCTGATCGAGAGCGGAGCGGGCTCACCCGAGGAACTTGAAGCGGCCACCACACAAGCTGAGGGTCTTGGGCTGTTCGTCAGGTCTCTGGTGGGCATGGATCGACAAGCGGCGTTGGATTCCTTGTCTGAGTTCGTGGAGGACAAGACTCTCAATGCGAATCAGCTGCATTTCGTTGACATGATCGTCCAGCAACTCACCGAGAACGGCGTCGTGGACATCGGCGCGCTGTACGAGTCTCCATACAGCGACGCTGCCCCTGCTGGGCCGGAGAGCTTGTTCCCGGAAGAGGATGTGGATCTGCTGGCCGAGGCGCTGAACCGGGTGCGCGTTTCGGCTATGGCGGGGTAACGGCGCCTTGCTCAAGCCTGAAGCAGTTTGATTGGGAAGGAAGTTTCTGTGGAAGCTGTGCCGGGACTTGCCATGTCCATGGTCGGGAAGCTGCTTGAGGAAGTCTCGTGGGAACACGCCACCAGTTACCGTCAAGGCGGCCGGGGACGCGAGAACGTACTGAGCGCAGAAGTGATGATGGCCCTGGACTTACTTCCTCGCGATCGCTTCCTCGGTGCCGCAATTCGTGCCGCCAGGGGTGCCGAACGCGCTAGGAATGTCCTGATCAGTGAGATCGAAGAGGCCGAACTTCGTTTCCTGCCCGGGGATATGACGCTCACCCCGAGCCGGGCAGGAAATGACCAGCTGGTGGTGCAGCCAGACGCTGTCATTACGTCTCCGAGCTCTTTTGTCCTCGTTGAGGCCAAGCGCGTTAGAGCAAGTTCATTCCAGCCGGAGCAGCTGGCAAGGGAATATGTGGCAACGTTGGCGCATGCCGGAACTCGTATTCCTTTGATTTTGCTGCTTGGTGCAGAGCCTCCGGTTCTGGTTCGAGGCCGAGGCCGGATGAGCCTCGAACAGGCCATCTCGTCGGAACTTGAGTCCGTTCTGTTTCGCGCCAAGAACGAGCAGCTAATGATGGACCGGATGGTTGATCAGATTCCCGAAGCATTCTGCTGGATCACCTGGGCGGAACTATCTGCCGTGATTGCCAGTCAGGCTGCGGGCTTCTGGACGACGGACCCATCTGTCGACGCCTCTGTCCAGCGCCTCGCGAAATCCATAAGTTCGTCGATTGCGTGGCACGCGTAGGTCGCCTCAGGATACGAAAGACAATTCCTCTCCTATGGCAAAACTCTGCGGAATGGAAAAGCCGGACGTTCGAACGCCGAGGCCCGGATCTTTCCTAAGGCGGGGGGGCAGGCGAACGCTGCTACTGTGGCGAACGCGGTTTCCCAGCGTGCCGCAGGAATTCACCGTCGGCCGCTAATACACTTGGTTGGCAATGGCATGCGAGTTTGCTTTTGCAACTCGGCTCGTGTCCACGACCGCCGGGCTAACGGCGGTCAACGAGGAGAACTGTGCAAGAGCTTGGGCTTGACGTAGGGGCTGTCAAGGCCATGTTCGTGGCGGTTCAGGAAACCCCGTATCTGCTGCTAGAAGTCCCCGCAGAGCATGCCGCGCAGCTGGCGGAGCAGCTCAACGTTCCGGTTCGCCGCTATTACGTGTCCGATGCAGCTCTGCAAGAGAGTCACAAACGAACTGGGCTCCTACAGACGGACCTATTGCGCGCAAAGCTGCCAGACAGAGGCTCCGTCATGTCCGGTGACTTTGGAGAAATCCTTACCGCTATCTTCCAGGCAACCACCGAGTACCCGGTCGAGGTAATCGATCCGAAGAAGTGGCGCCTCAAGCAGGATCGCACCAAGCCCGCGCCTCATTCCGACGTCGTGCAGTTCATCTTGCCGGCGTGGCCGGAAGCAACGACGCAGGATCGTATTCTCTGTGCAGAGGTTAAGACGAAGGCGACAAACGGAAGTTCCACGCCAGTTGTGTCGGCTATCGCTGATTCGAGGAAGGACCGAGATGGGCGCCTGATCAAGACGCTGACGTGGCTGCGTGAGCGCGCGCTATACGAAGACCTCGGTACGACAAGCATCGAACAAATCAATCGGTTCATCAATGCAATCGACCACCCCGTGGCCACGCATGATTACAGGGCGGTTGCTGTCATTTGCTCCAGTCTGGTCGTAGCCGAAACTGCCGAGGTCAAGCCGCCCGGGGCAGATGAGTGTGCGTTGATAGTCATATCCGTCCCCGACTTGAAGCTCAACTACGAGGCCGTCTTTGATGCCGTCCTTTCAAGTGCGGGCGTTGTGGGAGTCGATGAATGAGAGAGTCACTTCGCAGGTGGGTCGCTGACATAGAGACGCGCTACAGCATCGAGGATTTCGCGCTGGAATCCCATCTCAGGCAACTCAACTACCTTGACGGCCGGTCGACCGATCTTTACTTCTCGCTCGTGGGAGAACTTTTCGATCGAGTACGTGACCGTTCTGAAGACCAACGCGGTTGGGCAACACTTGGGAACGCCCTGGCCTCTATTAGCCGCGATCTCCAAGGAGTCAGTCGATCGGACGCCCTGTTCTTCTCTGCGGCAGCCTTTTACAGCGGAGGATATTCTGCCTCTGCATACTTGACAATGCGACAGACCTCTCCGAATTCCTGGAACGATGAAGCACACCGGGCTTGTTATGACCTCCTGGCACGTCCGTCTGAGCCGGCCTCCAAAGTCGTACGAGATCTAATCTCGGCCGTTCGCGAAGGCACTCTGGAAAGCGTTGAGCGTGCCGTCGTGGACGCAGAGCGGAACGCCGAGGTTGCCTTGGTAACAGGGCCAGACGAATGGATCCCGCGGAGGCTTTTTGCCGCGCTGGTCCGGCAGTTCGGCACCGTGAATCTTAGATCAGCTCTCCCTGATGGTGGCTCGCAGCGTTGGACACCCTTGGTCCAATCGTTCTTGGATCGACGGCCGCCGGTTTGGGAATTCTTCCCCTCGCAGGTCGAAGCAATTGATGCGGGATTGCTGACAAGTACCGAGACATACTCGCTCCAAATGCCGACAGGTGCGGGTAAGACAGCGTTGACGGAGACTCTGCTGTTCAGCCACTTGACCACAGCCAGTCCCGACAGCAAAGCGGTGCTCTTGGTGCCGTATAGAGCTCTGGCGAGAGAGCTTAGGCATTCGCTCGGACGTCGACTTTCGCGTCTCGGGCTGCCAACAAAGACCATCTACGGCGGTACGGTTCCAAGTCTTGAAGAGAGCGAGGACCTCGAGAACGTCCGGGTCCTCATCGCGACTCCCGAGGCGTTGACCGGCCTGCTGGGGGCCCACCCGGAGATCCTTTCGCAGCTGTCCCTCATTGTCTGCGATGAAGGACACCTGCTAGACGGCGGGTCCCGAGGCATAGGCCTTGAACTTTTGCTGGCTAGGCTCAAAAGCAGGGTCCAGAGGCCGCGGATGGTCTTTGTCTCTGCGATCGTTCCCAACGTGGAAGAGATCAATACGTGGCTAGGTGGCTCCGACTCGACTGTCGTGCGGAGCGATTTCAAGCCAGCCGTGGCCGAGTACGCCGTCCTGCGCCCGGTCGGAGCCGGCACGACGTTGTCAGTCGGTCTCGAACTGCAAGAACTTTCAACGACTCTGCCCGCGCACACTTTGTCGGAATTCCTTCAGCGATCAGATTTCCAGTACGTGAAGCGCGAAACCGGTCGGCTCAACACCTACCCATACAGTTCCGCGAAGACGCAGGCGGTCGCAGCCGCTCGGAAGTCGCTCGCACTGGGTACCGTGGCAATATTCGCAGCGACGAAAACGGGCGATCAGGGCGTGTTGGCGCTTGCGAATGAGCTGATCAAGCAAATCGAATCAGACCTTCCTCTGCCTGCACCCGTGGAGTACGTCCGGGACCGATCCGAGGTAGATGGAGCGGCGGCGTACCTTGCTCAGGAGTTCGGCAGTGGTTGGACCGGCACCAAAGCACTGCTTGTGGGTTTGGTCGTACACCACGGTGATATTCCACAGGAGGCGCGGGAGGTTCTGGAAGAGCTAGTCTCCGCACGTCGTATACCGATGGTTATGTGCACGAGCACGTTGGCTGAGGGGGTGAACCTGCCCATCCGAACGCTAGTGCTGTATTCCGTGAGACGGGGGTCGGCATCTGGTCGGCCGGTCCCCATGCTCGCCCGCGACATCAAGAATCTTGTAGGGCGCGCTGGTCGCGCCGGGAACTCGACCAAGGGTCTCGTGATCTGTGCAAACCCGAACCAATGGGATGATGTCCTTCCGGTTGCCGCCGGACAGCCGGGTGAACGCGTTGAGGGTGCACTGATCGACCTCTTGAGGCGATTGCAGGCTGCGCTGACGCGTGAAGGGCTGGACCTCACAAACCAGATCCTTGAGGACGAACCTGAACTTTTCCCGCTGGTGGACGGAATTGATTCCACCCTTGTCGAACTGATCCATGGTGAGCTTGGCCAGGAGGAGTTTCTAGAGATCGCGGAGTCGCTCGCTTCATCGACGTTCGCCGCGCAACAGATCGACGATAGCGATAATCAATTGCTCCAGGGGGTGTTTACACTCCGTGCGAGCCGTGTCTACGAACTGCAGTCCTCAGGTCGCTTGTCATGGATCCGCGACACAGGAGCGAGACCCCGCATTCTCGACTCGGTGCTGAACGATCTCTATCCCACACTCGCTACGTGGGACTCCGTCGATTCGCCGCTAGATGAGCAGTTGCTTGACGCTGTACTTGGGTGGGTTTTCCATCAGGGTGACTTTCAACGAGAACTGGCTGCCGCGTATAGACGCGAGAAGATTCCTGATGCGGCTTCATTACGTGAACTCGTCACAGCCTGGCTGGACGGAAGGTCATTCGCGGAGATGGCCGAGGTGACCGGGCTCGATATCGACACGCTGCTTCGAGTACACGCGAAAGTCGTTATGCACGCGCTTGTGACGCTCGTGGAGCAGGGGGTTGCTCTGCTCCAACGGGTTTCGGCTGAATCTGGCGCCCCCGTGTCTGACTCTGTGGTTTCGCTGCCGGGCTACCTACGATTTGGAGTGTCCACTTCTTCGGCGCGTGCGCTCATGGCCGGTGGGCTGAGACACAGGCGATCCGCGGTGGCTCTTGGAAATCACGTCGAGATGTCGTCCGCGGCCAACATATTCGCTAGCCCTATGGATATTGCTCGCCAGCTTCTGCAGGATAGCGACGACTGGAACCGGAGGCTCGGCACATATGTGTACCAGCGAACGCTCCAAGACGTGACGGACGAGGGCCCGTCTCAGAGGTAGTGAATCCTGCCGGGAGTCCGTCTTGACAGCTCGCTGTTGGTGCACCTCGCGGTCTGATAGGCCTAGGTTACGAGGATGCACCTGAAGCGGAGTCAGAGTTCTGGAGCTATTGGTGCCTTTATAGCCTTTTATATCTTTTATAGCCTTTATACTTTTGCGGCCGTGGGATCGTACGGGGTCACCTGGTGGCTGAGCTGTTGGTGTCCGAGTGAAACGCTTGGGCGTCAGCGCCAAGGCTGGTTGCAGCCGGTCGCGACTTACGGTGGCTCGCCCTCATCCGTATCCAAGGCCCGACAGATCTTTGGGCCATTGATCGACTCCTTTCTGGTACGACTGTGCTCAGTGCACGTGGGTGCAATCCTGTGCCGTCACGGTTGCCGAGCGTCACCCTCCGGCACTGATAACTCAATCTCTAGATATCGGGTAGCAAGGCCCCGGACGTCGGTTGCCCTGATGTCTTTGCCTTCGTCGTACCAATGTGGGACGAAGGCAAGAAACCGCCATAAATCCTGCACCGAAACCGCCTCGGTCAGATCCAAAACCACGTGTATAGCCATTGAGACACCGCCGGTTGATTACCTAGGGGCTAGGAGGTGATTCACCTCACCTCCTATGTATCACTAGTGGAGCAGACAATCATGCTGTCGTCTAGTGACATGGAGTGTGCCCATTCGTCCTTCGCAGACCCCCGACGCCCGCCTGGAGAAGTGGACCGCTAGGCGGACGCAGGTCGGCGGCCGGATCCGCTACCTCCGACTCGAGCGTGGGCTTAGCCAAGAAGCACTGGCGTTGGAGGCGGGCGTGAGCAGAAATATGATCATCGGTGTTGAGTGGGGCCGCAAGAGCATTGCCTACGAACGATTATGGGACTTGGCGGATGTTCTGGAAGTAGACGTAGCTGAACTTTTTAGGCCTGTCGTTCCCAATTCCGACGCCTAGGCCATTCACGCCCCGGGTTCGCTAGGCAGCGCTTGCCTGCGGGCGTGCGAGGGCCTTCCCCAAGCTCCACTCAGGGGTGATCATTGGCGTGGGTCGGTGATACACGGACGCCCGCCAGTCGGTTGTTGCAGGGGCCGCTCGGGGACCGCAGAATGTTCCCGCCCCGAGCCTGTCCTCGGAAGTTGCGTGTTAATCTCGGTACCGAACGAGCCCGTGCCGTGTATCGCCGGCCTCGCGGGTGCTAGACCTACTTTCAACCGTAGCCGGGTCGATCCGCACCTACGGTTCACTGTTGCGTTCAGCGCTCTGAGATCTGCCGATGGTCCGATGAGTGGAAACGTCCAGGTTCGAAATGACCTATTTGTGCACAGTTTCGCCTAAAAGGGGATGAACAATTTCTCCGAGTAGGCGTTCGGCATCCGAGACGTCCTCTAGTCGCATTACGGCTTCACCTCGAAGCACCTTGGCCATGCGGTCGTAGCCAATGCCTGTGAGCGCTGCGTAGCTGCGGATGCTATGCCCTTTGTCCCGGAGTCGGCCTGTGATCTTCCGCGCCAGGTCATGTTGAAGACGAGCTGCGTTGATCCGGGAAACTTCCAGCTCTGTGGTGCCGTCCAGCCACGTGATCTCCGCATCCTTGCCGAAATTTAGTCTGTCCGATGGAACGGCCATGAGTCGGGGGTGGAAACGGGGGTCGCTCATAGCTACACACTATGCAGTTTCCCGTCAAAAGGTGCATCCGTTGGCCGCATCCGGGCGACCCTGAACCTTGTGGGCCCTCTAGGCCCTTTCTTTGAGGGGGTGAAGTGCTTCCGGTTCGGCGACGCCGCCGCCGGCCGCCGGATGCTTTTCTCATACCCCGACCAAAAGGCTTGTGGTGGGGAATCTGCGCCGAGTCGCCAAGAGTATATGTCTAATAGACATATACTGTGGCGGGCGACCAACCGCCCAGCCTATGTTGCAGAGGTAGGACATGAAGACGAAGAATCTACGTGGAACAGCGGACCCATACCGAAATCTAGTTAATGCTTCGGACCGTGCTGTCATTGCGTGGACGGATCTCAGCGGTGTGGCGCGTACTTCAGTTGCGGACCAGCGGTGCCTGCAGCACGGTCTAGAGTCCGCCCGAATCCTGCGGCGACCCGTGAAGTACCAACACCGCCGTAACTACGAGGGTTACTACTGGTGTTCAGGTAGCGGTGAAAGCGTCTGGTACGAGTCAATGACGGAGTATTCCGCGCTGATGCATCTCGACCACACTCTGAATTTGATCAAGGTGGCGGCGCAGCCCTTGTGCATTCTGTTCACCGACGGTACCCGCCACTACCCGGACTATTTCGCGCTACATGAATCCGGCAGGCAGGTCCTATACGACGTGCGCCCTGCGGAACTTGTGGATGAAAAGGCGGAGATACAGTTCGCCAAGACAAGGGAAGTCTGCGCGAAAATTGGTTGGGGCTATGAGGTCCTCCACGGGCTCACCGGGATGCCGAGACATAACCTTGAATGGCTGGCCGGATATCGACATCCATATATCGACCTTGGGCTCCAGATGCGCACCCGCATCCTTGATGAAGCCTCCGAGCCCTCTCCTTTGGCGCAACTGGCTGTCGCCCTTGATTCGACGCACCCGGTCAGATTCTTACCGGGCATATATCACCTCCTCTGGCGAAGGGACCTTACTTATGACCCGTCCAGACCTCTCGGATGGCACACGATCGTTGAACGGAGAAAGCGTGGATAGCGTCCAGCTAGGTGAAATTTTGAGTTTTGAGGATGGGGATTACATCTTCGAAAGCGTCCACGGGGCAATCCTTGGTCTGCGAAATACTCAGACAGGTGAACGAATGTCCGTTCGTGTCAGTGCGTTGCCTGCCCTGCTGACCGCACCACAGCAGTTTACTGTCGAGAACCCCGGCCCGCGCTCTCTTGAGTGGGCAGCGCCACAAGACTCAGAGCGTGTAGTCATGCTGGCTGCCCATCTGGAGGAAATGACGTACGGGACACCGCTAGACGGACTAGAACGGCGATCCGAATACGACACTGACATAACGTCTCTAGCGCAGCGGATTGGCAGCAAGGTCATAGAGCTCACTGGAATGGGAATCAAGTGCTCGAGGCGAACTCTGTCGAGATGGGACCGCGATTACAGGGAGGGGGGCTATGAAGCGTTACTGGATAAACGACAGGAGCGCCGCGACGAGCCTCTGGGCCGCTTGGATGAGAGGGTAAAGGGAGTCCTGATCAGCGTGATAGCCGACCAAACGAATCGGTCGACTGGATCGGTGGCTCGACTCATTCACAGCTTTAAAGCGGAGCTGATCAGAACCTACCCCGGGCAAGACATCCAGGTTCCCTCAGACCGAACTTTGAGACGCCTAATCGATGCTTTATCCCGGGGAAAGTACACCACCGGGAACGCACCAAACCGCCGGACCGCCGCCAACGCGCCCAAGCGCATGTTCAGCCCACGGCCAGCCATCGCACCCGGACACGAGGTACAGGTGGACTCCTCACCGTTCGATGTGATGGTCGTGATCGGAATCGACCAGGAGAGCGGAAAACTAAGGGTCGGACGGGCAAATTTAGTCATCATGCTGGACAAGGCAACGCAGAGCATCATCGCCACCAGCGTGCGACTTCAAGGCGTCAAGGGAGTGGACCTGGCCTTCATGCTTGCCCAGTGCCTGACTCCTCGCCGGCTGCGGCCCGAAGGACTGGTCGCATTCAATGAGTACGAGTTGGCCGAGATGCCATGGGCAAAATTCCTCTCTGCGGATGAGGCTGCCAGATTTGAGACGACCCGGCCATTCATCAAGCCTCAGCGCATCATGAAAGACAATGGCTCCGACTATGCATCTGCCGTTTTTGAGTCAGCCTGCAGCCAATTTGGGATCGACACTACAAGTGCGGCCATCCACACGCCCACCGACAAGCCAAATGTGGAGAGGGCCTTCCACACGATCAAGACCAAGTTCGCTCAGTACCTGCCGGGTTATACCGGTGGCAGCGTTGACCACCGCGGAGAGCATCCCGAGAAGGAGGACCTGCTCGACGTATACACACTGGCGGAACTGTTCGAACGATGGGTAGCGATTGTCTGGCAGAACATGCGGCACGAATCCCTCCGCGACCCCCTCGTGCCGTCTATCGTCCATTCTCCAAACTCGATGTACATGGCGATGTTCCCGATGACTGGGTACGTGCCGCTGCCCCTTTCCGCAGACGACTACATCGCCTTGCTCCCTACAGAACTGCGAACCATTCAGATGGACGGTATTCAGATCGACTACCGGCGCTATGACGCGCACGATCTTCACCCCTACAGATTGCAGGGCTCGCCTGACGCCAGCCGGGGCGGAAAATGGACGGTCCACTACAACCCGCACGATCCCAGCGCGGTGTGGATTCGTGATCCGGAAGGAAGCGGTTGGATCCAGTGCGACTGGATGAACCGTGACGCGTTCGCCCGGCCCTTTTCCGCCAGCATCCGCCGCGCCGCCCGGGAAATTACCGCTGCCCAGGGCGTCCTGGGAGACGAGGCGAGCACCAAGGCTGCGATTGAGCTGATTGGGCACACAGCGGCGGCACGCAAACGCCACGCGGTAAAACAGGCACGCCAAGAGTCCGCGCGGAACCTCGCATTACTGTCAGGGGCGAAGCTGCCTCTCCCGGTTGTGCTGCCTGTGGTAAAGGTAGTCGAGGAACAAGACGTCGACGACGTCGACGACGTCGACGAGGAGTACGACGAGATCGAGATGTTTGACCCGATGAAGGGGCTGACAGATTGATCTTTACCGAAGTCGACGCTGTCAGACTGGATCGGCACGAGGATTTGAATGCGCTGTTGGCCGCCAAGCCAGCCAAGCCTGAATTGCCTAGCTTCGAGCTGCATGCTGCCCTTCCCAGGCAACAGCGCCAGGACTTGGACACCCGACGGCTTGACTATCTGGCTGGTGGGCTCACGGCGTCTACACCTCAGGTCCTAACTCTCATCAAGAATGTCCGCCTTGCTGTGCTGGGCAACAGGGGTCGCGCCTCCGGCCGAACCGGCGTCATGGTGTCGGGTCAATCCACAGTTGGCAAGACCACGGCATGCATTGCAGTCATGCGCGGCCTCCGAGCCATGTACTCGCATCAGCATCCCGAATTCGAAAGCCGAGGCGAGATCCCGGTGGCTTACGTCGAAGTGCCCGCTGGCTCTTCGGCGAAGGCAATGATCGGAAGATTCGCCCACTTCTACGGACTTGAGTTGCCCAGAAGATGCACGCTCGAGGAAATACTCAACGCTGTCGTCACGGCCATGCGTACTTGCTCCACGCAGCTGGTAGTAGTTGACGAATTGCAGAATCTCAGCCGAGTAAGCCAGGGAAACGGTGAGTCGGTCGACGTACTCAAAAGTCTGTCCAATCAAGTTCCGTCGACATTTGTGTACTCCGGTATAAACATCCACCAGGGCGGCCTGCTCCTGGGGGAGCGGGGCAACCAGATTAGTCGACGTTTCACACTGCTCGAAATGCACCGTTATGGCAACGCCACGAAGGAGGAGGTGAAGGCCTGGAACGGCATCGTCATGGCCTTCTCGAAACAGCTGCCGCTATTGGCTCATGACCCGGAATCAATACTTAGAGATGCTGCATGGCTTCACAAGCGTAGTGGCGGCAACATCGGGACTCTTCAACGCATTCTGGTGGGTGGGGCACAATTGCGAATCCTCGATGGCGACCCCGGAAAAGAAGCTCTTACACGCGAGTTCATGGAAGCAATTCCCGTAGACATGGTGGCGGAAAACGATGGTGCCGTGCTGCAAGAAAGCCCCGCCTTGCGGCAGCTGGTGGGCTGAATCGTGGTCCCCGACATGAGCCGAGCGTTTCCCGTCAGGATCCGCCCCCGGCATTTGGAGACACCGGAGAGCTATGGACGACGGCTGAGTCTAGCAAACGGTCTGCCCGCAGACTCCTCAACAAAAGCAGCCCGCCAGATCGCCGGGGAGTCCGAAGCTCCGGTGCTCAGCGGAGCAATCGCCCAGTGGTGCGAGATCAAAGGAGACCTTCAGGCCGGGCACTTCCAGCGTCAAGCCCAACGTGCCAGCGAGGGCCTCCCAACGCGCACAATGTGCCGACTCTGTGCCTACGGTGAGGCCGTAGAGCAATTCGGTCATGCAGAATCATACTGCTGCCTACGGCACGGTTTATGGACCGGTTCGCAGACAGGTTCCCGCCCTCAGACTCCCATCGATGATCAGGTCCGAGCCTCCGAAATCCGGTACCGCCGGTTGCGTCGTTCCGGCCGGGCGCCTATCGCCTTGGTGCAGGAACTGGCCGTCATCGTGAACCGGCATCATGATGAGTATGGAATCGAAGACAGACTCGATACTTCCAACTACTGCGAAGTAGTCGATCTTGCCCAGCTTCTGACGAACCGGTCCTTTCAACGGGATCTCCTTCGACCTACACTGACGTTCGCCCAGGCACGCCGGCTGCTCGAAGTAATGGTCGCCGCGCAGCTAGCGGGCAGCGGCGTGATTCTCATTGACGGACTGTGGAGGCTGCTTCGACCTGCTTTCCTGGCGGTGCGTGACAAAGTTGACGGCCGGAACCACCCGGCACCAGCCATCTGCCGACTTCTCGGCATCGATCCGGGATGCTTGGCAGGTACGACCGAGATCCATCGACCACTGGAACCATTCAACCGCTACCTTGACATGCTTGCGTCCTCACTTGCCGACTCGTGGGCAAATGCTTGCGAGCTGACGTTGGTGGCAGGGCAGAATGACCGTCCCCGTGCCGCATCCAAGCAGGATGTCTGGATAGCTTCCTTCATATGTAAAGAGGGCCACTGGCACAGACGCACTCTGAATACTGCGTTCAGCGCGTTGAAGCACGGCCGGGACGGCTGCCCATACTGCGCCGGCCTTCGTGCGCTGGCTGGATATAACTCCATGACTGAAACTCACCCACGCCTGGCCAGCGAATGGCATCCGACCATGAACGGAGACACGACGCCGTCGCATGTCACCGGAGCAGGCAACTCGTCGTCCTATTGGTGGATGTGTCGCTCCGGACATGCGTGGCAAGCCACGCCCAATAACAGGGCGAAAGGACAAGGTTGCCCTTACTGTTCGGGACGGAGATGCCTGCCGGGGTTTAACAGCCTCGATGTGACCCACCCGCGCATTGCTGCAGAATGGAACCATCGACTCAATGTAAACAACGTACCCTCAATGATCACGGCGGGCAGCGGTGCTCACATCGAGTGGATCTGTCCCCGCGGCCACGAGTATGCAGCACCGCTGGTAGCCCGGACCGGGGCCGGAAAGGGATGCCCAATCTGCGCCAACTTGAAGGTCTTAGCGGGATTCAACGACTTGGCCACCTCGCATCCACACATCGCAGAACAGTGGCACTCTACCCAGAACGGCACTGTGACACCCCAAACCGTTGTGGCTGGATCCGGCAAGAAATACTACTGGCTCTGCCCAGCAGGCCACGACTACCTTGCCGCGGTATCAAGCCGAACGAACGGAAAAGGCTGCCCTGCCTGTGTAGGACAGCGCGTAATTGTCGGGTACAACGACCTGCGCACAACGCATCCACACGTCGCGACAGAGTGGGACTATGAGAGAAACGGGGATCGCACCCCTGAAGGCATCATCGCCGGAAGTGCTTGGATGGCACAGTGGATTTGTCCGCTTGGACACAGCTACGCAAAACCGGTTAACAAGAGGGTCGTTGGCTCGGGCTGCCAATATTGTTCCAACCGCAGGCTCTTGCGGGGTTTCAACGATCTGGCAACGAGATACCCAGAAATCGCCCGGGACTGGCACCCTGAAAAGAATGAGTCATTGGCGGCCAAAGACGTAGTTCCAGGCAATGCCAAGCGATGGTGGAAGTGTTCCGCTGGCCACGAACTCTCGGGAACAGTGCCGAACAGGATCAAAACCAAGGGCTGCTCCCGGTGCACTCCAGACAGACGCGTCCTCAGGAGTGAATCATCAGCTACCCGGCAAGGCACGGATGCTGATCGCCAAACGCGTGGAGTTCACTGACCACCCGGTTGGCCATGCAGGGCGAAGGCAGGCCAGAATGGCCATCGAGCGAATTCGAATAATCCGAGGTGCAACATCCTGGGGTCTGTGTGACCTACTACGGGAAGCTTGTGCGCCTGTGGCGAACCTGCAATCCGAAAGCGGGCGTTGCCTGATAATACTCAAGCGTGAATAAAACATATGAACTCCGCACCCTTGACCAGATTGACGGGCTGAACCAACCTCAGCCTATGAAGCCCATGTGGACGGAGTATGCGTGGCCAGAGGCCAAGGGCTTGCCCAAGGATCGCTTGGATAATGAGCAGCGCCTCGCCGCGGTCCGAATCGACAAAGGCAAAGACGTTGACGGATGGTGGGCGCTCGATGACCTGCTCCGGGTCGTTGCTGGCCTGCAGATTGTCAAGACCGCCGATGACCGTTGGACCCTGCTCAAACCTGCCGACCTCGTTAAGGTCATGACGGTTTTCAGGCTCATCGGGGCGGACAGCCACCTCGAGGTTTGTCTGCCTCCCGAGTACCAGGAAATCTTGCAAGCGTCCCCGCAGGCCGCCGACGATCAGGTCAGGAAGGCGGTTGCCCTACAACAGACAGCCGCCTAGGCCTAAGTAGATTGTGAGCAGCCGCCGGTCTACTACCGGTGGACGCAAGCCCCGCCGGTCGGCCCCCGGGGCTTGCGGCCGGCCGGCGGGTCATCATTGAGCGTGTACCGTACCTCGGTCGCTTCGTCGTCTTAAGGCTTCTCGAATAGGCCGGATCAGTTACCCATGTCGAGGTCACGACCTTTCAGCCGTATTGGAACCACCGCACACCTGCTCACTGTCGCCTCGGGGTATACATGCCCCGAGGAACCCTTCAGATCCGTCCAAGCTTCAGACGATTCTTGCCACTCGTCGAGTCATTCCGGCGGCTTTGTACCGGGCCCGTTCGGATTCGTCACCGGTGACCTGCCTAGCGGTAGACAGCGAGCCTTAGTGGGTACACCGTGGTCGATCGTGTCGACCGCCGCCCCCGGTGATAGCCCTATCGGTTCGCCTCTTCCTCGCAATGTTGAGCCTCCTACGCAGGCTGTCCCGGCACAGAGCGGGCCCATATCGAATGCGACCGCAAATTGTTCGCTAAGCTCTGCGGGAGGCGGATGCGTACATATTGTGGTCCACGATGTCGTGACGACCTTGCCGCTTCCGCCAGCACGTCCGAGCATCAGGCAACTAGTCAGTAGTAAGGGAAGGTAGCCATGGCCAGCGTCCAGCACCTCTCAATGCGCGTCCCATGGCGAGATCGGGCCTGGGACGACCGCGTATGTGACTCACCTCTGGGGAACTCTTCCTGCACCCTTCTAACGAATATCGGCGCTAACCGTGACGACCTCTACGAGCAGGCCAACGCCGGTGCGACCATCAACACCCTGGATTCGAACCGTCTGCCCTGCCTCAGCGAGCGGGCGGCCTTCATGTCCCCGAACGGCTATCGAACGGTGAAGACCCATCCCTACGCCTCCAACGCTGCACTAAAGGGAACCTTGCATCCCACGCCGGTAGACGTTCCAGGCTACGCATTCGAGGCTGTGCCCTACCGATGGCTGAACCGCCGCACCCTGTACGAGGAACTGGGCGCTAACAGCGTCCGGGGATTCAATGCTGAAGCCGAAACTGCCGCCGATAAAGCGCTGGGCTGGAATGGCGCTGCGTGGGTGATGGACGGAGAAAACCAGCAGGCGGTGATCCGGGAGTTCTTCGACCCGGTCGCGGCCGGCGAGTCACTAGTATTCATGTACCTCAAGCACTCTCCCTTCCAGGAAGGAGAACAAACCGGTCGACTCTTGGTAGGTGCCGCCCTGATCTCCCAGGTCATGCCTCCACCGATGTGGGCGCAGAGCGGGAAGCCGCCGTTCAGCTCCTCGATGTGGGAAACCATAGTGACTCACAGCTTGCGCCCCGACATGGCCGATGGGATCCTCCTGCCCTACCAGGAGCTGGTGGCGCTCATGGACGCGGGCACCGACGTCTCCGCAGCATTGGCATGGGCCCCAGAGGGCCGCGACATCGAATTCTCCTATGTCACCGAGCACGTCAGTGACGACGCCGCGATTCAAGCCCTAACAGGCCTGTTGTCGGCGGCAAGATCCTGTCGGAATCTCGGTGCGGCGCTTCCGGACTCCGCCGTGGCATGGGTTGAAACTCAGATCGAGCGACTATGGCAAATGCGTGGACCGACTCCCGGGCTGGCCGCAGTGCTCGGTCACCTCGGGGTCGAACGACCGAACGTGGCCGCACGCGCAGTGATGGCAGCGTGCGGAGAGGAGGGCGACCCGTGGGGGCTCCTCGCGTCAGGATTCGCCGACCGCAAGAGCTTCTCCAGTGCCTTGCAACGTGTGGTCGGACCATCGGTCGGGCTGGTCTGGACGGGTTTGGACCAGGAACATAAAGATGCGCTCCGGCTTCTCTCAAGCCTGGACCTCAGCCAGGCTCAGGTGAAAGTCCTAATGGAGGACGACACCGCGGTCTCTCTTACGCTGGAGGAGCTGCTGGGCAACCCTTATTCGGCCTCGATATGCACGTATGGTCAGGAAGAACACGTCCCGTTCACTACCGTCGACCGCGCCTGCTTCCCCCCGGGTCATGTGTCCTGGGAGACTCCGCTGCCGGAGATGGCGCGCATGGGAGACAACCTAGACCCGCGTCGGATTGAGGCGCTCCTGATAGATGTCCTGGAGTCCCGCGCCATTCAGGGCGACACGCTTCTCCCGCAGGCAGAAGCCTTAGACCTAGCGACCAGCTACGAACTCACGCGACCGCCTCAGCTCTCCGGCACGGTCCTCAAGGGTTTGGGCCTTGACCGGGCATCGCTGCAAGAGAAGCAAGACGCGGGGGAGTGGTCGGCCCTACTCGGAATCGATCTGGCTGACGGCACTCCCGGTTTAAAGTGCATGCGCCACGATGACATCTCTTACGTCATTCGTGAATGGGTCGCTGCCCAACGTGCCAAGCCTGATTACGGGGAACTCGAAAATGCCCGCGAGCTACTTGATAGATCACTCGATGACAACGTTGCAGTGCCGACGTCGAGGGAAGTCGACGAAACGGAGGAACGCGCGAGAGCTGAGAAAGCCGCAGGGCTGTCCCAGCTGTTCTCCTCATCTCTGGGCGTGCTCATCGGGCCGGCAGGCACTGGCAAGACGACGTTGCTGCGTGCACTCGTGGGACTCGACGGCATCGCTAGGGGGTCCGTCATCCTCCTCGCACCCACCGGTAAGGCCAGAGTCCAACTGCAGACCAAGGTGGGCCGACCAGCCCACACTTTGGCGAGCTTTCTGACACATACTGGTCGGTGGGATGGCGCGCGATACCGGGTCACTGACGATCCTGGCACACGCGTGCAGGCGGATCTCGTCGTCATTGACGAAGCCTCGATGCTCACCGAGGAGATGCTGGCCGCGACTCTTGATGCCGTCCGGGACGTTAAGCGGCTAGTGCTTGTCGGTGACCCGCGCCAGCTACCGCCGATCGGTCCGGGGCGCCCCTTCGTTGATCTCGTGACCGAGTTGCGGCCCGAAGAGTTCTCCGGCGCAGCACGTGTGGGCGCCGGCTACGTGGAGCTGACCGTAACGAGACGCCAATTGCCGGGTGGCAACGACGGCGTCAGGCACGACCTTCAGCTTGCGAGCTGGTTCGGTGAGCGTTTCGGTGGTGCCGCCGAGGAGACGGTCTGGGAGGACTTGCGAGACCGCCCTTCGACGCCCACCCTCACGTACGAACCCTGGGGACCTCGCCCGGCGGCCGCGGTGCTGACGGATGCGCTGGAGCGCTATCTGCCAGGGCTTGCCAACAGTGAGGATTCGGAGCGCGGGTTCGCACTCACCTACGGTGGGACAGAAAGTGGCCAGTACCTGAACTGGGAACTGGGGGCAGGGAAGCACGCCGATGCGTGGCAGATCCTCTCGCCCACTCGTTCGCGGGCCTTCGGGGTCACCGAGCTTAATCGGCACCTCAAGCGCACGTACCGTAGCCAAGATCTGGGCTTCGCCAAGGGATACCGCGCGTGGAACATACCCGAACCTCTGGGCCCCGAGCAAATCACACGCGGTGACAAGGTTATGCAAACCAGGAACACGCGCATGAGGGGTTGGGCGCGCGATAAGGCCGTCGAGAAGTTGGATTTCATTGCCAACGGCGAGATCGGCGTGGCAATCGGCCATCTCATCTCCGCCAAGAAACAACCGAAGAAGTCGCTTCAGCTGAACGTAGAGTTTTCTTCCCAGCCCGGAGTCACCTACTCCTACCGGCCTACTTCGAGCGACGACCCAAGGTTGGAGTTGGCCTGGGCCGTTACGGTGCACAAATCCCAAGGATCGGAGTTCGGAACCACGTTTCTGGTACTCCCGGCTCGCACGAATGTTTCTCGGGAACTCATGTATACAGCGCTCACGCGGCAGCGCGACCACGTCGTGATCCTTCACGAGGGAACTCTCGAGGAGTTACGCGAGCTAGCACACCCGTGGCGCTCGGAAACGTCTCGCCGACTCACCGACCTGTTTGCCCCGCCTCAGCCGGTCACCATAGAACTTCGAGGTGAGTCTAGGCGCTTCGAACGCAAACTCATGCACGTGACGACCAATGGTGTCGCGGTGGCGAGCAAAAACGAGGTCATCGTTGCTGGGATCCTGGACGAGCTTGTTCCCGGACATTGGGAGTACGAGAAGCCGTTCACGGGCTCGGATGGCCGAACGGTCCTGCCGGACTTCACTATCACCCTGCCGGACGGGCGGACAATTTACTGGGAGCACGCGGGCATGCTTGACCTCCCCGATTACTCCCGTAAGTGGGCGCTGAAGAAACAGTGGTACGTCGATCAGGGAATCGCACCGCACGGCGCGAGCAGCGGGACGACGGGGGTTCTGATGTGGACGGACGATCGCATGGGCGCTGATGCTCAAGCGTGGAAGAGTCAGGCGCAGGCTGTCTTCGGAACCAGCATATTCACCCCGATCCCAAGCGACCCTGACTCCCGCCGGGGTCGCCGTGCTCCAAGAAAGGTCGTACCCTCCGGTCCTGGCGACAAGCCCTGAAAATACGCCTCGCAGTATTCCTCACCGTCGATCTCGTCACGTACCTGCTTCGCATGTGGGCACTTTGGTGCCCACACCTCAAATCAGCCGCACGTTGTGGTCTTGAGCGCTGCCTGGCAATGCTGGCGTCGACGGGCATCATTTGTTCGCAGACCGGCCGGCCCTCGATGGCCCGGTCAAGAGCGGGCTTCGGGAAAGATGCCAACTTGGATGGCAAAAGTGCGTGGTGCGGCACGTCAGGAAACCGCAGAGTCAGGCGGATATGTTTTCTGCCGTGTGGCCAGCTTGGCTGTCATCTCACATTTGTGAGATAGAAGATGAGATAGATCCACCAGAGGGTCGCTCCGATCACAGGAGCGGCCCTCTGGCGTTGTCCGTCTTCTATTGTTGGCGGGCGGTCACGGCCTCATGGTCGTGTATGCCGGGTCGCCGGCCCTAAGGACCGTGCCGGTCCCCGGGCATCAGAACCCTCCCGACGTCGAGCCGGCAGATCCTGAGGATGGGCTCGTGAAGGTTGAGTTGGAGCCCGGCTGCCAGGTATCTGCGGATGCGGGGTAGTTGGCTTCCTGGCGTTTGATGCATTTCCATTCGATGGCGGTGTTCGGTGGGAGATCGCTGATCGTTCCGGTCCAGGTGGGGTAGGACGTGGGGTCGAGCTTGACGGCGCTGGCCGGTGACCAGTTCCCCAACCCGGGGACGTTGCCCACGACGTAGACCGACTGCCCGCTGGTGGTGGTGCCGTTGGTGCAGGTGAAGCTGGCTGATACCGGGGTCTGGCCGAGGGTGAACTGGAAAGACTTCGCGGTCACGACCGCGGTGCTGTCGGATTTGGCGACGACGAGATTCCCTCCGGCGTTGTACCAGCCGCTGGCGGCGGCATCGAACGCTGCCTTGTTCGCGTACTGGGTCAGCGGCATTCCGTTCAGCGTTACGGCGGAAGCTTGGGTTTCGTCGGTGACGAGCTGGACAACGTTCTGGCGGCTGTCCGGCGCTCCGGCGTATGTGCCGGATGATGCGGCAATGTTCACGGTTTCAGTGGACCCTGACAGTTGCTGGGTGATACCGGTGAGGCGTTGCGCCCCGGCCTGGTAGTTGACCGACTTGCCGTCGTCTTCGGTGAGGGTGAAGGTGGAGGCGTTGGTGTCGGGATAGACCTGGGCAACGAGCTCGTTGCGTGTAGTGGCGTCGGTCCGGGCGCCGGTGACGTTCATCGTTTTGTCATCGACGTACATCTTGGGCAGGATCGCTCCGGCCTTGGCGAATGCGGGGAGCTGGAAGGCTCCGTTGTTCCATTCGGGAAGGTTGTTCACCCACTGGCCGGTGCTGACGTACTTCTTGTTCGTGTGGTAGTCGTACCAGGTGCCGGCAGGCAGGTACATGTTCCTCTGCCGTTCGCCCGATGCAGCGACGACGCCGACAAGCATGTTCGGTCCGATCATCTTCTCGCTGCCCATAGTGCGGACGTTGGGGTCGTTCTGGTAGTAGTACACCAGCGGCGGGGCGAGGGGGTCTCCGGTGCTGTAAGCGTTGTGCGCCACGGAGTAGTAGTAGGGGGTGAGCTCGTAGCGCTGGCGGAGGTTGGCCAGGTTGCTGGGGACGTCGCCGATCTTGTCGGGGGCTGTCTGCTGGCAGTTGCAGGTGTTGTCGGTATGGGGGCGGATCGGGACGTCGAACCATGCAGAATTCGCGAACCATTGAGTGTAGATCTCGTTGATGTCGGACCCGGTGATGGCCTCGTCACGGTGGAAGCCGCCGATATCGGAGCCGAAGTAGTCGATGCCGGACATCGACATCTCCATCTGGACGTTCGTCTGGTCTGCGAGGGCGGTCATGCGGGTGGCGATGTCACCGGACCACATGGCCGCGCCGTCGCGCTGGATGCCAGCGGCACCGGAACGGGAGAGCAAGAAGGGGCGCTGGGTTGAAGAAGCGGTGGAGTACCCTTTGGCGACACTGTTGGCCCATTCCAGGGCATACAGGTTGTGGTAATCGGCGTGGGCGTGTTTGCCGGGCAGAAGGCCGGCGGTCCAGTCGTTGGAGTCATACATTTCGGGTTCGCCGAGATCGAGCCAGTGGCCGAGGATGCCCATGTTGACCAGGGGCTGTTCCTTGGTCGCGGCCCAGTAGGCGCCGGCGGCCGGCTGGGTCCTGTCGATCATGCTTCCGCGGCCCCACCAGTCGTTGGCGGTGAGGTAGACAGGGTCACACGTGGGGCAGCCGGCACGGGCCAGGAAGCCTTGATTGGCCAGGTTGGTGTACTCGGGGAGTCCCTTGCCGATGTAGGACTCTTCGATGGTCATCAGGCCGATGCCCTGGTTGTCTCGGTAGTCGGCGACCTTCGACGCGGCGTTGGGGAAGTTGGTCGGGTCGAACTGGAGGGTGCCCATCTTGGTGTTGTCGGAGCCTGCTGTGACACCGCCGAACCATTGCAGGTCGAGCATGAATCCGTCGACGGGGAACTTGTCGGCGCGCAGGCCGGCCAGGGTGTTGTCGATCTCGGTCCAGTTCTTGTACCCGTATTCGGAGTTCCAGAGTCCGAACGCCTTCTGCGGGGGCACCGGCGGGTGGCCGGTGAGGTTCATGTAGCTCTTCCGCAGCTCGGGCAGGCTGGGGCCGGCCATGACGTACCAGCGCAGCTGGTCACCGTAGGTATCCATGGTCCAAGGGTCTGCGGTGAGGTTCCAGTCCTGCTTGTAGACCTGGTCGACGAAGAGTCCGTAGTTAGCATTGTTGGCGCCTACGGCGAAGAGGACGGGGATCTGGGTGTTTCCGACTGGGCCGTTGTCGACGTCGTAGTTCATGGTGTTGCCGTAGGCCCCGGGGGAGGTGCGGTCGACTCCGACCCTGTCGCCGTCGGCGTTGCCGCCGGTGAAGAATTCTTCGCCGAGGCCGTAGGCGTTCTGCATGGAGGACTTGGTGAAGGACAGCCCCTTCCACGCGGCCGTCAGGTTCCGTGGGCAGACGGTGTGCAGCAGCAGGGCCGGCGTGCGGGTAGTGTCCGTGACGTCGGCGCACATCGTCGTGGTGTTGACGCTGACCTGGATGTGCGCGCTGCTGGCGGTCGAGGCGGTTTGGGTGAAGGCAGTGGGGCCGGCGTAGCTGGTCGAGGCAACCTGGTCGGTCGTGGGGATGGCCACTCCGGTGCCGGGCCCGGATCCCGTGCCCATTTCGAAGTGGACGAGGTCGTCGCTGAGGAATTCCGCGACCAGGTAGTCGCCGGCTCCGGTGAACTGGGCGCGTTGGATCCCTGCCGCGTGGGCCGGGACGGCGGTCACAAACGTTGCCCCGGCGGTTGAAGCGAGCAGCAGGAGCACTCCGGAGAGGATCCCGCTGAGGCGCTTTCGGCGCCGGTCTCGGCGTGGGGCGGTCATGGCCTGCCCACCGTGAGGTTGTCGAGGTTGATGGCGGCTGTGTTGGCCGTGTCATAGGAGATTTTCACCGAGTGCCGTCCCGAGGTCAGCGTGGTGCTGATGGTTGCGTTGCCCCATGTGTCCCAGTTGGCCAGGTTGGGCAGCGTCAGGGTTCCGATGGAGGTGCCGTCGACGTAGATGGTTCGGGTGGCTGGTCCGCCTGTGGCGTTGGCGTAACGGAAAATGAGTTGGTGGGTGCCTGTGGCGTTGGCGCTGATGTCGAAGGTGAGGGAGGAACCGGCAGCGGTGAAGCCGTCGACGAATCCTGTGCCGGTGTATCCGGCGTGGTTGGTGTTGGTGGTGGTTCCGGTTGCGGTGGCGAATTCCGCTTCGTATGCGCTCTTGTTGACCCCGGAGAGGATGACGGTGCGGGTGGTTGTTCCGGAGGCGACCTTGATGAGGGTGAACTGCTGGACAGGATCCCAGTACCAGCCGGTGGCGGCGGCCGTGAGGCCGCTGAGCGTGCTGTATGCGGTCAGCGCGGTTCCGTCGACTGTGACGCCGCTGGGGACAGTGGTGTTGACCTGGAGTGTTGCGGTGGTGGCGAGCGGTGGCACGGTGGCGGCGACCTGATGGCTGCCCCAGTTCTCGGCGCAGGTGACTTGTTTGACGGTTCCCGCGGCGTCGTCGAAGTAGTCAGCCGAGGTGGATCCTGCGGGGTAGATCCGGAAGACGAGGTTCGTGTAGTTGTAGACGTCGTTGCCGATGTTTCCGCCGTATTCGTAGTTGGCGTTGAGGTTCAGCGGGATGATGGCGCCGTCGCGGGCGTAGACCGGGATAGTGGAGGTGTCGGCGATGTAGGTCTTGTTGCCGGGACCGGAGGCCTTGCCGCCGTTGGTGACGTCGTGCCATTCCCCGCCGGGGAGGTAGAGCGTGACCGAGGTCGCCCCTTGAGTGGTGATGGGGGCGACGAGCAGCTGGCGGCCAAACATGTACTGCATGTCCAGGGGCGCCGCCGAGGCGTCGCCGGGGAAGGCCAACCGCATGGTCTGCAGCAGGGGCAACCCGGTTAGGGAGGCGTTCTTGGCCTCCGTGTAGATGTAGGGGATCAAGTTCATCCGCGTGTTGGCGAACTTGCGGAACGTGGGGATCACTGTCGCGTCGCCCGTTCGGGCCTGGACGTTCCAGGGGGTCCGGGCCTCTGAGGGGCTCGGATCGGACTTCTCGGAGTGGTACTGCATCATCGGGGAGTATGTCTGCTGGGCCGCTGCCCGGAGGTAGAGCTCGCTGCTCGGGAAGGTCCCCGTGAAGCCGGCCATGTCCCACGCCCAGAAAGGAATCCCGGACTCTCCGCCGCTCAGGCCTGCGCGCAGGGCCTGCTGGAAGGCCGAGAACGTCGAGGCCTGATCGCCGGCCCAGTAGATGGAGTGGGCCTGTGCGCCCGCGGTTCCACCGCGGCTGAACAGGACCCCGTCTCCGTTCTTCTTGGTCTGGACATAAGTGCCGTAGGCGCCGGTGTAGGCGTTGGTGTACGCGTTGTGCATCTCGTCGCCCTTGCGGCCGTCGGAGAAGGAGGCGTTGCGGCCGAAGACCATCTCGCCGCCGTCGGTCTTCATCCCGTCGATGCCGACATCGTCGAAGAGGTAGGCGCGCTTGCTCATCCACCAGGCGGTCGCCGCGGCGTTGGTGAAGTCCGGCATGGTGCTGTCGCCGAACCATTCCCCGGTGGGGATCCGGTATTGGCCGCCGGCTCCGTCTCCGATCAGGTAGCCCTGCGCGGTGGCGTAGCTCTGGTCGTTGAGATGCTGCTGGGGCGCGGTGGCGGGGTTCGTGTCGAAGTCCTGCTTGAGTACGGGGATCTGCCACAGGACGACTTTGATGTTCTGGGCGTGGGCGGCGGCGACCATGGCCTTGGGGTCGCTCCACTCGCCGCCGGACGGGAAGGTGAGGTCGGTGTAGGCCAGGGCGCCGCTGCCGGGCTTTGCGGTGTAAGTCGCACCGTGCCAGACATAGAAGGTGGCCTCGTCGCTCCACTGCTCCAGCACCAGGACACTGTGCGGGATGTTGTTGCTGGTGACGTTGGCGAGCTCGTTCGTGACCTCGGTCTGGGTGTTCCACTCGTTGGCGGACATCCACAGGCCGAAGGCCCATTTCGGGGGCAGCCACGGGCGTCCGGTGAGGGAGGTGTAGGCATCGAGGATGTTTCCCTGGGTACCCGTGAGGAAGTGATAGTCGACGGTGGAGTCGAGCGCGCCGCCGGTGTCGACGGTGAAGCCGACCATGTCGGAGAGGTAGGTGCACACGTTGAACAGTGAGTAGCGCGTACTGGGAACGTACACCCCGTAGCCTGCGGAGTTGGTGAAGAACGGCACCGACATGTAGGTGCGGTGGGTAGGGCCTTGGTCCTGGTACTGGTTATAGACGTAGTTGTCGACGTCGTGGCCGCGCTGGTCCAGGTAGTCGTATCTTTCGCCGAAGCCCTCGAACCGTTCTCCGGCAGGGGTCAGCCAGTGGTCCTCGATTTTGGTGACCGTGGTGGAACCGTCACTGGCCCATCCCGTGTTCCGAAATATGGCCGGGTCGTACTGCTGGGCAATCAGCGTGGTGCTGTCGGCCTTGTAGACGGAAACTCGGTAGGGGCTCTTCTGGATCTTCACCTGCAGCGCGCTAGTGGTCAACTGCAGCGTCGTGCCGGTGTCGGTGACGGTGTAGCCCGTGGCGCCTGTGATATTCAGGCCGGTGCCGTGGGGTGCGATCTGTACGTGGAAGCGGTCTGGTGCGGGGAAGGTGTAGCGGATCTTGGGGGAGAAGCTGCCGGAGGTGTCGCTGACAGTGACATCGACCGAGGTGCCGTTGTCGGTGTAGCCGCTGACGTTGCCCGTGCCAGACCAGTCGGTGACCGCGAAGCTGAACGGGCCGCTGGTGATCGCGCCTGCGCCGTCGACGTTGGCGTGGATGGTGTACGTGATTTGGTCGCCCCTCGCGAAGGAGCCGAGGTTGACCTTCCAGTAGCTGTTGTTGCCATTGTTGTAGTCGAAGGAGCAGCCGACGTCAGTCTGGGCGACCCCGTTCTTCGTCCAGGAGACCCAGCATGTCTGTCCGGGAGAGATCGGCCATGTGGTCGAGTGCAACTGGACCGTCTGGGTGGACATCGGATCGCGCGGACCGCGTTCGCTCGGCGTGGTGCTGTAGAGCTGGTCGTAGCCGGTGGGCCCGTGGAAGACGCCGCTGAGGGTGTCAGCTTTGGCCGATTCTGCGCCGAAGACCGCCGGTAGCAGGGCCAGGGGCACAGCGCCCAGGATGCCGAGGACGGCTGTGCGGCGGGATATTGTCGGCGTGACTGAAACGGACATCGTTGCCCTGCTTTCTTTTGAGAGTGAAGCTCACCCAGCGGAGCGGCCGATGAGGGTCGGCTCGTCGCTGTTCAAGCGGAGGTTGGGTTCGAAAAGCTCGTTGAGCAGGAGGCTTGCGGCTCCGCGTGCCCAGGCCTCGTCGTCCCAGGCCTCGGCGTGGATCGAGAGTCCGTCCTGCAATCCGTCGAAGACGGTCTCGTTGAGCGCGCGGCGGAACGCGGGCATGATGAGGTCGAGATTATGTGTGCCTTCGCCGGCCAGGAGGAGCCGGTCGGGGTTCAGGATGTTGACGACGTTGCCGACTGCCCGGCCCAGATGCTGGCCGGCCTCCGCGAAAACGTGTGCTGCACGCTGGTCACCGTCCCGGGCCATCGTGCCGCCCTCGTCGACCGTGACGGGCCGTCCCAGCTCGCCGGCGAGGGATACCAGGAGGGCCGGCTCGCCGATCACGGCCTCCAGGCAGCCGCGGCCACCGCACTCGCATTGCGGGCCTTCGGGTACCACCTTCATGTGGCCGAGCTCGCCGGCACCTCCGCGGCTGCCCCGGAACAGGCGTCCGTCGAGGACCATGCCCATGCCGACGCCGCGTCCTATGGTCACAACAGCGAAGTTCTTCACGCCCCGTCCGGCCCCCCAGCTCTGCTCGCTCGCCACCAAGGCGTTGACGTCGTTGTCGATGAGAACCGGCAACCCGATCGCCTCTGAGAGCCGTTTGGCGAGTGGTTCGTTGTGCCAATCAAAGTATGTGGCGTGGCGCACGCTTCCCTCGTCCCGGTCGATCACCCCTCCCATGCCAAGCCCTACGCCGAGGATCCGGCCATGGCCGGCGGGAGCAAGCGCCTCGACTGCGCTGACGATGCCTGCCACTACCGCGCCCGGTGTCGGGAACTCAAGGGCGGCGTCGGCTCGGGCCACGACGTTTGCGTCGAGATCTGTCAGGACGCCGATGGCCTGGTTCTCGGTCAGTTTGATGCCGACGACGTAGCCGGCGCG
Organism: Arthrobacter sp. NPDC058127; assembly: GCF_042884555.1. Taxonomy (NCBI): domain Bacteria; kingdom Bacillati; phylum Actinomycetota; class Actinomycetes; order Micrococcales; family Micrococcaceae; genus Arthrobacter; species Arthrobacter sp. NPDC058127. The sequence continues at coordinate 542,282 of NZ_JBHVTT010000001.1, read as the reverse complement.
CGGCCGCAGGCCAAGGAGCACTGGCGGCCGCCCTCCCGCCGATGTGCCAGTGGCCCGCTCTTCGACGAGGCCTCGGTCTATGAGCCGCGATGTGATGGCAGTGACCGTCGGGCCGCTGAGGCCCGTGCTCCGGGCGATGTCCGCGCGGGAATGGAGCGCCTCGCCGCGCAGCTCGGCGAGCACGAGGGCCTCGTTGATCTCCCTGATCAGCCCTTTGTTGCCCGCCCGGTCGATTCTCACAGCGCATGCCACCTTTCTGAAGTGACTAAATTAAGTTGCCGAACAAACGCTAAGTGAGTGCGGGGCTTCTCCGCAAGGGGAATTTTCTGGTGCAGTCATTGTGCATAAGCGACCCCTTGACGTGAGCTGCATCATAGTTCTAATCTTCATTTAGTCGTAAATAAAGGAGAATACAATGGTTCGGCCGAGCGGCAACGCTGACGTTACGCGGTCTGCGATCCTGGCATTTCTTGGTACCTCCGGAGGAGCGTCCCGGGCTGACTTGGCGAGGGCACTTGGCGTCTCTCCGGCTCTCATGACCCAGCTCATCAAAGAGCTCATCGCCGATGGCCTCGTGAGGGAGCTGTCAATGTCTCCCTCCAACGGTGGTCGTCCTGCCCGGATGCTGGGCCTGGCCACCGCCGCCGGGCGCGTGGTGGGTATGAAGATCTCGAAGGATCATGTTGCCTTCGTTGAAACGGAACTTAGCGGGCATGTGGTCCGGTCAGACAACAGGGCATACGACGCTTCCTCGATCACCTCGCTTTCCGACGTCGTCTCACTCGTCCATTCATTCGTTGGCGAAGACCGTGTCACCCCCCTTCTGGGAATAGGTGTCGGTGTTCCCGGATCGGTGGACGCGCAAGGTAGTGGTGTTGTTGATTCAAGCCTCCTGGGCTGGCGGCAGGTACCGCTTGGAGCGGTTCTGAGCCGGGAACTCCATGTTCCGGTCCTGGTGGAGAACAATGTCAACGCCCTCGCTGTAGCCGAACGGCTCTATGGGTCGGGCCGCGAGCATGCCGAGTTTCTGGTTGTGACGATCGGCGAAGGTGTTGGCGCGGGATTTGTTACCGGCGGTGCAGTCGTGCGCGGCAGTAGGGGCGGTGCCGGCGAAATCGGTCACATACCCGCAGTTGCGGATGGCCCTCTTTGTACCTGCGGTAACCATGGATGCATTGAGGCCCTGATTGGGGAAAAGACACTCGTCGCGCAGGCGCGGCAATCCGGAATCATTTCGTCGTCCGCCACTATGGCAGATCTGCAAGGGCGCGCAAACGACGGCGACCCCCGAGCCCAAGATGTTTTCCGGGGAGCCGGTCAGCCGCTGGGTCGAATCGTCGCGGGTCTCGTGCAGATCCTGGATCCGGAGATTGTGATCGTCAGCGGGGAAGGAACCCGGGCGTGGCGCCACTGGGCAGCAGAATTCGAGCGATCTTTCAGGGGGGCCTTGACGGCAGACCGCCGGAGCATCCCCGTGATCGTCGAGTCCTGGGACGACGAGGCCTGGGCGCGCGGAGCCGCTGCGCTCGTGGCGTCTGCGCCCTTCTACAGCGAAGAAAGTTCAGGTGAGCAGGGGAGACGGGTTCGTGCCCGGCTCACCCATGTACCGGCGGAGGTAGCAGGACTGTGACCGCTCTACAAGACTCGAGGTCCGGCAGCCCCGGACCCACGGCAACAACGAAGCGCCACCGAGGACCCGAGGTTCGGCGTAAAACCACCGGCACGCGTCTCAAATACGGGCTGACTGTCGCCGTTTTCCTCATTCCGAGCGCGTTGCCTCTATTGTTCTTCACCATCATTCCCATGTTTTCCGCGTTCTGGATCAGCCTGAACCAATGGAATCTAGTCGGCCCGATGAAATGGGTGGGCCTCGGGAACTACGGCAAGCTCATCGGCGACCCCGGCACGCAGGGCGCCTTCCTGCACACCATCTACTACATCGTCGGATACCTGCCGCTTGTGTACATCGGCGGTCTGGCCATAGCGCTTGCCCTCAATTCCCGAATCAGGGGACGCAGCATGATGCGCGGCCTTTACTTCCTCCCCGTGGTGACCAGCTGGATCGTCGTTGCCCTTGTCTGGCGATGGCTACTGAATCCCAGCACGGGAATCGTCAACTGGCTGCTTGGACTCATCGGGGTGACAGGGCCGGGGTGGTGGACAGATCCGGCATGGTCCATGCCTTCGATCATCGTGGCTTCCGCGTGGAAGGACCTTGGCTTTGTCATGGTGATTCTGCTCGCCGGTCTCCAAGCCATTCCGGAGGACTTGTATGAGGCCGCGACCGTGGACGGCGCCGGCCGGTGGAGGCGGCTGTTCAGCATTACGCTTCCCATGCTTTCCCCCTCGACTTTCTTTGTCATTGTGTTGTCGCTGATCAACGGATTCCAGGTCTTTGACCAGGTCTATGCCATGACCGGAGGCGGCCCCAACAACTCTTCCCAAGTGGTGGTCCAGCAGATTTACGACCTCACGTTCCGTTACGGAAGGGCCGGCGAGGCATCGGCCCTGTCATGGCTACTGTTCCTCTTCATCCTGGTCATCACTCTGATTCAGGTGCGCGGTCAAAAGAAATGGGTGCACTATGCGTAAGCAGCGTCCCTCGATCACCCTGAACATCCTCGTCCTCGTTGGCGCCCTCATGATGGTCTTCCCATTTCTTTGGGCATTCGTAACGTCCATCAGCCCCGGCGCAGGCCTCTCCGCGACACCGCAACTTATCCCGGAGAACCCTTCACTGTCCGCGTACGCTGAGTTGCTCCAACGGCTACCGTTTGCCCAGATCGTGCTCAACAGCCTGATCCTTGCCATCCTCACCACGGTGTTCCAGCTCATCACCAGCTCACTGGCCGCCTACGTCTTTTCCAGGATGCCGTTCAAAGGGCGCAACGCGGTGTTCGCCGTGTATCTGGCCACCATGATGATCCCGATGCAGGTGCTGGTCGTCCCGTTGTTTGTGGAAATGAAAAGCCTGGGCCTTATAGATACCTATCTCGGCGTGCTGTTGCCGGGGATCGCCAGCGCCTTCGGCGTGTTCCTCCTACGGCAGGCCATGAATTCCGTGCCGCAGGACCTGGACCAGGCCGCGACATTGGATGGGGCTGGACACTTCCGGATCTTCGGCCTCATTGTGCTTCCCCTGGTCCGTCCGGCGCTAGCCACACTGACGGTGTTCGCATTCCTCAATAGCTGGAACAGCTTCCTCTGGCCGCTGATTATCCTGCGTACTCCCGCAATGAAAACCCTCCCCGTGGCGTTGGCGGGACTGCAAGGCCAGTACACCACCCAGTGGGACATCGTGATGGCCGGATCAGTGGTCAGCGTCCTACCAATGCTCGCCCTCTATATCTTCACCCAGAAGTACATCATCCAAGGGGTTGCGGGCACCGGACTCAAATAGACCGGATTGGCCAGTTTCCTCACCTATCAATGGAGATACACATGAACAAGAAGCCCCTGGCATCGCTGGGTCTCGCTCTCACCGCAATCCTGGCCATGTCAGGCTGTGGATCGGCGGCGAGTTCAAATGTTTCAAGCACTGAAAAAGTAACCATCAAGTACTCAAACTTCATCTCCAACGGTGGCAACGAGAAGAACCTGGACACCATCGTTCAGGCCTTCGAGAAGGCCAACCCGAACATCACAGTCCAGGTCACTACCTTGCCCTACAAGGACTACACAACGGCCCTCCAGACAGACCTGGCGGCCGGGACGCAAGCCGATACTTTCGACATTGAGTACGCGAACCTTCGTTCCTACGTGGCCAATGGGGCGGTCGCACCTCTCGAGGGAGTTGACGGTTCCAAGTACAAGCAGTCCCTGCTGCAGTCCTACCAGTCAGACGGCAAGCAGTACGCATTGCCCAGTTCCTTCTCCGACGTCGTCCTTTACTACAACAAGGCACTCTTCGACGCCGCCAAGGTCGCCTACCCCACAGCTAGTTGGACCTGGGCTGATGAAACGGCCGCTGCGAAGAAGATCACGGACAGCGCCGCGGGTGTCTATGGAGACTTCCAGAACGTGAGCTTCTACGAGTTCTATAAAGCATTGGCCCAAACCGGCGGCAAATTCCTCAACGACGACGGCAAATCCGTCGCCTTCAACTCGCCCCAGGGCATCAAAGCGGCCGAATGGCTGGCAGGCAAGAGCGGAACCACCATGCCTACACCCGCCCAAGGCGCCGGAACCCCGGACTTCGACACGAAACTGTTCAAAGACGGCAAACTTGGCATGCTCCACAGCGGCATCTGGGTGGCCAGCAGCTTCGCCGATTCACCCAAAAGCTGGGACATCGCCGTCGAGCCCGGAGACACGCAGAAGGCAAGCGCGGAGTTCTCCAACGCCATTGGGGTTTCTGCCAACTCGAAGAACAAGGCCGCGGCCCAGAAGTGGGCCGAATACATGACCAGCTCAGACGTCATGGCACAGACCCGCATCAGTGCAGGATGGGAACTTCCCGCCACCTCCGATGACTCGGTCCTGAAGCCCTATCTCGCAAAGGACAAGCCGGCAAACCGCAAGGCCATTTTCGACGCCCTTGACAACGTCGCCCTCCCACCGGTCATCGGCGACAACCAGCAAAAAATGGTCGACATCATCAACAATGCTCTTGGCGAAGTCGAAGCGAAGCGCTCCAGTGCGGCCGATGCCCTGAAGGGTGCCGCGGACCAAATCAACGCGCTGCTGAAATAACCGGGCACAGCCCGAACAAGGCCGGTGAGCGGGCCGCGGTAACACCGTGAGCTGCTGGCGGCACGGCGACCCGCTCACCATCTGAAAGAGAAGCCAATGATCGACAAATCAATGCAAGGTTCAACGGTAACGCCGGACGGAGATCCCGCTGTTCGTTCGATAGTCCAGGCCGGCATCCGGCTCATCTTGGAACAGCAGACCCCTGGGGGCGCCTACCCGGCAAGCCCGTCGTTTTCCGCCTACGCCGGGTACTGCTGGTTCCGCGACGGCTCCTATATCGCTGACGCCATGTCCGCCGCCGGGCACATCGAATCCGCCGAACGGTTCTTCGACTGGTGCTCGAACGCCTTGACTTCCCGTGCGGGAAGGATCCGTCGGATCGTGGCTGAGAGCCTGGCCGGCAGGCCGGTGGCCGGCGACCAAATGCTGCCCACGCGTTTCACTCTCGACGGGGCCGAAGGTAGCGATGAGTGGTGGGATTTCCAGCTCGACGGATACGGCACCTGGCTTTGGGCCTTGGCTGAGCATAGCGCCCGCCATGACCGGCCACTCGAACGCTGGGCTGAGGCCATTGATCTCACAATCGACTATCTTTCTGTCTCCTGGCAACGGCCCTGCTATGACTGGTGGGAAGAGTCGGCCCAGCACGTGCACGTGAGCACTCTGGGTTGCATCGCCTCCGGATTGGCCAGCATCGCCCAAACCGGGCTGATCGAGGAGTCACTCTCAGAACGGGCCGCCTCGACCGCGCACCAGATCCGCCGTCGAGTCCAAGACGAAGGTGTCCAGGACGCCCATCTCACGAAATGGCTGGGAACAGACACGGTAGACGCCAGTCTCCTCTCGCTGATTGCTCCGATGAACTTCCTGCCCCCGCACAGTCCTTTGAGCGCGGGGACCATCGCTATCATCGAAGAGCAGCTCACCGTCGACAACGGCGTTCACAGGTATCTTGCCGACACCTATTACGGCGGCGGCCAATGGCCTTTGCTTAGTTGCTTCCTCGGCCTGTCCCAGGCCGCTTCCGGAAACCGAACCAGAGCCCATGAGCTCCTGGAATGGGCCGCATCTACCGCCGGCGGGAACGACGAACTTCCCGAACAGGTTGAGCGTCACCTTCTTGACCGCAATTATCTTCAACCCTGGAACGAGCGCTGGGGTTCCTCGGCAAATCCGCTGCTGTGGAGCCACGCCATGTTCATCCGTCTCGCCATTGCCCTCGGGGTCCCGTACGACACCGACGTTCCGGCTCCGGCTCCAACAGCGAAAGAGAGCGCCAAATGATCCGTCACAAGCCATTCGGTTCCGGCCACCCGTACGTGGACGACACCGATCAGCGCAGCCCGTCCCACCCGGTCGCGGGGGAGCCTGTCACCTTGGGCGTGCGAACCTCTCCGGAACTGACCGACGTGATCTGCGAACTCGAAGTCACCGCTCGCGACGGGACAGTCACGAAACTGACCGAAATCCTCGAACGAGTACCGGCGGCATCGCGCGGACAAGTTATCGATGGCGGCCACCTGGCATCCGCCCAGGCCAAACTCGCCCGTTCAGCCAGCGGCTGGCAGCTGACCCTCGCGCCAGCGGAGCCCCAGACAACATACAAGTACCGCTTCACGGCGCAGACCCAAAGTGGCAGCACTCAAAAGACGCAGTGGTTCAGCTATAGCGCCGCTACCTGGGCGGCCGCCAGCCAGGCTGTTAACGTCATTGGAGCTGACCGCGTGATCGCCGACTCCGTTGAGGTGCTACATGACGGTGTCCGGCCTTTGCGTGTTCGTTTCGCGCTCCCGTTGGCCTTGAACGAGCGTGTCACCGGCTTTGGAGAACGCTTTGATGCCCTCGATCACCGGGGGTCCAAGCTGGACGCGGTCGTCTTCGAGCAATACAAGAGCCAAGGAGCGAAGCGGAAGACTTACTTGCCGATGCCCTTCGCCCATGTAGTAGGCGGCGATGGCTGGGGATTTCACGTCGAAACTTCCCGACGTACTTGGTACGACATCGGTGCCTCTGACGAACACCGCCTCGTCATTGAAGCCGAAGTCGGCCCCGAACCCCTGAACGGGGACACACTTCTGAACCTGAGGTTCTTCGAAGGAACGCCGACGGCGGTCCTGAAGTCCTTCCTGTCCGTCGCCGGCAGCGCCAAGGAGCTTCCGGACTGGGTGTTCAAGCTCTGGGCGAGCGGAAACGAGTGGAATACCCAGGCAGAAGTCATGCGACAGATGGATCGGCACCGGGACACCGGGATTCCGGTCGGATCCGTCGTCATCGAAGCGTGGAGCGACGAGTCCACATTCACGGCGTTCCGCGACGCTGAATACGAGCCGAATCCAGATGGTTCACCGCACCATCTGAGCGACTTCACCTTCCCGGAGCATGGTGCCTGGCCGGATCCGAAGGCCATGGTCGATGACCTTCACGCCCGGGACATCCGGGTGGTTCTGTGGCAGATTCCGCTCATCAAAATGCGGCCCCACCCACAAGGACAAGCCCGATTCGACGCTGAGGCGGCGATTCGTGAAGGCCGGCTCATCCGTGAGGAGGCCCCGGATGGCAGCCTGCGACCCTACCGTAACCGAGGGTGGTGGTTCCCGCTCAGCTTGATGCCGGACCTGACCGATCCTGAAGCCGCCCGATGGTGGACTGAGAAGCGACGCTATCTCGTCGAAGAAATCGGCGTCGATGGGTTCAAGACCGACGGTGGCGAACACGCCTGGGGCGAAGAGCTCACGTATCTGAACGGAATGCGCGGAGACGAGGGAAACAACCTCTTCCCGGTCGCCTATGCGAGGGCTTATGGCGATCTGCTTGAATCTGCAGGAAAGGCCCCCGTCACCTTCAGCCGCGCGGGATTCACCGGTTCCCAGGCACACGGAGCATTCTGGGCAGGGGATGAGAATTCCACGTGGGATGCGTTCCGTTGGTCCCTGTTCGCCGGACTCTCCGCGTCAGCATGCGGAGTCTTGTACTGGGGCTGGGACTTCGCCGGTTTCTCCGGCGACGTCCCGAGCGCAGAGCTTTACCTGCGTTCAGCCGCTGCAGCCGTATTCGTGCCCATCATGCAGTATCACTCCGAGTTCAACCACCACCGGAAGCCATCGAGGGATCGGACTCCGTGGAACATTCAGGAAAGAACCGGGGATCAGACTGTCATCCCTGTCTTCCGTGAACTCGTCGAACTGCGCGAACTCCTCATTCCCTACCTGGCTGAGCAAGCCCGCAAGGCTATCGACACCGGAGCCCCCCTCATGCGCCCGCTGTACTTCGACCACATCAAAGACGAAGAGGTATGGAAGCACCCCTTGCAATGGATGCTCGGCGAGGACCTTCTTGTTGCTCCCGTGACCGATGAGGCGGTCCGTACCTGGACGGCCTATCTTCCCGGCGGCAACTGGGTCGATGCCTGGACGGGAGAAAAATACGCGGGCCAGCGAACAGTCGAGGTATCCGCGCCGCTGAACCGCGTTCCTGTCTTCGTGAGGGCCGGAGCTTGGAACGAGATGAAGAACGTTTTCCTTCCGACGGCGTAATCAAAGAACTGAACGGGACCAGCTACCTCGAAGGAAATCCTTGGAATACAGAAGACTTGGCCGAAGCGGCATGTATGTCAGCGAGATCGCGTATGGCAACTGGCTAACGCACGGATCGCAAATTGAGGACGACACCGCAGCGCAGTGCGTGCATGCTGCGCTCGACGCCGGCATCAGCACCTTCGATACCGCTGATGCGTACGCCGAGACGCGTGCAGAAGCCGCCCTCGGTCTAGCGCTTTCCGGCGTTCGCCGCGAAAGCGTGGAGATCCTCACCAAGGTGTATTTCCCGACAGGGCCCGGAAAGAACGATCGCGGACTCTCTCGGAAGCACATCATGGAAGCTATCCATGGAAGTCTCCGCAGGCTCAAAACCGACTACGTAGACCTGTACCAAGCCCACCGGTTTGACTACGAAACACCCCTTGAGGAAACGATGCAGGCGTTTGCTGACATCGTGCGCGCCGGGAAAGCCCACTACATCGGCGTCTCGGAGTGGACGGTGGATGAGATCCGGTCAGCAGCTGCGCTGGCCAAGGAGCTCAATATCGAGCTGGTCTCCAATCAACCCCAGTACAACATGCTGTGGAGGGTTGTTGAACCAGAAATCATCCCGGCCAGCGAAGAGCTCGGGATAGGCCAGATCGTGTGGTCGCCTCTTGCCCAAGGAGTGCTGACCGGCAAATATCCACCTGGAAAGGGCGCCCCGGCCGGTTCCCGCGCCACCGACCAAAACGGAGGCAAAGACACGATGGCTAGGTGGCTCGGCGATGACGTTCTCACCAGGGTCCAGCGCCTTCAGCCCTTGGCAGCAAGCGTGGGGATTCCGCTAGGAACCCTCGCCCTGGCATGGGTGCTTCAGAACCCGAATGTATCTACCGCCGTCGTCGGAGCCTCGAAGCCAGAGCAGATCAAGGAAAACGCAAAGGCCGCCGGGCTAACGCTGGAGGACGCACTCCTGAAGGAGATCGATGAAATCCTCGAACCCGTCATCGAACGCGACCCTCGCAAGGTCGATAGCTGCCACAGCAGGGCTTGAGCACCACTAGGGGCGGCAGCGATAACAAGCTGCCGCCCTTTAACAGATCAAAGAATCGGACCAACATGGCTGAAAACATGACAAGTGCGGGTCATTTCATTGGCATTGACATCGGTGGAACCGGCGTCAAGGGCGGAATCGTCAACCTCGAAATGGGCGAAATCCTGGGAAACTGCGTTCGTCTAGCCACGCCCCGACCAGCGGATCCAGAGTCTGTAGGAGACGTTGTCCGGCAGCTCGTTGACGAACTCGCCGCAGGTAGTGAAGCGGGACTTGATTCAACCGTTGGCGTAACCTTTCCGGGCATCGTCCAGCACGGCATGTCCCGATCTGCGGCAAATATGGACAGGACCTTCATCGATTTCGACATCGGCTCCCATTTCTCGGATCGCATTCGGCGGCCGGTCGCCGTCGTGAACGACGCCGACGCCGCAGGACTCGCGGAAGCCCGCTACGGCGCCGGCGGGGGAACCCGCGGCACCATTTTGGTCATTACCTTGGGCACGGGGATCGGATCAGCCCTGATTTTCGACGGAAACGTCGTGCCCAATGTAGAGCTCGGTCACATTTCCATCGATGGTTACGACGCTGAAACCAGGGCATCCGCCGTCGCCCGTGAGCGCGACGGATTGGGCTGGCAAGAATACAGCGTTCGCTTGCAACGCTACCTTTCTGAACTCGAGTTCATGTTCTCGCCCGAACTCATCATTTTGGGTGGAGGGATCTCTCAAAGAACCGACGAATACTTGCCTCTCCTCACGTTGAGGACTCCAGTGGTCCCGGCGAAGCTCAGGAATGATGCCGGCATCGTGGGCGCCAGCATTCAGGCAGCATCAACCACGCCTACTAATCGCTCTGTCGGCGCACCATTTCAGTGATCCAGATGGGCGCGAACGGAGACGTGCAGTTCGGGGGAGTCGGGTAATCCTTGAGCACACCCAGGCGCTCACCGATGTCGATGGCGCGGGCGCGGTAATCGGCATGTTCGATCCCGATCTGGGCCAGGCAGTGGTTCATGGCCCATTGCAGGCGGTCCGGGGCGTCCTTCATTTCGGCCTCGATGACGTCGAGCAGTCCTGGAAGGTCCAGGCCCTCGGGATTCTTTGCCGCGCGTTCAGTGGTCAGTGCCCAGCCGGCACTCGCGACCACTGGATCCGGATCGGCGAACCAGGCAAGGCGCAGCTCCTCGCAGTGCGGGTTCTTCTTCACCACGTAGTTGACGAGCCAGTCGTGAACTTTCGGAGTGCGCGCCTGGCGCATCATGTGGTCCAGCTCATCGCGCTGGAACGACTTCGGGCGGCAGATCAGGATCGCGAGCAGTCTGGCCGCCGTGTCTTCCGTCGCCCAGAGCTGGTGTGAGAGTTCCTGCTGCGTCTTCAACCGCTTCGCGAGCGCGCGCAGTTTGCCGAGGTTCACACCGTGATCGTCACCGTGCTTCTCGTTCACTTCGCGGGCTCTCGGGTCCTCGAGCGCGGCCAGCTCGGCAACCAGTTCATCCACCGTCGTCTCGGTCACCGCAGCCTCCTGTTCATCACTTGTGGGGTTGAGCTTACTAGCAGGCGTGGCGGTGCAGCGCCGTCACGAAGGCGTTCGGAGACGGCTGCCCGGTGTCCCCCCTGGACTCCCACCCGGTCATGTGGCGTGGTACGCGGCGCATTCCGGGAAGGGGTCGTTCGGGAGAGCTGGCTCGCCGGGCCAGCCTGGATCGTCCATGTCGTCGGCGTCGGCGTCGGCGTCGGCGTCGGGGTCGGGGTCGGGCCATGGGTGTGCGGCTGTGAAGGTGTGCCAGTCGGGGAAGGGGTCCGGGGGCAGTTCCGGTTCGGGTTCCTGGCCGGTCGGGGTGTGGTGTGGCCAGTGGGGTGGTTCCCAGTCCTGGTGTTCGCTGGGGTAGTGCCGGTGTGAGGGTGAGGTCCACCCGGGTGGACTGTTTTTGCCGGCGGGGGTGGGGGTCCATGCGGTGCGGTGTTTGAGGCGGTGGTGTTTGGGGCAGGGTTGGCCGAGGTTGGTGATGCCGGTGGTGCCTCCGTGGGCCCAGGCCAGGAGGTGGTCTGCTTCGTTGTCCAGGGAGTGGTTGTTGCAGCCGGGGAAGGGGCATTTGCCGTCGCGGAGCCGGAGCCATTGGCGCTGGGCTTTGGTGAGGCGGTAGCTGGTGCGTCCGATTTCCAGCGGGGCCCCGTCCCGGGGGTCGGTCAGGACCCGGTGGAAGGACTCGGCGCCCTCGGCGACCAGTGCCCGGGCCATGGAGGGCGGGATCGGCCCGTACCCGTCGAGCACGGCCGGTTCGTCGGTGGCGCCCAGGAGGGACAGGACCGGGACGGTGACCAGGACCTGCGCCCTCGGGGACGGGACACGTCCCGCCGTGCCCGGTTCCACGCCTCCGGCGACCGTGCCGCTCAGCCCCGTGCCGCCGTCGGGCAGTCCGCCGTCGACCGTCGCGGAGCCGGTGTTGGTGAGGAGCCAGGTGGCGGTGATGTCGGCGCGGAGTTGGGCGAGGGTCCGGGTTTCGTGGGGGCCTTGGAGGGTGCGGGCTGCGGCGGTGCTCCGTTCCCAGATCCCTGCGGCGGTGGCTGCGGGGAGGTAGGCGGAGAGCCAGGCCATGCCGTCGCGGTCCGGGAGGTATTCGACCCGCCGGTCCTGGGCGCTTTTAGTGTGGCGTTCTTCGATGCTGACGGGGTGGTGGCGTTCGCGCCAGATGCGTGCCTTGGTGCGGAAGCGGGAGGGGACGAGGTCCCCGGCGGGGCAGCCGCGGGCGGGGTTGGGTGCTCCGGGGTCCAGGAAGTGTGCTTCCAAGGCGGCCGTTGCGGCGGGCCCCAGGGCGCTGGTTTCGTCGATGATGATCCGGGCGTGTTGCCAGGAGATCGTCCCGGACTGCAGGGCCTTCAGGGTCAGTGGCAGCCCGGTCGTGAGGGACCGGGCTTCGGCGAGCAGGGTGCCGGCGGTTCGTTCGCTGATGGTCAGGACGCAGGCCACCTCGGCGATCAGGGAGAGCTCCTGGGCGGTGGACTCCTGCGGTGAGGGTGCCGGTGGCGCGAGGGCCCTGGCCGCGTGGGCGTAGTCCGCGGCCAGCTGCGCTTTCAGGGCGGCGGTCCGGGCTTCCAGCCGGGCCACTTCGGCGAGGCCGTCCAGGCACTCATCCGCCAGATCCCGGAGCGGATCGGCGGTCTCGGAAGAACCGGCGGCGCGGGTGAAAGCGGCAAGCACGGCGACGGACGCGGCAACGGCCTCCACGGCCGCGCTGCTCTCCGCACTCCACGCTGTCCTTCCATCCATACCCACAGCATCGCAGGAGGCACCGACAATTTAGTCCCGCCGCCGACGGGCACGAGGCCAGACGAACGCGAGATGCACTCGGCTAGCTAGGTTCCTGCGCTCGGGAAGGAACCATTCGCCTGAATCTCCGGAAAGGGAACGTGAGAGCCTCCCGTGAATCACGGGACCCTGCTTTTGCGAAGCGGAGGTAGAGCGAAGGAACAATGAACAAATTGAGCAGTGTGGATGTGACAAGTCCGCCCAGAATGACCACGGCCATGGGATGTTCGATTTCGTGGCCCGGGATATTGCCCATGACCACCAAGGGTACGAGGGCAAGTCCGGTAGCCAAGGTGGTCATGAGGATCGGGGAAAGCCGTTCCGCAGCTCCGCGCAACACGAGGGCGCGGCCGAAGGCTTCATCCTCGTTCCTTTCCAGATGCTGGCAGTGGCTGATGAGCAGGATCCCGTTACGCGCCGCGATGCCCATCACCGTGAGGAACCCGACGAGTGACCCTAGGGACAGGACCCCTCCGGTGATGTAGGCTGCGAAAACTCCGCCGACGAGGGCTATGGGAAGCGTCAGCAGTGCGAGTAGGGCCAGCCGCCAGCTCCGGAACGATGCTTGCAGGAACAGGAAGATCAGGGCAAGGGCAGCCACGGCGAAGATCGTCAGGCGTTCGGTGGCCGCCTGGCGTTCCGTGTACTCGCCGAGGAGCTGGACGCTGTAACCCGGCGGCAGGTTCATCTCTTCGAGGCGTTCCTGTAGCGTGCGGACAACGGTCCCGAGGTCCGCGTCCTTTTCGATAAAGGAGCCGACCTCGACTCTGCGGGAACCGTTCGTGCGGTCAATGAGGTTGGGTGTCGCTTGCACACTGACAGCGGCGACGTCGGCCAGCCGGACTCGCTGTCCGCTGGGGGTGTCGAGCGGCAAGTCTTCAATGCTGGTGACGCTGGCGCGGGTCTCCGGAGTGCTCCAAACCTGGACGTCATAGGCACGTCCGTCCCGGAAGACATCGCCGACCTCTTCCCCGGCGACGAGCGTCGCGGCTGCCCGCCTGACATCGCCGGGTTTCAGCCCATACTTCTGGGCGGCGGCTAGGTCCACCTTGACCGTAATCTGTGGCACCTCGACTTCCAGGGAAACGTGGGGTTCATTGGTGCCCTGGATGTGGTCAAGGATGGATTTGATCTTCTGGGCCTGGTCCCGAAGCACGTTGAGGTCATCGCCGTAGACCCGGACCAGGATTGGTTCGCTGGCGCCGGTCAGGACCTCTTCGATTCTCTCTTTCAGGTAGGTCTGGACGTCACGGTGCAGGCCCGGATAGCCGTCGACGACCTCCTGGACAGCGGCCACCGTTTTTTCGTAGTCGGCGTGGCGGTCGATGCTGATCCAGTTTTCCCCGGCGTTGACGCCGACGATCTCGTCTGCGGTGAACGCCTGGCCAATGTGTGTTCCGCAGTTCAGGACTCCGGGCACCTTGAGGAGCTCCTCGCAGCCCCGCTGTGAGATGCGGTATTCCTCCGCCGCAGATGTTCCGGGCTCCGAGACCCAGTGCATCAGAAAGTCCCGTTCCTTGAAGGTGGGGAACAAGGACTGGCCCAGCAGGGGAGCGATCGCCAGACCCACCAGTGCGATGGCGCCGAAACCGGCGTAGCCGTAGCGGGGCCGATTCATGGTCCGGGACAAGGCGGCGTGGTATCCGCGTTTGAGCACCCGGACCAGGGGAGGATCGCGCTGCTCCAGTTTCGCGTTGCCGAGCAGAATCAGGGCCAGCGCAGGGGTCACCGTCAGCGCGACCAGCATCGAGGCGAGGACGGCCAAGGTATAGGAAACGGCGAGCGGCCGGAAGAAGACACCGGTCAGTCCGTCGAGGAAGAAGATGGGAAGGGCCGCGACGACGATGATCAACGTCGCGTAGACAATCGGACTTCGCATTTCCAGGGAGGCCCGGAGCACCACCGACGCCGTTGATTCCTCGCTGCCCACGGCCCGGTGTTGCCTGAGCCTGCGCATGATGTTTTCGACGTCGATGATCGCGTCGTCGACGACGACACCCACCGCGATGACCAGCCCCGCCAGGACCATCGTGTTGATGGAGCTGGCCGTGAAGTACAGCACGAGCGCCGCCGTCAGCAGGGAGAGCGGAATGGCCACGAGACTGATCAGCGCGGTGCGCCACTGGAAGAGGAAGGCGCCGAGGATCATGACCACCAGCAGGCAGCCCAGGAGCAGCGCGAGGCTGAGGTTGGAAATCGCCTCTTCGATGAAGCTCGCCGGACGGAAGATGGTGGTGTCGAAAGTGATTCCACTCAATCCCGGCTGGAGCTGGCGGAGGGCATCCTCAACTCCCTTCGTCACGTCGAGCGTGTTGCCCCAAGGGAGTTTTTCGACGATGAGCATGAGCCCGTGCCCGTTGTTGATGACCGCATCGCCGATGAGCGGCTGGTGGTCCTCCACGACCTTGGCAACGTCGCCCAAATGAAGCGCGACGCCGTCCTTTTCCCTGATGGTGACCTGCGCCAAGTCCGCGGGGCTGGAGACCGCCTGGACATGCCGGACGCCCATTCTCTGGTTCGGACTGTCGATGAAGCCGCCCGTGCCGATGAACCGGCCGGGAGAGTACTTCAGCAGCCCGGCGTCCACGGCGCCGGCGGTGACTTCCATGACCTCGTTGAGCGAAACGTTTTCAGCCTTGAGCCGGTCCGGCTGCACCTGGACCTGCAGCATTTGGAGCCGCTCACCCCAGATGGCGACGTTGGCCACCCCGGGTACGCGGAGCAACCGGGCGCGGATCGTCCAGTAGGAGAGCATGGACATCTCGATCAGGGACCGGTTCGAGGAGGTCATGCCGATCTTCATGACGCGGCTCGTCGAGGACAGGGGCTGCAGCATGACCGGCGGAGCCGCCCAGGTGGGCAGTGCAGAGGTCACCGCCGCCATCCGCTCCGAGACCAGCTGGCGGGCGTTCAGCAGATCGGTACCCTGCTTGAAGACAAGTACGATCGAGGACAGCTGGGGCACGGATTTGGAGCGCAGCTCATCCAGGCCGGGCATGCCGCTCAGCGAAGCCTCGATCGGGACGCTTACCAGCTCTTCCACTTCCTGCGCGGTCAGGCCCAGGCAGGCAGTCTGGATCTCCACGCGCGGGGGCGCGAACTCCGGAAAGACATCGATGGACGCTGAGCTCAACTGCACAGAGCCCAACAGCATCACCGCGCAGGCCAGTGCAACAACCACGGTCCTGAATTTGAGGCTGATGCCTATGATCCAACGCATCTCAGTGGGCCGTATCGAATTCCTCGCCGAACAGTTCTTCGGCCCCCAGCGTTACCACCTCCGTGCCGACAGGCGGACCCTCTTTCAGCAGGGCGGCTTCGCCGGCGATGCGCTCGATGTTGACCGCCTGGCGGACATACACTCGGGGCTCCGGATTCGTGTACACCCAGGTCCTGCCCTGGCTGTCGTACAGGATCGCCCCGTAGGGGACGGTGAGCTTCCCCTGCGGACCGGACGCCGCCATCCCTGTCTTTAGCCCAAGACGTTCGACGGCGCGTTCCGTCAGGGTGATGCGGTGCAGGTCCGTCCCCGGGACTTCTTCCATGGTCGCAGGGGCATCCGCGCCAGGCACGGCTTCGGCTTGCGGCTGGGAGCAGGCCGGCAACGATAGCGTCATGAACGCGGCGACCACCAGGGCGATGAGGACCTTCGTGCCGCGGCCCTGCTGGGAAGCTAACTTTTTCATGATGCACCCTCGTTCTGCGCCCGGAGCAGCGAATCGTTCCGGGTTGCGGTCCTGGGCGCCCGCTCCGGTCCGAATCGAAGCAAAAGTGCGGGCAAGACAAATAGCAGGAAAGGAGTCGTGGTCAGTAGCCCGCCCCAGATAATGACGGCGAGCGGTTGGATGATTTCAGTTCCGACCACGCCGCCGAAGAGCGCGAGCGGGAGCAGTGCAAGAGCCGTCATCAGGGCCGACATCAGTACGGGCATCAACCGATCCCGCGCGCTTCGGACGACGAGCGCGGGCCCGTAGGCCGCGCCGGCCTCGGTCCGCAAGCTTTGGGCGTGCCGTATCAGCAGGATGGAACCACGCACGGCGATACCCAGTACGGCGGAGAAGGCAGGAAGCGAGACCAAGGAGTTGACTCCGCCGGTCATTTGGGCAGTGAGAACCCCGCCCGAGAGCGCCGCAATAAGGCCCAGGAAGACCATCGCGCCTAGCCGCCAGCTTCCAAGCGCCGTCTGGAGGAGCACGAGGATGCCGGCCGCAGCGACCGCCGCCAGTAGCCAAAGCCACCGGGCGCTATTCTGCTGCTCTGCGTACCGGGTGAGGATTTCCGCATGGTACGAGAGCGGGAACTGGAGCTGCCGGAGGCCCTTCTCGATGTCCTGCTGCACGTCGTTGAGCGCGCGCCCCTGAATTTCAGCCTTCACATCGATCCGGCGCGAGGTGTCATCGTGGAGGATGACCGCCTCGTTCCCGACCATGTTTACCTGCGCCACGTCGCCGAGGCGTACGTGCCCGCCGCTGGGGGTGTCGATCAGCAGCTCGCGGACGCTGGTAAGGCTGTTCCGGGTCGACGGCGTTCCTTTGACGATCACCGAAAAGACCTTTTGTTGCTGGTAGATGTTGCCGACTTCGATTCCCTGCAGCAGGGCAGCGGCCGCGCGCCTGACATCGCCTGGGATGACGCCCGCCTTCTGGGCCGCTGCCAGGTCAACCTGGACCTCGACGATGGGTTGTTGGGCGGGCGCGTCGACGTGGGGATTGACGACGCCGTCGGTCCGGGCCAAAATCTGCCGGACTTCATCTGCCTTCTGGCGGAGCGTGGCCATATCCAGGCCGTACACCCGGACGGTGAATCCGGCGTCGGCGGTCTCGCGGATCTGCTCGATCTTCTGCTGAGCGTATGTGGATACTTTGCTGGTCAACCCCGGGTACCCATCTACTACGTGCTGGACGGCCGCTGCGGTGTCGCGGTAGGAGGCATCCGGAGAAACTGTCACCCAGAGCTCCCCAGCGCTGATGTCACCCACTTGGTCCGAAGTGATGGCGCGCCCGACGTGTCCCCCCACATTGGCCACTCCGGGAAGGGTCCGGAGCTCTTGGGCGGCCGCATCAGTGATCCGGCTCATTTCCTGGTCTGATGTGCCGGCGATCGTACTCCACTGCACCACGAGGGTCTTGTCCGGCAGGACGGGCACTGTCGGACTGCCTGTGGCCAGTTGGGGCGTGAGGGCAAGTCCGGCGATGGCGACGGCCGCGGCGCCAGCGAATACCCACCGGGCCTTTCCCGCCCCGCGGGATAAAGCACGGCCGTATCCGCTGCGGACCCTGCCCACGGTGCGTCCTTCCCTTGCAGTGGTCCGGCGGACGGGCAGGACGAAGACCAGCGCCGCGGTCACAGTCAGCGCCACGATCATCGCGACGGCAAGCGTGAGCAGATAGGAAAGGAGCAGCGGACCGAAAAGCGCTCCGTCCTCGCCCGGCACGAAGAACACGGGCAGCACGGACAACGCCATGATCAGCAGAGAGTAGAGAATCGGCGTTCGCACTGCCCGGAGGGACCCCGATATCAAGGTGTCGCTCGACTCCGCGGCGCCGGACCCGACGCCGGACCCCACGCCGGCCCCGGCGCCGGACCCCACGCCGGACCCGACGCCGGCCCTGCCAGCGCGGACTGCGCCATAGAGGTCTTCGGCGACGTCTCCAACGATGACGGCCAAGGCCAGGACCATGCCGGCCAGGACCATGGTGTTCATCCCGGTGCCTCTCAGGTACAGCACCAAAGCTGCCGCCGTCAGTGAGACCGGAATCGTGACCAGGCTGATGACCGCGGTGCGCCAGGACCGGAAGAACGCGCCAAACATGGTGGCTATCAGGACCAGCGAGACAAGCAGTGCGACACCAATTGTGCCGACCTCTTCTTGGATGAACGCTGCCTGTCGGTAGACGGTGGTATCGATCGTGACTCCGGACAAGCCCGGCTGAAGGGCATGGAGCGCCTCGTCGATGCCCCGGGTCACATCCCTCGTGTTCGTCTCTGGAAACTTCTCGATGACCAGGAGCAGTTCGGCATCCTTGCCGGAAAGTGCATCGCCGATCAGCGGCTGGTGATCGGTCACGACGCGGGCGACGTCGCCCAACACCAGCTTTCCGGCCGGCC
Organism: Arthrobacter sp. NPDC058127; assembly: GCF_042884555.1. Lineage (NCBI taxonomy): Bacteria > Bacillati > Actinomycetota > Actinomycetes > Micrococcales > Micrococcaceae > Arthrobacter > Arthrobacter sp. NPDC058127. The sequence continues at coordinate 523,601 of NZ_JBHVTT010000001.1, read as the reverse complement.
CCTCCAAACTGACTTGGCCGAGATCCTCGGGCGTGGTGATCGGCAGGACGTGCTGCACTCCGAGCCGCTGGTGGCCGGTCTCCAGGAAGCCGCCGGTGCCGGGTGTGGACGCCTCAAGGTAACTCAAGGGCGACACCCACACGGCGTTACCGGTGGTGGTAATGACCTCGTCCAGCGTCACGCCCTTGGCTTCGAGTTGCTCAGGATCGACCAGGACCTGCAATTGCTGGTCTCGGAGGCCCCAAATAGCCACGTTCGCGACGCCGGGCACCGCGAGGAGGCCGGGCTTCATGGTCCAGCGGGCCAGGACAGACATGTCAATGGCAGACATCTCTTTGGAGGTCAGCCGAATCATCATGACCCGGCTCGTCGATGAGAGCGGCTGCATCAGGACCGGTGCGGCAGACACGTTCGGCAACGCGCGCGCCTGTGTCAGGCGCTCGGACACAAGCTGGCGGGCCCGAAAAAGGTCGGTCCCCGGTTTGAACACCATCTGGATGGATGACAGGCCGGGGACGGATTTGGAATGAATGGCTTCCACCCAGGCCACACCGTTCAACAGGTCCGCTTCCATGGGGGAAGTGATCAGCTGTTCAACTTCCGCGGCGGAGAGCCCCAGGGCCTCGGTCTGGATTTCAACCTGTGGAGGGGCGAATTCCGGGAAGGCATCCACTGCCATGCCCGGCAGGCTCGTGAAGCCGAAACCCAGGATCCCCACTGCCAATGCCAGGACCAGAAACCGGAACTGGAGGACCCACCGGAGGATCGTGCCCATCATGGCCGGTCACCCGGTTCCGCGGGAGCGATGGTGGAGAAGCCGTAGCGGGGAGGAGACACTCCAGAATCGATTTTCCGTAAGTGCCTGATGAAAAAGTTAGATCCCCGATACCTGTCCACCACGCGGCTCCTTGGAACTGTGCCAAAGCGCCCCCAGACGTGTACGTCAATAATGAGCCTCGGGCAAACCCCGGGTCAACGCTCCATGCAAGGATTCTCAGGAGAATAACAGGGAATTTTTCATCTTTTCACAAGTGATAGTGGTACACGCAAGAACTAGCCGCCGGAGCCCGGCGTCGCAACCTCGGCGCGGGGCGTTGTGCCGTAAACGCTTGCACTGATCTGGTAGGCGTGCCCGTCCAATTCCAGTGCCTGCTGATTGATCTCACTCAGCTTGGAGTCTGCGAGCGCCTCCGCTTTGATGAGGTCCAACGACTCTTGGTCCGCACCACCAACCGCTGTCACTTTCACCAGCCCCGTGCCCGCTGAATAGAGCTTTTGCTGGTGGCCCACAGACGGTTCCAGCGGATTGTATTCATCGACGACCAGCACATCGTCATAGCATGCGGCGGGGACGCATACCCGCTCGTGCTGCTTGAAGACAGTTCCGCAATCCAGGAATCCCACGTCGGGTGCGTGGGCCTGGACGTACCCGGGGGTACCGGTCACCGGTTGATCCTGCATGGCGATCCCCGCCTGGGCCTTGGAAATCCCGCTAATAAACGTGCGGGGCGCGCCGGTGAAAGTGCCGTTCTCGTACTCTTCCGGATACTCCCCGAAGAGCCAGACCGCTCCCTTCGCCGTCTGGGCAAAGAAGGCCAGTTCGGATTCCACCAACTGCCCGTCGAAGTAGTCCCGGTCCCACATTACGAGGGTCTTCACGCCGTCAATCACCTTCGTCAGTCCTGTCACGGAGTGGACGACCGTGCGCTCGGAGGTGCCATCGGCACTCTTGACCGTGCCCTTCGTCGTGTACTGCATGCCGGGCTTCAGCGGAAACCACTTGTTGTCTATCCTCGGAGTCGATTGGAAGGCGGAGCGGTCATAGTGGATGGCCGACCCTGCCCCGCAGTACTCTGCGGCGTCGGAGGTCACTGTCGGGGTCGCAGTCGGCGAGGCTGACCCCGACGCCGGCCCTGTCGGTGCCCCGTTTGACGTGGCCGGGGAAGGCGTACTGTTTGGCCCGGAACACGACGCCACCGCGGACAGTGCCAGGAACAGGACGAGCGTGGAACCCCAGGCGGTTAGTCGCTTACTTGGCTGGAACATTTTCGGTGTCCTTCACAACAGGCCAACGTAAGGAGGACTGGGACAGCGAAGAGAGCTCGGCACCCGGGGGAGACCACGTACTTGCCCCGCTGTTCTCAAGCCGCACCGCCCACGGTCCAACTTTTCTCAATTGTGCTCCGGCAGGCGCAGAAAAAGAACAGACCCGCGCACAAACCTGAAGTGGTGAGTACGGGTTCCCTTGGGCAAGCTGGGGGGCCGGCGGCGTCTGGGGTAGAGAGCCCCGAGCCCCGGGCTCCAGGGGCCCTCCCGCCGTCGGCCCCGTCCAATGCCGGTCCCGGAGGGCCGGCTGGTCTATCTCAAGCCGCGGAAGTGTTCCTGTGTTAATTCAACATCTTTCGCGGCCCTAAGGCACGAGTGCCGCCTACTCGTTTTCCAGGCATGATTGGCTGGACACGCGGGCGGCCTACGTAAGCAAGGCGTTCTCCAACTCCTTGTCCACCCGTGCCAGCTCGGCAAGGAGCCGGGTCAGCAGCTCGGCCCCGGACTCGCCGCCGTCCTTGCGTCCAAGATTCTCCAATTCCTGGCACAGGGATGCAGCGCCGGTGGCCCCGATATTGGCCGCCGCACCCTTGAGCGCGTGGGCTGCCTGTTCGAGTTCCGCTCCGCCGCCATCTTCCAACGCCTGATGAAGGGCAGCCACGCCGGAGGGAACGCCGCGCCGGAACGCTTCGGCCGCCGCGGGCAAGAGCCCAAGCCCATCCGCCGGACCCAGTTCACGAAGTACCGCGAGACGTCCCGGGTCAACGGCCGGTGCTTCAGCTTCGGGGGCAGCCTCGCTGGGAACCCACGCCTTCAGGGCATCCTCCAAGGCAGCCAGATCGACTGGTTTGCTGAGGTAATCATCCATGCCGGCTGAAAGGCAGCGCTCGCGGTCTTCGTCCTGGGCTCCGGCGGTCATGGCGATGATGGGCAGCCGCGCGGAGTGGTTCTCCCGTGCTCGAATGCGCTTGGTTGCTTCGAAACCGTCCATGACGGGCATGTGGCAATCCATGAGCACCGCCGCATAGGAGCGGGCGGCGATGGCGGAGACAGCCTCGGCGCCATCGGCGGCCACCTCGGCTTGGTAGCCCAGTTTGGCAACCATTTCACAGGCAACGAGTTGGTTCACCTCGTTGTCTTCCACCACAAGTATCCTTCCTTTGGAAGGCGTGTCCGGACTCGGGGGCCGGGCAAGTGCGGACGCCTGTTCGGTCGCTGCATTGCCCGCAACGAGCCGCATCAGGCGGTCGTAGAGTTCCGAGCCGCGTACGGGTTTCGTGAGCCATTCGCTGATTCCCGCATCAGTCATATCGGTCTTGGATACCTGGGACGCGGACGTCAGCATCATGAGACGGATTCCCCGCAGGGCCGGGTCGCCGGAAAGCTCGTGGGCAAGCTCGAGGCCGTCCATGTCCGGCATGCACATGTCGAGCACGGCAATGTCGAAGGGTTGGCCAGCGGCGGCTGCCGTCCGTGATCGATCGAGGGCCGTGCGTGCGTCGGCTACCGCGTCCGGCCGCAGCCCCCACGTGTCCAATTGCGATTCCAGCACAAACCTGTTGGTGGCATTGTCGTCGACCACCAACACACGCAGACCCGCCAGTAGGCTCGGGACCGGGGGTTCGGGAAGTCGTCCGGGTTCATTAGCCAGCGGCAATCGAAGGGAGAACCAGAACGTGCTTCCCTCGCCGGGCGTACTGCTCAAACCGATTTCCCCGCCCATCACTTCCGTCAGACGCCGGCAGATGGCCAGGCCCAGCCCGGTTCCACCGTACCGACGCGTGGTGGAGGCATCCGCTTGGGAGAACGAATCGAACAAGCGCAGATGATCCGCGGCGTCGATGCCGATGCCGGTGTCGCTGACCTCGAATCGCACTAGCGCGGTTCTTGCGTCCTGGTCCGCGATGTTCACCCTGATGGCGACTTCACCGGACGCGGTGAACTTTACGGCGTTCGAAGCCAGGTTCAACAGGATCTGCCGGATCCGGCCGGCATCGCCGGCCAGCTGCGCGGGAACATCGGGGTGGCAGTACGCAATGAGTTCCAGGCCCTTGCCCTGAGCTGCTTCTGCCAGGAGCCCGGCGACTTCCTCCATCAGCAACTGCGGATCGAAGGGGGTGATGTCCAGGTCGATTTTCCCCGCTTCCAACTTCGAGAAATCCAGGATGTCGTTAATCAAGGTCAACAAAGCTCCGGCGGCGGTCTGAACCCCTTCGGCGTATTTGCGCTGTGCTCCATCCAGGGGTGTGTCCAACAACAGCGTTGTCAGCCCTATGACTCCGTTCATGGGGGTACGGATCTCATGGCTCATCGTCGCGAGGAACTCGGACTTCAACCTGCTCGATTCCAGGGCCGCCTCCCGGGCGCCCAACAGTTCCGCCTCAGCGGCACGCCGGGCAGTAATGTCCTGCCCGATGGTCGCAATTCCGATGACCCCGTGTTCGCCGTGGATCGGGGAGACCGTCAAGGACACGGGGACGACGGACCCATCCTTGCGCATCCGGTCGGTCTCGAAGCTGCGGGCCTGTCCGCCATTCAGGACAGCGGCCAGCACCTCGTCCTCGGCCTGGAGGTAGGGCGGAACGAGGAGCCCGACGTTCTGCCCTGTCGCTTCAGCCGCAGTGTATCCGTACAGCTTCTCCGCCCCGGGGTTCCAGCTGGTGATGAGGCCCTCGGGCGTCATGCCGATGATCGCGTCGGCCGAGGACTCAACGATCGCGGCCAAGCCCTCCACTTGGGCGAGGGCCTCCCGCGCCTGGTGCTGTGCGCGCTGGCGGGAAGTGACGTCACGGAAACTCCAGACCCGTCCCACGATCTCATCCCCGACCAGTTGGGGCCGGGAATACCGCTCAAACGTCCGCCCGTCACGGAATTCCAACATATCCAGGCTCTCCGCCCCCGGATCGGCGTACAGTTCCTGGACTTTGCCTATGAAGCCGTCGGGATCCGTGAGCTGATCCAGCACGAAAGCCAACAGCCGGCCGTCGTCGTGGGACTCCATAAGATCCGTGGGGATGCCCCACAATTCAGCGAACCGTTCATTCGAACCCGCAATGCTACCGTCTGCCCCGACAACCAGAATGCCGTCCGCTGTGGACTCCAGGGTGGCACTGAGCAAAGAGAGCGCATCACGGAGTTCTGCGTCAACGCGAACGCGGTCACTTACCTCGCGGATGGAGGCGACGAGCTGCAGGCCGGGTCCGACGCCGAGGGGAGCGAAGCTGACCTCAATGGGAAACTCGGTGCCGTCGCGGTGGCGGCCGAACAGTTTCAGGTCGGTCCCGGCACGGCGTATTCCCGGATCACTGGCAAAGAGGTCCCGGATGGCGCCACCTTGGCCCATGAACCGCGCCGGAAGCAGCAACTCATAATGCTTGCCGAGCAGCTGGCTACGCGAATAGCCGAATAGCTGCTCTGCGTAGGCATTGCCGAACGCGATCTGACCGTCCGCGTCGATTACGAGCAAAGCGTCCGGTACGGCCTCAACCAGGCCCCTGAAAGAGCCGACGTGATCCAGCGGCTGCTTTTCGTTTGTCATTTCGGCCCCCAGAGCTGAATAGATGACAAGCCCGCCCACATCGGCGGGCGCCTGGGTGTGCCGGTGTGGCCCTCCCCACGGACAGATTATCCGGGAACCGACTCGAAAGCATCACAAAAATGCCATGTACTTCCGGGCGACTACAACCACCGCTGCCGCTTCGGGAAGGGAACCCGGTCCAGGTCGTTCGCGGCCATGACGGCAGCTTCGCCGGACCGCGCGCGGGCCTGCTCCGCGAGCAGTCCGACGTCGGTGTAGCGCGACGAGAAATGGGTGAGAATGAGCATGCCTGCGCCGGCGGCGGCAGCCAACGCCCCCGCCTGCCCGGCGGTGAGGTGGCGGTACTGCGCCGCAAGGCCGCCGTCGTCGTCGCTGAAAGTGGACTCAGCCACGAGAAGGTCCACGCCCTCGGCGAGTTCCTCCGCCCCCGCACATGGCGCCGTGTCCATCACGAAGGCGAAGCTCTGTGCGGGCCTCGGCACGCTCACGTCTTCCAAGCGCACGCCGCCCAGGCTCCCGTCCCGCTGCAGGAGGCTGATATCCGATCCGGTAATCCCGGCCGCCGCAAGCCGCTCCGGCAGAAGGCTGCGGCCCTCGGGCTCCACAACCCTGTAGCCGTATGTCTCGATTCGATGGAGCAGCGGGCGCACCTCCAATCCCGCGGCGATAGGACCCGCGCCGCCGTGCGGATGAAGCCGAAGGTCGATGCCGGGAGACGCAACAGCCACGAGGGCGCGGATCATGTCCTCACCGGACGCGGGATAGTGCAAGTGGATTGGATGCTCCACCCGGTCCAGTGCCATGCGCGAAAGCACGCCCGGCAGCCCGAAACAGTGGTCGCCATGGACATGGGTAATGCAGATACGCGTGATCTGGCTGGCCGAGACGCCAGCTTGGATCATTTGCCGCTGGGTGCCTTCTCCCGGATCGAAGAGCAGGCCCTCGCCATCCCAATGGAGCACGTATCCGTTGTGGTTGCGCGTCCTGGTAGGGACCTGGGAGGCGGTGCCGAGAACCACGAATTCACGCATGGAACCGAGTGTCTCACTACTTGGCGGCTCCACCCATCATCTTGGGCACCCTTGCCCGGTGACGGGCTTGGGAGGAGGATATGCGGCAAACTCAGGAGGCTTTCGTGACACAGCTTGGCAAATTTGAGAAGTACCTGGTCGAGGAATTCTTTGACGACTACCGTGCCGGAGACATGTCCCACGGTACGTTCATTCGTCGGGTGGCGTTCATCACCGGGAGCATGGCCGCGGCTTCCTCGACGATGCTGCAGCTCGGATGTGCTCCGCATGAGGTCCCGCGAAGCACCGATCCCATGCCAAGCCCCATGGCTTCGTCGGCCCGGCTGCCAGGGGAGGCGACGACGGCGGCCGCCGGGCCAGTGCCGGGGGCGAAGAGTCCCCTTTCCGTACCTGAGGGCGTGTCCGGCCTTGTGACGGCCACTGTCCGGTTCCCCGCCGGCGGAACCGGGATCAGCGCCTACCTTGCGAGGCCCGAGGGGGGCGATGCGGGACCGGCGGTGCTCGTCTGCCATGAGAACCGCGGACTTACCCCGCACATCCAGGACGTCGCGCGCCGTTTCGCCAAGGCCGGGTACGTCGCATTGGCACCGGACCTCCTGAGCCGGGATGGAGGCACGCCGGGCGTGGATGCCGACGCAGTCCCCGGAGCGCTGACACGGGCAGGAGCTGAGCGCCATGTTTCGGACTTTTCCGCGGGTTTCGATTACCTCCGGTCATTGGATTTCGTGGACGGCGAGCGGATCGCGATGAATGGCTACTGCTTTGGGGGTGGCATCACTTGGCAGGCCGCGACCGAGATACCCAGGCTGAAAGCCACGGCGGCCTTCTATGGCCCTGCGCCCGAGCTGGAGAAGGTTCCATTCATCAAACCGGCCGTCTTTGGCGTCTATGCCGAACTCGACCAGCGCATCACCGGTGCGATGCCGGCACTCAGGGATGCGCTCGCAGCCACCGATGTCCGCCACAAGCTCACTGTCTATCCCGGCGTCGACCATGCATTCCACAACGACACCAGCGAGCGGTACAACGAAGCGCAGGCGACAGCCGCCTGGCAGGACACGCTGGCCTGGTTCGGGGAGTACGTCTGACCAGACGCTTTGCGAAAGAATGTTCGCATGAGTGACGCAGGCGGGTTTATCGATGAGGCCCTGCGCCGTGAAAGCTCGTGGATCCGCGCTGAAGAGATGCAGACCCGGCTCGGAGGCGGTCTCCGTTGCTACGGCTCCTCAGTCGGGGCTATCCGTGGAACGGTCCGCGACGCCCTGCGCCGCCACCCGGGACTCCCGCACGACGAGGTCACTGCCTTGAGCTCGGAATTGTGGGAGGCGCCCGTCTTCGAGCTCCGGCTCTCGGCAATCGTGTTGTTGCAGTCAAACGTCCATCTGCTGACGAATACCGACCTGACGCGCCTCGAGGGTTTTGTCCGTGAAGGAAGGCTGCGCGAACTGGTCGATCCGCTAGCCGTCGACGTTGTTGGACCCTTGATCGCCGGGCTGGATGGGCAGCCGAGGGTGCGTGCTGAAGGCGTGCTGGATCGTTGGACGCAGGAACCTGACGAGTGGCTGCGGCGCGCCGCCCTGATGTCGCCCCTGAGGGCGCTCTGTGCCGGGGGAGGCGATTGGGACGCGTTTGTGCGCCGCGCCACAACCGCTTTGGACACCGCCCGGGAAACGGGCAGGCAGGCCGAGGTGGTCAGGGAAGGGGTTCACGCCATGCTGAAAGAGGTTGCCAAGCAGCGGCCCGAGCTGCAATTCCCAGGGGCTCAGCTCCTCGGGAAACTGGTGTTGTAGCGGTACATGAAGGCCGCCATGGCATCCCGGGCGACTGCTGTAACTGGCCGATAGGTCCTGGTGCCGTTTGTTTCAGTCCACCCCGTGGAGATTCCCGTGGAGGAGAGCCAGGTTATTTCCTTGTAGAACGCAGTCTGCGGTGTCACGTCGGTGAACGGTGATGCCGCAGGGGCAGTGAACGCCGGGCTGCCTGCGAGACGGTACATGAAGGCCGCCATGGCGTCGCGGTTCACAGGCTGAAGCGGGCGGTAGGTCTTGATGCCGTTTCCTTCGTCCCAGCCGGTGGAGATGCCCTGCGTCGCGAGCCACGTGATTTCTTTGTAGAACGGAGTTTGCGGCGTCAGGTCGGCGAACGGAGAAACGGCCGGGGGCGTGAACGCCGGGCTGCCTGCGAGACGGTACATGAAGGCCGCCATGGCGTCGCGGTTCACAGGCTGAAGCGGGCGGTAGGTCTTGGTCCCGTTCGCTTCGACCCAGCCGGTGGAGATGCCCTGGGTTGCGAGCCAATTGATCTCGGTAAAGTACGTGTAATTGGTGGGGACATCACTGAAGGGGCTCGACGCCGGTGGTGGCGGTGGGGGTGGCGGCGGGGTCGACTGCCCCAAGGCCTGGGCGACGGTCCGGACGGAAGTGGTGCCGTTGGCCGTCCGCGCGGCCAGCCAGGTGACGAACGTGTCAAAGAGCGTGGGGCTTATGGTCAGCGTGGGATCAGTTCCGACCGCGATGTGGTGGAAAGTCAACTCCAGCCATCCGCCGGTGCTTTCGGCATTGGTGACCAAATCCTCCAGATTCTGCAGGGTCCAGGTGCTGTCCACTTCGTCCGGCGCCTTGGTGACAAGGGGGTTCGCCGGAGGAAGGGTCTCGGCGAACGGGCAGCTTGGGCAGCTGGCGGGTGAGCGGATGTCGCCCAAGCCTCGCGCGCTCGCAAATCCGCAGTTCTTCACGTCAGTTTGAACGGACGCGTTTTCGGCCGCAAATGGATAGGCGAAGTTGTTCACCTGGAATCCCCAGCTTTCGAGCGTCGACTTGCCGTTGCAGATTTCAGCGCTGGCGGCTGCCGAGGTGAGCGTCGTCAGATCCGGGTGTGTAACAGTGTGGCCGCCGATCTCGTTGCCATCGCCTGCGATGGTGTGCAGGTCCGCCTGCGTGAGGTAACCCGGGGTGCCGATCCAGCTGGTCGTGATGAAGAAGGTTCCCACCAGCCCGTGGGCTTTCAACACCTGTTCGGCGGCAAGCTGGTTGCCGTTGCCGTCGTCGAAGGTCAAACTCACGATGGTGGGGGCTGCTGCCCGTGCGGGAACGGCGACTCCGCTGAGGGCTCCCGCGGTGAGCAGCAGGGCACCCAGGACGGCGACGATCCGCTTGTACTTTTTCGGGTTGTTTATCCGACGAAATCCGGCCGCTCGCGGGCCTTGCTTCCTGAAACGCTGACCAAAGTTGCGCATGGTTCCTCCACGAGACGAGGGCCCCCAGGCGCGTATGAATGTAGGGTACGCCTTGAACCCGGCAGGTTGAACACAAATAGCGGGCAAGGGCCGAATTCACAGCTTGCGTTCAGGTTCCACGGCCGGTGCACGTCCCGTGGCCGCGACGTTGGCCGGTTCGTCAGCAAGCTCTGCCTCAAGGAGTTCGATACTTGGCAGGCTTGAAGCGAAATCCTCAGGGAGCGATTCGATGATTTTGCTCTGCCATTCCGAGACGCCGATGGGCAGGTTGATTCCCCGCAGCGCGTACTCGGCCACCACGTTGTTCTTCTCCTTGCAGAGCAGGAGGCCGATGGCCGGCTTGTCATCCGGATGCGCCAGGAGATCGTCCACAGCTGACATGTACATGCCTAGTTGGCCGACAAATCCGGGCTCGAACTTCACAGCCTTGAGCTCGATCACAACATAGCAGCGGAGCTTCAAGTGATAAAAGAGGAGATCGGCGAAGAACTCATCGCCGTTGATTTCCAATCGGACCTGCTCGCCGACAAAGGCGAAGCCTTGGCCCAGTTCCAGGAGGAACTTCTCCACATGCTGGACGAGTTGGAGCTCCAGTTCCCGCTCATTGCGGCGGTCGGTCATGGCGACGAAGTCGAACACATAAGGGTCCCTGGTGGCTTGTTGGGCAAGATCCGAGTCCGCCGGCATCATGGTGGTCTTGAAGTTGGTAATCGCCTGCCCGGAGCGCTCATGGAGGCGCGTTTCGATCTGATGGGCAAGAACGTTGCGCGACCATCCGTGTTCGACGGCGGCCGCTGCGTACCAGAGGCGGGTCGCGGCGTCGTCGAGCTTCTCGAGCAGTGCGATCTGGTGGTACCAGGGCAATGTTGCAAGCGGCGCTTGCAACATTGGGAACTCGGGCCACGCCTGCGCGAAAGTCTTCATGTAGCGGAGGTTCCTTGGCGAGAATCCCTTGGAATCCGGAAACCGGGTTCGTATGTCCGCTGAGAGGCGGGTGACGACCTTCGAGCCCCAGCCTTCTTCTGATTCCCGTTGTGCCAGTTGCCGGCCGATGGACCAGTAGGACGCGAGCAACGTCCTGTTCGCTGCGGAAATGGCCCGTGAACGTCCTGTACTGACTTCCTTGGAGACGTTGGCAAGCAGCTCCGGGTACCAGTCCGGCATGGTCGTTCGCGCCGGGGGAGCCGTGAACGACGCCGCTGCTGCCGCCGTCGTGGTCTTTTCCGTTTTCAGTTCCTGACTTTGCACTGGCGTTCCCTCTTTTGTGGCGGCTATGGCTTTTGTGGCGACTATGTACGGCGACGTGGTTTGTCGAGCGTTTCGTCGAACGTATGGGAGAGGGCTGACAATTTAGGAGCTGCCGGGCGCCACCGCTCGGCCGGTTGGATGGGCCGCGCGCAGCCTGTTCCCACGACGGCCCAACACTCGTAATCTGAATGCTGGGAGGTGGTTCCTGTGGAAGCAGCCCAGGGAGATCGGATCATCATTCATGGCAGGACGGTCGGGGCGTCCGACCGGCACGGCGAGATCATCGAAGTCCGCGGTGCAAATGGTGCGCCGCCGTATTTCGTGCGTTTTGACGATGGTCACGAGACCATCCTTTATCCGGGTGGTGATTTCACGATCGATCGCACAGGCGGCAGCTCGTAGCCGGAGGGACGGCCCACTTCCGCCTTGAGCCAATCCCGCCTTGGGCTAAGGTAAGACTTAGCTGTGAAGGAGACCGGGGAGGGCATGCGTGGACCAGATCCTGGAGCTGCCCTTTGAGGTGGCGCTTGCGGCGCTCTTCGCTGTGGTGATGGTCCGGGTCAACGCGACATACTGGATCGGCCGCGGCGCAGCAGTGGGAATCGAACGGACGCGCTTCGCGCGCGCCTTGCATCACCCCAAAGCAAGCAAAGCGCAGGCGCTGATACAACGCTTTGGCCCTTACGCCGTCGTGCTGACCTTCCTGACCATCGGACTCCAAACTGCCGTCAACCTGGCTGCGGGGGCTGCCAGAATGCCACTCAGCCGGTATCTCCCTGCGGCAATAGTAGGCTCCGGCATCTGGGCCTTCGTCTACGCGACCATCGGGCTCGCGGCGATAGACGCCTGGCTCGCCGTCATGGCGGCCTCCCCTTTGGCCGCCGTTCTCCTGGTCCTCTTCCTTGCCGGACTGGCGGTCTGCCTGGTCTTGTGGCGTCGACGTCGGACGGGTGTGGCGCCAGAAGATACAGTGGTCTGAGTTCCATTACCGGACCGGCGAAAGGGCAGGCGTTGAGTATTGAGCTTCCGGACCTTGCGGAAGGCGATTTCTACTACGAATCGCTCGGGAATGGGCGGTTCCGCTCGACCATCCACGCCCAGGGCGCGTGGAATCCGCATGAGCAGCACATGGCGCCCGCATCAGGGATCATGGCTGATGCCCTGCTCCGCCACGAGCCGCGCGACGACGTCCGGCTGGCCCGCCTCAGTTACGAAATCCTGGGATTGATCCCGGGCGGCGAATTCGAAATCACCACTGCCACTGTCCGCCCCGGCAGGACGATTGAACTGATCCAGGCGGAACTCTCGGCGGCAGGACGCGTGGCTATCCGGGCTACCGCCTGGCGGATGGCCACCAGCGACACGAGTGCCGTCGGCGCCATAGAAGACGTCGCAATGCCGGCCCCGGACGAATGCAAGCCGTGGGACGGGGCGAGCGTGTGGCCGGGTGGCTACATCCGGTCGCTGGAAATGCGCATAGCGGAAGGACACCGGGCCGGCTCGGGCAAAGTCTGGATCCGCACAGAGCATCCCCTCACCGACGCGGCGGACAGCGGCGATCTCGCGAGGCTCGTTGGACTCGTGGACACGGCCAACGGTATCGCCGCCCGCGTTTCGCCCGGAAAGAACAGCTACATCTTCCCCAACCTTGACCTGCAGATCCACATGTACCGCGAACCCGCGGGCGAATGGCTGGGCCTGGACAACATGGTCTCCTTTGGCGATGACGGCATCGGCCTGACGTCCACGGTGCTCCACGACATCAGTGGCCCTTTCGGCCGGGCTGAGCAGATCCTCACGCTGAGGAAGAGCTGATGGTTGAAGACCTCACCCGGACGCAGCGCACGCTGACGGTGGTGCGTCAGGAAGAATCGCTCGGCGTCGCTGAAGACCTGGACTTCGGAATTGAGCTCCTCAACCGTGCCCGCAGGGGGCAATTGGTGCCGATGCTCCGCTTGTACCGGCCCCGTCCTACCGTGGCGTTCGGGCAACGCGATGCCAAGCTGCCGGGATTCCAGGCTGCGTCGGAGGCCTGCAGGGACCTCGGTTTCGAACCCTTGATCCGCAAGGCCGGCGGCCGGGCAGCGGCCTACCACCGGGGTACCTTGGTGATCGACCATGTGGAGCCGCACACTGACGCGATTGCCGGAGCGAAGGCCCGCTTCTCCTTCTTTGGCGAGCTCCTGGCGGGTGCGCTCCGCCGCGTCGGGGTGCAGGCCGCCGTCGGGGAGATCCCCGGCGAATACTGCCCTGGTGAGTTCAGCGTCCACGGCCTGGACCCGGATTTCCCAACGCACCAGATCAAGCTGGTCGGCACCGCCCAGAGGGTGGTTTCCGGGGGATGGCTGTTCAGCTCGGTGATCGTCGTCGAGAACTCGGCGCCCATCCGCGAAGTCCTCACTGCCAGCTATGAAGCCCTCGGACTGGAGTGGGACCCCGCCACCGCCGGTGCCGCCAATGACCTCTTGCCGCAACTGGACGTACCCACGGTGGAAGACGCCGTCGTCGCGGCTTACGCGGAATACGCCGAACTCATCGACGGCGATTTCCAGAGCCTGCTCCCGGTGACGAGCACCATTACGCCGTTGTAGCGGATTCCGGCCGGTACTACGCTTGAGGCCACAACCATGAGTACCGGGCGGTGGCTTCCTCCCGGAAATGGAATCTGCCGCCCTCCTGAAGCGAGGTAGAGCAATGGACAAGAAGCCATCCGTTGTCCACGATTCCGACGCGGACCTCACCGTCGGTCCGCCGAAGCGCTCTGCCGCGGGCTTGCCCAGCCTGGTGGACTCCTTGCCCCGCGCGGTGAGCCAGATGGGGCCGTCCCGCACCTGGAAGTCCTTGCTGGCCATGAACCAGAAGGACGGCTTCGACTGCATGAGCTGCGCGTGGCCGGATCCTCCCGAGCGGAAGCTGGCCGAGTTCTGTGAGAACGGTGCAAAGGCCGTCGGGTGGGAGGCGGATCCGCTCAAGGTTCCGTCCACCTTCTGGGACGAGAACGACGTCGACTCCCTCGCCGGGCGCTCGGAATACTGGCTGGGACAGCAGGGCAGGCTCGTGGAACCCGTCTACAAACCCGCAGGGTCGAACCACTACCGTCCCATCAGTTGGGACAATGCGTTCCGGATTGTGGCCCGTGAACTGAATGCCCTGGAATCGCCCGACGAAGCCACCTTCTATACGAGCGGACGGACAAGCAACGAAGCCGCGTTTGTCTACCAGCTCTTCGTCCGCGCCTTCGGTACCAACAACCTGCCCGATTGCTCGAATATGTGCCATGAGTCCACCGGGCTGGCCCTCGGTGAGACGCTCGGCGTGGGCAAGTCCGCCGTGAGCTACACGGACTTTGCCAAGGCGGATTTGATCATCATCATGGGCCAAAACCCGGGGACCTGCCATCCGCGGATGCTCACGGCGTTGGAAGAGGCAAAGCTCGCCGGTGCCAGCATTGTGGCGGTGAACCCGCTGCCGGAGGCCGGACTCATCAACTTCAAGAACCCGCAACGTCCCCGTGGGCTGGTGGGCAAAGGAACGGACCTGGCGGACCAGTTCCTGCAGATCCGCCTCGCAGGGGACATGGCGTTGCTTCAAGCCGTTTCCAAGCGCGTCCTGGAAGCGGAGAAGGCGGCACCGGGGGCAGTTCTGGATCATGCGTTCATCGAGGAGCACTGCCAAGGCCTCGAAGCGTTCCGAGCCCATATCGACAACCTGGATGAGCGGGACGTCCTTGCCGCAACGGGCCTGGGGGTACAGGAAATCGACGAGCTTGCCTCCCGGTACCTGCGTGCGGAGAAGGTCATCATCACCTGGGCCATGGGCCTGACCCAGCACAAGAAGGCCGTGGCGACCATCAAAGAGATCGTCAACCTGCTCCTCCTCCGCGGGAACATCGGCAAACCGGGCGCCGGCCCGTCGCCGATCCGTGGGCACAGCAACGTCCAGGGGGACCGCACCATGGGCATTTGGGAGAAGATGCCCGAACCGTTCCTCAACGCCCTGCAGCGGGAATTCGGCTTCGACCCGCCGCGGCACCCGGGCGTCGATTCCGTGGACAGCATCCGAGGCATGCGCGACGGGCGGATCAAGGTGCTGGTTGCGCTCGGCGGAAACCTGGTCCACGCGATGTCGGACACCACGGCGGCTGAGGCCGCGGTCCGCAAGACCCGGTTGTCGGTCCAGATTTCCACGAAGCTCAACCGCTCCCACGCCGTGGTGGGGGAACAAGCGATGATCCTGCCGACGATGGGCCGCACGGAAATAGACCGCCAGGCCAGCGGCGAGCAATTCGTCACTGTGGAAGACACAGTCTGCGCGGTTCACCGTTCTGCGGGAAGGCTGGAGCCGATCTCCGACAAAGTCTTGTCCGAAGTGGCGATCGTGTGCCGCATGGCCGACACGGTGCTCGGCGATAAAGTCCCGGTTGACTGGGGAGCTTTCGAGGCGAACTACGATTCCGTGCGCGAGCACATTTCCCATGTGGTGCCGGGCTTTGAGGACTTCAACCAGAAAGCCCGGAGCCGTGACGGTTTCGTCCTTTCCCACGGACCCCGGGACGAGCGGAAGTTTCCCACCGCCACCGGGAAAGCAATGTTCACGGTCAACGATCTTGAGACCATCCACGTACCGGAGGGGCGCCTGCTGCTCCAGACAGTACGCTCCCACGACCAATTCAACACGACCACCTACAGCATGAATGACCGTTACCGGGGCGTGAAGAAGGGCCGCCTGGTGCTCTTTGCGCACCGCGACGACCTGGCGGATCTGGGCCTGGCCGACGGCGGCTATGTGGACGTGCACAGCGAAGCCGACGACGGCGTGGACAGGGTCCTGCGCCAGTTGCGGTTGATCGCGTACCCCACAGCCCGCGGTTGCGTGACTGCCTATTACCCGGAAGCGAACGTCCTGGTACCGCTGGATTCGACCGCCGAAGGCAGCAACACGCCGGCGTCCAAGTCGGTAGTGGTGCGGCTGGAACCAGCCGCACCACCGGACTTCAGCGCCAGTGCCCACTAGCGTTCCCCAAAAGGGGGTGACGCACTTAGTGCCCCCTGGCGATCCATTCCTCCAATTGGGGCGCCTCGGCTCCAACCGTAGTGGAGCTGCCGTGGCCGGTCAGGACGAGGGTGCTTTCCGGCAACGGCAGGATCTTGGAACGGATGGAATCGATGATCGTGGGGAAATCGCTGTAGGAACGCCCGGTGGCACCGGGTCCGCCCTGGAACAGCGTGTCGCCACTGAACAGTATTCCTTCGCTCTCCAGATAGAAGGACACGGAACCGGGTGAGTGGCCCGGTGTGTGGATGACGCGGAGCCGGGTGCCGGCGACCTCGAAGATCCCGCCGTCGGCGATGCCGCCGTCGGGATTTGCCGCGGGGTACACCGCCTGCCACAGCATCCAGTCGTCACCATGCAAGTGGATGGGCGCCCGGACGATGTCCCGGAAAGCCCCCGCGGACCGGATGTGGTCGTCGTGGCCATGCGTAAGAAGGATGGCTTTGACGGTCCGGTCCCCGACCGCCTCCGCGATGGACTCGGGCTGGTGCGCGGGATCGATCACGATGCACTCGGAATCGTCTCCGACAATCCAGACGTTGTTGTCCACGTCCCAGGTACCGCCGTCGAGCGAGAAGGTGCCGGAGGTGACGACGCGGTCAACACGAACGGTCTTGCTTTCCTCGGTCACAGTTCAACCACCGATCGAAGGACAGACCCTGAATGCATCTTGTCGAAAGCCTCCTCGATATCGGCGATGCCGATCCGTTCCGTGACGAAGGCGTCGAGATCGAGCTTGCCTTGCCGGTACAGGCTGACGAGCATGGGGAAGTCGCGGGACGGCAGGCAGTCGCCGTACCACGAGGACTTCAGCGAGCCGCCCCGGCCGAAGACGTCCAGCAACGGGAGTTCGAGCGTCATTTCCGGCGTCGGGACTCCCACCAGCACCACCGTGCCGGCGAGGTCACGCGCGTAGAACGCTTGCTTGTAGGTCTCGGGGCGGCCGACGGCGTCAATCACCACGTCCGCTCCAAAGCCGCCGGTGAGTTCGCGGATTTGTTCCACGGGATCGCCTTGCGAGGAGTCCACCACATGGGTGGCTCCGAGCTCGCGTGCACGGTCCAGCTTCTTGGCGTCGATGTCGACGGCGATGATGGTGGTGGCGCCTGCCAAGGCAGCGCCGGCGATGGCGGCCACGCCGACACCGCCGCAGCCGATCACGGCCACCGAATCGCCGCGTTTCACGCCTCCCGTGTTGATTGCGGCGCCCAGCCCGGCCATCACACCGCAACCGAGCAAGCCGACGGCGGCAGCATCGGCGTCGGGATCAACCTTGGTGCACTGCCCCGCGGCGACGAGCGTCTTCTCCGCGAAGGCGCCGATGCCCAGCGCGGGGGAGAGGACCGTGCCGTCCTCGAGTGTCATCTTCTGTGTGGCATTGTGCGTGTTGAAACAGTACTGGGCCTGGCCGCGGTTGCAGGCGCGGCAATTGCCGCAGACTGCCCGCCAGTTCAGGATCACGCGGTCTCCCGGGACGATGTCGGTGACATCCGGACCGACGGCGCTCACAACGCCGGTGGCCTCATGGCCGAGAAGGAAAGGGAAATCATCGCTGATGCCACCGAGTTTGTAATGCAGGTCGGTGTGGCACACGCCGCTGGTGAGGATGTCCACCAAGGCTTCGCCCGGGCCGGGCTCCGGGATGAGGATCGTTTCGAGGGTGACAGGTGCGCCTTTCGAGCGGACTACTGCCCCTTTGACTGCGTGGACCATGGATAACTCCCCTGTGAGGTTCGTGGACCGCGGACTGGTGTCCGGGTCTGATCCCAAACTGTCTATCACACGGGCCGGACTGCGGTCCGGGGGTTGCTGCGCATTCAGCGTGTGGCGTAGCTGCCTGCGAACGACGGAGGCCGGTAGCACGGACACCCTGCGTCCGTGCTACCGGCCTCCGGAAAATCAGGCGGCGAGGCGCGCTTCGACCTCGGCGGCGGAGGGGTTGGTGGCCGCGGTGCCGTCAGGGAAAAGGACCGTGGGGACGGTCTGGTTGCCGCCGTTCAGCTTCTCCACGAGTTCGGCAGTGCCCTCAACCTCTTCGATGTTGATCTCGTTGTAGCCGATGCCCTTGGCATCCAGCTGCTTCTTGAGGCGGTTGCAATAGCCGCACCAAGTGGTCGAGAACATAGTGATGGTGCCGGATTCGGGGGTGAAGTCCACGGATTCTCCTGTCGTCTTTGTTATGAACTACTCGCGTCAACGGTAACCCGGCAGGCACTATTCCTCCGCGCGCATGTGTCACATGACACGCCAAGGCCAATCGGGCAGGGGTTTGGGCACCCGGGAAACTTCCCTGGACAGAGCCGAGCCGGCTCAGACGGTGACTTTGCCGCCGTCGTCGACTGTCCACGTCGGGTTGTAGGCAATCTCCCATCGGAAGCCATCGGGGTCCGCGAAGTAGCCGGTGTAGCCGCCCCAAGGTTGGGCCTTCGGGGGAGCGACGACGACGGCGCCCGCGGCCTGCGCTTCGGACATTGTGCGGTCCACGTCCCCGGGGCTGGAGACGTTGTGGCTCAGCGTGATGCACGGGACTCCCGACGGCGGATCGACGGCAGCTTCACCCTGCATCTGTTCCACATTCCAGAGGGACAACATCAGCCCGTGGTTGACCTGGAGGAACAAGACGTCGCCTGGAAACTCGGCGTGGACCGGCCAGCCAAGGCCGTCCACATAGAAACGGCGCGACACATCAATGTCGCGCACGCCCAACGAGATGAAATCGACGCGCGGTTCCATAGGACCGTAAGTATTCGGTCCTAGAGCGATTCTTCGACGGCGACGCCGGACTGGAATTCGCGGCCGTCGGCTTCACTGAAGGCCGTCATCACATGTCCCTTGCCAAGGCCGTTGATCGCCGAGAGAGGGAAATGGCCCGTAATGGTGTTCCCGGAGTGCTCAACGCCCTTGAGGTCGTAGTTCTCTTCGGCACTTTGGTCATGGTTAAACGAGAAGAATGCGATCGCCTCCCCGTTCATGAACTCGATGCCCAGTCTTCGTTGAGAGGAATAGTCCGGAGTCGCCGCTACAAGGCCTACGACAAAGGCGCCGGAACCAGGGATGTTGCCCTCGATCTCGAACTTCGCCACGAGCGTGGCTTCCGTGGCGGTGATGCTGGCCTGCTTCAGAAGTGCCTCATGGATGCTCATGGCTCAATCCTGCTCTGTGCAACCTCCGCCGTCCACCCCTGATTCGGGATTTGTCAGTGCTTTGCCGTCGGCCGGATTCGATCGGACATATGGCCGAAATCCGCCCTGACCAGCCGGAAGACTCGGTGATACAGGTACCGGCAGGGCCTCCCTCGCGGCGCGGAAGGCTTCTAGGGTTGAGGACGTGGATAACCGGAATGAACGCATGCAGCGCTTGCTCGTCCCGTCTGCGGCGCTGCTGTGGGGGTTCCAGTTCGCGTTCCTCAACCCTGCGTTGGCACTACTGTTGGTGGCCCTGTTCAACGCCACACCAGCCGAGGTGGGGTGGGTCCTCGCTGTCTACAATGCCAGCGGCTTTGTCGCTTCCCTTCTCGTGCCTGCCTATGCAGACCGGGCGAACGACTACCTGCGGCCCATGCTGGCCTGCGGGGTCCTGACGCTGGCGCTGTCCGCCCTCCTGGCGGTGGGCACTTCGCTGCCGCTCGCCGTCGTGGGCTTGATCGTCCTTGGCGGTCCTGCGGGGGTAGGCAGCTCGCTCTTATTCGCCCACCTCAGGCACTCAGGTGCCGGAACGTCGGATGTGGTGAACACGCGCGCGATTGTCTCCTTCGCCTGGGTGGCGGGACCGCCCCTGGCGACGTTCATCATGGGCGCGCTGGGCAATCGGGCCATCCTGCTCGCCCTCGGTGTGGTGGCCGTCCTCAATGTCGCCACGACCGCTGCCATGATTTCCCGACGGCGGACTGCCGCCGTCGAGGATCGGCCCAGGGCCCAAGGCGACGAGGACGGGCACCCGTTTTCGAAATTCGGGGTCGCCGCCGTCGTCTTCGCTTTTGTCGCCTTGCAGGCCACCAACAGCGCCGCTGTGTCCATCATGAGCCTGTTCGTGACGCAGGGGCTCGGCGTGGATGTCATCTGGGCGGGCATCGCGCTTGGTGTGTCGGCCGCGCTTGAGATCCCTGCGCTCTTCCTGATCGGGCGGCTCGCGCGCCGCTATTCCAGCCGGGCGCTCATCGCATCCGGCTGCGTGGCCGGGATGGCCTACTACGCGTCCATGGCGTTTGTCTCCAACCCCTTCACCCTGATCGCGCTCCAGGTCCTGAATGCCTGGTTCTTCGGGATTGTGGCGGGCGTGGGGCTGACCCTGTTCCAGCGGCTGATTCCCCGTCCCGGCCTGGCCTCGGGGCTCTACACCAACACCAGGCGCGTCGGCGCTATCGTTTCCGGCCCCATCATCGCTTTGGGATCGACGACGGCGCTCGGCTACCAAGGCATCTTCGCGGCCTGTGCGGCCCTCACCGTCCTGGCGCTGCTGGTCATCGTGCTGGCCGGACGGCCGTCGCGGCGGATGCCGCCGAAAGAGCGGCTTGCCGCCTCGGCTCCCGGTGCCCGCTCTTGACGCTATCGATTGAGCCTGACCACGCGCAGGATGATGCCTGCCGCGAACATGAGGACGCCCAGGCCCGCCGATAGCGGCGGAAGCGTGGCCACGAGGATTACGCAAGCAAGGGCTCCGAACACCTGGAGCGCTTTGGGGTATCGGCGGTCTTCGGCCGGCTGGGTGAACGCCGCAACGTTGGCCACCAGGTAGTAAATGAGCACGCCGAAGGAGGAGAAGCCGATCGCGCCGCGCAGGTCGGCGACCGCGACGATCAAGCAGATCACGACGGCGAGGGCGACTTCGGCCCGGTGCGGGACACGATAGCGGGGGTGGACGGCGGCGAGCCAATGCGGCAGGTCGTGGTGCCTGGCCATTGCCAGGGTAGTGCGGCCCAAGCCCGCGATGAGGGCCAAGAGGGCACCGAGGGAAGCCACGGCGGCTCCCACGCGGACCACCGGAACGGCCCAGGCGAAGGTCCCGGCACCGACGGCGGCAGCGAGCGGCGTCGGGGTGCCTGCAACGCCGTCCGGACCGAGAGCGGCGAGAAGAGTCACGGCGATGATCGCGTAGACGACGACGGCGATGCCCAACGCGATCCCGATGGCACGCGGAATGGCAAGGCGGGGATTGCGGACTTCCTCTCCCATGGTCGCGATCCTCGCGTAGCCGGCGAAGGCGAAGAACAGCAAACCGGCGGATTGGAGGATCCCGTACCAGCCGTGAGCAAGCAGCCCATCCCCGGGGATGTTCGCCGGGGAGGGAGCAGAACTACTCCAGCAGGCTGCCACCCCAATGGCGAGGGCCGCCAGCACGGCGAGAACCAGGATGCGTGTCAGGCCCGCCGTGCGGGTCACCCCGTGATAATTCACGGCGGCGAGGACGACGACGGCGGCGATGGCCACGGGACGTTCCCACCCCGGAGGGGCCGCATAGGCGGCGAATGTCATGGCCATGGCCGCCGCGCTGGCGGTCTTGCCGATGACGAATCCCCATCCGGCCAGGTATCCGGACCACGGTCCCAGCCGTTCGCGACCGTAAATGTACGTTCCACCCGATGTGGGATATGCGGCGGCGAGCTGTGCGGAGGACGTCGCATTGCAGAATGCCACCGCCGCCGCGACGACGAGTCCAATCAGCAGGCCTGAACCCGCTGCGGAAGCGGCCGGGGTGAAGGCCGCGAACACGCCGGCGCCGATCATGGAGCCTAATCCGATCACGACCGCGTCGAAGGTACCCAGCCGACGGGCCAGGGCCTGCGGGTTGCTCATGACCCTAGGACTTCCCCGCGACTGTCAGTACGATGAGGACGCAGTTGAGGCCCACGATGAGGGCGGCACTGGTCCACCCGGCAATCTTCAATGGCGTGGAATCCGTATGGATGCCCATGACCTCGCGCTTGCCGGTGAGCCGGATCAGTGGAATCAAAGCGAAAGGTATGCCGAAGCTCAAAAGGACTTGGCTCAGCACGAGTGCCAGGGTGGGTTCTATGCCCGCGCCGAGAATGACCAGGGCCGGGACCAAGGTGACCACGCGGCGTATCAGCAAGGGCACCCGGATCTTGAGGAGTCCGCCCATGACCGTTGCGCCGGCGTAGCATCCGACGGACGTCGAAGCAAGGCCCGAGGCAAGCAAACCGACGCCGAAAGCCACGCCGATGATTGGTCCAAGGGCCGAAGTAACAGCGGCGTGGGCCCCGGCGATGGTGTCGGTTCCTTCTACTCCCCGCAGGCTGGAGGCGGCCAAAAGGAGCATGGCGATGTTCACGACGCCGGCCAGCATCAAGGCCCCCACGACATCCACGCGGGTGGTCTTGATGAGCCTCGTCCGTACAGCGGGATCTTCCGAGAAGCCATGCCGGTCCCGGGCCAGGGCCGAATGGAGGTAGATGGCGTGCGGCATGACGGTGGCTCCGAGCATGCTGGCAGCGAGGAGGACGGTGTCCGTGCCCTCGAATCGCGGCACCAAACCGGCCAACACGCCACCGGTCTCCGGGGGATTGACGAAGAGCCCCGAAACGAAACCGACGGCTATGACGGCCAGGAGCATCATGATGGCGTACTCAAAGGACTTCTGGCCTCGTGACGACTGGAGCGCCAAGAGCAACATGGATGCCAGGCCGATGATGATTCCGCCCATGAGAAGCGGCAGCCCGAACAGAAGATTGAGGGCTACCGCTCCGCCGATGACTTCGGCCATGTCGGTAGCCCCGGCAACCACCTCTGCCTGGACCCAGAACAGTCTGCGGCGGTGGGTTCCCAAGCGCTTGCCCAGGAGTTCCGGAAGGCTGTGGCCAGTGGCCAGGCCGAGCTTCGCCGACTGGTACTGCACCAAGACCGCCATGATGTTCGCCGCCACCAGGACCCACACGAGCAGGTAGCCGTAATTCGCTCCCGCAGTGAGGTTTGCCGCGACGTTGCCCGGATCCACGTATGCGATCGCAGCCACGAAGGCCGGACCCAACAAGAGCAGCCGGGACCTCCACCGGGTCTTGCTCGCCGGTCGCTCAACAATCGTGGCAGCCATGGTTTCCTCAACGTCGGGGATACGGTCATGAAGAGGATACCGTTAAGTTAGGCGTACCGAAAAGTAGTTTTTAGGTATGGCTTAGGCGTGGGTGGGTTCTTCCACCAATGCCGTGGCGATGCTATCCGCATCCTCGAGGGCGGCGAGGTACCGTTCGGCATCCAAGGCCGCGGCGCAACCCGTGCCGGCGGCCGTAATGGCTTGGCGATAGCGGTGGTCCACGGCGTCACCGCAAGCGAAGACTCCTGACAGATTGGTGACAGTGGTGGGGGAATCGACCTTGATGTATCCCTCGGCGTCGAGTTCCACTTGTCCCGCAACAAGGTCCGTCCGCGGGACATGTCCAACGGCAACGAATATGCCCGTCGCCGCATGTTCGCGCGATTCACCGGAACGCGTGTCGGCCAGGGTTACCCCGGTGACTTTGGCGTCGCCGTGGATGGCGGTGATGGCCGAGTTCCACGCGAAGCGGATTTTCGGATTGTCCTTGGCCCGCTGCGCCATGATCCGGGAGGCCCGGAGCTCCTCCCTGCGGACGACGACGGTCACGGTCTTCGCGAACCGGGTCAGGAACATCGCTTCTTCCATGGCGGAATCCCCGCCGCCCACCACGATGATTTCCTGTTCGCGGAAGAAGAAGCCATCGCATGTGGCGCACCACGAAACGCCGTGTCCGCTCAGCCTCTTCTCTTCGGGCAAGCCGAGTTCCTTGTAGGCGGAACCGGTCGCAAGGATCACGGCGGGTGCCTCGTGGGTGTCACCCGAGCCGGTGACCACGCGCTTGAGGTGGCCAAACAGCCGGACTTCAGTGGCGTCGTCGAACACTATCTTGGCGCCGAAGCGCTCGGCCTGCTCCTGCAGGCCATCCATGAGCTCGGGACCCTGGATCCCGGCGGGGAAGCCGGGGAAGTTCTCCACCTCCGTGGTGTTCATCAACGCGCCGCCGGCGGTGACTGATCCGGCAAGGACGAGGGGGCTCAGGCCCGCCCGGGCGGCATAAATTGCCGCGGTGTAGCCGGCGGGGCCGGACCCGATGATGATCAGCTGTTCTTTGCTCATGGGACAAGTGCAACAAGGTCGAGGGATTCAATCAAGGGGCTCGTCAATCCACGTGCATAATGGGTGAATGTTTAACGAAGCCGGAGCCGTTCTGATCCGGCCCATGAGTCACGAGGATTGGCCCGAGGTCCGTGCGATTTTCACGGAGGGTATCGAGACCGGGCAAGCAACCTTTGAAGCAGCGGCACCCGAGTGGGAGCAATTCAACGGGAGCCGCCTTCCCGATCACCGATTCGTGGCTGTTGCATCCGGCCGCGTGGTGGGGTGGACGGCCGTTTCCGCTGTGTCTACGCGTCCGGCGTATGCCGGCGTCGTCGAACACTCCGTCTATGTCGCCGGTTCTGCCCGCGGACGGGGCGTCGGAAGCCTGCTCCTGCAAGCGCTCGCTGCGTCGACCGAAGAGCACGGCATCTGGACCATCCAATCGAGCATTTTCCCCGAAAACCAGGCCAGCATCCGCTTTCACCAAGCGAATGGCTTCACGATCGTTGGCCGCCGTGTACGCATCGCTCGCATGAGTGCCGGGCCCCTCGCCGGCCAGTGGCGGGATACGCTCCTGCTCGAACGCCGCTCACTCCGGGTCTGAGCAGCGAGGTTTGAGCGGCGCGCCAGTGCCGCGCACCGGGGGCGCCTCATGGCACTTGGCAGAGGCTGTTGAGGGCTGCCCATTGGAGGAGCATGATCGACTTTCCGTCCACGATGCGGCCGTCGTGGATCATGGCGAGGGCGTCGGCGAACGCAATCTCGATGATTTCGATGTCTTCACCCTCCGCGGCTACTCCACCGCCGGGGCCTGTCTGGTCCGCAGGGGTATAGGGCGCGACGTAGAAGTGCAGCCTTTCGGTGACCGATCCGGGGCTCATGTATGCGTCGAAGACGTGCCGCAGCGCTCCGACGTCGACGCCCAGCTCCTCGCTGGCCTCGCGACGGATAGCGGTTTCGGGATCGTCGTCGTCCAGCAATCCGGCAGCGGTCTCGATCAGCATCCCGTCCGGATGATTGTTGACATAGGCCGGGAAGCGGAACTGCCGGGTGAGTAGAACCGTGCCCCGGCCGGCGTCGTACAACAGAATCGTCGCGCCATTCCCGCGATCGTAGCTTTCGCGTTGCTCCGTGACCCATCGGCCGTCCCTGCGGCGGTAGTCGAAGGTGGTGCGACGCAGCACGTGCCAACCGTCGGAAGTCACTTCGACGTCGCGCACCACCACGGCGGGATTGCGGTCGAGGCCTCGGCCGGCCTGGTCGAGACCGGTGCGGCCGCGGTGGTCGGGTACATCAATTCCAGGACGCAACGTTGTGGGTGGGGCATCGTTTCTCGGAGTCATCCCGCTAGAATAGTGCATGATCGTGCAACATCAGGAAGGAATGGGCATGCTTGCTGCCGAACGGCACAAATTTCTACTCTCGCGGCTTGCGGCCGATGGCAAGGTGATCGCCAAAGACATCGCCCACGAACTTGGATTATCCGAAGACAGCGTGCGCCGCGATCTCCGCGAGCTTGCGGCGGCCGGGCTCTGCCAACGTGTCTACGGCGGTGCCCTGCCGGTTTCCCCCGCCATCGCCGACTATGCCGCCCGCGCTACGGTCGAGCCGGAGAGCAAGGGCCGCATTGCTGCCCGCGCCGCTTCGATGATCCAGCCGGGTTCCGCCGTGATCCTCGACGGCGGCACCAGCACCCTCGCGGTGGTTCACGCGTTGCCCGCCGAACTCGACTGCACAGTGATTACCCACAGCCCGACCATCGCCTCGGCGCTTGTCGAGCATCCCCTCGTCGAGGTGTTCCTCCTCGGTGGCCGCTTGTTCAAACACTCTGCCGTGACCTGCGGGGCCGCGGCCGTCGAGGCCACCCAGGCCATTTCCGCCGAGCTGTTCTTCCTCGGTGTCACCGGAGTCCACCCCGTCCACGGACTCACCACCGCCGACGCCGACGAAGCCGCCATGAAACGCGCCCTGGCTGCCCGTGCGGCAGACACCTACGTCCTCGCGAGCACCGAGAAAATCGGGGCCGCTTCGCGCTATTCGGTGTTGCCCTTCACCAGCATCGCCGGCATCATCACCGATGCGCCAGCCAACGATCCAACCATGAGGCAGCTCTCGCGCCTTGGCGTAGCCCTTGTTGGCGCCGGTTGACCCTGGTTCGCGCTATTCCACACGGTCCTCGTGTGCACGGGTGACGAAGTGTTCAACGCGCCGGTCAGGAACCAGCCAGATCATGGCCACGACCGTGTAGGCCGCGACGCCAAGCAAAGGATGGAGCAGGCAGAGGCCCAGACCGGCCACATAGATGAGCGGCGAGGCCTTCCCCTTCCAGTCCCGGCCAATTGCCTGGGCGAGCGCACCCTGCCGCCCCTGGTGCCGGATCAACGACTGCTGCAGGACGAAGTAGGCAACGGCGGCGCATAGCAGGTTGAAACCGTATGCCAGCACAGGCACCTCGGCGAAGCCCGACTCGTCCATCCAACGTGTGCTGAACGGGAAGAGGGATATCCAGAACAACAAGTGCAGGTTCGCCCACAATATTCGGCCGTTGACCCGATCCGCCAGGTGGATCATGTGGTGGTGGTTGTTCCAGTAGATCCCCACGTAGACGAAGCTGAGCAAGTAGCTGAGGAACGTGGGAAATACGCTGAGCAGGGCATGCCAGCTCGGTTCCGCGGGCACCCGCAGCTCAAGCACCATGATGGTGATGACAATGGCGAGGACACCGTCGCTGAATGCCTCGAGCCGGTTCTTGTTCATCGCATTGCCTTCATGGGGACATCATCGTTGCTGCGGACGCCCGCGGCCAAGAGATTACGCCCGCCCTTCCCGCCTAGCCCAGTGTGGACGCGTCAATGACGAAGCGGTACCGCACATCGGAGGCGAGCACGCGCTCGTAGGCATCGTTGATCTTGTCCGCCGGGATGACCTCGATCTCGGCGCCAAGTCCATGTTCGGCGCAGAAGTCGAGCATGTCCTGGGTTTCCCGGATGCCGCCGATCGCCGATCCCGCGAAGGAACGCCGTCCCGTGATGAGTGAGAACACGTTGACAGGCAGCGGTTCGGCCGGTGCGCCGACGTTCACCAGCGCGCCGTCGAGCGTCAACAACTGAAGGTAGGAACTGATGTCGATCGGGGCGCTGACCGTGTTGATGATCAGGTCGAAGGTTCCCGCGAGCTTTTCGAAGGTGGCCGGCTCGCTCGTGGCGAAATACTGGTCAGCGCCCAAGCGCAAGCCGTCTTCCATTTTCTTCAGCGATTGGGACAGCACCGTGACGTCGGCGCCCATGGCGTGGGCGAGCTTGACGGCCATGTGGCCCAGCCCGCCGAGTCCGACGACGCCGACCTTCTTGCCCGGGCCCGCACCCCAGTGCCGAAGCGGCGAATAGGTGGTGATGCCTGCGCACAGCAGGGGAGCGGCGGCGTCGAGCCCTATTCCTTCGGGGATGCGCACCACGAAGTCCTCGGTCACCACGACGTGGGTGGAGTAGCCGCCCTGGGTGATGGTCCCGTCGCGGTCGACGGCGCCGTAGGTCCCGGTCATGCCTTTCAGGCAGTACTGCTCCTCGCCCTTGCGGCAGTTACCGCATTCGCGGCAGGAATTGACCATGCAGCCGACGCCGACGCGGTCGCCGACTTTGTGGCGCGTGACTTCGGAGCCGATTTCAGTGACGATTCCGGCGATTTCGTGGCCCGGCGCGAGTGGGTAGGACTGTGGTCCCCAGTCGCCGCGGACGGTGTGGATGTCTGAATGGCAGATGCCTGCGTACTTGATCTCGATGAGCACGTCGTGGGCACCGACGTCGCGGCGCTCAATGGTGGTCGGGACGAGGGCCTCGCTCGCGGACGGGGCGGCGTAAGCACTTACGGTCAGCATTTTTCTCCTGTGGGTGGACGGAGGATTGGCACTATCCATCCAACCGGAGATTTCCGACGTGAGGGAGTCCCTGCTGGTACGGGTACTGGCAGGGACTCCCTCAACTGAATCGGATCTGTTGCGGACTAGCTTGCGCCCAGGAAGATCGGGTTCGTCAAGGCTGCCATGGGGCCGAGCGGGATGACCGTTCCCATCTCCGTGCCGCTGCCGGACGTTCCGTCGATCTTCGGATGCCGGACTTCGACGCGCACGTACGCCGCGAGCTGCGGGGTGGTAAGCCACGTGCTCGTTCCCTGGCCCGACGCGGGAAGCGTGACTTGCTGGGTTTGTCCTTCATCCGTGATGAAGCGCACGACGCCGTTCGGCACGCCGGCGATTTTCGCCGTCACCGTGACCGGGGCGTCTACCGCGACGTTGAGCCGCTCGCCGACGGTTGCGCTCTTGCCGCCCGACGCGACTTGGAAGTCCACCGAGACGTCAGCCGACTCGGCGATCCAGTTCCGTCCGTTACGGATGCCGTCCAGCAGGGCATCCCGGGACAACGCCGCGGCGTTGACCACGTTGTGCGGGAGTCCGATGACCTGCGGGACACTGTGGGCGTCGCTGTTGCCCATCGCCGGGAGCCACCGGCCACCTGTGCGCGCGGAGTGGGCGAGCATCGAGTCCCAGGTGTTGACGGAGGACTCGTCGTCCAGGGTCCACGGGCCCGTCCATACCTCAACCGCATCGGCGTCGTCGTAACCGAACTTCCAGCGGCACGCGACGTAGGGGCAATAGGGGTGTGCCGGAACAACGATTCCACCCGAGGCGTGGATCCGCTGGGCTTCCTGCTCGAATCCCTTGTCGCGGGCCCGATAGCGCCAGTCGATCCATTCGCCCGGCTCCAAGCCGAGCGCGAGGTAGTGGCCGTTGCGCGTGGTGACTTCCTCGCCCGTGAGGATGAGCAGGTCGTTGCCGGCGAGCGGCCCCCAGGCGCCGTGCGATGCCGGCGTGTTGTGGTCCGTGGAGATCATGAAGTCGAGACGCGCAGTGCGGGCGCCGGCTGCGACTTCCTCGGGGGTTCGCTTTCCGTCCGAGTAGACGGTGTGCAGGTGCGCATCGCCGCGGTACCAGGCTGCGCCGCGGCCGGCGATCTGCTGTGGCGGGTACTGGGGCTTGAAAGGGGCGACGTCGGGTCCGTACTCAAGGGTGACGTTCACGGTGTAATCAAGGCCCTGCCCTGCCACCTGGTACGGGCCAAGAACAACGTTCCACGTGCCCTTTCCAATCGGCCCCGGCAGGTAGCCCGGAGTCGTTTCGCCCGCGCTGATGCTGAACTCGGTCCGGAAACCGCCGGACCAGCCGCGGAAACCCTTTCCGGCGAGGTCGGTGCCCTTCTCATCGAAGATTCCGATGTCGCAGGCGTTCGCGAGGAGTCCTGAGGCCACCTGGGGCTTGCTGTAGGTGTAGGAAACGCTGATTTTGTTGACGCCGGCCGGGACCTCGACCGGCAAATACACGAAGTCCGCTGCACCGGGATCCAGATGGCCGGTGATCGTCTTGCTCTTGCTGGTTCCGGTAGCGGCGGCCGCGAACGAAACCGGGGCCAGGGTCAGGGCCGCGCCGGTCAGTGCGGCGGCCAGGAAGCCGCGCCGGGTAGAGGAAAAGGAGGCATTGTCGCCCGAATGGGCTTTGCATGGTGAAGTCACCCGCTCGATGTTGCCCACCGTTACTGAACAGTAGGCAACGGAACCAAGAACGCAGCATGAAAGCAGGAGCGCCAGCAAGCGGCGTCCATTCAGTGGACCTGTCCCAAATTGACCCTTGCCACGAGCCATGCCCGGGCTTACTGTTCTTGGCATGCACCAAGGTCTGGGGCGACGGCGCAAACCTTTCCCATGGACCGAACAGGACGGTGTTTTAGATGTGCGATATTCCGGGTTTGATCAGTCGCCTTGAGGCCGAAGACCTCGCTCGATTGCGCGAGGCAGGCAAAGAAAAGCCCTTGGAACCGGGGATGGTCGCCGCCATAGACGCCGCGGCCGGCGGGCCAGGGGAAGGCCGCGGGTACTACGTGGTCAGTGGTTCCCTGTATCCGGTCGAAGCAAGGGACTACCACCTCAGGGAAGACGTAGCGGAGGCCGTGCTCGCAGCGGAAGGAACCTCTGTAGGCGTCACTGCATAGGCCCGGGGATGCCGGCATCCACGCCGCAATAACCCAAGCCGCTGGCACCGGCCCACACTGGAAAACCAGGTGGGCCGGTGCTTTGGGGTATAGGGTGCTTTCGGCTACAGGGTGCCCAGCAGCTCCTGCATTTCCTTGATCTCGGCCTCCTGGGCCGTCACGATATCCTTGCCGAGTTTGAGGGCATCGGCGTTCTCGCCCTCGGCGCCTTCCTTCTGTGCCATGGCCACGGCCCCTTGGTGGTGGGCGATCATGTGGGTCAGGAACAGCCTGGCTGCTTCTCGGCCTTGGGCGGCCTCGAGTTTCTTCAAGTCCTCGTTGTCCACCATTCCGTCCATGGCGTGTTCGCCCGACATCCCGGCGGGCTCGTTCCACTCCTTGAGCCAGCCCTCCATCTTCTCGATCTCGGGGCCTTGGGCTGCCTTGATCCTGCCGGCGAGCGCAGTCACTTGTGCAGGGACGCCCTTCTTGGCGAGCACAACATCGCTCATCTGAACGGCCTGGGCATGGTGGGGGATCATCATCCGGGCAAACCCTGCGTCCGCCGCGTTGTGGCCTCCGGCTGTGCCCGCGGCCGGACCGGATGGGGAGGCGCTTCCGTGGTTCATTCCCGGCATGCTGCTGTCACCGCCGGTTCCGGCCGAGCAGCCAGCAAGTGCGATCGCTGTAGCCACAGTAAAGGTGGTCATGGTCAGGTTTTTTCTCATGGTTTTGGGGTCCTTCAATCAATCAGCCTGCAGACTTGCGGCCGCGTGGGACGCGCACAGCAAGCCCACCTCGTGGGTGGCGCGTCATGGTGGAGTCTTGTGCAGCGGGCCGGCGGCTCGATGCGGCTGTGGATTTTACGTGCGACTGATGCAGAGATCACCCGGGGAAGGACTACCCGGGCGGTGCGAATATCCGGAGACCAGGACGCCGCCCCCGGCGGTGCCCGCATTGGCATATGGGGGGACGCCGGGTAAAGGAGCTGTCAGCGTGTTGTGGCCCGGAGCAGGCACGCAGACGGCGTGCAAGGCCGACATTCCGGTGCAGGTGCCTGGGCATGTACAGGGCGCCGCGGGTGACGAAGTCGCGTGCTGAACTGCGGCTTCATCCGGCAGCGACGCACGTTCAGCGTCCGTGTGGACACCATGCGACTGGCTCACGACGGCGGACTGGCTCACGACCGCGGACTGGCTCACGACGGGGGTGGCGTGCATGCTGTGGCCACCCGCCATGACATGCATCCCGACGATTCCGGCGATGATCGCCAGCAGTCCTGCCAACAGAGCTATGCGGAGAAGGAAGGCGGTGGCGCGGCCCCGTAGGGGGTCGGTCATGGTCTTCCTCCTTCCGCAGCTTGTGCGCTCTGTACCCAGGCTTTACGACGGGTTCAACGAGTATAGGCGCAGTTCCGTTTCACCCCGCCATGGTCCGTCCCGTCATGGTCCTTGGCGGTTGCGCGGCTTTCGCGGCGGCGGCTTCGCGGGCAAGGAATGCTCCGAGTTCGCCGATGGTGCTCATCAAGGGCGCGGGGAAGACGACGGTGGTGTTCTTGTCCACGCCGATCTCCACCATGGACTGCAGGTTGCGCAACTGCAGCGCCAAAGGGTGGGCCATCATGGTGTCAGAGGCCATGCCAAGTGCTGCGGCGGCGAGGGACTCGCCTTCGGCGGCGATGATCTTGGCGCGCTTCTCGCGCTCGGCCTCGGCCTGGCGGGCCATGGCGCGCTTCATGCTGTCCGGCAGTTGGATGTCCTTGAGTTCCACGAGGGTCACTTCGACGCCCCATTCCAAGGTCAGTCCATCCAGGATCTGGCGGATGTTGGCATTGATGACATCCGTTTCCGCGAGCGTTTCGTCAAGCGTGTGCTGGCCCACCACCTTGCGCAGCGTGGTTTGCGCGATCTGGTCTATTGCGGCGTAGACGTTTTCGATGGCGAGGACGGATTTGATGGCGTCCACCACCCGAAAGTACGCGACGGCGGAAATGTCCAGGCTGACGTTGTCCCGCGTGATGATGCCCTGGGACTGGATAGGCATGGTGACGATCCGCAGGGAGACTTTCCTCAACCGGTCGACGAACGGGATGATGAGGACAAGCCCCGGGGTCCGGAGGCCCTGGACCCTCCCAAGCCTCAACAGGACACCGCGCTCATACTGCGTGACAATGTGGACGGCCATCGCAAACCAGATGACCAGCAGGACAATCAAGACAATCAGCCAGGTGATGGCGTCCGCTGTCATGGCCGCCCACCGGCTTCATCGCGTAGTGCTGATGCGTTCATGACGGAGATCCTTCGGTGGCAGTGGAGGGAAAAGGGAGCCCACTTTCCGCAGCGAGGCAGGCGAACCCGCTTACGTTGTATCTCCAGTAAATACCTTGGATTCGCGGAGTTGTAGGGCCACACATGAAAGGAACGCCCCTGGGACGTTCCTTTCAATTTCGTGGCTTAGACCCTTTCGCGGGTCCGGTCGATAACCGGCTCCGGATCGTTCGTGAACTCACGATGGCGGCGTGGGAAGGCCCAGAACATGAAGTCCTTCGCGTCCACCTTGGGCTCAGGGCGTTCCTCGGGTTCCTGTGAGGCATCTTTCCTGGTGTCCCGCCGGAAATCCTTGTTGTAGCCGTAGCACATCACAGACCTCCTTCTAGCAACTGCCTTTTAATCGTCCTCCCGATTCGGCAAGCAGTCCACCTTTCAGGGTCGGATCCGCATATATGGACAATGGAGGAGTGAAATCCCCACTCGTTCCGCGGAACGCCGCGCTCGCATACCGCCCTTTCGACCTGGACCGGATTGGCGCGGGACTGGTCTTCGGAGAATCGCTGGGGGAACTCGCCGAAGCCCTCAGGGCGGGAGGATCGGCAGGAGCCGCCGTCGTGCAAGCGCCTCCGGGGACCGGCAAGACGACGCTCGTCCCGCCCTTGCTTGCCAATATGACCTTCGCCAACATCGCGGCCGGCGCCGTCACGGGGACAGAGCGCCCCCGGGTGATCGTGACCCAACCACGACGGGTCGCCGCGCGCTCAGCCGCACGGCGCCTCGCGGCCCTGGACGGTAGCCGGCTGGGCGATCGCGTCGGGTACACGGTCCGCGGAGAAAGCCAGGCGGGCCCCGGGACCATCATCGAGTTTGTCACTCCCGGAATCCTCCTGCGCCGCCTGCTCGCCGATCCGGGACTTGAGACTGCCGGCGCTGTGATCCTGGACGAGGTTCACGAACGCGGCCTGGAGACAGACCTATTGCTCGGGATGCTTATTGAAGTCCGTGAGCTGCGGGACGACCTCACTCTCGTCGCGATGTCGGCAACCCTGGACGCGCCACGGTTTGCCGCGCTGATTGGTCGGAGCGTCGGAGAAGGTACGGACGGAAGGCCCGACGGCGGCGGGCCGGCACCCGTCGTCGACTGTCCGTCCGCCCTGTATCCCTTGAAGGTGGACTGGGCGCCCACGTCCGCTCCACGGCTGGACGGACGCGGCGTAACCCGAGCCTTCCTGGACCATGTGGCGGACACGGCCGCGGCGTCGTACATGGACACGCTCGCAACTGATCCGGATATCGACGCCCTCGTGTTCGTCCCGGGCGCGGGGGAAGTCTCCTACGTCGCTTCCCGGTTGCGCGCCCGCCTTGCTGCGAGGCTACCGGACGCCGAGGTATTGGAGCTTCACGGCCAGGCAAGCCCGGCGGAACAAGACCGGGCGGTTTCCGGCCGTGAGCCCGGCGGACCTCCCCGGATTGTCATCTCGACTGCCCTGGCCGAATCCTCCCTGACCGTTCCGGGAGTCCGGCTCGTCATCGACTCCGGACTGTCCCGTGAGCTGCGTCGTGACGCCAACCGCGGCATGTCCGGCCTCGTGACGGTCTCCTGCTCCCGCGCCTCCGCCGAACAGCGCGCCGGACGCGCGGCGCGCCAAGGGCCTGGACGGGTGGTCCGCTGCTACGAGCAAAAAGCGTACGGCGCTGCACCGGCGCACCCCACCCCGGAAATCGCGGCCGCGGACCTGACGGGCGCCGCGCTCGTCCTGGCCTGTTGGGGGTCACCGGGTGGCCGGGGACTGGCTCTTCCGGACGCACCGCCCCAAGGCGCGATGGACGACGCCATCGAGGTATTGGGAGAGCTTGGCGCGATTAGCCCGGACGGACTTGCCACGGACGTGGGAAAGACCCTGGCCAGGATTCCCGCCGATCCACGTTTGGCCCGCGCACTGCTGGATGGTGCCGCCACTGTCGGGCACCGCGCGGCTGCCGAGGCGGTCGCCCTCGTAGCAGGGGATCAACGGGCTCCAGGAGCCGACCTGACGCGCCTCCTGGCCGCACTCCGGGCAGGCAAGGACCCTGCCGCCCGGCGTTGGGCGGAGGATGTCCGCCGCATGGAGGCGATCGCGCGCCAGGAGGGACCCGGCGTCGGGCCTTCCCTGGCCGCGCCGCCAAGCCGGTCTTCACCGGCGAGTCCCGCCGAAGCCTTGGGGTTCGTCGTCGCGCTCGCGTTCCCGGACCGTGTGGCGCGCCGCGTTCCAGGCACCGGCCCTGAACGGTACCTGCTGACGTCCGGGACACGTGCCGGACTGCCGGCGGGCAGTCCGCTCGCCGGGCACGAGTGGCTCGCCGTGGCCGAAGTGTCCCGTGCGGAGGGCCGGGATGCGGCAGGCACCGGCGCAGTCATCCGTTCCGCCGCGCCCTTGGCGGCGGATGCGGCGGAAGCTGCCGCCAGCCACCTCCTGCGCGACACGGTGGAGGCCGAATTCAAGCAGGGACGTGTCACCGCCAGGCGGGAACGGCGGCTGGGAGCGATCGTGCTTTCGTCGACGCCTGTACTGCCCTCCATCGACGACGGGCGCGCTGCCGTAGCCCGTGCCCTGGCGAAAGAGGGCTTGGGGACCATCGGATGGTCGACAGTAGCCGATGCCTTGCGCCGGCGACTGGCTTTGCTGCACAGGGAACTGGGCGATCCGTGGCCGGACGTCTCCGAACCGGCGTTGCTGGCCCGGCTGGACAAGTGGCTGGCGCCGGAGCTCGAAGCCCTCGCAGGAGGCGCTGCTACGAGCGGGATCGACCTGGCCGAGCCGTTGCGGCGGCTTTTACCGTGGCCGGAAGCGGCCCGTCTCGGCGAGCTGGTGCCGGAATGGCTTGAGGTGCCGAGCGGCTCCCGGGTGCGGATCGACTATCCGGACGCGGCAGACGACGGCGGGCGGCCGGTAGTGGCCGTGAAGTTGCAGGAGTGCTTCGGCTGGGCTGCAACGCCCCGTTTGGTGGGCGGACGGGTACCGGTGCTGTTCCATCTTCTTTCTCCGGCCAGGCGCCCGCTGGCCGTGACAGATGACCTGTCTTCCTTTTGGTCCGGCCCCTATGCCCAGGTCCGTGCCGAAATGCGCGGCCGCTATCCGAAGCATCCCTGGCCCGAGGACCCGTGGACAGCGCCCGCCACGGCCAGGACCAAGCGAAAGATGTGACTTCGGCTTGTCGGCAGTTCCAGCCATCTGGGTGGCATTCACAGGCTCGTTCTTTAGGATGCCACGGTGATGAACATGGAATTGCGTCCCGCTGACCTGGCCAACGACTGGTGGCAAGCCGTGCTGCGGGGATTCGCGACGCAAGAGGTCCCGAACCTTGCGACACCTGTTGTGCTGGGCATCCTCGCTGCGGCCGTCGTGCTGAGCATCCCGCGGGCCACCTGGCGCTGGTTCGGCCTGTACGTGACGTTTGTGCATGAACTGGGCCACGCTTTCGCCGCCCTCATGACGGGGCGGGTTGTCCACGGGCTCCGGATCGGGCTGGACCATTCAGGACAGCTCCTGAGCAGCGGGCGCGGCAAGTTCGGGGCGGCCTGGTCCGGTTTCTGGGGCTATCCGAGTCCGGCGGTGGTAGGCGTGGCGCTCATCTGGTCCGTGTCGGCCGGGCGCTCGGGAGCGGCCATGTCCATCGGCGCGCTTGTGTTGCTGCTCGCACTGATTTTTCTGCGGAACTTCACCGGAATCTTCGTGGCGCTCCTGAGCGCGGCGATTGCCCAGCTGCTTGTCATGTTCGCCACTGCCTCGACGGTGAGCCATGTGGTGCTGGGACTCGGCATAGCCCTCGAGGTGGGGGCCGTGCGGGATTGGTTCAAGGTGGCTTCGGTCCATACCCGCCGCCGGGACCGGCTTGCGTCGTCGGACGCCTACATCCTGGCCCGTGCCACCGGGGTGCCGTCCTTGCTGTGGCTGGTGGCTTTCGCCGTTGTCATTGCAGCGAGCGCGGCCTTTTCCGTTCGCCTGGTGTGGGTCATGCTCTCCTAAGCCTGCGGTTTCGGCACAGACGGCATGGATTGCTCTTGCCGTGCGCCGGTCCAGGGTGTGGAATCGGTTAGCAAAGGACGCGGGGGATCCGGCTTCTAACCCAGGAGGTGCTCATGTCGGTGAAAGGCCCAGGCAGTGCGACGAAGGGGTCGAACCGGACCAACCCCGATCTTCGACGCGCGGACCCCTCTTCGGTGCCGGCCGATCGGCCCGAGAATATCCGCAACGTCGTCCTGATTGGCCGCTCGGGCGCGGGAAAGACGATGCTGCTCGAATCGCTCCTTTACGCTGCCGGCGTTGTGTCCCGCATGGGTTCGATCGTGGATGGCACCACTGTGAGTGACTCGGAAGCGACGGCCATCCACCAGCAGCGGTCCATCGGGCTATCCGCGGCGCCGCTGGTCTTCGACGACGTCAAAGTGAACCTTCTCGACACCCCGGGCTACGCCGATTTCATGGGAGAGTTGCGCGCGGGGCTGCGTGCCGCGGATGCGGCGTTGTTCGTGGTGTCGGCAGTTGACGGCGTCGACGCCGGAACCACCGCCCTCTGGGGCGAATGCGAGCGCGTTCGCATGCCTCGGGCAGTCGTCATCAGCCGGCTTGACCATCCGCGGGCGAACTACGATGCTGTCCTGGCCGAATGCCGGGCCGCCTTCGGTGATTCCGTCCTTCCCCTTCACTTGCCTGTCCGCAAGGGTGACGCCGTCTCGGGAGTGCTCGGGCTGCTTTCGGGCTCGGTATCGGAGTACACCTCCGGGGAGCCCAGACCTGCTGTCCGTCCGGCGACCGCGGAGGAACTGGCCGGCGCGGAGGGTGTCCGGGGGGAACTCATCGAGGGCATCATCTCCGAGAGCGAGGACGAGACCTTGATGGACCGGTACCTCGGAGGCGAGGAGGTCCCCATCGACACGCTCGTGGAAGACTTGGAGACCGCGATCGTCCGCGGGACGTTCTTTCCCGTGCTGGCCAGCTCCTCGGTGACCGGGGTCGGCACGGCCGAACTGCTGGAAGTGCTGACCAGGGCGTTTCCGTCTCCAACCGAGGGAAGCCTCCCGACGGTAACCGACCTGGGAGGGACACCTGTCGCACCACTGACCTGCGATCCGGACGGTCCGCTCCTTGGCGAGGTCGTGCGGACTACCGTTGACCCGTTCCTGGGACGGGTGTGCTTGGTCCGGGTCTTCTCAGGGACGCTTCGCGAGGACTCCGCCGTGCATGTAGGCGGGCACGGCCTGGCCGAACGCGGCCACCCCGACCACGACAGCGACGAGCGGATCACTCATCTCTACTCGCCGCTGGGCTCCAACCTTCGGCACGTACAGTTTGCAGTGGCCGGGGACATTTGCGCGCTGGCGAAGGTGGCGAGCGCCGAGACGGGAGACACGGTTTCCGCCCGTGAGGCTCCCTTGCTCGTGGAAACCTGGGACATGCCCGAACCGCTGATGCCAGTGGCGATCGAAGCGGCCTCGCACGGAGATGAGGATGCGCTGTCCAAGAGCCTTGCGAAGGTCGCGGCAGGAGATCCTACCCTTCGGGTGGAGCGCAACTCCGAGACACACCAGCTGGTCCTGTGGTGCATGGGCGAGGCCCACTCGGAGGCAGTCCTGGACCGCTTGCGGGAACAGGGGGTGAAGCTGCAGACCGTGGACGTCGTCACGCCGCTCCGGGAAACATTCGCCGCACAGGCCGCCGGCCACGGGCGCTATGTCAAACAATCCGGCGGCCACGGACAGTACGCGATTTGCGATATTGAAGTGGAACCACTTGAACGCGGCGGAGGCTTCGAGTTCGTCGACAGGATCGTTGGTGGGGTCATCCCCGGCACGTACGTTGTGTCGGTCGAGAAAGGCGTCCGGGCCCAGATGGGCAAGGGGGTGCGGGCAGGTTTCCCGGTGGTCGACATCAGGGTGACCCTGGTAGGCGGCAAGACGCACAGCGTCGATTCATCGGACGCGGCTTTCCAGGCGGCCGGCGCGTTGGCCTTGCGGGAAGCCGCTGCGGCGGCCAGCATTCAACTCCTTGAACCGATTTCGGCCGTGACGGTCCTTGTGGCCGACGATCACGTGGGTGCGGTCATGAGCGATCTGTCCTCCCGCCGCGGGCGCGTCACCGGGACGACGTCCGTGGGCGGCGAGAGGACCGAGATCAGCGCCGAAGTCCCGGAACAGGAACTGCTGCGGTACGCGATCGTGCTGCGGGGGCTGACGTCGGGAAGCGGTCGGTTCCGCCGTGAGTACTTGCGGCATGAGCCGCTGCCTCCCGGCATCGCCGTTGCCGCGGCGAAAGCCTGAGGCTCAGCCGTTCTTTCGAAGGAACGCTGACACCGGAGCCGCCAATGAGGCTCCCACCTCCCCAGCGCTCTTCTTGACCCCGACACGTGCAAAGGAATGGTCGCCGCCTTCCCACCACTCGATAATGGCAGAGGGTCCAATCCGCGCCACGACGTCTTCGAGCAGCTCGGGCGTAGCGAAGGTGTCCCGGGTGCCCTGCAGGAAAAGCATGGGCAGCGTGAGCCCGTAAAGGTGCTCGTCACGGAGCTTCTCCGGTTTTCCCGGCGGGTGCAGGGGGTAGCCGAGGTAGACGAGTCCAGCGGCGGGCATGCCTTCGGCCACCGCCATCGACGCCATGCGACCACCGAAGGACTTGCCGGCCGCCCACAGCGGTTCGCCCTCCGAACGGGACGCCGCTTCCGCCATGACGGCCCGCCATGCCGCGATCGCGGCAGGCGGCCGGTCGGGGAACCGCTTGCCGGCTTCCCGGTAAGGGAAGTTGAAGCGCAAAGTCGCGACGCCGTCGTCGTTCAACGCTTGCGCGAGTCCGCCCAGGAACGGGTGCTCCATGCCTGCCCCGGCCCCGTGGGCGAGAACAAGGGTCGCGACCGGTTTGTCCGGCCTTGCGTAGATACCGGAGATCGGTGCGCCGTCGACGTCGATCGTGACACGGGATTCGGCGATGCTCATGCTCACTCGAATCGGGAGGGATCGCCGGTGCCGCGCCTGACCACTTCGGCCGTGCCGCTCGAGAAGTCCACCACGGTTGTCGGCTCGGCGCCGGTGTCCCCGGAATCGATCACGGCTTCCACCAGATTGTCCAGGCGTTCCTTGATTTCCCAGCCTTGGGTCAAGGGCTCCTCCTCGTCGGGGAGCAGCAAGGTGCTGGAAAGGAGCGGTTCGCCCAGTTCGGCCAGCAGGGCCTGGACAAAATTATGGTCCGGAATCCGCACGCCCACGGTCTTTTTCTTGGGGTGCAGGAGCCGGCGCGGCACTTCCTTCGTTGCAGGCAAGATGAATGTGTAGCTTCCCGGGGTGACGGCCTTGATGCTTCGGAACACATCGTTGTCGATCATGACGAACTGCCCGAGCTGCGCGAAGTCCTTGCAGACCAAGGTGAAATGGTGTTTGCTGTCGAGCTGCCGGATCGAGCGGATCCGATCGAGGGCTTCCCTGTTGCCGATTTGCGCCCCGAGTGCGTAGCAGGAATCGGTGGGGTAGGCGATGAGCCCGCCGGACTGGAGGATATTCACCACCTGGGCAATTGCGCGTGGTTGTGGGTCCTGGGGGTGGACATCGAAGAATCTTGCCATGCCACGAGCTTACGGGCAGGCAGTACTTCAGGACAGGACATCCTTGCTCGTGAACTTGCCATAAGCCAACGCCCCGGCCGCCACGATGTAGGCCGCCTGCAAGAGGGCGTTGTCGCCGAAGCTCGTCCACGAGATGGGTTGGCGCAAGAGATCGGCAAACCCCAGCCAGTAGTGGCTGAACAGCCACGGGTGCAGCCACTCAAGTTGCGGCAGGTTGTCGGCCACTTGCGACACCACGGACAAGACGATGGTTGCAGCCATGGCTCCGACCGGCACGTCCGTAAAAGTGGAAATTGCCAGCCCGATGGCGGACAGCCCCAACAGCGACACCGCGATGTACGCGGCAATCAGCAGGGAACGCACCACGGATTCGCCCACGCCGATTGTGTCGCCCGACAGCAGGGTGACGGGACCCACCGGGAAGAGCGCGACACCGGCCAGCGCACCGGCGGCGGCCACCGTGAGGGTCGCTGCGAGGCAGAACACCGCGGCGGCCCCGTATTTGATCAACAAGAGGCGGACGCGACCGGCCGGGGCGACCAGCAAGTACCTGAGCGTGCCCAGGTTCGCTTCACCGGCAATCGTGTCGCCTGCCACCACTCCGATCGTGAGGGGAAGGAACAAGGGCACGGAGACGATCATTGCCGTCACGCCGACGAAAAGCCCGTTTTGGGTGATGCGGTCCAGGAAAGGCGGGCCGCGGCCCGGCGCCACGGGATGCGAGCTCAGCTTGACCGCCGCAGCAATGAGGACGGGAATCGCCGCGAGGGCCAGGAGCATAGCCCACGTCCGCAGCCGCCTGAACAGCACCGAAAGCTCCGAGGCCATGAGTGACCACGAGCTTGATGCCCTGGCCGCTGGCTGGCCGGGTAAAGATTCGGTTCCGCGTTCAGCCGGCAATGTCGAAACCCTCTCCGGTGAGGGAGACGAAGCGCTCCTCCAGGCTGGCGTTCTCCACGCCGAAACCCCGGACCCGCACGCCGTCGGACACAAGGGCAGCCACAATCTCCTCGGGAGCCACCTCGTGCCCCGGCGGACCGGTGCTGACGAGGCTCTGGCCATCGGGCCCGTATGAGCCGGGCGGCGGAGCAGACAGCTCCGACTGCAGGCCCAGCCTGGAGAGGACACGGACAGCGGCCTCAATATCGGGCGTGTGGACCCGGATCGTGGCCTTTCCCGCGGCGCGCAGTTCGTGGAGGGTTCCTTGCGCCACGAGTTTGCCGACGCTCATGACGCCCACATGGGTGCACATCTGTTCCACTTCCGCGAGGAGATGGCTGGAAACGAACACCGTGGTGCCTCCTGCCGCCAGGGAACGGACCAGGCTGCGCACCTCCCGGGTACCTTGCGGATCCAGGCCGTTGGTAGGTTCATCCAGGACAAGCAGTTCCCTCGGCCGCAGCAAGGCATGCGCAATCCCCAGGCGTTGCTTCATCCCGAGGGAATAGGCCCGGACCTTCTTGCCTGCGGCATGGGACAACCCCACCCTCTCGAGCGCTTCATCCACCCTTGCGGCCCTGGTTCGCGGGGAGGCATGAAGGTCGGCGCTGTCCAAGCGCCGAAGGTTGGCCGCCCCGGACAGGAAAGGGTAGAAGGCCGGGCCTTCCACCAGCGAGCCCACATTGGGCAGGACCGTCGCCAGCTGGCGCGGCATTTCGCCGCCAAGAACCCGGATGCGGCCGTTCG
The DNA here is from genome assembly GCF_042884555.1 of Arthrobacter sp. NPDC058127. Classification (NCBI taxonomy): domain Bacteria; kingdom Bacillati; phylum Actinomycetota; class Actinomycetes; order Micrococcales; family Micrococcaceae; genus Arthrobacter; species Arthrobacter sp. NPDC058127. The sequence continues at coordinate 481,800 of NZ_JBHVTT010000001.1, read as the reverse complement.
TGGCGGCCGCCAAGCCAAGCAGCAACCGGATGGTCGTGGTCTTGCCGGAGCCGTTTGGACCAAGGAAACCAAAAACTGAACCGCGGGGAACCGCCAAGTCGACACTGTCGACGGCGGCCCGGTGGCCGAAGCGCTTGCTGAGGCCTTGCGTCTCTATCGCCAGTTCAGCCGGCGGGGATGCCTCCGTCATTTCGCGGCGGCTGCGGCCTGCAACCGCTCAAGTGGCACCATTCCCGCGAAGACGCGGCCGTCGTCGAGCATCAAGACAGTTACCAGGCTGGTGGTCAGCGCACGGCCGCCCGGCACCGCTTGGGTGAGCTGGGTCAACATCGGAGCCGAGCGGACATCAGGGGTCATCGTGCCCGCGGGCAGGCCCATCACGGCGTCCCAGCCGGTGCCCGTGATCGTGGGCCGGCTCGCTGTTGCCTTTGCCTGCGGTGCCTGCCCGGTCTTACCGGGGAGGGTGCGCGGCTGCGGGCTTGCCTTCTCTTCCACGGCGGCACCGCGGGGCGGAGTGAAACTGAACAGGGCGGCGTCGGGCGCGGACAAGCTCAAGTCAGTGAACGCGAGCGAAAAGGCCGCTGCGGCCTGGCCCCGTGCCCGCACATCGACGCTGAGCGGCAAGCCCGAGGCGGAGTCGACGGCGATTGTCACTGAATCGACGAGCGTGCCGGTACTGCGCGGCTTGATCGCCAATGGGTACGCCGTGCGGCCGGCCACCGTGGTTCCGTCGCCCACGGTCACGTCTGTGGTGGGCCCGACGGCGGCGAGGAAGTGTTGCGCGACGACGTCAGGCGTGGTTACTCCGGGAGTCGGTGTCGCGTGTGGCGCCGCAGCGCGCGCCGGCTCTGCGGGCATTGTCATGTGCGCCGCACTGTTGTCGGCCGAGTTGTAGAGCCAGAGATCGTTGCCATTGCGGACGAGGTCGCGCTCGGCGAGCATGTCCATCACCTGGAACCTGGCTTTGGCGGGACCGTCAATGTAGACCCGGGCCGTGTGTGAACCGCTCAAAAGCTCCATGACCGACGCGGGGCCTTGGGTTGCCGTTGGCCCGACCGAGGGGAGCTGGGGGAGTCCCAGATCGGAACTTTGTTGAAGGGTCCCGGACAAGGCACGGACGTCGGCTCGGCCGATCATCGCGATGACTTCCTCGGCGGTTTTGTGCGGCAGGCTCGTCGCAGCTCCTGCCTGGTAGGAACCAGCCAGGGCCGCCGCAGCAAGGGCTGCCGGAACCAGCGCGGCCGGCAACCAACGCAACCAGGCGCGGGTCATGGCAACCTCGCGAACCATCCACCATCGGGGAAGTTCATGGTTCCAGACTACTCCTGGTGCCCGGAGTGATCACGTGCCCATGGCCTCCTTGTCCGTGCCGGGCAGCGCGGAGATTCGATTCCCGATCATCGGTAAGCGCATGGCGCCGGTCACACGAAAACCGCGAGTGTTGATCTCCTCACCCCCGGATCTCCGTCCGTACAGAGACAATGCCGTCCCAAGGAGAAACCCCATGGCAATAACCACCCGGAAACTGGCAACGATGCGCAAAACCCCCGGAAAAGCAGCCCTCGCGTCGTTCCTCGGGAGCACCCTCGAGTATTACGACTTCTTCATTTACGGCTCTGCGGCCGCGCTGGTCTTCGGGCCGCTGTTCTTTCCCTCCGACGATCCCGCCGTCGGCCTGATTGGCGCCTTTGCCACGTTCGGCGTCGCTTACATAGCGCGCCCGGTGGGAGGGCTTGTGATGGGCCATTTCGGCGACAAATTGGGAAGGAAGAAGATCCTGCTCATCACGCTCGGCGTCATGGGCCTTTCTTCGCTGGGCATCGGCTTCCTGCCGAGCTACAGCCAGATAGGGTACTGGGCGCCGGTCCTGCTGGTTGCCGGTCGCCTGGCGCAGGGTTTCTCTGCCGGGGCTGAGTCTGCGGGAGCATCGACGCTGACACTGGAACACTCGCCGGAAGGCCGCCGCGGCTTCTTTACCAGTTTCGTGATGACCGGCTACGCCTCCGGGATGGTCCTCGCCACCTTGGTCTTCATTCCGGTCGCCGCCTTGCCCCGCGACGCACTCATGAGCTGGGGGTGGAGGATCCCCTTCTGGCTGTCGATTGTGGTCCTGGCCATCGCCTACTGGGTCCGCACCCATCTGGATGAGACTCCCGTCTTCGAAGACGCAAAAGAGAAGGATGCGGTGGCTTCCTTGCCGATCCGCGATGTGCTCAAGTTCCAGTCCATGGACGTGGTGCGCGTTATTGGGATGTCCATCATGTCGGTCATGCAGACCATCTTCACCGTCTTCGGTTTGGCCTATGCAACGGGTGCGGCCGGCTTCGACAAGACGGCAATCCTTACGGTGAATGCCGTGGCGATCGGACTGTCAATGTTCGTCATGCCCCTCGTCGCGAGGCTATCGGACAAAGTGGGGCGGCGACCATTGCTCCTGACCGCAGCCATCGGCTGCTCGGCTACGATCTTTGCCTACTTCTGGACGCTGTCCACCGGCAACATCTGGCTGGTTTTCGCCGCGGCCTTCGTCAACATGACACTGCTCTACTCATGCTTCAACGGCATCTGGCCTTCATACTTCGCCGAACTGTTCGCGGCCCCCGTCCGCTACTCCGGCATGGCCATTGGCAACCAGCTAGGACTGGTGGTCGCGGGTTTCGGCCCGCTGATCGCCGGGCTGCTGCTCGGCAAAGGCGCTGACGGCTGGGTGCCCGTGGCGGTGTTCGCGTGCGCCTGCATGGCTATTGCCGCTGTCTGCGTAGCTTTGTCGAGGGAAACAGCGAAGACGCCGATCGGGGAGCTAGGCGCGCCCTACCTGCTGGGCATGGAGCTTCGGGCGTCCCAAAAGGATGGCAGCGGCTATGCCTCCAACATCGTCCGGACGAACTCCGCGCTTGGCCGTGAATAGGCGGCTCCCAGATGCTCGAACAAGGCGATTCCCGCCGTGCCGGGCCAATCCTCGGGAAGGAACTCCGCCGGCAGCCCCGGATCCAGGTACGGAATGATCCGCCACCGGTCAATGCATCGGACATAACGGGCGAAGATTTCGGCGGAGGCCGGGCCGCCGTCGGAATCGTTGCCCTGGCCGCCTTCTTCGGCCGCGGAACCGTGATGCCGGATGAAGTCGCGATGCAGTTCTGCCACGGCGTCCAGGTCCCACCACGCGGATGCGGCATCGCGGAGGCTGCCGCCCACCAAGGGAGTATCCGTGACGAAAACCGTGGCCATGCCGCGCAGTTCCAGGTCCTCCAGGATCTCCTCCACTTCCTCCCGAAGGGAATCCGGGCAGATCCACAGCCCTGCTGCCACCGTGCCGCAGCCGATCCAGTGCAATCGCCGCCGCAATTGGTGCCGTTTTTCGCGCTCCGTTTCCGGAATGGAAAAGGACACGAGGCACCAGCGGTCCTCCGAGGACATAAGGCGGGGGTTGAATATCCGCCGGTCGCCGCGGGCAAGCATCGATGCGGCGCCCTCGGTGACGGCGAAGCCGGGAACACCGTGACGCTGCTGCGGAAGGACGATTTCCTTCTTCTTCAACCGTGACAAGGCCGTCCGGGAAACAGCCGCGGTCACGCCAAGGGCCTCCATGAGGGCGATGATGTGCCTGGTGGACATCCATCCGCCGGCGTCGCGCAGGTACAAGCCGATCACCGTGCGCAGCAACGACGTGGTACTCCCGGGCCGGGAGTCCATGTCGTCGAGGACGGCACTCACAGGAGCTCGGCGAGGGCGTCCCGGATGGCGGTCACGCCCAGCTCAACCTCCGCGTAGCTGGTGCTGAGCGGCGAGAGGCCGATCCGCAGTCCGTGCGGGGGGCGGAAATCCGGAATGACACCCCGCTCCCAAAGCGTCTGGGTCACCTCGCCGAACAACGGATGGTCCACCGTGATGTGCGAGCCACGCTCTGCGGTGTTGCGCGGGCTGACAATCTCGGCACCGAGGGGGACCAACATGTCCTCGGCCAAGGCAGCTGCGTACTCGGTGAGTTTGATGGACTTCTCCCGCACGGCGTCCATGCCCACCGACGCGATCAGCTCAACCATGTCCTTGAGCGGCTGCATGGCCAGCACCGGGGGTGTGCCGGTGATGAAGCTGCGGATCCCCTTGGCGGGTGCGTAGCTCTCTGTCATGCCGAAAGGGTTGTCGGCGCCCATCCAGCCCCAAATGGGCTGCTGCAAGCGGTCCTGCTGCGCCGCGCTGACATACGCGAACGCGGGAGAGCCCGGGCCGCCATTGAGGTACTTGTACGTGCAACCCACAGCAAGGTCCACGCCCCAGGCGTCCAGTTCGAGGGGGACCGAGCCTACCGAGTGGCACAGGTCCCAGAGCATGAGAGCACCGGATTCCTTGACCATCGCGGTGATTGCCGCGGCATCCGCCAGGAAACCGGAACGGTAAGCCACGTGGCTGAGCACGACGACGGCGGTCCGCTCGCTGAGCAGTCCCTCAAGGTCCGTGGTCCGGACGCCGCTGGCCGGATTGGAAGCGACCCACTTGATGGTGGCGCCCTTCTCAGCGGCGATGCCCTCGATGATGAAACGGTCAGTGGGGAAGTTGTCCCGGTCCACCACAATCTCATCGCGGCCCGGCTGGGCGTCTACCGCTGCCCGGATGAGCTTGTAGAGCATCACGGACGTGGAATCTCCCACGGTGACCTGGCCGGCGGCCGCACCCAAGGTGACGACGCCGATCCGGTCGCCCACCGTAGTGGGCTCGTCCATCCACTGTTCGTCCCAGCCGCGGATAAGTCGGCTGCCCCAGGCGTCCTCGACGAAGGACGCGAGCTTTGCCGACGTCGCCTTGAGCGGCCTTCCGAGCGAGTTCCCGTCAAGGTAGGCGGTGAGCTGGCCGTCCGCCGGGGAGTAAAAGGCCTCGCGCTGCCCGGCGAGGGGATCCGCGGCGTCGAGTTCCGCCGACGTCGGCCGTTGCGTTTGCTGCGCGCTGTTCATGTCTCTCCTGAAACTGCTGGGGTTGCTTGGAATTACTGTTCAGTTGCCGATTTCGGTGCGGACGGCGTAGAGCTCCGGGAAGAAAGTCAGGTCAAGGGCCCGCTTGAGGAAGTCGACGCCGGAGGAGCCTCCCGTGCCCACCTTGAATCCGATGGTTCGCTGCACTGTCCGCAAGTGGCGGAAGCGCCAGGCATGGAAGTTGTCCTCGATGTCCACGAGGTCTTCGCAGGCCTCGTAAAAACCCCAAGGCGTGGCTTCCGATTCGTAGATCTCCTGGAAGACCGGGACAAGGTCCTTCTGGAATGTCCACGGTTCGCTCGTGTCACGTTCCAGGATGTCGGCGGGAACGGCATAACCGGCCCTCGCCAGCACTGCGAGGAAGGCGTCATAAAGAGTCGGCTCCTCCAAGAGGGTGCTGAGCTGGCTGTGCGCCGCCGGATCGCTCTCGAAGACCCGGAGCATGTCGCGGTTCTTGTTGCCCAGGAGGAACTCGACGCCGCGGTACTGGTGGGACTGGAAGCCTGATGAACTGCCCAGGAAGCGCCGGAATTCGGAGTACTCGCGCGGAGTGAGCGTGCCCAGGACAGACCACTGCTCGGTCATGGTCCGCTGGATCGCCTTGACGCGCGCGATGCATTTGAGGGCCTTGGCAAGGTTGTCCACATCAAGGAGCCGGCGGGCTTCAAGAAGCTCATGCAGGATCAGTTTGAGCCACAGTTCGCTGGTCTGGTGCTGGATGATGAACAGCAATTCGTCGTGGTGTTCGGGTGTGCTCAATGGGTGCTGGGCAGTGAGGAGGCGGTCAAGGTCCAGATACCCGCCGTAGGACATGGCCTGGCTGAAGTCGGTGCGGACCGAATCCTCGATAGGCCTGATGCTTTGGGCGGAGTGGCCGGTACGGTTTTCCATACATTGATCGTATCACTATCATGACGAACGTCAAGATAATGAAAATCTGAGGATGCGTGACTGACGTTCCAAGGCCACTTTTTGTTGCCTAAGTGAACCGCTGGCGGAGTCTGTACGTCGTAAGATCGGCAGGGGGGTATGCGGGCTCCAGGAGGCTCCATGTACCAGCAGACAGTCAGCATTCGGGATTTACCAGCAGACCGTCGGCATCCGGAGGTAGACGGCCTAGAACACTTCCTCGGTCTCGAACAGATGGCGTTACGTACACGCTCAAAGCTTCGGGCCCGGGACCTCATAGTGCAGAAATACGGGGGCTCCTCCGTAGCCGATGCGGCAGCCATCAAGCGGGTCGCCCGGCGGATCGCCGAGACCCGGGAGGCCGGACACCCGCTGGTGGTGGTGGTTTCGGCCATGGGCGACACCACCGACGAACTGCTTGACCTGGCCGTGTCACTCAGCCCCAGTCCTCCCGCCAGCGAACTTGACGCGTTGCTGACCACGGGTGAACGGATTTCCGTGACGCTCCTGGCGATTGCCCTGTCCGACCTTGGTGTCCCTTCCCGAACCTTCAGCGGAAAGAAGGCCGGACTGATTACCGACGGCATCCACGGCAAGGCGCACATCGTCAACGTTGACCCGCACCATATCCGCGCCTGCCTGAAACGCGAAGAAGTTGCCATCGTCGCTGGTTTCCAAGGGAAGGGCCTCAAGAAGAAAGAGGTCACCACGCTGGGCCGGGGCGGTTCGGACATCACGGCCGTCGCCTTGGCGGCCGCGTTGGGGGCCGGTATGTGCGAAATCTATACCGACGTCGATGGCGTTTATACCGCGGACCCGCGGGTCGTTCCCCGCGCGCGGAAAATCGATGTCATTTCAAACGAGGAAATGCTGGAATTGGCTGCGTCCGGTTCCAAAGTGGTGCATGCCAGATGCCTTGAGTATGCCCGCCGTTTTGGCGTCCCCATCCATGTGCGTTCGTCTTTCAACCGTGTCATGGGCACCCTGATCCTCCCAAGCCAGGACCAAGAGGCGGTGTGGGACCACAAGCCGGTCTGGGAACGGGCTCCGGCCGTTGAGCAGCCAGTGGTCTCTGCAGTTCTCTGTGACCGGTCCGTGGCGAAGCTAAAGGTCATAGGCGTCGCGGATGGGGTGGGAAAGTCTGCGGAAATCTTCGGGCTTCTTGCCGACGCGCGCGCCCAGGTTGACATGGTCGTTCAAAACAGCTCGGCCGCGCGTGCCGGCGGCAGCGACATTTCGCTGGCGATTCCCAGCCGGGACGGATTCCGTGTCCGTGAGGCCTTGTCCGCTGCCCAGGGGGCCATCGGCTTCATCGACCTCCAGTACGACGGCCAGATCGGCAGGCTGTCGCTGATCGGGGTGGGCCTGCGCACTGACGCCCAGGTCTTTTCGCGGCTCTTCAAGGCCCTTTCGGACGCGGGAGCCGAGATCGAGCTGATCTCGGCCTCCGACATGCGCATCGACGTCGTTGTCCGCGCGGCAGCGCTCGAGGACGCGCAGCGCTCCGTGCGGTTCGCCTTCGGGCTGGACCATGCAGGAAAGGACCCGGCAGGACAGGACCCGGCAGGACAGGAGCAGGCAGGGCAGGACCAGTCAGGAGAGGAGGCCAGCAAAGCGCCGTAGCGGGGCCGCAGCACCGGCACCCCATCTTCCCCGCGTCGCAAAAGGCACGGCAGCGGGACGCGCTCAGTCATTGATCCGCCGCCGCGGATCCACGGGATAAGGACCCGATCGCCATGCACACACACCCGCAGCAGGCTACCTTGACCTCGGCACATGTAACCGGGCCCCTGCCAGGACCCGGATCTGCTGAATTGTTGGCTCGCCAGGAACTCCACGAATCCAATGCCCGTACCTATCCGCGGCATCTTCCCATCGCCATTGCCGAGGGCTCCGGTGCCTTTGTGCGGGACGTCGATGGCAATGTCTTCATTGATTTCCTAGCCGGTGCCGGGGTTTTGTCCCTCGGGCACAGCCATCCGGAGCTGGTCGAGGTCGTGGCGGAACAAGTGCGGATCTTGAGCCATGGGCTTGATTTCCCGACGCCGGTGAAGGACGCCTTCACGAGCGCACAGCTGTCCATGCTTCCTTGGGGACTTGGCGATCGGATGAAGATCCACTTCTGCGGACCAACCGGTGCAAATGCCGTGGATGCTGCCATCAAATTGTGCAAGACCGCCACCGGACGCGGGGACATCGTGTGCTTCCAGGGAGCATTCCATGGCAGCAGTGCCGTGGGGATGGCGTTGACTGGACTAGTTGAACAGAAGCAACCGGTGGCGAACGGGATGCCCGGAGTTCACTTCTTCCCCTATTCCTACTGTGCGCAGTGTCCCGTAGGCCTGCGCCCGGAGACTTGTGCGACCAACTGTGTCCAATTCTTCGAACATTCCCTCAAAGACCCGCTCGGGGGCATTCCACTTCCCGCAGCCGTCATCATGGAAATGGTCCAGGGCGAGGGGGGAGTTGTACCGGCCACCGTCGAATTCGCGCGAACCGTGCGCAGGGTGACCCGTGAGCTGGACATCCCGCTGATTATCGATGAGATCCAGACCGGGTGCGGGCGCACCGGAACGTGGTTCGCGTTCGAGCAGTACGGGATCGAGCCCGATGTCATCGTGGCATCCAAGGCCCTTAGCGGAATAGGCCTCCCCGTTGCGCTGATCATCTACAACAAGGACCTCGACCTCTGGCTCCCGGGTGCCCACACCGGGACATTCCGCGGAAACCAGTTGGCATTCGCCGCGGGGGCTGCAGCCGTGGAGATCATCCGGCGCGACGACGTTCTCGGCAACGTCCGTAGCCGCGGCGCGCAGATTGCCCGGCTCCTCGCGCCCTTGACCGCAAACCCCTGGGTGCGCGAGGTACGGGGCCGGGGCCTGATGTGGGGAATCGAGTTCCGCGATCCGGGGACAGGACGTCCTGCCGGACACCTGGCCCGCGCAGTGCAGCGAAATGCCCTGGAGCGGGGCCTGATCCTGGAATGCGGCGGGCGGGACGACTGCGTGGTCCGGCTCTTGCCGCCGCTGAACATCACGGCGGAACTCGTCGACGCCGCTTGCGGGCTGCTGCTGGCTGCCATTGCCGAACAAAGTTCCATCGCAGGACAGAGTGCCAAGGCAGGGGCGGTCCGATAGGGCCCGCCGGCCGGACACAGGGACAGGACCAGGAGGGGAACATGGGAAGGCACGTGACTGCTCAGGGCAGTACGACACAGGGCAACACAACGCAGGGCAACACAAGGCAGGGCAACACAACGCGGGGCAACACGATCCGGTGGAGCCCGGGCGAGCGGCTTGAGGAGCTCTTCGAGGACCGGTGCGACCGGCAACGAGCCGAAGGCGGCAGCCGCCATCCGGCAGTGGAAACAGCGGATGGTTCGCTCAGCTATGAAGAACTCGACTCCCGGGCCAACCGGCTCGCCCGCTACCTCCTTGCGCGCGGTGTGAGCCCGGGCGAAAGAATCGCACTGCTGTTCGATGACCCGGTGTGGTCCTATGTCAGCATGCTCGCGGTCCTCAAGGCCCATGCCGTCTACGTGCCCCTCGACCCGGCGTTCCCTCCAGAGAGAATTGCCTACATTGCCGCCGACGCGGACGTCACCATGATCCTGACTGTCTCCCGCCTCGCGGACAGCCTCCTGACCGGGACTGCGGCCCCCGCGGTTCGCATGGACAAGGAGGACCGCCGCATTGCCGCGTTCGAACCCTCCCGCTTGGGCTGGGCGGGACAGGAGTCCCCGGCCAACGGACTGGCCTACATCATCTACACCTCGGGATCCACCGGACGGCCAAAGGGAGTAGCCATAGCCCACGCCAGCATCTGCCACTTCGTACGGATTGCCGCCGAAACCTACGGCTACGATTCCGGCGACCGGGTCTACCAGGGCATGACCACGGCTTTCGACTTCTCCGTGGAGGAGATCTGGGTGCCTTGGATGGTGGGGGCCACCTTGGTGCCCCGACCGCCCGGGAACAACCTCCTCGGGCCGGATCTTGCCGAGTTCATCGAGGCCCGGAACATCACCGCCCTTTGCTGCGTGCCGACCCTGCTCGCCACGCTCGATGACGACCTGCCCGGGTTGCGGTTCCTGCTCGTCTCCGGTGAAGCCTGCCCGGAGGACCTTGTGGAGCGTTGGCACCGGCCCGGCCGGCGGTTCCTGAATGTCTACGGGCCCACCGAAGCGACCGTGACGGCAACCTGGGGCACGGCGGAGCCCGGCAAGCCCGTGACCCTGGGCAAACCGTTGCCCGGCTACTCGGCGGTCATCCTGGATCCCGTCCAGGACCGCGCCTTGCCTCACGGCGAGCTGGGCGAAATCGGTCTGGCGGGGGTGGGGCTCGCCAGGGGGTACATCAACCGGCCCGAGCTGACAGAAAGGGCCTTCATTCCCGATTTCCTGGGCTTGGCGGACAACCCCTCCCATCGCATTTACCGCACGGGTGACCTGGGCCGGTTCAACGACGACGACGAGATCGAGTACCACGGCCGCGCCGACACACAGGTGAAGGTCCGAGGCTATCGGATTGAGCTGAGCGAAATCGAAAACGTCCTTCTGCAGATACCCGGGATAGCGATGGCCGTTGTGAAGACGTGGGAGCCCGAGCCGGGAATCACGGAACTTGCCGCCTACTACACGATGCACCAGAACGTCCCCGAGGTGGCAGGAGGAGACATCCGTGCCTGGCTGCGCGAGCGGCTTCCCGCCTACATGGTGCCGGGCTATTTCCAGTCCCTCCGGACCATGCCGATGATGGTCAGCGGGAAAGTGGACCGCAGCCGCCTTCCACATCCCGCCGGGCCGCGCACGGTCAGTACAGACTTCGCTGACACCAGTCCGGTGACGCCCACGGAACGGATCCTCGCCCCGGCTTTGGCTGCGGCGCTCCGGCTCACGTCGGTTTCCACCACCGCCAACTTCTTCAACGACCTCGGGGCAAACTCCCTGCTGATGGCGCATTTCTGCGCCAACGTCCGCAAGGAAGCCAACTCACCCTCAGTCTCGATGCGCGAGATCTATGCATATCCGACCATCGCCGCATTGGCGGCCGCCCTCGACGCCGCGAACGACGAGGCACTGGCGGGGGTCGGCGCCGGAGGGAGGGGAACTGCGACGGCTGAACCGTTCCTGCGAGTGGGGACTGCCCAGTACCTGCTGTGCGGGGTTTTGCAGGCGTTGGCCGCCCTGGCCTACGCGTACGTCGTCGTGCTCATCCCCTCCGCCGGCGAACAGTGGATCGGCGGGTCCCGGCAGCCGGGCGTCCTCGTGGCGCGCTCCGTCGTCGTCGGCACCATATCGTTCCTGGCCCTGGCAGTCATGCCCATTGCGCTCAAATGGGCGCTCATCGGCCGGTGGAAGGCCGAGGAGTTCCCTCTCTGGTCCTTGCGGTACGTCCGCTTCTGGTTCGTGAAGACATTAGTCAACACAAGCCCTGTCCGCTTGTTCGTCGGGACACCGGTCTTCCCCCTGTACCTCAGGGCGCTGGGGGCCAGGATCGGCCCGAGGGTAACCATCCTCTCCTCAAGGATTCCGGCCTGCACCGACTTGCTGACAGTGGGAGCGGACACAGTGATCCGGAGGGACTCAACGTTCAGCTGCTACCGTGCCCACGCCGGCCGGATCCAGACGGGGCCCGTCATCCTAGGCCGAAACGTCCTGATCGGCGAACAAACGACGCTGGAGATTGACACAGCCATGGGCGACGACGCCCAACTGGGGCACAGCTCCTGCCTGCATCGCTTCCAGAGTATTCCGCCCGGCGGCGCCTGGGCCGGCTCCCCGGCCGAGCCCACCAACACCAGCTATCGCAGGGCGGGACAAGCCGCGTCCGGGACGGCCAGCCGGGCCAGTTTCAGTTTCTGGACCGTGGTGGTCCACGTGGTACTGGTGTCGTCCATCGGGCTTGGAGTCATCGACGTCGTACTCGCTTCCCTCCCCACGGGCGAAACAAACCCGGCCAAGCCGCTATTCTGGCAAGCGCTCCTGCTGATCTCCGCCGTCCTTCTTTTCGGCAGCATCCTGGCCGCTTTCGCCGTCGCCGCCACCGTTCCGAGGCTGCTGGCGTTGCTTCTGGTTCCAGGCAAGGACTACCCCCTCTACGGCGTCCGCTTCGGACTGTTGCGGACAGCCCAGCGGCTGACCAACCTCAAAGCACTCCTCCAGCTCACCGGAGACAGTTCCCTGATCGTGTACTACCTGGACGTCCTGGGCTATCACCAACCGGACATGGTGCAGACCGGATCCAATTTCGGCGTCGGGCTGAAGCATGACAGCCCCACACTGACTACGGTCGGCAGCGGCACCATGGTCTCGGATGGGCTTTCAATCATCAATGCCGACTACTCGAACACCGCTTTCCGCCTTTCGCCCGCCACCATCGGGGCCAGGAGCTTCTTCGGCAACAACATCGCCTATCCCGCCGGAGCCAGGATGGGGGACAACTGCCTCCTGGGGACCAAGACCATGGTGCCTTTGGACGGTCCGCTACGCGAGGGGGTGGGCCTCCTGGGCTCACCGCCCTTTGAAATACCGCGCACCGTGGACCGTGACAACACCTTTGATCGGTTCAGGACGGCGGAGGAATTGCGGCGCCGGATCCCTGCAAAGAACGTACACAACACCGTGACGGTGATCCTCTACCTGCTTGCCCGGTGGGCTGAACTGTACGTGATTCTCCTCGCCGCCTGGGCATCGCAGGCCTTCCTTCCCGCCGCAGGGGGACTCGCTGCGGTGGCGGCGCTGGGAACAATGGTCATTACCACGGGCGTCCTGATGGTCCTCGTGGAACGGGCGTCCCTCGGCTTTGGACGACTTTCGCCGACCTTCTGCTCCATCTACGAAGTGCCCTTCTGGCGGCACGAGCGCTACTGGAAACTCGGCGCCGGGGGAATCGTGCAAATGTTCAACGGCACGCCCTTCAAACCCGTGATCTGGCGAATCCTGGGCGTCCGGATGGGCAAGAAGGTCTTCGACGACGGTTGCGGGATCCCGGAAAAGACCCTCGTCACCATCGGGGACTACTGCACCCTCAACGCTTACGCCGTGGCGCAATGCCACTCCATGGAGGACGGCGCGTTCAAACTCGATGCCATCACCCTTGGCGCCGGCTGCACCCTGGGCGTGGGTGCGTTCGTCCATTACGGCACCACCATGCATGACGGCTCGGAACTCGAAGCCGACTCGTTCCTGATGAAGGGCGAGGATGTCCCGGCCGGCGGCATCTTCGGCGGCAATCCTGCACGCGAACTGACCCGGCAAACGGTCCCCGGACTGCTATAACGCCAACGCGTGGCTTACGCTGGCCTTGTTGGCACGTCCGGGAGGGGGACTGCATGACCACCGTGTCGCTGTATCTGGACGTCGACGGCGTGGTGAACCCCTTCGGTCCCATGGGCTTCACTGATTGGGGTACGGAATGGAAAATCGCCGACGCCGGAATCCTCGACGTCGTGTACGCGTCCGAACTGGTTGGCGAACTCAATGAGCTGGCCGCGCACCCCGCGGCGAGGTTTGTTTGGCTGACCACGTGGCAGCGGCTCGCCCCTGAGTTCCTGTGCCCTGCAATCGGTCTCCATGGCGAGCATTGGCCCGTCCTGACCAGCGACGGTTGGGACCAGACCGCCGATTGGTGGAAGCTGGACGTCTTGCAGAAGGACGTCCAGGAATCCGGAGCCGAACGCATCGTGTGGATGGACGATCAGCTGAACCATGAAGCCGCTGCCCGGTCCTGGGCCGAGTTCCTCGGCAACCGTGTGCTTTGGATCTCACCGGACCCGCGGCGGGGCCTGTCACGCAGCGATATCGCGGCTGTTCGGCAATTCCTTGGATGATGCTGGGCCTACGTTTTGCCATGCCGGCAATGGCACGTAAGATTCTTAAGGTTTCACGCCCGCCATAGTTAATTCCGCCAGTACAGTCAGATGAACGCGTGCTGAACTGTTTTTTGTTGGGCAGGCCCGGGGAAGTGGAACTGCGCATCATCGACTCTGCAGATTGGGCACCAGGTGGGAATCACCTTCATGGTCGCGCTTGTCATAGCGCTGGCCTTATTTTTTGACTTCACCAACGGCTTCCACGACACTGCGAACGCCATGGCGACTCCGATCGCCACGGGTGCCATCAAACCCAAGACGGCTGTTGCCTTGGCCGCGGTGCTCAACCTCGTGGGCGCGTTCCTCTCGACCGAAGTGGCGAAGACCATTTCGGGAGGACTTATCCGAGAGGGCACGGACGGTATCCACATCACGCCGGAGATCATCTTCGCCGGGCTGATGGGGGCCGTCCTGTGGAACATGTTCACGTGGCTCAAGGGGCTGCCGTCGAGTTCTTCGCACGCGCTTTTTGGCGGCCTCATCGGGGCGGCGATCGTCGGCATCGGATTCCACGCCGTCAACTTCGATACCGTGCTCCAGAAGGTCATCCTTCCGGCCGTCTTCTCGCCACTGCTCGCCGGTGCCGTGGCCTATCTATGCACCAAGCTGGCCTACGCCCTGACGTCCCGGCATGACCCCGAAACCGGCGACAAGCTGACCCAGAAGCGCGGCGGATTCCGTACCGGCCAGATCTTCACCTCAAGCCTTGTCGCCTTGGCGCACGGTACCAACGACGCGCAAAAGACCATGGGCATCATCACCCTCGTCCTGATCGCCGCCGGAACCCAGCCGGCCGGCAGCGGCCCGCAGTTCTGGGTCATCGGGGCCTGCGCACTCGCTATCGCCATCGGAACCTACGCCGGCGGATGGCGCATCATCCGGACGATGGGTTCCGGGCTGACCGACGTCAAGCCGGCCCAAGGCTTCTCTGCCGAAGCGAGCACCGCTTCGGCCATCCTCGCTTCCTCCCACCTCGGCTTCGCGCTCTCCACCACGCAGGTGGCCTCCGGGTCGGTCATTGGCTCGGGCCTCGGGCGCAAAGGCACCACGGTGCGCTGGGGAACCGTGGGGCGCATCGCCACCGGCTGGCTCTTCACCCTCCCTGCGGCTGCGATCGTGGGCGCCTTGACCGCGTTCCTCATCGGTACAGGCACTGTCGGCGTGGTTATCGCTGCAGTCGTGGGCACCGCCGTCGTCGTCTACATGTTCATCTACTCGAGGAAGTCGCACGTGGGCCACCACAACGCCGTCGAAGTCGAAGAAGCCGGCACCGCAGTCCGCTTCCGCAAGAAGAACGCCAAGAAACAGAGTCTGAGCAAAAGCATGAGTAAGGACATCCAGGCATGAAGTGGTTGGATCTGGTGCAGGTGGCCGGCGCGACCCTTGTGGCAGCCGTGCTCCTCGTAGTGCTGTATTCGCTCGGTGTCCGCCTCACCGCCATCGCGGGCGACGCCCGGCAGAAGTCGCCGGTCATGGTGCGGTCCCTTGCGTACGTGTGTTTCGCGGCTTGCGGAATCGCCGTGCTTTTCGGGATCTATCTGATCGTTCCGTACTTCACGAAGTAGCTGGGAACGCCGCCGCCTCATGGGTAGGGTGGGGCCATGGCGGATTTCCAGTACTACGTGGCATCCTCGCTTGACGGGTTCATCGCTACCAAGGATGACGATCTCGGCTGGCTGCTCCAGTTCGAAGAGGCCGAGGGTGTCACCGAAAGCTACGAAGACTTCATGGCGGGCATCGGCTGCATAGTCATGGGCGGCCAGACCTATCGCTGGCTCATGGAACATGAACCGGGCAAATGGCCGTATCCGGGTGTTCCATGCTGGATCTTCACCCACCGCGAATACGCGGCGCCGCCCGGCGCGGACGTCACGTTCGTGCGTGGCGAGGTTGAGGAATTCGCGCCGGACCTGATTGCCGACGCCGGCGGCAAGAACGTGTGGCTGGTTGGCGGTGGAAACCTGGTAGCCCAGTTCGCCAAGGCCGGCCTGCTGGACGAGATGATTGTCACCCTTATCCCGGTCGCCTTGGGTTCCGGTAAGCGCTTGTTGCCTGTCGAGAGCCCGACGGCGCCGCTTGAGTTGATCTCGTCCCGCACCCTGGGTGGCGCGGCAGTCGAGGTGCGCTACAGGTTCCCCAAGCGTGCCGGGTCAGCGGGCCCTGTTCTCCCGGATCATGTTGGTAATCCGGGCAGTTGACAGCCGTCGGCCGTGTTCGTCGGTCATGACGATTTCATGGGTGGCGAGCGTACCGCCCAAGTGGATGGCAGTGCACGTACCGGTGACCAGGCCGCTTGCTATGGAGCGATGGTGGGTAGCGCCCACCTCGATCCCTACGACGTGGCGTCCAGCTCCGGCATGCAGGGCCGCCGCGAAGGAGCCCAGGGTTTCGGCGAGAACCACGTGGGCTCCGCCGTGGAGGATGCCCGCAACCTGGGTGTTGCCTTCCACCGGCATGGTGGCGACGGTCCGTTCAGGGCCCAGTTCAAGGAACTTGATGCCCATCTTCGCCACGAGCGAGCCTACGCCATAGCGGGAAAGCCAACCGTGCAACTCCTGCGGAACGCCGGCCGCATTGAGTTCGTCGGTGAACGGGCCCGGCGTGAAATTGTCCATCATGGCAACTAGGCTGGCACCTGTGAGCGAAACAACCAAACCGGACTCAGTTCCAACGGCAACGCCAGTGTCAACTGGAACAACAACATCAACTGCAACAGCAACGTCAACTGGAACAGCAACATCAACTGCCACTGCAACGGCACCAGACCCTTCAACAAGCATTGCGGACACCGCGGCAGGTGGCCGGCCGAGGCTCTTGGTCCTTGATGGCCACTCGATGGCGTTCCGGGCGTTCTATGCCCTGCCGGCTGAAAACTTCGCCACATCCTCGGGTCAGCACACCAACGCGGTGCATGGCTTCACGTCGATGTTGATCAACCTCATCAAGGATCAGAAGCCCACCCACGTTGCGGTGGCATTCGATGTCTCGGACGACACGACGTTCCGCAAGGCGGAGTACAGCGAATACAAGGGTGGCCGAAACGAGACGCCGCCGGAGTTCCGCGGACAGATCGACCTCATCGACCAAGTCATGGAAGCGTGGGGCATCAAGACCATCAAGATGCCCGGATACGAGGCCGACGATATCCTCGCCACGCTCGCGGCGCGAGGGGAGGCCGCTGGCTACGAAGTCCTCCTGGTTTCAGGGGACCGCGACGCTTTCCAGCTCATCACCGACAACGTGTTCGTCCTGTACCCGAAGCAGGGCGTGTCCAATATTCCCCGCATGGACTCGGCAGCCATCGAAGAGAAGTACTTCGTTCCCCCGTCCCGCTACTCCGATCTGGCCGCGCTGGTAGGGGAGTCCGCTGACAACCTCGCCGGCGTTCCCGGCGTCGGCCCCAAGACCGCAGCCAAGTGGATCAACCTTTACGGCGGCCTGGAAGGGATCCTGGAGAACCTGGATTCCATCGGCGGCAAAGTCGGAGGAGCCCTCCGGGAAAACATCGACGCCGTCAAGCGCAATCGCCGCCTCAACCAGCTCCTCAAAGACCTTGAGCTCCCAGTGACGCTCGCCGAACTCGAGGAGCCGCGCCCGAACCGCCAGGAGGTCGAGACACTCTTCGACACCCTCGAATTCAGGACCCTCCGTGCCCGGCTGTTCGCACTCTACGGCGACGACACAGCCGGAGCGCCTCCCGAGACCATCGACGCGCCCGACTACGCGGTCCTGCAGGACGCCGCCGCCTTGGAGGCCTTTTTCGCTGCGGGCTCGGGCAGCCGCGCCGCAGTTGCCGTGCAGTTGGTTCCCGGGCGGATTGGCGACGACGCCGCTGCCCTCGCCGTCGTTCGGTCCAACGGGGCCGCTTATATCGAGCTGTCGTCCTTGGACGCTGCGGCTGATGCCGTCCTGGCCAAATGGCTGCGGGATCCCGAAGAAGCCAAGGTCATGCACGAGTTCAAGGACGCTCTGAAGGCCTTGCACCACCGAGGACTTGGCCTGGAAGGCGTGGTGGACGACACCGCCATTTCGGGCTACTTGATCCAGCCGGACCGCCGCAGCTACGAGCTCGCCGAACTCGCCCAGCACCACTTGAGGATCACCATCACGGCTGTGGCGGCCCAAACCGGCCAGCTGGAACTCGATCTTGGTGATGGGCCGGACGGTGCCGCGGCCAGCGCGCTCGTCCAGCAGGCCGCCGTCGTGCACGCACTGAGCAAGCACTTCGAAAGCGAGCTCGCCGAGCGCAAGGCCGAGGCGCTCCTGACCACGCTGGAGCTGCCGGTCGCACGGGTCCTGGCCCAGATGGAACTCTCCGGCATTGCCATCTCTACGGAACGCCTGAACGAACAGCTCGCGGACCTCGCGAAGGTGATCGACAACGCCCAGGAGCAGGCATTTGCCGCAATCGGCCACGAGGTCAATCTTGGCTCTCCCAAGCAGCTCCAGACCGTCCTCTTCGAAGAACTTGGCCTGCCCAAAACCAAGAAGATCAAGTCCGGCTACACCACGGACGCCGCCTCGCTGAAGGCGCTCCTTGAGAAGACCGGCCACGAGTTCCTGGTGCAGCTCATGGCTCACCGGGAATCCTCCAAGCTGGCCCAAATGCTGGAGACGCTCAAGAAATCAGTGGCTGAGGACGGACGTATCCACACTACGTACGCGCAGAACGTCGCGGCCACGGGGCGCATTTCCTCGAACAACCCCAATCTGCAGAACATCCCGGTGCGCAGTGAGGAAGGCCGGCGCGTCCGCGGGATCTTCGTCGTCAGTGAGGGCTACGAATGCCTGCTATCGGCTGACTACTCGCAGATCGAAATGCGTATCATGGCGCACCTGTCCGGCGACGAAGGACTCATCCAGGCGTACAAGGAGGGTGAAGACCTGCACCGCTATGTCGGCTCGCACATCTTCAACGTTGCGCCGGAAGAGGTCACCAGTGCCATGCGCTCCAAGGTCAAGGCGATGTCCTACGGATTGGCCTACGGGCTTACCTCGTTCGGCCTGTCCAAGCAACTGGAAATCTCCGTCGACGAGGCCAGGACCCTCATGAAGGACTACTTCGACCGCTTCGGCGCAGTGCGCGACTATCTGCGTGGCGTGGTGGAGCAGGCCCGGATCGACGGCTACACCTCCACGATCGAGGGCCGCCGCCGCTATCTTCCGGACCTGACCAGCACGGACCGCCAGCACCGGGAGATCGCCGAACGCATCGCGCTGAACTCGCCCATCCAGGGCTCGGCGGCGGACCTCATGAAGCGGGCCATGCTCGGCGTCTCTGCCGAGTTGACCAGCCAGGGGCTGAAGTCCCGGATGCTGCTGCAGGTCCATGACGAGCTCGTGCTCGAGGTAGCCCACGGCGAACGCGAAGCGGTCGAAAAGCTCGTCACCGAGCAAATGGGGACGGCAGCCCAGCTCACGGTCCCGCTGGACGTGCAGGTAGGTGTCGGCTCCAGCTGGTACGACGCCGGCCACTAGCAGGCGCACCGGCCTGCTTGCAGGCTCGCACGGGGCACGCCGCCGCTATGGTGGCGTGCCCCGTGCTGTCTGGCTAGGCTCGGGACGTGGCTGATCCCAAGGAAACCAAGGAAAAATACAACGTCAAGCGCTTTCGTTCCGTCGACAAGGAGAACCCTGACTACGGACAAGCACGTGATTGGCTCCGGGCCGTCGGCTTCGGATTCCACGACGAGCAACGAAGCGATGAGCTCATCGACAAGATCCTCGCGATGTACCAAGCGGACAACCGTGAGCTGACGGGCGTCTACGTCAACGACGAACCACCGTTGCACGCGCTCAACCCGGGGTTTCCGGTGGCTACCTTTGGAACGCTGGAAAACAAGCTGAATGTTGGCTTCGGCCAGGAACTGCGGACCCGCCAGATCACGGCTGTCACCGTCCGCGGAACGCACCGGCGGCACGGCATCCTGCGGGGGATGATGACCGTGGATCTCGCCGATGCCAAGGATGACGGCTTCGCCATGGCCGCCCTGACCGCGTCCGAGGCATCCATCTACGGCCGCTTTGGCTTTGGCGTCGCAACCTTTGAGCGGAGCATCAAGGTTGACACCGGTCCGAAATTCCGCGTCCGGCACGAGCCCGTTGGCCGGGTGGAGATCGCAGATCCAAGAGTCCTTCTCGAACTCGCGCCCGAGGTTTTCGAACGCGCTCACCACCGCACGCCGGGGTCCATCGTGAGGCAGGACTCCTACCGCCATCACGTGTCCGGGGCCATGAAGCGCGACGGCAGTGAGGACAAGGCCATCAAATGTGCGCTCCACTACGCACCCGATGGCACCATTGACGGCTACGTGTCCTACAAGTTCGCCGGCTGGGAAACGAAGCCATACACCGTGGAAGTCGTGGACCTTGTCGCCGCGACGGACTCCGCGTACCTGGAACTGTGGCAATTCCTGGGCAGCATCGATCTCATCGAACAGGTCTCCTGGCCTGAAGCCCCCGTTGAAGACCCGCTGGCGTGGGCGCTCGAGGACGGACGTTGCGTCACGTCCTCCGACTATCGCGACATGTTGTGGTTGCGCGTCCTGGACGTCCCTGCGGCCTTGTCAGCCCGCCGCTACGGCGCCGATGGACGCTTGGTGCTGGAAGTCCGGGATGCGCTTGGTTTTGCCGACGGTATGTGGGAATTGACGTCCGACGGCGGCGTCGTCACCGTCAGTGAGTCGAGTGGCGGGAGCCAGGAATCGGGCCCGGACCTGAGCATGGATGTCACGGACCTGGGGTCTGTCTATTTGGGTGCCGTCAGTCCTGTAATCTTGGCTTCGGCAGGCCGGATCCGTGAGCACACGCCCGGAGCAGCATTGGCTGCCCAGCACATGTTCGCCGTCGAACGCCCCGCCCATTGCCTGACGCACTTCTAGGCACATCTCCACACGCAGGATCAACAACAGAAGAAGGATTCCATGGGGGAATTCCAGCCGGGGGGCCGCTCCTCCGGCACATCAGGGCTGCCGGGCCGGAGGTCGTTGCTGGCGGTCGCCGCCGGACTCGCGGTGACCGGCCTGGCCGCCTGCGCCCAGCAACCGGCAGGTGCACCGTCGCTTCGCCCCACATCGGCTTCAACGCCGGTCGTCGAAGCGGTGGGCCAGCGTCCGGTCGTGCCCGAAACGCGGCCCGCGCCGCCGTCGAGGTCCCAGGTTGTGGCCGAATTCTCCGGGCGCAAGCCCGTCGAATGGGGGCTTGATGTCACTGGCGTTGTTTCAAAAACACCGTCCACGCATGCGGTCTTGACGTTTGATGCCTGCGGTGGCCCCCACGGCTCGGACTGCGATCAACGCTTGCTCAAGACCCTGCGCATGCTCAACGTTCCCGCCACGTTGTTCGTCAACGGCCGTTGGATCAAGGCCAATCCCGGGCTGGCGGCCGATCTCGCGGCCGATCCGTTGTTCGAACTCGGCAACCACGGCTTCCGGCACGAACCCTTGTCGGTCACCGGTCGCTCAGCGTACGGCATTCCGGGCACGGCCAGCGCGGGAGAGGTTTATGACGAAATCATGGGCAACCAGGAAGTCATGGAGCATCTCTGCGGCAAGGCCCCCCGCTTCTTCAGGGCGGGCACTGCCTACTACGACGACGTCGCGGCGGCGATCACCAATGCCCTCGGACTGGTGCCGGTGAGCTTCACCGTGAACGGCGACGGCGGCGCCACCTTCCCGGCCCCTACTGTCGCCACGGAAGTGGGAAAAATCGCCGCGGGACGGGGCTCAGGCCAGATTGTGATCTCGCACTTCAACCAGCCCGCCGGCGGCACTGCGGAGGGCTATGCACGTGTCCTGCCAAGCTTGTTGGACCGCGGTGTGACGTTCGCTCGGCTGGGTGACACGCTGCCGCTTTGACCCTCCTTGAGGCGAACGACTAGAATGAACGGGCGCATGCTACGTGCGCGCAAATTTACAATCCACAATTCAGGATGACCCGGCGTTTTGCCGTGTCCTGCGGACCGGCGACGGAAAGCGGGCGGTTTGCCTGACCGATACTCTATCCACAACGGAGCCCCTACTACATGACCATCACCTCCACCGAGAAGCCCGGTACCCCCGTAGTCGCCATCAACGACATCGGTACCGCTGAGGACTTCCTCGCAGCTGTCGACGCCACCATCAAGTACTTCAACGACGGAGACCTCGTCGAAGGTATCGTCGTCAAGGTTGACCGCGACGAAGTCCTGCTCGACATCGGTTACAAGACCGAAGGTGTCATCCCTTCCCGCGAGCTTTCCATCAAGCACGACGTTGACCCCGGGGACGTCGTCTCCGTTGGCGATCAGGTCGAAGCCCTGGTGCTCACCAAGGAAGACAAAGAAGGCCGACTGATCCTCTCCAAGAAGCGTGCTCAGTACGAGCGTGCCTGGGGCGACATCGAGAAGGTCAAGGAAGAAGACGGTGTTGTCACCGGCACCGTCATCGAGGTTGTCAAGGGTGGTCTTATCCTCGACATCGGTCTGCGCGGCTTCCTGCCCGCATCCCTCGTCGAGATGCGCCGCGTCCGCGACCTCGCTCCGTACATCGGTCAGCAGATCGAAGCCAAGATCATCGAGCTGGACAAGAACCGCAACAACGTTGTTCTTTCCCGCCGTGCATGGCTCGAGCAGACCCAGTCCGAGGTTCGCTCCACGTTCCTCAACAAGCTGGAAAAGGGCCAGGTTCGTCCCGGCGTCGTTTCCTCCATCGTCAACTTCGGTGCATTCGTGGACCTTGGCGGCGTCGACGGTCTGGTTCACGTTTCCGAGCTGTCCTGGAAGCACATCGACCACCCGTCCGAGGTTGTCGAGGTTGGCCAGGAAGTCACCGTCGAGGTTCTCGAAGTGGATCTGGACCGCGAGCGCGTGTCCCTGTCCCTCAAGGCCACGCAGGAAGACCCGTGGCAGACCTTCGCCCGCACCCACGCCCTCGGCCAGGTTGTTCCGGGTAAGGTCACCAAGCTGGTTCCGTTCGGTGCGTTCGTTCGCGTCGAAGACGGCATCGAAGGCCTCGTTCACATCTCCGAGCTGGCTGTCCGCCACGTTGAGCTTGCTGAGCAGGTCGTCTCCGTTGGCGACGAGCTCTTCGTCAAGGTCATCGACATCGACCTCGAGCGCCGCCGCATCTCCCTCTCCCTCAAGCAGGCTAACGAGGGCGTTGACGCTGACAGCACCGAGTTCGACCCGGCTCTGTACGGCATGGCCGCTGAGTACGACGAAGAGGGCAACTACAAGTACCCCGAGGGCTTCGACCCCGAGTCGAACGAATGGCTCGAGGGCTACGAGACGCAGCGCGCCGCTTGGGAGCAGCAGTACGCTGACGCCCAGGCGCGTTGGGAAGCTCACAAGAAGCAGGTTTCCCAGCACGCTGCTGACGACGCCGCTGCTGCCGCTTCCGGCGAGAGCGACTCCGGCACCACCAGCTACTCCTCCGAGCCGGCTGCTGCCGAGTCCAACGCGGGCACCCTGGCATCCGACGAGGCCCTCGCAGCTCTGCGCGAGAAGCTGACCGGCAACTAATTCAGCCGAAAAGCCACGAAGGCGCCCCTTCCACTTGGAGGGGGCGCCTTCCGTTTAACCCAACGCGGGGTCACTTACGGCCCGTGTTGGCGCCCGACATGGGCCGTAAGTGACCCCGCGTTGGCAGCGAGGAGTGGGCATATGCCCACTATGTCCAGTGGTGGCGGGCACGGGAGGGCATGTCCCTGTGGGGTGGACGCTCGGCCCTGGACGTCGACCGATTTGAGTCCCGACGAGCTGCCGGTCACGGATGCCAGCCCTTCACCGGGATCGCACCGGAGATTTGGGGATAACTAACTGATGACGATCTATCAGATACGTCGCACGCGCTGCTAGCATGTGGTTGGCTCTTTGGACAAGGTCAATGAAACCAAGGGGAAAGTCATTGTGCTAAAACATCTCAGGACCGGCCTTGTGATCGCTTCGCTATCGACCTTGCTGGCTGCGGGGGCAGCCGTTCCGGCCTATGCCGCGACTTCCGAGAAAACCGTCGAGAACGTGACGAGGAGTTCAGGTTCGCGGGTATAAGCGTGACGAAGGTTCGCCTGACCGGGACGTACGTTACGGGAAGCGGCGTCGTGTTGAGCACGAACGGTGCAACTGCACATGTTGTGCACTCATACGAGCCCGGATCGAGCATATCCTTTAGTAACTTCAGCCACTACGTTTCTGGTGGGCGGGGCTATTTCCAGACCACAGTGACCGTGACCCGGTCCATTTTCGGGTGGAACCACTCCACGAGATCCGCTAATCTCCGACTGGTTACCAGCGGCCCCGGAGTAGTCTCGTGCGGATGGGCGTGATCAGACTTATGAACCCCTTGGTTCCAACTTTTTCAGAGGCGGTACTTTCTTTTGCCCCGCTGGCTTTCCTCTTGCTGGCAGCGCTGGCGATCATGACTTTCTATACGATCAAGCTATTCCGAAAGGCAAGATCCAGGGCGCGCCCGCAGAGTTCACTCGGAAGGACTGCATCGCAGGATTACCACGATCTGAAATAACAGTTTGCCAGGATCCAAGCGTCAACCACAGGACATGCCCCTCGTTGACTGCAAGGAGTGGACATATGCCCACAATGTCCAATGGTGGTGGTCAGGGGAGGGCATGTCCCTAGCGCGGGTGCTCAGGCCTGGACGTCGACCCATTCCGTTCCCCGCAATTGGAGGCCCGAGGCGCCGCCGGTCATGGATGCCAGCCGCTCACCGGCGTCCGCGATTGCGCCTGGATCATCGGGTAGCGCCACGCGCAGGATCGTCTCCGAGGGCTCGTAGCTTGTTTCGGCCATGACGTAGCCCGCGGAGCGCAGATCGTTTTCAAGCCTCCCGGCCGCTTGGTGGGGCACGGGGATGTCGCAAATCCGCAGGCGGCGTCGCTGAACCAGGGGAGCAGAGTCCAGTGCGGCCGAGACTGACTCGGAGTAGGCGCGGACCAGTCCGCCGGCGCCCAGGAGTATGCCACCGAAATAGCGCACGACGACGGCGCTGACGTCGCTGAGGTCAGTCACCCCGGGCAGTGTCTCGCGTTTGATGAGCGCCTCAAGCATGGGGATGCCGGCAGTTCCGGAGGGCTCGCCGTCGTCGTTGGAACGCTGGATGACGCGATCCGGACCGAGGACGAATGCCGAGCAGTGGTGCCGGGCGTCATGGAACTCCTTGCGCAGTTCCGCCACCAAGGCGCGGGCGGAGTCCTCGTCGGAGGCGCGGCGCAGCACCGTGATGAAGCGCGAACGCTTGATCTCGAGTTCGTGGCGGAAATCGTCTCCCGGCGCCAACGTTGTGTACGCCGTCGCCCGGCTTTCTTCCTGTTCTGCCACCGACCCAGTCTAGTGTGGAGGGGTGCTGAAGATTGGACTTACCGGCGGGATCGCCTCCGGCAAATCACTCGTGTCCGCCCGGCTGAGGGAGTTGGGCGCTGTCTTGATCGATGCCGATGCGCTTGCCCGCGAGGTCGTGGAGCCGGGCAGTCCAGGCCTGGCGGGGGTCATGGCCGAGTTCGGTGAAGACATCGTCGACGCCGAGGGTCGCCTTGACCGGGCACGCCTCGGCGCGATCGTGTTCGCTGAGCCGGATCGCCGGGAAGCGCTCAACGCGATCATCCATCCGCGCGTCAGGGAGAAGGCTGCGGCGATGCTCGCGACCGCAAAACCCGGAGACATCGTCGTCCAGGATATTCCGCTCCTGGTCGAAACCGGGCAGGGCAGCAGCTTCCACCTGGTGCTGGTGGTCGATGCGCCGGACGAAGAACGGATCCGGCGCATGACGGAGATCCGCGGCATGACCGTCAAGGACGCGGTGTCCCGGATGGCCGCGCAAGCCAGCAGGGATGAACGGCTGGCGGCGGCGGACATTGTGCTGGACAACTCCGGAAGCGTTGAGGATGTCACGGAGCTTGTGGAAAACCTATGGGAAGAACGCTTGGCGCCGTTTGCCCGCAATCTTGCAGCCGGCCGCCCGGCACCACGATCCGGCGGCCCCGTGTTGTCACCGCCAAACCCCGGCTGGCCGGTCCAGGCTGAACGGCTGCTTGCCAGGATCCGCCGGGCATCCCCGGAGGTGTTGGGCGCAGACCACATCGGTTCGACATCGGTACCCGGTCTTCCTGCTAAAGACATCATCGACCTGCAGGTAAATGTGTCCTCGCTGGAAGCCGCGGACCGGATAGCACGGGACTTGGGTGAGGCCGGATTCCCGTTGCGGGAGGCCTCCGCCTGGGATACGCCCAAGCCGCCGGACCTGGATCCATCGGCATGGCAAAAACGTTTCCATTGCAATGCGGACCCCGGGCGGCCGGCCAATGTCCATGTCAGGGTCCTCGGAAGCTCTGGCTGGCGATATGCGTTGTTGTTCCGGGACTGGCTCCGCGCCAACCCCGACGCCGTGGGAATGTATGCGGCGATGAAACAGGAGCTTGCCGTGCAGCACGCCGGTGACGGCCGGACCTTGGCATATGCGGAAGCCAAGGAGCCCTGGTTCACCGAGGTCGCCTGGCCGCTCATGGATGCCTGGGCCAGCAGAAGCGGGTGGCAGCCGCCGTCGTACTCGGTGGCGCAACGCTAGGCATGGCACGCATGGCCGGGAAACGGAGAATCACGCCGCATCTTGACGGGCAGCGCCTTGGCGCCGTTCGCGGCCTGGCGTGGGCCGGCGTCGTTCTCATGGCCGGCGCTGCGCTGTTGTGGTTCCTGGCCGGCGGCCGCGAGGAGTTCGTCGCCGGAACCCAGACGCCGACGTGGCGCGTTCTCGTGCCGGCCGCAGCCTTCTGGCTCGCATGGACCGTCTGGCTTGTGTCCGGAGTGTGGTTCGCCATCAAGATGTTCCGTTCCATCATGGGGCGGCTCGACGACAGCTGGATCCGGCCCGGCGGCGACGGTTCAACCCGAAAACGCGGACAGTAGCTGTCCGCGGGCAGGGGTACATTGGATTCATGAGTCTTGCCCAGGAGATCAACCGTGTCGTCGCGCCCTTCGAGGTCATCAGCGAATTCAAGCCGGCAGGTGACCAGCCGGCCGCTATCGCGGAGCTGACCGAACGGATCAACAACGGCGAGAAAGACGTGGTCCTGCTCGGCGCCACCGGTACGGGCAAGAGTGCCACCACCGCCTGGTTGATCGAACAAGTGCAGCGGCCCACGTTGGTGATGGTCCAAAACAAGACCCTGGCCGCGCAGCTCGCCAACGAGTTCCGGGAGCTGCTGCCCAACAACGCGGTGGAGTACTTCGTTTCCTATTACGACTACTACCAGCCCGAAGCCTACGTTCCCCAGACGGATACCTTCATCGAAAAGGACTCTTCCGTCAATGAGGAGGTCGAGCGGCTGCGGCACTCGGCAACCAACGCGCTGTTGACCCGGCGGGATGTCGTCGTGGTGGCTACCGTGTCCTGCATTTACGGCCTCGGTACCCCGGAGGAATACATCGCCGGGATGGTCACTCTCAGCAAGGGCGCCGAGATGAACCGGGACGATCTCCTGCGCAGGTTCGTCGCCATGCAATACACCCGCAATGACATGGACTTCCACCGCGGCACTTTCCGCGTCCGCGGAGACACCGTGGAAATCATCCCCATGTACGAAGAGCTGGCCCTGCGCATCGAGTTCTTCGGCGACGAGATCGAGAACATTTACACTTTGCATCCGGTCACGGGCGACGTCATCCGCGAGGAAACGGAGATGTACATCTTCCCGGCCTCACACTACGTCGCCGGGCCCGAACGCATGTCCCGCGCCATCACCGCCATCGAAGAAGAGCTCGCGGAACGGCTCAAAGTGCTCGAAGGCCAGAACAAGCTGGTGGAGGCCCAGAGGCTGCGCATGCGCACCACCTACGACCTCGAAATGATGCAGCAAATGGGTTTCTGCAACGGCATCGAGAACTACTCACGCCACATCGATGGCCGCGGCTCCGGCACAGCCCCGCACTGCCTCATCGACTACTTCCCGGACGACTTCCTGCTGGTCATCGACGAATCGCACGTTACGGTTCCACAGATCGGCGCCATGTACGAGGGCGACATGTCGCGCAAGCGCACCCTCGTGGACCACGGCTTCCGGCTTCCTTCCGCCATGGACAACAGGCCGCTCAAATGGGATGAATTCCTGGAGCGGGTGGGCCAGACCGTCTATCTTTCCGCGACCCCCGGCAAGTACGAACTGGGCAAGGCGGACGGGTTCGTCCAGCAGATCATCCGCCCCACCGGCCTGATCGATCCCGAAGTCATCGTGAAGCCGACCAAGGGCCAGATCGACGACCTCCTTGGCGAAATCCGGACGCGGGTGGAGCGCGACGAACGCGTGTTGGTCACCACGTTGACCAAGCGAATGGCCGAGGACCTCACCGACTACCTGCTGGGCCACGGGGTCAAGGTCCAATACCTGCACTCCGACGTCGACACCCTCCGGCGTGTGGAACTGCTCCGTGAACTCCGCATGGGCAGCTTTGACGTCCTGGTGGGCATCAACCTTCTCCGCGAGGGCCTCGACCTGCCCGAAGTGTCACTTGTCAGCATCCTCGACGCCGACAAGGAGGGTTTCCTCCGATCGGCCACCTCCCTCATCCAGACCATCGGCCGCGCCGCCCGAAACGTCTCAGGCCAGGTCCACATGTACGCCGACCGGATCACGGACTCGATGGCCAAGGCCATCGAGGAAACCAATCGCCGCCGGGAAATCCAGGTCAAATACAACACGGACAACGGTGTCGATCCCCAGCCGTTGCGCAAGAAGATCGCAGATATCACCGATCAGCTTGCCCGCGAAGACGCCGACACCCGCGAGTTGCTGGCCGCAGCCGGAAAGGGCGGCAGGACCGGCAAGGGCAAGGGCGCTTCGAAGGTCCGGCAAGATGGCCTGGCCGCGGCGCCGGCCGAAGACCTGGTGGGTCTGATCGAACAGCTGACCGAGCAGATGCACGCGGCCGCCGCCGAGCTCCAATTTGAGATCGCTGCGAGGATCCGTGACGAGGTGGGCGACCTTAAGCGCGAGCTCCGCCAAATGCAGTCCGCCGGGCACGCTTAGGGTAAAGTTGGGGCTACGTAGGGGAGTATCCCAAGCGCTAAGTCCGTCAACACGCAAGGCACAGACGCCTCGCCGGGCCTAGCGGATTGCCATTTGAGCGTTGTTGCCTTCGGGCATGGAGACGCAGGCAGGTCGGAGAGACTTACGCCGTTTTGGCGTACCTGCGAAAGGCATTTTAGATGCAACTCCCCGCCTGGTTTGAGATCGGCTCTTTCGTCGTTCTCGGAATCATCCTCCTTGTCGACCTTCTCCTGGTGGTCAAGCGTCCGCACGAACCCTCCATGAAGGAAGCAGGCCTCTGGGTCGCTTTCTACGTCACCCTCGCCTTGGTGTTCGCCGGAGCGATGTTCGCTTTTGCCGGCCCGGAGCATGGCAGCCAGTTCATCGCCGGTTGGGTGACCGAATACAGCCTGAGTATCGACAACCTCTTTGTCTTCATCATCATCATGGCGCGGTTCTCGGTGCCCCGTAAGTACCAGCAGGAAGTGCTGATGGTGGGCATCATCATTGCCCTCGTCCTACGGGGTATCTTCATTGCCCTTGGTGCCGTGGTGATTGAGCAGTTCAGTTGGGTCTTCTACATCTTCGGCGCGTTCCTGCTGTGGACCGCGTGGAAGCAGGCCACGGACAACGGCGAAGACGAGGAAGAAACCTCCGAGAATCCGCTTATCGCCCGCATCCGCAAAGTTGTCCCGATGTCGGAGAAGTTCGACGGAGGCAAGCTTCGAACCACGGTCAACGGCAAGAAGCTGTTCACGCCCATGCTGATCGTCTTCATGACCATCGGCATGACGGACCTCTTGTTCGCCGTGGATTCCATTCCGGCGATCTTCGGACTGACGCAGAGCGCCTTTATCGTCTTCACGGCCAACATCTTCGCCCTCATGGGCCTGCGCCAGCTCTACTTCCTGCTTGGCGGGCTCATGAGCCGGCTGATCTACCTCAAGCACGCACTGTCGGTCATCCTCGCGTTCATCGGCGTGAAGCTGGTCCTGCACGCCATGCACGTCAACGAACTGCCCTTCATCAACGGCGGCCACCATATTGAATGGGCTCCGGAGATCCCGACCTATGTGTCCCTGGCCGTCATCCTCGGCACGATCGTGGTGGCGGTTGTCGCGAGCCTCCTGACCCCGGCCGCCAGCAAGTCCAAGCTGGACGCTCGGCTCGAGGAAGATTCCCGCAAGAGCATGAACAAGGTTTCCGGGCACTAGTTACTACGGAGCCGCTGACAACTGCGGAACGCTTCTGAGCCCCGGTCACTATGGTGGCCGGGGCTCAGTTCGTGCCGCGGGCCATTCCCAGGAGTCGTTTGAAGATTCCTTCCCCGTCTTCGCCGATGCCATCGTGATGAAAGTCCCCTGTGGTCCAGGCCTGCAGTCCGCGCACGGCCGCCGCGGTTTCCATGGAGAGCTGGTAGTCCACATAGATGTCGTCGCGATACACAGCAGCCGCGACGGGCACGGTGTTCGCCTTCAACCGGGACACATCGTAGAGGGGTTTCCAGTCTTGCTTGCCGGCCAACAGCGCTGCCACTTCCTGCAGTGGCACAAGCGCCGGATCCTGTTCGAAATACCAGGGGTAGACCATTTCGCCCGTCAGGAGCGGCTCTGCGGCATCGGGATGGAACTCGGGGAACTCCTCGCGCACCCGCCACGCCGCCCAGTCGGTGGCTTGCCCTTGGCCGTAGATGGACTCGTGCAAAACCGCGTACAGGGGATTCGATGCCCGGGAAACGAGGCCGTGGACCTGTTCCAGAAACGCGTCGGAGAGGCGTTCTCCCCGGGGAGAGGGCACGAAAGCATCCTCCAGGAGCGAGTGCAGGGCATCCACACGGGCGTTCCCGCCCAGGAAGGATCCCACCATTTGGAAGCGTTCCGTGGTGAGGCGTTCCCCGCTGGGCAGGCGCTCCTCCGTGGAATCCAGATGCCGCGCGATCCGGGTGACCCGCTTGCGGTCCTCCGGATACCACGCGAAGTATTCCGCGTTGCGGTCCGCGACCCGTCGGAAGGTGGCGCGGTAGACGCGTTCGGCGGCACCTTCCAACGGGGCCAGACCTCCCGTGATGAGCACTTCGTTCAAACCTTCGGGCGCGAAGGACAAGTATGTCAGCGCGCAGAAACCGCCGAAGCTCTGGCCAAGGACGGTCCATGGCTCCGAACCCAAGGTCTTCCGGATAAGTTCAGCGTCGGCCACGATCGAGTCGGCACGGAAATGTGTGAGGTAGTCCGCCTGCGCCGCGGCATCGCCCCGGAGCGGCAAGGTGTTGCGGTCTGCCGGGGTGGACAAGCCCGTGCCCCGCTGATCCAGCATCAGGATGCGGAAACTCCTTGCGGCAGCCTTCATCCAGCCGGACAGGGTCGTGGTCCGGGTGCCGCGCCCGCCGGGCCCGCCCTGGAGGTAGAGCAACCACGGCAGCCGGGCCGTGTCCTCCTCCGAGTGCTCGGCGGAGACGAACTCCCGGGCGAAAACGGTGATCGTTTCCGCGTTGCCGGAAGCCGCCATACCTTCCAACGCCCAATGGTCGAGGGGGACCGTGAAGAAGTGCTCGGTGGTGCGGACACCCCGGAATTCGTGCCGTGCCCGGATCGTGTGCGCCGCTCGCTCAGCCACCCGCTCAGCCACGTGCCATGACCTTGTCATCGCTGCCGAATGCGCCCAGCGCTTCGCCGGTCAGCCGGAACGTCGACCAGCCGTCCATGGGCACGGCACCTAGGCTGCGGTAGAAGTTGATGGACGGTTCGTTCCAGTCCAGGACACTCCATTCCACCCGTGCATAACCACGTTCGACGGCGGTGGCCGCCAGATGCTGCAGGAGCGCCTTCCCGTGGCCCTCGCCCCGCGCACCCGGCGTGACGTAGAGGTCCTCGAGATAGATGCCGTGGACGCCTTCCCACGTGGAGTAGTTCAGGAACCACAAGGCGAATCCCTGGACGTCCCCGGCTGCGTTTTCCGCCATGTGCGCGTACACCCGCGGATTCTCGCCGAACAGGGCATCGCTCAGCATTTCCGGCGTGTTCTTCACGGCGTCGGGCTCTTTTTCGTAGACCGCAAGCTCATGGATCATCTGCAGGATCGCGGGTACATCGGACACTGTGGCAGGGCGGATAACACTCATGATTCGAGCTTACTAGGCGCCTAGAGGCGGTTGACGGCCGTCACCCTGACCACAGCGGTGCCGCTCTCGTCGGAGGCTGCCAAGTCCACTTCGGCGGAAACACCCCAGTCATGGTTGCGGGCCGGGTCATCGAAAATCTGCCGCACCCGCCAGATGCCGGGTTCCTCGGTGATCATGAGGAGTCCCGGGCCGCGGGCATCGGGGCCGGTTCCGATGTCGTCGTGTTCGTCGAAGTAGTCGTCCAAAGCGTCTTCCCAGCGCTCCGCATCCCAGCCGCTGCCGGCGTCGAGCTCGCCCAAAGCGGCCGCGTCCTCGTCCGCGAACAGCTCAACACGGCGGAACATTTCGTTGCGGACCATGACCCTGAAGGCGCGGATGTTGGACGTGAGCGACGGCGGTGGGGGAGGCGGAGCGTCGTGCGGCGTCGGAGCCACCCCGGAGGTGAGTTCTTCCCACTCGTCGAGCAGGCTGGAGTCGACTTGGCGGACCAGTTCACCCAGCCAGGCGATGAGGTCCTCGAGGTCTTCGCGGAGCGCGTCCTGCGGCACGGTCTGACGCAAGGCCTTGAAGCCGTCGGCCAAATACCGCAACACGATCCCCTCGGATCGGGCCAGCCCGTAGAACTGGACGAACTCACCGAAATTCATGGCGCGCTCATACATATCGCGGACCACCGACTTGGGAGCAAGCTCAAAGTCGCCCACCCAAGGGGCTGCCTTGCGATACACCTCGAACGCTTCGCCTAGGATCTCCGCGAGGGGCTGCGGGTAGCTCACCTCTTCGAGCATCGCCATACGCTGGTCGTAATCGATCCCATCGGCCTTCATCGCTGCGACGGCCTCGCCGCGTGCCTTCTTCTGCTGCGCGGAGAGGATCTGGCGGGGCTTCTCGAGGGTCGCTTCGATCACGGACACGACGTCCAAAGCGTACGACGGCGACTCCGGATCCAGGAGCTCGAGCGCGGCAAGGGCAAACGGCGAAAGCGGCTGGTTCAGCGCGAAGTTGGCTTGCAGGTGAACCGTCAGCCGCACGGAACGGCCTTCTTTCTCCTGCTCGGCCTCAGGAATGCGTTCAACCACTCCGGCTGCCAACAGCTCGCGGTAGATACTCAGGGCCTTCTTCATGAGCTGCAGTTGCGCGGGCCGTGCCTCGTGGTTTTCGGTGAGGAGACGGTGGGCAGCGGCGAAAGGATCTCCGGGGCGCTCCATCAAGTTGAGCAGCATTGCATGCGTCACGGTGAAACTCGAGGTCAACGGGTCCGGCACGGACTCCACCAAACGGGTGAAAGTGGGCTGCCCCCAGGAGACGAAGCCTTCCGGCGGCTTCTTCCGCACCACTTGCCGCAGTTTCTTCTGGTCGTCGCCGAACTTTGCGGTGGCTTTTGCCATCGCCTTCGCGTTCTCCACCACGTGTTCGGGAGCCTGCACCACTACCGTTCCGGCAGTGTCATAGCCCGCGCGGCCCGCGCGGCCGGCGATCTGGTGGAACTCCCGGGAGTTCAGCAGGCGGGTGCGAACGCCGTCGTACTTGCTGAGCGCCGTCAGGAGGACTGTGCGGATGGGAACGTTGATCCCGACGCCGAGCGTGTCGGTCCCGCAGATGACCTTCAGGAGCCCTGCCTGTGCCAATTGCTCCACGAGGCGGCGGTACTTCGGCAGCATGCCTGCGTGATGGACGCCGATGCCATGGCGGACCAGCCGGTTCAGGGTCTTGCCGAAGCCGGCGGCGAACCGGAAACCGGCAATCAGCTCGGCGATCTTGTCCTTTTCCTCGCGGGTGCACATGTTGACGCTCATGAGGTTCTGGGCACGCTCGATGGCCTCGACCTGGCTGAAATGCACTACGTACACGGGAACCTGCTTGGTGCTCAGCAGTTCCTCGAGGGTTTCGTGGACCGGCGTTTCCTGGAAGTAATAATGCAGCGGGATGGGCCGTTCGGCCGAACTGACGGTGGTCGTGGACCGTCCGGTGAGTTCGCTCAGGCCGGTCTCGAAGCGGCTGACGTCTCCCAGGGTGGCCGACATCAGCAGGAACTGGGCCTGGGGGAGTTCCAGGAGCGGCACCTGCCACGCCCAACCGCGCTGGGGATCGGAGTAGAAGTGGAATTCGTCCATGATGACAGTGCCGAGCTCGGCTTCCTTGCCTTCGCGCAAAGCGATGTTGGCGAGGATTTCGGCGGTGCAGCAGATGATCGGGGCGTCCTGGTTGACTCCTGAATCACCGGTGATCATGCCGACGTTCTCGGCTCCGAAAATGTCGCAGAGCGCGAAGAACTTTTCGGAGACCAAGGCCTTGATGGGGGCCGTGTAGTAGCTGCGCAAACCCCGGGACATCGCCTCGAAGTGCGCGGCGATCGCCACCAGCGATTTCCCGGAACCGGTGGGGGTAGCGAGGATGACATTGGAGCCGGACGCGAGTTCCATGATGGCCTCGTCCTGGGCTGGATAGAGCTGAAGCCCGCGGCTCTCCGTCCATTCGACGAAGCGGGTATAGATTTCGTCCGGGTCAACGGATCCGTCGCCGGGGAGCTGCTCAAGAAGTTTCATTGCCTTCCAGCTTAGTGTGGGTGGAGCAGACCACGGAGACCGACGATGGAGGATGCAGTGAAGTGGGATCCAGCCAAGTACATCGAGTTCGGCAATCACCGCGACCGGCCGTTTTTTGACCTGACCTCAAGGATCTTGGCGGAGGATCCGCGGCACGTCGTGGATCTGGGCTGCGGCCCGGGAAACTTGACGGCGACCCTCGCGACGCGATGGCCAGGTGCCGCCGTCGTCGGGCTGGATTACTCCGCCGAAATGCTGGCGAGGGCCCAAGTCCTCGCTGCCGCGCAACCGGGCCTTTCGTTCGTCCATGCCGACATTGCGGAGTGGGCACCGGAAGCGGACACCGACGTCGTGGTCAGCAACGCGGCGCTCCAATGGGTGCCAGGGCACTTGACGATGCTCGCCGCTTGGCTGGAAGCGCTGAAACCGGGCGCATGGTTTGCGCTCCAGGTCCCCGGAAACTTCGGCGCGCCTTCCCACGTGCTCATGCGCGAGCTGGCCGCTTCGCCGGAATGGTCCGGAAGGCTCTCCGGTGTGCTCCGCCACGACGATGCCGTCGGGGAGCCGGCCGACTACCTGCGGATCATGCTCGACGCCGGATGCGACGCCGACGCGTGGGAAACCACCTACCAGCAACTACTGCCGGGAGCCGATCCTGTACTGGAGTGGGTGCGGGGGACCGGCCTGCGCCCGGTGCTCGCCGCCCTTCCCGAAGACGAAGCGCGCACCTTCGAAAACCAATACGCAGCCGTGCTCCGCGAGGCCTATCCACGGGACCGGCACGGGACCGTGTTTGCATTCCGCCGGATTTTTGCCGTGGCGCAAAAGCGGGGCTGATCGGGCCCAGCTCCACACGCCTCCGGAAGTGCCGCCATTACAAGGTTTCGCACTGTGATCTGAACTACAATGGCAACGCGATCGCGGGGCGGCATCGTGTGGAATCCGCTGCTCCGGAGGCCAACGATTGGAGGCAGTGTGCTGGCATCCTTGCTGTTGCAGCGCTTGGCCCCCTACAAGTCCCACGTGCTGGCCATTGTTCTCCTGCAGCTGGTCCAGACCGGCGCCACACTCCTCCTGCCCACCCTCAACGCCAAGATCGTTGACGATGGCCTCGTCGCCGGAAACAGCGAGGTGATCCTGCGCTTGGGCGCTTGGATGCTGGTTCTCACGGTCGTCCAGGTGCTTGCCGCCGTGCTGGCCGGTTACCTTGGAGCGATTGTCGCCATGAAGATCGGCCGCGGGCTGCGGCAGGACCTCTTCGACAAGATTCACTCCCTGCCCGACCAGGACGTCGCGGCCTTCGGACCGGCCAGCCTCGTGGTCAGGACCACCAATGACGTCCTGCAACTGCAGAACATCACTGTGCTTGTTTTCAGCATGCTCGTGGCAGCACCCGTCATGGGCATCGGCGGCGTGATCCTGGCAGTCGAACAGGACGTTGCCCTGTCCTGGATCGTTTTCGCCATCGTTCCCGTGTTGCTGGTCATCATGCTGTTGATTGTCCGCAAGCTCGTCCCGCTGTATCGCGAGGGACAAGGCTTGGTGGACCGGATCAACGGCGTGCTCCGAGAACAGATCCTGGGGACCGCGGTCATCCGCGCTTTCGTCCGCCAGCCGTTCGAGATGAAACGGTTCGAGGCCGCCAACGACGCCCTGACAAAGAACAACCTCCGTTCTGCCCGGATAGTCGCTGCCATGCTTCCGCTCGTCATGACCGTGGTCAATCTCTCTTCCGCCGGCGTGGTCTGGCTCGGCGGCCATCGCATTATTGCCGGAGACATGCAGCTGGGTGCGCTGACTGCATTCATCGCGTACATCATGCAGATCCTCCTGGCGATCATGATGGCAATGTACGTGTTGAGCACTGCGCCCCGCGCGGCTGTCAGCGCCGAACGCGTCACCGAGGTGCTCAAGACGGAATCTGAAACGGTCCTGCCGGGAAACACAGCCGATGGGATGGCTGAAGGCACCTCGCAGGCGGAGGGCCTGCGCTTCGACAATGTCGTTTTCGCCTACCCGGGGGCCGAAACGCCCGTGTTGGAAAACATCACCTTCCATGCGGCCCCGGGAACCACGACGGCGGTCATCGGCTCCACGGGAAGCGGCAAGTCGACCATCGTCAGCCTTGTGCCAAGACTGCTTGAGGCGAGCAGCGGCAGCATCTCGCTCGATGGACGGGACATCGCTGGCGTTCCCCTCGGTGCCTTGCGCGACCAGCTCGGCGTCGTGCCCCAGGAGACCTGGCTGTTCCGCGGAACCATCGCCGAGAACCTGCGGATTTCACTACCGTCCGCGACAGATTCGCAATTGTGGCATGCCCTTGAGGCGGCCCAGGCAGCGGATTTCGTCAACGAGTTGCCGCAAGGACTGGAAACCACGTTGTCCCAAGGCGGTGCCGGCCTCTCCGGCGGTCAGCGACAGCGCCTATGCATAGCCCGCGCAATCCTGCGCCCCGCATCTGTCTACCTCTTTGACGACAGCTTCTCGGCGCTGGACACAGTGACGGAAGCAAAGCTCCGTGCAGCGCTTGAACCGGAACTCCGCGGGGCAACCGTCATCATCGTCGCCCAGCGCGTCAACACCGTAGTGTCGGCGGACCAGATACTGCTCATCGACGAGGGCCGCCTGGTGGCAAAGGGAACCCACGACGAACTTCTTGAGTCCTCGGAGACCTACCGGGAAATCGTGGCGTCCCAGCTGGAAACGGAAGAAGCCGCATGAGCAGCGAAGGCGAGCAACTCGCCGCCACAGGGAAACCATCGCGCTCGCTCCTCCGCCTGGTTGGCTTGATGAAGCCCGCCCGCGGAGTCATGACGGCGGCGATCCTGTGCATCTGCGGCTTTGTCACGCTCAATGTCGCCGCCCCCAAAATACTCGGAGACGCCACCGACGTCATCGCGGCTGCCGTGTTCGGCGCGCAGTTCGACACTGGGCGCTTCGTCTTCCTGCTGCTCGTGGCCGCGGCCATGTATTGCGTCACTTCATTGCTCAGCTGGGCGCAGGGCCGCCTCAACGCCCTTGCCGTCCAGCGGCTCGCGTACGAGCTGCGGGAAGCCGTGGAAGCGAAACTGCACCGGCTTCCCGTCGCCTACTACGACGGCCGCTCCCGGGGCGACGTCCTGAGCCGTGCCACGAACGACCTCGACAACGTGTCGCAAACGCTCAACCAACTCCTTTCCCAGCTCTTGACCTCGATGTTGATGGTCATCGGTTCCCTCGGGATGATGCTCCTGCTTTCGCCGCTCCTCGCCGTGGTGTCCCTCCTGGCTGTTCCGGTATCGGCCTTGGCATCGGTTATCGTGACCCGACGCTCGCAGAAACACTTCGTCCGGCAGTGGGAAGCCACGGGAGACGTGAACTCCCTCGTGGAGGAGACAGCCACAGGTCACGAGACCATCAAGCTTTTCAACGCCCAATCTGCGATGGCGGTCCGCTTCGCTACCCACAACGACGGCCTGTACGCCGCCAGTTCCAAGGCACAGTTCGCTTCGGGGTTGCTGGTACCCCTCATGGCCTTCGTCTCGAACGCCAGCTATGTGGGAGTTGCGATTGTTGGTGCCCTGCAGTTCCTCGCGGGGGCGATGAGCATTGGCGGCATTCAAGCGTTCATCCAATTCAACAGGCTCTTCAGCCAGCCGCTGGGCCAGATCGGCGGAATGGCCCAGGTCCTGCAATCGTGCGCAGTTTCCGCCAGCCGGGTCTTCGAGCTGTTGGACGCCGCCGAATTGACGGGGGAACCGGCGGAACGGGACGCTGGTTCCCGCGCCGACGCCGGTTCGGGGCTTGAGGCAGGGCTTGATCTCCAGTCCGATTCCCCTACGGGGAGGGTAGCCTTCGAACGCATCTCCTTCAGCTACCGGCAGGATGCGCCCCTGATCGAGGACCTGTCCTTCCACGTGGAACCGGGACAGACCGTTGCTATTGTCGGGCACACCGGAGCGGGGAAGACCACGCTAGTCAGCCTGCTCATGCGTTTCCACGAACTCGGATCCGGAAGGATCACCATCGACGGCGTGGACATCGCCGGCCTGGGACGTGACGCGCTCCGCCGGAATTTCGGCGTCGTTCTCCAGGATCCGTGGATTTTCACTGGCACCATCCGGGAGAACATTGAGTATGGACTTCCGGGCGCCAGCGAAGCAGAGATCGTGGCCGCGGCCGAGGCAAGCCATGTTGACCACTTTGTCCGCTCGCTGCCCAACGGCTACTCAACCATGCTCAGCAACGGAGGCGAACCCCTCAGCCAGGGCCAGAGGCAATTGCTGAGCATCGCGCGCGCAAGGCTCTCGGGCCGCCCCATTCTGATCCTGGACGAGGCGACAAGTTCGGTGGACACCCGCACGGAAGTCCTCATCCGCCAAGCGATGCACCGTCTGCGGAGCAACAAGACCTCATTCGTCATTGCGCACCGCTTGTCCACTATCCGCGACGCTGATCTAATTCTCGTCATGGACCACGGACGGATCGTTGAACACGGCACCCATCATTCGCTGTTGGAGCGCGGCGGGCACTACGCCCGCTTGCACGAAGCACAGTATGCCGCCGGTGGCGGCGAACTCGCCGCGATGCCCGTGAGGTCCGCCAAGCATCGCGCCAGCCAAGGGGAGAGGGAAGCCTCATGAGCCCGCTCGGGTTTCCCGGTTCGTGGCGTCCCAATCAGTCCAGCACCGTCGCACTGTATGAACAGCTTCGGCTCCGGATTATCGAGTTGGCCGACGGCGGCACCCTGGCTGTCGGTACCAAACTTCCCGCGGTGCGCAGCCTGGCTGAACAGTTGGATGTCGCCCCCCACACAGTGGCCCGGGCCTACAAGGAACTTGAAGCTGCGGGAGTGGTTGCAACCCGTGGCCGCAACGGAACAGTCGTGTGTGCCCGGGATGACCGCTGGAGCGCATTGGCAGCGGTCGCCGCGAGTTACTCGGCGGCGGCCAAAGCGCAGGGCGCCAGTTTCGCGGAGGCTGTCCAGCTTCTGGCAGCCGCTTATGACGCCGATTGATACCCATCGGTAGGGTGTGGGAAGCCACATGGAAATTCGAAGAAGTTTTCGATTAGCATTAGTGGGTGCCTAAAGCCGTAGCTGAAGTCCCCCCCGTCGAATCCTTCACAAGCGTTTCCGCGCAGCAACCTTCCACGCCCGTAAGACATGACCTGTCCCGGCTCGTGGTCAAGGGAGCGCGCGAACACAACCTCCGGAACGTCGATCTCGACCTTCCCCGTGACGCCATGATCGTTTTCACCGGTTTGTCGGGTTCAGGTAAGTCATCCTTGGCTTTCGACACCATCTTCGCCGAAGGCCAGCGCCGGTACGTGGAGTCATTGTCGGCCTATGCCCGCCAATTCCTGGGCCAAGTGGACAAACCGGACGTGGATTTCATCGAGGGTCTTTCCCCGGCAGTCTCCATCGACCAGAAGTCCACCAGCAAGAACCCGCGCTCCACCGTGGGCACCATCACCGAGATCTACGACTACATGCGCCTTCTCTGGGCACGTGTCGGCCGGCCGCATTGTCCGGTGTGCCACGAGCCGATCACGCGCCAGACGCCGCAGCAGATTGTCGACCAGTTGCTGGAACTCGAATCCGGCACCCGCTTCCAGATCCTCGCTCCCGTGGTCCGTGGACGCAAGGGTGAATTCGTCGAGCTCTTCAAAGAACTCACTGCCAAGGGATACTCGCGTGCCCGGGTGGACGGTGACCTCGTCCAGCTGAGCGATCCGCCCAAGCTCGGCAAGCAATTCAAGCACTCCATTGAAGTGGTTGTGGACCGGTTGGTGGTCAAGGAAGGGATCAGCCAGAGGCTGACCGACTCGATCGAAACCGCGCTCGGACTCGCGGAAGGACGCGTACTGGCCGAGTTCGTGGACCTCGACGCCGAAGACCCCGCCCGGATCCGGGCCTTCTCCGAACACCTTGCCTGCCCCAATGAGCACCCGCTGGCCATCGACGAAATCGAGCCACGCTCCTTCTCCTTCAACAACCCCTTCGGTGCATGTGCCGCGTGCAGCGGTATCGGCACCAAGCTCGAGGTCGACGAAGAATTGGTGGTCCCCAACCCGGAACTTTCCTTGAACCAGGGGGCCATCGCGCCCTGGTCGCTGGGCACTGCCACCACGGAATACTGGAACCGGCTCCTGGAAGGCCTTGCCTTGGAGCTCGACTTCTCCATGGACACGGCGTGGGAGAAACTGCCGCAGGAAGTGCGGCAAACCGTGCTGCATGGCAAGGACCACAAGGTTGTCGTGCAGTACCGCAACAGGTTCGGCCGGGAGCGCAAGTACAGTACGGGCTTCGAGGGCGCCATCCAGTATGTTCACCGCAAGCACGGTGAAACGGACTCCGATTGGGCGCGCGACCGCTACGAAGAGTACATGCGCCAGATTCCTTGCCCTGAATGCAATGGCGCCCGGCTCAACCCGGCATCGCTTTCCGTGCTGATCAACGGCAAGTCCATCGCTGAAGTAGCGGCCCTCCCGATGCGGGACTGCGCCGACTTCCTCGGCAGCCTCACGCTCACTGACCGCGAGGCCCAGATTGCCCACCAGGTCCTCAAGGAGATCCAGGCGCGCCTGACATTCCTCCTGGACGTCGGGCTCGAATACCTGAATCTCGAACGGCCGTCCGGGACTCTGTCCGGTGGCGAAGCCCAGCGCATCCGGCTTGCCACCCAGATCGGCTCCGGCTTGGTGGGCGTGCTGTACGTCCTGGATGAGCCGTCCATCGGCCTGCACCAAAAAGACAACCGCCGCCTCATCGAAACGCTGACCAGGCTTCGGGACCTGGGCAATACGCTGATCGTGGTCGAACACGACGAAGACACCATCCACGAGGCCGACTGGGTAGTGGATATCGGACCCGGCGCCGGTGAGCACGGCGGCCAGGTGGTTCACTCCGGTTCCTATAAGGAGCTTCTGGAAAACCGGAATTCGCTGACCGGTGACTACTTGTCCGGGCGACGCAAGATCGACATCCCGGCGAAGCGGCGCAAGTATGACAAGAAGCGCGAGCTCAAGGTCATCGGCGCACGCGAAAACAACCTGAACAACGTTGACGCCACCTTCCCGCTGGGCCTCTTCACGGCAGTCACGGGCGTCAGCGGCTCCGGGAAGTCCACCCTGGTGAACGAGATCCTTTACAAGGTTCTTGCCAACAAGCTGAACGGAGCAAAGCAGGTTGCCGGCCGGCATCGTTCCGTGGCAGGCCTCGAGCACCTCGACAAGGTGGTCCACGTGGACCAGAGCCCCATCGGGCGGACCCCGCGTTCCAACCCCGCCACGTACACCGGCGTGTTCGACAACATCCGGAAGCTTTTCGCGGAAACCACCGAAGCCAAGGTCCGCGGATACCAGCCCGGACGCTTCTCCTTCAACGTCAAGGGCGGCCGCTGCGAGGCGTGCTCCGGTGACGGCACCCTGAAGATCGAGATGAACTTCCTGCCGGACGTCTATGTTCCCTGCGAGGTTTGCCACGGTGCCAGGTACAACCGGGAGACCCTGGAAGTCCATTACAAGGGCAAGACCATCGCGGACGTCCTCAACATGCCCATCGAGGAGGGTGCCGAGTTCTTTGCCGCCTTCACCCCCATCGCCCGGCATTTGAACACCCTCGTCGACGTCGGTCTCGGCTATGTCCGGCTCGGACAGCCCGCCACCACGCTTTCAGGTGGCGAGGCGCAGCGCGTGAAGCTGGCCTCGGAACTGCAGAAGCGTTCGAATGGCCGGAGCGTATACGTCTTGGACGAGCCCACCACGGGCCTCCATTTCGAGGACATCCGCAAATTGCTCATGGTGCTCCAGGGTCTCGTGGACAAGGGCAACACGGTCATCACCATTGAACACAACCTCGACGTCATCAAATCCGCCGACTGGATCGTGGACCTTGGCCCCAATGGCGGTTCGGGCGGCGGGCGCATCGTGGCAACGGGCACGCCCGAACAGGTTGCAAAGTCCACGGAAAGCCATACCGCTGCCTTCCTGGCGGAGATTCTCGGCTAGTCCTGCGGGAAGGGCCGGGGAATATTTCGCTTGAAGCCGAAGTATTCCCTGGCCGGCATGTGAGTTTCAGGCATGCCTCAACTCGTGAGAAACTAACCCGGTGACTCAAACAATGGTGCCCGTAATCTTTGATCTGGACGGCACCCTTGTCGATCCTGCAGGTGGCATAACCGGTGGCATCGCCGCGGCCCTGCGCGAAATGGGCCTCCGTGTCCCGGAACAAGCAGTGCTGGACTCCATGGTCGGGCCCAAGCTCAGCGACTCCCTGGAGCACATTGCCGGGGTTCCCGCGGCAAAAGTCGACGAAGTCATTGGCCTTTACCGTGGTTACTACCGTTCTGTGGGAATCGGCCAAAGCCGGCTCTATCCCGGTATCCGTGAGCTCCTGGAGTTCTTCGCGGAGTCGCGGCGGCCGGTTGCCGTGGCCACCCAGAAACCCCAAGGCTTGGCGCACGTCGTGTTGGAGCACCACGGCATTGCCGATTTCTTTGCTTCCATTTGCGGTGCCTCGGACGACGAATCAATGGCGGCCAACACAGCTCCGGGCAAAGTGGCAATTGTCGGTGCGGCGCTGGCCACGTTGCGTTCCCAGCCCGCGGTGATGGTCGGGGACCGCCATCAGGATGTTGCCGGTGCGATGGCCAATGGCCTTGACTGCATTGGGGTCAGCTGGGGATTTGCGCCCGACGGCGAACTTCAGGAGGCAGGCGCCGTCGCCGTCGTGGACACCGCGGAGCAGCTGCTGAAGAAGATCGAAGAACTTGACGCTGTCCGCGCGGCGGCCCTGAGCGAGGTGCAGAACGATGGAAGCCTTTGATGTCATCCGCTGGACCACGCGCGGACTGATTTCCAGCACCTGCCGGCCCACGGTCATCGGGCTGGAAAACGTGCCCAAGGAAGGGCCCTTCATTGTGGCCCCGAACCATTTGTCCTTTCTGGACAGCGTGATTGTCCAGGCCTTGATGCCG
The DNA here is from genome assembly GCF_042884555.1 of Arthrobacter sp. NPDC058127. NCBI lineage: Bacteria > Bacillati > Actinomycetota > Actinomycetes > Micrococcales > Micrococcaceae > Arthrobacter > Arthrobacter sp. NPDC058127. The sequence goes on along the minus strand of NZ_JBHVTT010000001.1, from coordinate 438,422 downwards.
CGCCCGGTGGGCTTCTTCGCCAAGGCCGAGTACTTCACCACCAAAGGCTTCAAAGGCCGCGCGATGAAGGCGTTCTTCGAGGCTGTCGGATCCATTCCGGTGGAACGCGGAGAGCAGGCGGCCAGTGTGCAGGCCCTCAAGACCCTCCTGGACATCCTGGAGAACGGCCGGGGCATCGGCATCTATCCGGAGGGGACGCGCTCCCGCGACGGCTTGCTGTACCGCGGGCGCACCGGGGTCGGCTGGCTTGCCCTGACCACGGGGGCACCCGTCGTGCCGGTTGGCCTTATCGGCACGGACAAGTTGCAGCCGGTGGACCGCAACACTGTCCGCCCGCAGCATTTCACCATGAAGGTGGGCGAGCCGCTGTACTTCGAGAAGACAGGCCCGGACCATTCCCTGCCTGCCCGGCGCGAAGTGACGGACAAGATCATGGATGCCATTGCGGTATTGAGCGGCCAGGAACGTTCCACCAGCTACAACCAGAGCAAATCCGCGGGGTAACTCTCCGCGAAGCCGGTGCGTACAGGGTGACGTCTTTCCCTTACTAGACTGGATCTGTGGCAGATCCAGCGAGTTATCGACCCCAGGCGGGAGAAATCCCCACCACCCCCGGTGTCTATCGGTTCCGGGATCCGCACGGCCGTGTCATCTATGTGGGCAAGGCGAAGAACCTCCGCTCCCGGTTGAACTCATACTTCGCCAACCCTGCGGGCTTGCTGCCGAAGACGCATGCGATGGTGCACGCGGCCAGTAGCGTCGAGTGGACGATGGTGGGCAGCGAGCTTGAGTCGCTTCAGCTCGAATACACCTGGATCAAGGAATTCAAGCCCCGCTTCAACGTCGTCTTCCGTGATGACAAGACTTATCCGTACCTTGCCGTGAGCATGGGGGAGAAGCTCCCCCGGGTCCAGGTCATGCGCGGGGAGCGCCGCAAGGGAACCCGCTACTTCGGACCGTATACGGCCGGCGCCATCCGCGAAACCATGGACACCTTGTTGCGGGTCTTTCCGGTCCGTAGCTGCAGTCCCGGCGTGCTGAAGCGCGCCCAAGCCAGTGGCCGGCCATGCTTGCTCGGCTACATCGACAAATGCTCGGCCCCGTGTGTCGGGCGTGTCACCGCCGAAGAGCACCGGGCCATCGCCGAAGACTTCTGCTCGTTCATGGGCGGCGAAGCGAAACGCTTCATTACCCGCCTCGAAAAGGACATGGGCGCCGCCGTCGCCGAGTTGGACTACGAGCGGGCCGCGCGGCTCCGGGATGACATCATCGCCCTCCGCAAAGTGTTCGAGCGCAACGCCGTGGTGCTTTCCGAAGACACCGACGCGGACGTCTTCGCCCTGCACGACGACGACCTCGAGGCGTCCGTGCAGGTATTCCACGTCAGGGGTGGCCGGGTGCGCGGCCAGCGGGGCTGGGTCGTGGAAAAGGTCGAAGACGCCACCACTCCGGAGCTCATCGAGCACCTGCTGCAACAGGTCTACGGAGAGGACAGCGACAACCAGGGCCGTATTCCGCGCGAAGTCCTCGTGCCGGAGATTCCGAGCAACCATCACGAACTGCTGGAATGGCTCGGTGGCCTCAGGGGCGCCAAGGTGGATATCCGGGTGCCGCAGCGCGGTGACAAGGCCGCCCTCATGTCCACCGTCCGAGAAAATGCCGAGCAGGCCCTGAAGCTCCACAAAGTCCGGCGCGCCGGCGATATCACCGTCCGCTCGCAGGCGCTGCAGGAACTGCAGGAAGCCCTCGAGCTTCCCGTGCCGCTGCTCCGGATCGAGTGCTACGACATTTCCCATGTGCAGGGCACCAACGTGGTTGCATCCATGGTGGTGGTGGAGGACGGCCTCCCCAAGAAGGCCGACTACCGGAAGTTCTCCATCACCGGCGCGGCGGCAACAGACGATACCGCTGCGATGCACGACGTCCTTACGAGGCGCTTCAGGCACTACTTGCAGGATAAATCCGCCCAGCTTCCCAAGAGCGGAGAAGTTCCGAACCCCGGTGTCGGGGAGCCGCCGTCGTCGTCGGACGATGCTGCCGTCACGGGAGCCAAGGCGAGATTCGCCTATCCGCCCAACCTCGTGGTCGTCGACGGCGGGCAGCCCCAGGTGAATGCGGCCGCGCGGGCACTCGCGGAACTGGGGATCGACGACGTCTACGTCGTGGGCCTCGCCAAGCGGCTCGAAGAAGTCTGGCTGCCGGACAGCGACTTCCCGGTGATTCTGCCCCGCACTTCGCAAGGACTCTACTTGCTCCAGCGCATCCGCGACGAGGCCCACCGTTTCGCCATCACCTTCCACCGGCAGAAGCGTGGAAAGGCCATGACGGTGTCCGCGCTCGACGGCGTTCCCGGCCTCGGCGAAGCAAAACGGAAGGCGCTCGTGGCGCATTTCGGCTCCCTCAAGAAAATCAAGGCAGCGACGGCACTCGAACTCACAGCCGCGAAGGGGATCGGCCCGGCATTGGCGGAAGCCGTCGTCAGCCATCTGGCGGCGGCGGGCGCCTCGGGCGAGGCCGCTCCGGCCGTGAACATGACCACCGGCGAAATCCTTGAAACTTAGCTAGGGTAATAGGCGGACCCCTCCTGAAGAGGTCCGCCTTTGGACCATCCCAGAAACTTTGGACCATCTCAGAACGGGGAAACTTGATGTCAGAGCCAACAGCAGGATCCGGCGCGGAGCAGGACGGTCTCGTACCCGTCAAGCCTGTCGAAGCGGAACTGCTGGTGGTGACCGGCATGTCCGGAGCAGGCCGCAGCACAGCGTCGGACGCCCTGGAGGACCACGGCTGGTACGTCGTCGAAAACCTCCCGCCGCAGATGCTGGGGACGCTGGCGGAAATCGTCTCGCACGCACCCCAGTCCATCCCGAAGCTTGCCGTCGTCGTGGACGTGCGCAGCAAAGGCCTCTTCACCGATATCAGGACGGCGCTCGGCGCCCTCAGCGCCAGCGGAATCACCTTCCGCGTCCTCTTCCTCGATGCCAGCGACAACGTCCTGGTACGGCGCTTTGAGCAGGGCCGCCGCCCGCACCCGCTCCAAGGCGGTGGACGGATCCTGGACGGCATCGCGGCGGAACGCGACGTCCTGAAGGAACTCCGCGAATCGGCCGACGTCGTCCTGGACACGAGCACATACAACGTCCACGGACTGGCGACAGCCATCACCGAACTTTTCACCGACACAGGCCCTGTGGCACTGCGCTTGAACGTCATGAGCTTCGGCTTCAAATACGGCCTGCCCGTGGACGCCAACTTCGTGGCGGATGCGCGCTTCATCCCCAACCCGCACTGGGTTCCGCAATTGCGACCGCACACGGGGCTCGACGCCGACGTCAGCGACTATGTGCTGGGCGCCGCGGGCGTGAAGGACTTCGTTGACCGCTACGTCCTTGCCCTGGAGCCTGTCCTCGATGGCTATCGGACGGAAAACAAGCACTACGCCACCATTGCTGTCGGTTGCACAGGCGGCAAGCACCGTTCAGTCGCGGTCGCCGTCGAACTCTCCAAACGGCTCGCGCAATATCCTCGCGTCACTGTCACCACAAGCCACCGCGATCTGGGTCGCGAGTAATGGGGGTCCTTACCGGACCCCTGCCGCTGGTTCCACCGAAGGGCACCCCAGGCAGCCAACCTGCCAAAGGCCCCACAGTAGTGGCACTCGGCGGCGGACACGGGCTTTCAGCATCATTGTCGGCGTTGCGGCTGCTGACCTCGGAGCTCACCGCGATTGTCACGGTTGCCGACGACGGCGGATCCTCCGGGCGGCTGCGCGAAGAGTACGGCGTCCTTCCGCCCGGCGATCTTCGAATGGCGCTGAGCGCCCTTTGTGACGACACGGATTGGGGGCGCACCTGGCGGGACGTCATGCAGCATCGCTTCAAGACCCCGAGTGGTCGCCAAGGCTCCTTGGACGACCATGCCATGGGGAACCTGCTCATTGTCACCCTCTGGGAGCTTCTGGGCGACGCCGTCGCGGGACTGAAATGGGCGGGCGCGCTCCTGGGTGCCCGCGGCCAGGTTCTTCCGATGTCCACCCAGCCACTGAACATCGAGGGTGACGTCAGGGTGCCCTTGCCCGGGGGCGGGTACGAGTTCCAGGCCGTCAAGGGCCAGGCCAAGTGCGCCGTTGCCGGATCCCTCGAAAACGTCAGGCTCTTTCCGGAGGACGCGCACGCCTGCATCGAAGCGCTGACGGCCATCGAGCTCGCGGACTGGATCATTCTGGGTCCCGGCTCCTGGTACACGTCCGTGTTGCCGCATTTGCTGCTGCCCGAAATGCGCCAGGCCTTGTGCGACACTCCTGCCAAACGCTGCCTCACCATGAACCTCGCCATGGACACCAAGGAAACCTCCGGGATGTCCGCCGCGGACCATCTGGATGCCTTGCGACACTACGCGCCGGAGTTCAGCGTGGACGTCGTCCTGGCCGATCCCTCCTCGATATCGGACCTCAAGGAATTCGAACGGGCTGCCGGGATGATCGGTGCGGAGGTGGTCTTGGGTAAAGTGGGGGCGTCGAGCCGCCGTCCAGTCCACGACCCGCTGCGTCTGGCATCGGCTTATCACGATATCTTCGGGAATAGTTAGGAACATGCGATGGCACTGACCGCATCGGTCAAGGAAGAACTTTCCCGGCTGGACATCAAGAAGTCGTCCGTCCGCAAGGCCGAAGTTTCGGCCATGCTGCGCTTCGCCGGCGGACTGCACATCATTTCGGGCCGTATCGTCATCGAGGCAGAGGTGGATCTCGCCTCCACTGCACGAAGGCTGCGCGCCGCGATCGCCGAAGTCTACGGGCACCAGAGCGAGATCATCGTCGTCTCCGGTGGTGGCCTCCGGCGCGGTAGCCGCTATGTTGTCCGCGTAGTGCGCGACGGCGAAGCCCTGGCCCGCCAGACCGGCCTCCTGGATGGCCGCGGACGGCCCGTACGTGGCCTGCCGTCCGCCGTCGTCAACGGTTCGGCGTCCGACGCGGAGGCCGTGTGGCGCGGCGCCTTCCTGGCTCACGGTTCCCTCACCGAACCCGGCCGGTCCTCTTCGCTTGAGGTCACGTGTCCCGGGCCGGAATCTGCGCTTGCCTTGGTTGGGGCTGCCCGGCGCCTCGGCATCCAGGCCAAGGCCCGGGAAGTGCGTGGCGTGGATCGCGTGGTTATCCGTGACGGCGACACCATCGCCGCGCTGCTCACCCGGATGGGTGCCCATGACGCCCTCATGGTGTGGGAAGAGCGCCGCATGCGGAAGGAAGTCCGTGCCACGGCCAACCGCCTCGCGAACTTCGACGACGCCAACCTGCGCCGCTCGGCCCAGGCCGCCGTCGCGGCCGGCGCCCGGGTGGACAGGGCCTTGGAAATCCTGGGCGACGACGTTCCGGACCACCTTAAGTACGCCGGTGAACTCCGCGTGGCGCACAAGCAGGCCAGCCTCGATGAACTGGGCCGGCTTGCCGATCCGCCCATGACCAAGGACGCCATCGCCGGGAGGATCCGCAGGCTGTTGGCCATGGCGGACAAGCGGGCCGGGGATCTGGGCATCCCGGGCACCGAGGCAAATGTGACCCCCGAAATGATGGACGAATAAAGCCCTCGCCCTAGAATCGTCAGGGTGTAGATTTCCGGCCGGTTCGCCGGTCGGATGAACAAAACGAGAGTTACCAACCGGACCCCGGTCCACTACATTGGAGGATTTCGTGACAGAGTACGTACTGCCCGAGCTCGGCTACGACTACGCAGCACTTGAGCCGCACATTTCGGCGAAGATCATGGAGCTGCACCACAGCAAGCACCACGCTGCCTATGTAGCAGGCGCCAACAACGCTTTGGCCCAGCTGGCCGAGGCCCGCGACAAGGGCGACTTCGCCAACATCAACCGCCTCTCCAAGGACCTCGCGTTCCACACCGGCGGCCACATCAACCACTCCGTCTTCTGGAACAACATCTCCCCGGACGGCGGCGACAAGCCTGAGGGCGAGCTGGCGGCGGCCATCGACGACGCCTTCGGCTCCTTCGATGCATTCCGTGCACAGTTCTCCGCAGCCGCGCTCGGCCTGCAGGGATCCGGCTGGGGCTTCCTCGCCTACGAGCCCATCGGCGGCAACCTCCTCATCGAGCAGCTCTACGACCAGCAGGGCAACGTCGCAGTGGGCACCACGCCCCTGCTCATGCTGGACATGTGGGAGCACGCTTTCTACCTGGATTACGTGAACGTCAAGGCTGACTATGTCAAGGCTTTCTGGAACATCGTCAACTGGGCCGACGTCGCAAAGCGCTTCGAGGCGGCCCGCGCGAACGCCACTGGACTGATCGTTCTCTAGGGAACTCCGCCCCGAATCGGTGAGTGACGCGGAATACACAGGGATGTAACAAACTTCACATTCAGGTGAATTTCGCCCAAATACCGGATTGTCTGCCCCCGCAGTTGCGGGGGCAGACGTAGTTAAACGTAAGATGGGTCACGGAAGGCGGTTAGCCTTCAGCAACGTGGCTGGTCGCCCTCCGATCTGATAATCACTTCTGCCCAATGATGTGCGGGAATTGTTAGTTGGAATCAAGATCCGACTCACTAGGTGTGCTTGCAAGAGCACCAAGGAGACTGAAATAGTGACCACCCGTATTGGTATCAACGGCTTTGGCCGCATCGGCCGCAACTACTTCCGCGCAGCACTCGCCCAGGGTGCAGACCTCGAAATTGTTGCGGTCAACGACCTCACGAGTCCCGAGGCACTTGCCCACCTTTTGAAGTACGACTCCGTCGGCGGCCGCCTGACCGAGTCCGTCGAAGTCAAAGAGGGCAACCTCATCGTCGACGGCAACATCATCAAGGTCCTTGCAGAGCGCGATCCTGCGAACCTCCCCTGGGCCGAACTGGGCGTCGACATCGTCATCGAGTCCACCGGCTTCTTCACCAAGGCCGCCGCGGCACAGAAGCACATCGATGCAGGTGCCAAGAAGGTCCTGATCTCCGCTCCGGCTTCGGACGAAGACATCACCATCGTCATGGGCGTCAACCACGAGCTCTACGACCCCGCAGCACACCACATCATTTCCAACGCTTCCTGCACCACCAACTGCCTCGGTCCGCTGGCCAAGGTCGTCAACGACGCCTTCGGCATCGAGCGCGGCCTCATGACCACGGTCCACGCCTACACGGCAGACCAGAACCTGCAGGACGGCCCCCACAGCGACCTTCGCCGTGCCCGCGCCGCAGCGATCAACATGGTCCCCACCTCCACGGGTGCCGCCAAGGCCATCGGCCTCGTCCTTCCGGAGCTCAAGGGCAAGCTGGACGGCTACGCCATCCGCGTTCCGGTCCCCACGGGTTCCGCCACGGACCTGACCGTCACGGTTTCCCGCGAAGTGACCGTTGAGGAAGTCAACGCTGCACTCAAGGCAGCTTCGGAGACCGAGCAGTTCAAGGGCATCCTGAGCTACACGGCAGACCCGATCGTCTCTTCGGACATCGTCGGCGACCCCTCTTCTTCGATCTTCGACTCCGGCCTCACCAAGGTCATCGGCAACCAGGTCAAGGTTGTTTCCTGGTATGACAACGAATGGGGCTACTCCAACCGCCTCGTTGACCTCACGGAGCTCGTCGCATCCAAGCTGGGCTAGGGTAGACACATGACATCTCACACCCTCAACGAACTGATCGCTGAAGGTGTCCGCGGGCGGTACATTCTTGTCAGAAGTGACCTGAATGTGCCGCTCGACGGCTCTACAGTGACCGACGACGGCCGCATCAAGGCCTCCCTCCCGGTCATCGAAAAGCTCTCGGACGCCGGTGCCCGCGTGCTCGTCACGGCCCACCTGGGACGCCCCAAGGGCTCTCCCGAGGCCAAGTATTCGCTCAAGCCCGCAGTAGCGCGCCTTGCGGAGCTCGCGCCATTCAAAGTCCAGCTCGCGGAAGACACCGTTGGTGAGTCCGCCAAGGAATTGGCCGGGTCCCTGGGCGACGGAGACGTCCTGGTCCTGGAGAACGTCCGCTTCGACGCCCGCGAAACCAGCAAGGACGACGCCGAGCGCGGCGCCTTCGCCGATGAACTCGTGGCGCTGACCGGCGACAACGGTGCCTTCGTGGATGACGCCTTCGGCGCTGTCCACCGCAAGCACGCCAGCGTCTACGACGTCGCCACCCGGCTCCCTTCCTACCAAGGGGACCTCGTGCACACCGAGGTGGAGGTTCTGCGCAAGCTCACCACGGACACCCAGCGCCCGTACGTCGTGGTTCTCGGCGGCTCCAAGGTCTCGGACAAGCTCGCGGTGATCGACAACCTCCTGGGCAAGGCTGACACGATCCTCGTCGGTGGCGGAATGCTCTTTACGTTCCTCGCGGCGGCCGGTCACAAGGTGGCGGGCAGCCTGCTTGAAGCCGACCAGATCCCCGTGGTCCAGGACTACCTCAAGCGCGCTTCCGACGCCGGTACCGCCTTCGTCATCCCCACCGACGTGGTTGTGGCCAGCCGCTTCGCCGCGGACGCTGAACACGAGGTGGTCGCCGCGGACGCGATCGAGGACAGCTCGTTCGGCGCCTCCGGGATTGGCCTGGACATCGGACCGGTATCCGCCGCGGCTTTCGCCGAGCAGATCAAGGCCGCCCAGACCGTGTTCTGGAACGGCCCCATGGGCGTCTTCGAATTCGAAGCCTTCTCGGGCGGCACCCGTGCCATCGCCCAGGCTTTGACCGAGACACCGGCATTCACCGTGGTTGGCGGCGGCGACTCCGCCGCGGCCGTCCGGACCCTCGGCTTTGAGGACTCCCAGTTCGGACACATTTCCACCGGCGGCGGCGCCAGCCTGGAATACCTTGAAGGCAAGGATCTTCCCGGCCTGAGCGTTCTGGACCGCTAAGGCTACACGGCCGGCGGGGCGCCCTTCCTTGAAGGCAAGCGCCCCGCCGGCTTTCCCTATCTCAACGCATCTTTGGAGCACACGTGACAACTTCTGCCAACGGAAACTTCATCCGCAAGCCCTTCATTGCCGGCAACTGGAAGATGAACATGGACCATGTCCAGGGCATCACCCTGCTGCAGAAGCTGGCATGGACCCTCTCCGACGCCAAGCACGACTACAGCCGGGTGGAGGTTTCGGTCTTCCCGCCGTTTACCGACCTCCGCGGTGTGCAGACCCTCGTCCAGGGCGACGAGTTGGACGTAGTCTACGGCGGACAGGACCTCTCGCAGTTCGACTCCGGAGCGTACACCGGCGATATCTCCGGCCAGTTCCTCAACAAGCTTGGTTGCGCCTATGTCCTGGTGGGCCACAGCGAACGCCGCACCATCCACAACGAGGACGACCAGGTGCTGAACGCGAAGGTCAAAGCCGCCTTCCGTCACGAGGTCACCCCGGTCCTCTGTGTCGGCGAGGGTCTTGAGATCCGCCAGGCCGGCACCCACGTGGAGCACACGCTGGCCCAGCTGCGCGCCGGCGTCGAGGGCCTCTCCGCAGACCAAGCGGGCGAACTGGTTGTCGCGTACGAGCCCGTCTGGGCCATCGGGACCGGCGAAGTCGCAGGTCCCGAAGACGCGCAGGAGATGTGCGCCGCGATCCGTTCAGAGCTTGCATCCTTGTTCGACGATGCAGTGGCTGCCAAGACCCGCCTCCTCTACGGCGGTTCGGTCAAGGCCAACAATGCGGCAGCGATCATGGCCGAAAGCGACGTCGACGGTCTGCTGGTGGGTGGCGCGAGCCTGGACCCCGCCGAATTTGCTAACATTGTCAGGTTCGAGAGCCACCTCAGCGCGGCTTAGTCCGTTTTTAGGTTCCGCTCCCGTTTTCCGTTCTTCTGAAAGGCCGTCGTGGACGTTCTTCAAGTCATTCTGCAGATCCTGCTGGGCATTACCAGCCTTCTGCTGACGCTGCTCATCCTCCTCCACAAGGGGCGTGGCGGCGGGTTGTCCGATATGTTTGGCGGTGGCATGAGCTCGGGGTTGAGTTCGTCAGGTGTCGCAGAGCGAAACCTCAACCGCTTCACCATCGTCTTGGGCTGCACTTGGGGCGTCGTGATCATTGGACTCGGCCTCATCATGCGTTTCACCGCCGGCGGAGACTCCTAGCACTGCCGTCGTCGGGATCCTCCCACTAGACTAGGCTGCATGGCCTTCACCGCCATGCAGCCGAACTCTTAAGGGGATCGACGATGGTTCATGGTACTTCTGGATTCCGGGGCACCCGGGCTGGCGTCACAGCTGGATCGGCCCCGAGAAACCAACCGGACTCGGTAGTCGGCGAAAGCTTGCCGCGTATTCGTGTTCCCTATTGGTGCGCCAAGGGACATGAAACGCGGCTTGTTTTCGTTAAGCTTCCGGAAGATCAAATTCCGCTTCGCTGGGACTGCCCGAAATGCGGTCTGATTGCCGTCCGCGAACAGGGCGAGGCCACGATGGAACGGGCAGACGACGAGGTCTTCAAGAGCCACCTGGATTACGTTAAAGAAAGACGCTCCAGCCAGGACGCGGAGATCGTCCTGGCCGGAGCGCTCAAGCGGCTACGCGCCCGCGGGGTCCTTGCGGACGAGCTGCTGGGGGACACGTGAGGCTGCGTTTTCGTCGATGAGCCATAGGGTCCTCGACCGGCCACTAGGGCCGGAAGCGGGAACCTGGACCGGGTTGGCCCCCGCGAGGGCCAGTCCCACGGCTCCGGCCTTGTCCTCGCCTGCCACAACCATCCAGATTTCCTGGGCGGAGTTGATGGCTGGCAACGTTAGGGAAATCCTCGACGGCGGTGGCTTGGGGGAGTTCTCGACCCCCACCACGGTGCGGTCCTGCACGCGGATACCGGCCTGCTCGGGGAAGAGCGAGGCGATGTGCGCGTCGGGACCCACTCCGAGCAACAGGATGTCGAATCGAGGCAACTCGCCGGCCTCCTCCGGACGATTGTCCGAAGTATCCGCGGCGTGCTCGGCTTCGGCAGCAGCCTTGAGCCGGGCAGCGTAGTCCGCTGCGGCGTCATCCGCCGTGGCGAACTCGTCCGATGAGCCCGGTTCGTGCACGCGGGCCGGATCCACCGGCAGGCTGGAAAGCAGTGCCTCATGCGCCTGCACGGTGTTGCGGTCCGTGCTGTCCTTGCCGACGAAGCGCTCGTCACCCCACCAGAAGTTCACGCGGGACCAGTCAACGGCGGGCGCCGCGGGCGAGTCGGCAACGGCTTTCAGGGTGCCGATACCCACGGTTCCGCCGGTGAGGACCACCGTGGCTTCGCCGTGCTTGTCCTGCACGTCCACCAGCTTGGTGATGAGCCGTGCTGCGATCGCGGCCATAAGGACGGCGGAGTCGGGATGGATGCTTACTCTGGGGTCAGCGCTCACTGGGACGGTCACTCCTTGCTATTGGTTCGGGGCAGTCCCATAGTAATCACTTCTCCGAAGACATCGTCCGGATCAAGGCGGCGCAGCTCTTCGGCGAGGCAGTCGCGGAGGCTGCGGCGCGGCAGTGAAATCCGCTGGGCGGGCTGGCCCGGCTGGGTCAGTTCCGCAACGGTGAGGCCGGGACGGATGAGCTGGACGTCCCCGGTGGCGCGGCTCAGCCGTACCCGGCGGATGCCGGTTCCTGCCGGGTCGGCGACGATCTGGACCGGCGCGTCGAGGAACAGCGTGAGCCAGGCGGCCAGCAGCAGGGTGCTGGGGGAGTCCGAAGCGCCCTCGACGGCGATGGCCGTGACGGGGGATTCATCCACCTGGTCCAGGGCTGCCGCGAGCTGGAGGCGCCAGTTGGTCAGGCGTGTCCAGGCGAGGTCCGTGTCGCCTGCCCGGTACGTTTTCCGGATCCGGGCGAGCGCTGCCGCGGGGTCGGGCTCGTTTGCGGAGTCCGTGATGCGGCGGTGCGCGATCCTGCCGATGGAGGTCTCGCAGGCGTTCTCGGGGGCTCCGTGCGGCCACCAGGCCACGATCGGCGCGTCCGGGAGCAGCAGCGCCGCGACGAGCGATTCGCTTTCCTTGGCGAGTTCACCGTAGCCGCGCAGGACGATGACCTCTGATGCTCCGGCGTCGCCGCCCACCCGGATCTGGGCGTCGAGGCGGTTGGGCGCTTCGCTTCCCGCGTCCGCGAGGACGATGATGCGGCAGGGGTGCTCCCGGCTGGCCTCGTTGGCGGCCTCGATGGCTTCTTCCTCGAGGCCGGACTTGGTGACGACCACGAGTGTCAGGACGCGTCCGAGGGCGATCACACCTCCCTGCTCGCGCAGGGAGGTGATCTTCTTGGAGATCTTGGAGGTGGTGGTGTCGGGAAGATCTACGATCATGGCCTTCTCCAGGTTCGTCCGTCGCGGGCAAGCAGCTCATCGGCCGAGGCCGGGCCCCAGCTGCCGGGAGCGTAGGGTTCGGGTTGTTCGTCGAGTCCGGCCCAGTATTCTTCGAAGGGGTCCAGGATCTTCCAGGACTCCTCGACTTCCTGGTGCCGGGGGAAGAGCGGCGGTTCACCCAGCAGCACGTCCAGGATGAGGCGTTCGTACGCTTCGGGGCTGGACTCGGTGAACGAGTGTCCGTAGCCGAAGTCCATCGTGACGTCGCGGACTTCCATCTGCGTTCCCGGTACCTTGGAGCCGAAGCGGATGGTGGCGCCCTCGTCGGGCTGGACACGGATGACCACGGCGTTCTGGCCGAAGTCGTCCTCGCCGTGGCCGCGGAAGAGCAGGTTGGGTGCCCGCTTGAACACCACGGCGATTTCGGTGACGCGGCGGCCCAGCCGCTTGCCGGCCCTCAGGTAGAACGGTGCCCCGGCCCAACGCCGGGTGTTGATGTCCAGGCGGATGGCCGCGTAGGTTTCCGTCTTGGAATCGGCGGGAATGCCTTCTTCCTCCAGGTAGCCCTGCACGAGCTCGCCGCCCTGCCAGCCGCCGGCGAACTGGCCGCGGGCGGAGTGGGTCGAGAGATCGTCGGGGAGCCTGACCGCTGCGAGGACCTTTTCCTTCTCGGCACGCAGGTCATCGGCGTTGAAGGAGATGGGCTCCTCCATCGCCGTCAGGGCCAGCAGCTGCAGCAGGTGGTTCTGGATAACGTCGCGTGCCGCGCCGACGCCGTCGTAATACCCTGCCCGGCCACCGGTGCCGATGTCCTCGGCCATGGTGATCTGGACGTGGTCAACGTAGTTGGCGTTCCAGAGCGGCTCGAACAGCTGGTTGGCGAAGCGCAGCGCCAGGATGTTCTGGACCGTCTCCTTGCCCAGGTAGTGGTCGATGCGGAAGACCGCGTCCGGCGGGAAGACCGACTCCACGATGTCGTTGAGCTTGCGCGCGGACGCCAAGTCGTGGCCGAAGGGCTTCTCGATGACCACCCGGCGCCACTGCCCGTCGCCGGCCTGCGCGAGCCCGTGCTTGGAGAGCTGTTGGCAGACCTGCTCGAACGCCTTGGGCGGAATGGACAGGTAGAAACCGTGATTGCCGCGGGTGCCGCGGGTCTCGTCCAGTTCGTCAAGGGTGGCGCTGAGGCGTTTGAACGCCTGGTCGTCGTCGAACTCCCCCTGCACGAAGCGGATGCCCTCGGAGAGCTGGTTCCAGACGGCGTCGTCGAACGGGGTGCGGGAGTGCGCCTTGACGTTCTCCTTGACTTCGTTCGCGAAGTCCTCGTTGCTCCAGTCCCGCCGGCCGAAGCCGACGAGCGCGAAGCTCGGCGGCAGCAGCCCGCGGTTGGCGAGGTCGTAGACCGCCGGCATGAGTTTCTTGCGGGCGAGGTCACCGGTGACTCCGAAGAACACCAATGACGAAGGCCCTGCGATGCGGTTCAGGCGCCGGTCCCGAGGATCCCGGAGGGGATTGCGGTGGCTTGCCTTTCCCGTGGACCTGTAACCGATTTCAGTTTCTGGCATGTTTGGGTTTGTGCCTTAGCTTTCGAGCGCGCTGGCCTGGCCGGCCAGCGCGGCGACGATGTCCTGGAGCTGGGCGACTCCGGCTCCACGATCCGTGAGGTGCAGCCGCAGGACCGGACGGCCGTGGTTCTCGAGAACCTGGGCGTCACCGGCGGCCTGGGCCGCAATCAGCTGACCGAAGGTGAACGGCCGTTCCGGGATGGCGATGTCGCCGCTCGCGGAAGCCGTCACCTGCAGGAAGGAACCGATGGCCGGTCCGCCCTTGTGGAACTGTCCGGTGGAGTGCAGGAAGCGCGGACCCCAGCCGAAAGTGACCGGACGGCGGCTGACTCCGGCGAGTTCGTCGCGGATGCCTTCCAGCTGAGCGAACGCGATCCGGTCGAAATAGGCCTGGACGCTCAGGTAGCCGTCCGTGCCGAGTTCGCCGAGAAGTGCCTTGACGGCATCGGCGGCCGTAGCCGCGTCGCCGAGCCACGCACCTCCGCGGACCTCGATCGCGCCGTCGACGAAGTTCGCCGGCGTCGGCTCGGGACGCGCGTCCAACAGGCCGCGCGCGGCAATCTTGGCTGCCTCGACGTCGGGCTGGTCAAAGGGGTTGATGCCCAACAGGCGCCCAGCGACCGAGGTGGCAAACTCCCAGACGAACATCTGGGTGGCCAGGCCACCGGCGATGGCGGCTTCGTTATCGCCGAGTTCGACGTCGGATTCCGCACCGACGAGGCGGATCACCAGGACGTCTTCGGCGCCGCTGCCGACCTCGGGTGCGGAAGGGCCTGCAACTACCGGCAGGACGCCCGTGCCGAGCTTGCCGGTGGATTCGGCGATGAGCTGTTCGGCCCAGTCCGCAAATCCCACGATTCCGGAACCGTCTTCGACGATGACGATCTTGTTGCGCAGCGGGGTGGTTCCGCCCAGCGCGGCACCGAGCCGGAGCCCGATGTTTTCGGCTGAGTCTTCGTTGAGGATTTCCGCAGCTTCCTCGGCCTCGTCCAGGAACGCCTGGATGTCGACCCCGGCGAGGCCACTGGGGACCAAGCCGAAAGCCGTCAGCGCCGAAAAGCGGCCGCCGACGTTAGGGTCGGCGTTGAAGACGGCACGGTAGCCGGCTTCACGGGAGGCCTTGTCCAGCGGGGAACCGGGATCGGTCACGATGATGATGCGGCTCTTGGCATCGATGCCGGCCTCGGTGAAGGCCTGCTCGAATACCCGTCGCTGCGAGTCGGTTTCCACGGTGGAGCCTGACTTGGAAGAGACCACGATGGCGGTCTCGGCCAGGCGGTCCGCGAGGGCAGCACCGACCTGTTCGGGGTCTGTGCTGTCCAGCACGGTCAGCTCGACGCCAGCGGTGCCGGCAATGACCTCGGGGGCAAGCGAAGAGCCGCCCATGCCACACAGGACAATGCGGGAGACGCCTTCGGCCCGGAGGGCGTCCCGGAGTTCCAGGATCCCTTCAACCAAGGGCTGGGAAACGGTTGCCGCTTCCACCCATCCGAGACGGATGGCGGATTCGGATTCAGCATCCGGACCCCACAAAGTGTGGTCCTTAGCGAAAATCCTGGTGGCAATCCGGTCTTCGACAAGTGCCGGTATGTGTTGCTCGATGGCCTGCTGTGCAGCGCCGCTGGCGTCGTAGCTGAGAGTGCTCATGTGGGTTAGGAAGCCTTCCGTGCAGAGGCGAGGGCGCCTTCGACGTCGGCCAGAAGTTCCTTCCAGCTGGCCACGAACTTGTCCAGGCCCTCGGATTCGAGGATTGCGACGACGTCGTTGTAGGAGATGCCGAGGCCCTCCAATGCGTTGAGGACGCTGTTTGCTTCCTCGTAGGTGCCGGAGACGGTGTCACCCGTGACGACGCCGTGGTCGAACGTGGCGTCGAGGGTCTTTTCCGGCATGGTGTTGACGACGCCGGCGGCGACCAGTTCGGTCACGTACAGGGTGTCCGGGTAGGCCGGGTCCTTGACGCCGGTGGAAGCCCACAGCGGACGCTGGGGGAGCGCGCCGGCTTCGGCCAGGACCGCCCAGCGCTCGGTGGAGAACAGCTCTTCGTAGACCTGGTAGGCGAGGCGGGCGTTGGCAACGCCTGCCTTGCCCTTGAGGGCCTTGGCCTCATCGGTGCCGAGGGCGTTGAGGCGCTTGTCGATCTCGGTGTCCACGCGGGAGACGAAGAAGGACGCCACGGAGTGGATCTTGGAGAGGTCGTGGCCGTTTTCCTTGGCCAGTTCGAGGCCGGACTGGAAAGCGTTGATGACGGCCCGGTAGCGCTCCAGGGAGAAGATCAGGGTCACGTTGACGCTGATGCCCTCGGCCAGGGTTGCCGTGATGGCGGCGAGGCCTTCCAGGGTTGCCGGGATCTTGATGTGGACGTTGTCCTTGTTGACCTTCTTGTAGAGGTGCTTGGCCTCGGCGATGGTGCCTTCGGTGTCCCATGCGAGGCGGGGGTCCACCTCGATGGAGACGCGGCCGTCCACGCCCTTGCTCGCTGCCGCGACCGGGGCGAAGAGGTCGCAGGCATCGGCGACGTCGGTGGTGGTGATCTCGAAGACAGTCTCTTCGACGGTTGCGCCCTTGGCAGCCTCTTCGGCAATCACGGCATCGTAGTCGCTGCCGGCGGTGATGGCGGCGTGGAAGATGGACGGGTTGGTGGTGACACCAACGACGTTCTTCTCTTCAATGAGCTTCTGCAGGCTGCCGCTGGAGAGGCGTTCCCGGGAAAGGTCGTCAAGCCAGATGGACACGCCGGCGTCGGAAAGCTGCTGGGTGGGAGTCGTAGTCATTTCTTTAATCTCCTTGGAAATCTGTTCGTTGCAGTCGGATTCGTCTCAGACGCGTTTTCAGCTACCGAGACCCGCGAGGGAGTCCTTGGCGGCGGCGGCGACTGCTTCCGCCGTGATGCCGAACTCCTTGAAGAGGCGCTTGTAGTCGGCCGAGGCGCCGAAGTGCTCAAGGCTGATGGAGCGTCCGGCGTCGCCGACGAATTCCTTCCAGCCCAGTGCCAGGCCGGCCTCGACCGAGACGCGGGCCTTCACGGCGGCCGGAAGCACGGACTCGCGGTACGCGGAGTCCTGCTTGTTGAACCACTCGACGCACGGCATGGAGACAACGCGGGTGGCGATGCCTTCGGCCTGGAGCGCTTCACGGGCGTTCACCGCGAGCTGGACTTCGGAACCGGTGCCGATCAGGATGACCTCGGCCGGGACCGTAGCGCCGTCCTTCGAAGCCTCCGCCAGGACGTAGCCGCCCTTTGCGACGCCGGCGGTGGAGCCGAAGGTGTCACCCTCGGCAACGCCCTCGCCGCGTGCGTAGGTCGGGATGTTCTGGCGGGTCAGCACGATGCCTGCCGGGTTCTCGTGGTTCTCCAGCATGGTCTTCCATGCTGCGGCAACCTCGTTGGCGTCGCCGGGACGGACGACGTCCAGGCCCGGGATGGCGCGCAGGGTGGACAGCTGTTCCACCGGCTGGTGGGTGGGGCCGTCTTCGCCCAGGCCGATGGAGTCGTGGGTCCACACATACAGCGACGGGACACCCATGAGGGCACCGAGGCGGATCGCGGGACGCTGGTAGTCACTGAAGATCAGGAAGGTACCGGAGAACGCCCGGGTGCGGCCGTGCAGCGAGATGCCGTTCACGATCGACGCGGCGGCGTGCTCGCGGATACCGAAGTGCAGCACCCGGCCGTACGGGTTTCCCTTCCAGGCGCCCGTGGAGCGCGAGGCCGGAATGAACGACGGCGAACCCTCGATGGTCGTGTTGTTGGACTCGGCGAGGTCGGCGGAGCCGCCCCACAGTTCCGGAAGGACCGGGCCGATCGCGTTCAGGACCTTGCCGGAGGCGGCGCGGGTGGAGACTTCCTTGCCTGCTTCGAACACCGGCAGGGCGGCGTCGAGCTCGACCGGAAGCTTCTTGGCCTCGATGCGCTCAAGCAGCGCAGCGTTCTCGGGGTTGGCGGTCTGCCAGGCCTCGAAGGATGCCTGCCATTCGCTGCGGGCGGATGCGCCGCGCTCGACGACGGCGCGGGCGTGTGCCAGGACGTCCTCGTCAACCTGGAAGGAACGCTCGGGGTCGAAGCCCAGGACTTCCTTCAGTGCTGCGACTTCCTCGGCGCCGAGGGCGGAACCGTGGATCTTGCCGGTGTTCTGCTTCTTGGGGGCTGGGTAGCCGATGATGGTGCGCAGCGAGATGATGGACGGCTTGGTGGTCTCGGCCTTGGCGGCGAGCAGGGCGCCGTAGAGTTCCTGGACGTCTTCGACGTATTCGCCGGTCTTGGTCCAGTCCACGCGCTGGGTGTGCCAGCCGTAGGCCTCGTAGCGCTTGAGCACGTCTTCGGTGAAGGCGATGTCGGTGTCGTCTTCGATGGAGATGTGGTTCTCGTCGTAGATCACCACGAGGTTGCCCAGTTCCTGGTGCCCAGCCAGCGAGGACGCCTCGGATGTGACGCCTTCCTGGAGGTCGCCGTCGGAGGCGATGACCCAGATGGTGTGGTCGAACGGGCTCTCGCCGGCGGGGGCGTCGGCGTCGAACAGGCCGCGCTGGCGGCGCTGGGAGTAGGCGAAGCCGACCGAGGAGGCCAGGCCCTGGCCGAGCGGGCCGGTGGTGATCTCGACGCCGGCGGTGTGCTTGTATTCCGGGTGGCCGGGGGTCAGCGAACCCCAGGTGCGGAGGGCCTCGAGGTCCTTCAGCTCCAGGCCGTAGCCGGAAAGGAACAACTGGATGTACAGGGTCAGGGATGTGTGCCCGGGGGACAGGATGAACCGGTCACGGCCGATCCAGTCAGGGTTCTTCGGGTCGTGGCGCATCAGCTTCTGGAACAGCAGGTAAGCGGCCGGTGCAAGGCTCATGGCCGTGCCGGGGTGACCGTTGCCGACCTTCTCGACGGCGTCAGCGGCCAAAACGCGGACGGTGTCCACGGCGCGCTGGTCCAGGCTGGTCCAAGTCAGTTCTTGCTCTTCCAAATGTGGCACGTAAACCGAGCCCCTCTCTGTGCTGACGGCTGGTGACGGCACATGGCAAACCTCGGGCACAGGATGGCGCCCGCTGCGAAGTGTCTACCAGCCGTTCACCATTGAAACGTTGATCTATCATCCAGACATGCAAATCTGAGAATACGCTTTCTCGGAAACCTTGCGTGAGCTGATCTGCAGACAGCTTAGCCCGGTTCGCGGGCCCAAATGGTGGGAATCTCAAAAAATGGACGCAAATTCCGTTTTATGAATCACCGCGACGTCAAAGTGCCGGTGAACTTTCGGAAACACACGAAAAATCCGGGTGCCGTGGCGTCGGACAGGCCACGGTATGATATCTGGAGGCCGAAGCGAGGTGCCGCCGCCGCGAGAAACCCGCCTTGACAACACCAGCAAAGAACAGAGTGACTGCCAACGTGAGCACAACAGATACGCCCCTCAATGCTTCCCCGGCTGTGGGGAAGGGCGGAATGTCCCGAAAGTTCAAGGCGTATCTGGCACTGACCAAACCCCGAGTGATCGAGTTGCTGCTGGTCAGCACCTTGCCCACCATGATCTTCGCGCAGCGGGGTTTTCCCTCCATCGGGTTGATCCTGGCCACATTGGTGGGCGGCGCCTTTGCCGCCGGCAGCGCAGGGGTCTTCAACTGTTACATCGACCGCGACATCGACAAGTTGATGCACCGCACTGAAAAGCGGCCCCTCGTAACGGGCGAAGTCACTCCCCGCGAAGCACTCGTCTTCGCTTGGATCCTTGGAGCTGCCTCGATTGCCATCCTGTGGTTCGGGGCCAACCCGCTCTCGGCTTGGCTCGGCCTTGGTGCGATTGTTTTCTACGTTGTCATCTACACGATGATCCTCAAGCGCCGCACGGCACAGAACATCGTGTGGGGCGGTGCTGCCGGCTGCTTCCCGGTGCTGATCGCCTGGGCAGCCGTGACAAACACGGTTGAGTGGCCCGCCATCGTGCTCTTCATGGTGATCTTCCTGTGGACTCCTCCGCACTACTGGCCGCTGTCCATGCGGTACGGCGAGGACTACCGCAACGCCAACGTCCCCATGCTGGGTGCCATCGCCGGCGCCAAGGTGGTTTCGGTCCAGGTGGTCCTGTACGCGTGGGCCATGGTTGCGTGCTCGCTGCTTTTGGTGCCGGTGGGCCGCGCGGGTTGGGTGTACACCATCGCCGCCGTCCTCGCGGGCGCCTGGTTCCTGTATGAATCACACGCCCTCTACAACCGTGCACAGGGCGGCGACGTCTCGAACAAGGGAGCCATGAAGGTCTTCCACGGTTCCATCAGCTACCTGACGCTTCTCTTCATTGCCCTTGCGGTGGACCCGTTCATCGGCTCCCCGATCATCGGCGGCTGACCCCCGTTACGCGCGCCGTTCATCTGCTCCTCGATCATCGGCCGCTGACGGCCCCGTCACCGTGGGACGCTCGCTCACTTATGACGCCGTTTCCCCAAACGCCCGCTCACCTTTAGGCGTAAAACAGAAGACCCTCTTTCACATCGCATGATGCGAAAGAGGGTCTTCCCTTTGGCTAAGGCGGAGGCGGGCAACCGCCCGGGGGCTAGAGCTTAGGTCTGAACTAGACTTTCGGGCTGAACCGGGCCACATCCGCGGCGTTCGTTGCGGCACTCATGAGCAGGGCGGCACCCAACATGTGTGCGCCTACCAGGAGGGCAGGGATGCCGTTGTAGTACTGGGTAAAGCCAATGACCGCCTGCAGGACCGTCACGGCGAGCAGCAGCAGGGCAGCTGTGCGGAACAGGCCGGTGATTCCCTTACGCAGGACGAAGTAGACGGCGAAGACGGCTCCCGCCGTGATGAGGTACGCGGGCACTGCGTGGATGTGCGAGAAGAGGTCCCAGTCGAGATCGTTGCGCGGCGCGTTAGCGTCGCCGGCGTGGGGTCCGGCGCCAGTCACCACGACGCCCAGGCACACAGCGACTGCCGAGAAGAACGCGACGGCGGTCATCACGGGGCTCATGGCGCCCGGAATCGATGCCAGTGTCCGCTTCATGAAGCGGCCGGTCCGGCCATAGGCGCGGTTGACCAGGAGCATGGAGAAGACAACCAGGGCCATCGAAACCAGGAAGTGCAGGCCGACAACCCACGGGTTCAGATTGGACAGCACGGTAATGCCGCCGATGATGGCCTGTGCCGGAATGCTCGCGAGCAGGCCCACAGCCAGGAGGAAAAGGTCGCGACGTTCCTTGCGGAGGTTCCACAAATACACCAGCATCAGGACGGCGACCGCCGCCAATGCGAAGGTCAACATGCGGTTGCCGAATTCGATGAAGCCGTGGATGCCCATCTCTGGCGTGTTCACAAGCGAACCGCTGGTGCAGCGCGGCCACGTGGGGCAGCCGAGGCCTGAGGATGTCAGCCGGACCGCGCCGCCGGTGACCACCAGTACCACCTGGCCGATCAGTGACAACATCGCCAGCCTGCGGATGGTGCTGTTGACCTCCGTGGGAAGCTTGGCGGTCAACTGCTGGATGGACTTCGGGAGGCGGGAAGCCGTGCTCACAGTTTTCTCAATTCTCGGTACTCAATTCACGCTGACGGTTCGGTTCCACAAGGGGACGCTCAGTTCCATTTGAACCAGCGGACGGCGGCCGCGCCAGGGACGATGGTCCACAGCAGCAGCACAAGAACGTAGGGCAGGGAGACGTTGCCGTGGAGGAAAGCGTCCCTGAGAGACTGCCCCAGTGCTCCCGAGGGCAGGAAGTGCACGACGTTCTGCGCCAGTTCGGGCAAACGCTCGGCAGGGACCACGATTCCGCCGAGGGCGCCCAGCAAGATCCAGAGCAGGTTGGTGATGGCGAGGGTTGCCTCCGGCCGCACGGTACCGGCAACCAGGAGCCCGAGCGCAGTGAAGGCCGCAGCGCCGAGAACCAGAAGGCCCAGGCCCGGAAGCCAGCCTTCGGGACGCGGATGCCAGCCCAGCAACGCGGCCACGGCGCCGATCACCAGGACCTGGAGGACCAGGACGGCCAAGACGGCGATGATCTTGCCTGCAATGAGGCCGGTCCGGCCCAGGGGAGTGGTCGAGAGGAAGCGGAGCACACCGTAGCGGCGGTCGAAGCCGGTGGCGATGCCTTGGCCGGTGAACGCCGTGGACATGGCGCACAGAGCGAGGACGCCCGGGGTCGCGATGTCCACCCGGTTGGCACCCAAGCCATCGAGCAGGGGTGTGACGGTGAGTCCCACCAGGGCCAGCAACGGCATGATCACTGCGAGGATCAGCTGCTCGCCGTTCCGGATCATAGTCAACGTTTCGTAGCGGCCCTGCAGCAGGATCCTGCGCATCAAGGGCGCCGGTCCGGCGTGGGGTGTGCTGCGCACGGGGATGGCACTGGTCATCGGATGTCCCTTCCGGAGATGTCCAGGAAGACGTCTTCCAAGCTGCGAGCCTCCAAGCGGAGGGACGCCGGCATGATGCCCTTCTCGGCCCACCATGCCGTGAGCTTCGCCAGATGTTGCGGCGTCAGCGTGCCTGCGATCGCGTAGCTGCCCGCGCGGCTTTCGGTGATGGTCAGTTCATCGCCGATGGCTGCCGCAATGTCGAGTCCGGCCGGGGCGTCGAAGAACAGGGTGCGTTCGGTCACCCCGTCCATGGCCTCATGGCCGTGGCTCAACAAGTCGGCGACGGTGCCCTCCGCTACGTTGCGGCCGGCGTCGATGATGTACACATAGTCCGCAAGCCTTTGGGCGTCGTCCATGAGGTGCGTGGTGAGGATGATGCCCATGCCTGCATCCCGCAGTTCGGCGATGAGTTCAAAGACGATTTGGCGGGACTGGGGATCGAGCCCTGCGCTGGGCTCGTCCAGGAACAGGACTTCGGGATTGCCGATCAGGGCAGCCGCGAGCGAGAGCCGCTGCTTTTGGCCTCCGGACAAACGGCGGACGCCGGTGCGGCTGAAGGTGTCGATGCCCAAGCGCTCGACGAGTCCGTCCAGGGGAAGGGGGTTCTGGTACATGCCTGCGATGTGCCGAAGCAATGGGATGGGACGGGCCGACGGCGGGAGGCCGCCGTCCTGCAGCATCACGCCGACGCGCGAACGAAGGTTCGCGCCGGCGGTGTCAGGGTCTTCGCCGAGGAGCCCGATGCGGCCGCCGGTACGCTTTTGAAGGCCTTGCGCGCATTCGAGCGTCGTTGTCTTGCCCGCGCCGTTGGCGCCCAGCAAAGCCGTGATCTGGCCGCGTTCTGCGAACATTGACAGGTCGCTGACTACCCGGAGCATCTTGCCGTCAAGGGAAGCCAGCGGGCCAACGTCCTTGATGAGTCCATCGATGGTGAGGACAGGGGATTCGGGGGATCGCACCAAAGTATTCTACGTGAAGTAGTAGGGGTGCGGCGGGCAAGGTGCCGCAGGCCAGCCTTGCCTTACTGGATGCACGGACTAAATTACGACATGATTGTGTTGTGTATTCCATGAGGAGTTCTGTTTCCGTGCCCGCAGGGCACAGCGCGGTCATGTCTGTGGCCGATGGGACCGCCGTCGGCGTGGCTGACGCGGAAGACCGTACCCGGGACCGCGTTCTCAATGCGGTGTTGGAGCACGGTCCCGTCAGCGCAGCTGAACTCGGCGACATGCTGGGTTTCACGCCCGCAGCTGTCCGCCGGCATCTGGATCACCTCCAGCGTGCCGGGGTCATAGAGGTAAAGCGCGTCGCGAAGGCAGGAGCCGGCGCAGGCCGGCCGGCCCGTCGCTATGTCCTCAGCTCACGGGGGCAGTCGAAGCTCGGGGATGACTACTTGAACATTGCCAGTTCCGCCTTGCGGCGCCTGAGGGACCTCGCAGGCGAGGAAGCTGTCAGGGACTATGCGGTAGAGCGCTTCGCCGAGATGGAACAGCGCTATGCGCCCGAAATCGACCGGGCAGGGTCCGACATAACGGCCCGCGCTGTGGCGCTGTCGAAGGCGCTTAGCAGGGACGGATATGTTGCATCGGCTGCATCGATTGAGACCAAGGCGCCCCTGCCCGCTTCCCTCTCAAGTGTCCAGCTGTGCCAGGGCCATTGCCCCATCCAGCAGCTCGCCGCGGAATTTCCCGTTTTTTGCGACACCGAGACCGAACTGTTTTCCCGTTTGGTCGGCGTCGATGTCCGCAGGCTCTCTACCCTCGCGCAGGGCGGACATGTCTGCACCACCCACATTCCTACCGGCAGGCCAGCCGCCAAGGAGGCCCTCGGGTTTCCAAAGCTGCGGGCCACGCCCCATGTCGAATCAAACAATCAGTAAGAAAGGCCGTGATGACGGGTCAATTAGCTGAAGGAACAGCAGAGAAAGCGCTAGCTGACGGTGCTGTGATCTCGGAGATTCTGGAGAAGAATCCCGAGCTGCACGGTATTGGCAACTACGAGTACGGATGGGCTGACAAGAACGACGTCGGCGCAAACGCACGCCGTGGTCTCAACGAAGAGGTAGTCCGCGACATTTCGGCGAAGAAGAACGAGCCGGAATGGATGCTGGACCTGCGCCTCAAGGGCTTGAAGTACTTCGACCGCAAGCCCATGCCCACCTGGGGTGCAGACCTCTCCGGCATCGACTTCGACAACATCAAGTATTTCGTGCGCTCCACCGAGAAGCAGGCTGCCACGTGGGAAGACCTCCCCGAGGACATCCGCAACACCTACGAGAAGCTGGGCATCCCGGAAGCCGAGCGCAGCCGCCTCGTGTCCGGCGTGGCCGCGCAGTATGAGTCCGAGGTCGTGTACCACCAGATCCGCGAGGACCTGGAAAAGCAGGGCGTGATCTTCCTGGACACCGACACCGCGCTTCGCGAGCACCCGGAGATCTTCCAGGAGTACTTCGGCACCATCATTCCGGTGGGCGACAACAAGTTCGCGTCGTTGAACACGGCCGTTTGGTCCGGCGGTTCCTTCGTGTATGTCCCCAAGGGCGTCCACGTGGACATCCCGCTGCAGGCCTACTTCCGCATCAACACCGAGAACATGGGCCAGTTCGAGCGCACGCTGATCATCGCGGATGAGGACTCCTACGTCCACTACATCGAAGGCTGCACCGCTCCGATCTACACTTCGGACTCGCTGCACTCCGCCGTGGTGGAAATCATCGTGAAGAAGGGCGCCCGCGTCCGTTACACGACCATCCAGAACTGGTCGACCAACGTGTACAACCTGGTCACCAAGCGTGCCATCTGCGAAGAAGGCGCCACCATGGAATGGATTGATGGCAACATCGGCTCCAAGGTGACCATGAAGTATCCGGCCGTCTACCTGGTCGGCGAGCACGCCAAGGGTGAGACCCTGTCGATCGCGTTCGCCGGCGAAGGCCAGCACCAGGACACCGGCTCGAAGATGGTCCACATCGCGCCGAACACCAAGAGCTCAATCATCTCCAAGTCCGTGGCCCGCGGCGGCGGCCGTGCAGCGTACCGAGGCCTGGTCCAGGTCCGCGAAGGCGCCAAGCACTCCGCCAACACCGTGCGTTGCGACGCTTTGTTGGTAGACACCATTTCCCGTTCCGACACCTATCCCTACATCGACATCCGCGAGGATGACGTGGTGATGGGTCACGAGGCCACCGTTTCCCGAGTCAGCGAGGAGCAGCTCTTCTATCTGATGTCCCGCGGTATGCCCGAGGACGAGGCCATGGCCATGATCGTGCGCGGCTTCATTGAGCCGATTGCCCGTGAGTTGCCTATGGAATACGCCCTTGAACTCAACCGCCTGATTGAACTGCAGATGGAAGGATCCGTCGGTTAGCAATGACTGAAATCACTACTGAAAAGGCCCGCATCGGCGCGCCCTCGGCACAGCCATTTATCGACGGCTTCACCGAAGAAGGCGAGAACCTCTCGCCCGTCAACACCGGCACGAACACGTCTTCCACCTCGGAAAAGGCCTTGGAACAGGCTCCTTCGGCCGGACCGCTTGCGGGCGCCTCGGCCAAGAGCCACTCCCACGGCGGCGGCGTTGGAATTCCGGACAGCTCACGCGCAGGTCGACTGACCTCGTACAAGCTGGCCGACTTCAAGCCCCTCACCGGGCTGGAAGAAGACTGGCGCTTCACCCCGCTCAAGCGCCTTCGCGGCCTTCACAACGAGGTCCTCTCCGGTTCGGCACCGTCGGTCGCCGTTACCGCCCCGGAGGGCGTCGTCGTCGAGACCGTGGGGCGGGACGATGCCCGCATCGGGTCGGCGGCCATTCCGGAGGACCGCGTGTCCGCCAACGCTTGGGAGAACTTCAAGGAGGCCACCGTCATCACGGTGCCCGCCGAGCTCCAGCTCGACGGCGAAGTGTCCGTCCTGCTGACCGGCACCTCCACGGAAGCTTCCGCCCAGCACATAGTGATCGTGGCAGGGCGCTTCTCCAAGTCCCGGATCGTCCTGGACCACCAGGGCAGCGCGATCGTTTCCGAGAACGTCGAAATCCTCGTCGAAGACGGTGCCGACCTGACGGTCATCTCGCTCCAGGAATGGAACGACGACGCCGTTCACGCCTCGTCGCAGCAGGCCAAGCTGGGCCGTGACGCCAAGTTCAAGCACATCGTGGTCAGCCTCGGCGGCGACGTCGTGCGCATGACTCCGTCCACGCGCTTCACTGCACCGGGCGCTGAAGCCGAGATGTTCGGCCTGTACTTCGCCGACGCCGGACAGCACCTTGAGCAGCGCTTGTTCGTTGACCACGCCGTGGCCAACTGCAAGTCCAACGTCCTGTACAAGGGCGCCCTGCAAGGCCGCAACGCGCATACGGTGTGGGTTGGCGACGTCCTGATCCGCAAGGAAGCCGAAGGCACCGATACCTACGAGGCCAACCGCAACCTGGTCCTCACGGACGGTGCGCGCGCCGACTCGGTGCCGAACCTGGAAATTGAAACGGGCCTGATCGAGGGTGCCGGCCACGCCAGCGCCACCGGCCGCTTCGATGACGAACACCTGTTCTACCTCATGGCACGCGGCATCCCTGAAGACGTAGCCCGCCGATTGGTGGTCCGCGGCTTCCTCAACGAGATCATCCAGCAGATCAAGGTACCGGCACTCGAAGAGCGCCTGACCGAAGCTGTTGAGCGTGAGCTCGCCGCGAGCGACAACTAATACAAGCCAAGCAGGGAAAACAGACTATGAGCGATCAGCCACAAGGCGAACTGGTATGCAACGCCAACGAGATCCAGGTCAAGCAGGCGCTGCGCATCCTGATCGATGACTACCCCGTAGCCATCGTCAAGGACTCGATGGGTCAGATCCACGCCATCGGCGACACCTGCTCGCATGCGGACATTTCGCTCTCCGAGGGCGAAATCGAAGGCTGCGCGATCGAATGCTGGGGCCACGGTTCCCAGTTCGATCTCCGCACCGGACAGCCCTTGCAGCTCCCTGCCTACGACCCCGTCCCGGTCTTCGCCGTCAGCCTCGACGGCGACGACGTCTACGTGGACGTGACCAACGTTGTGAACGGCGCCTCAGTACAGAACTACTGAGCGCCAAGTGCCTAAAGACTTACGAAAGAAAGAAGAGCATGTCTACTCTTGAGATCAAGGACCTGCACGTCAGCATCGAGACGGAGCAGGGCACCAAAGAGATCCTGAAGGGCGTCAGCCTGACCATCAAGACCGGCGAGACCCACGCGATCATGGGCCCCAACGGTTCGGGCAAGTCCACCCTGGCGTCCACCATTGCCGGCCACCCGCGCTACAACGTCACACGCGGCACCATCACGCTCGACGGCGAAGACGTGCTGGCCATGAGCGTTGACCAGCGCGCCCGCGCAGGCGTCTTCCTGGCCATGCAGTACCCCGTAGAGGTTCCGGGCGTCACCATGACCAACTTCCTGCGCACCGCCAAGACCGCAATCGACGGCGAAGCTCCCGCCCTCCGCACCTGGACCAAGGACGTCAAGGCGGCCATGCAGCAACTGCGTATCGACGCCGACTTCGCACAGCGCAACGTCAACGAGGGCTTCTCCGGCGGCGAGAAGAAGCGAGTGGAGATCCTCCAGCTCGAACTCTTCAAGCCGAAGTTCGCCGTGCTTGACGAGACCGACTCCGGCCTGGACGTCGACGCGCTCAAGGTCGTCTCCGAGGGCGTCAACCGCGCCCACGCCACGGGCAACATGGGTACCTTGCTCATCACCCACTACACCCGCATCCTGCGCTACATCAAGCCGGACTTCGTCCACGTGTTTGTCGATGGCCAGGTTGTCGAAGAGGGCGGCCCTGAATTGGCCGACCGCCTCGAAGAAGAAGGCTACGACCGTTACGCCACGGGCGCCGGCGCAGCCACCATCGCTGCTGCCGCAGCAGCACAGGCCTAGTTAGGACTCCCGCCATGACCGAAATCAACGCGGCTCGCACCAGCCTCGAGGACGTCGAGGAGGCGCTCAAGGATGTCATTGACCCGGAACTCGGTGTCAACGTGGTGGACCTTGGGCTGCTCTACGGTCTGAAGTACTCCGAGGAGGACGGCGCTCTGCTCATCGACATGACGTTGACGACGGCGGCCTGTCCGCTGACGGATGTCCTCGAAGAGCAGGTCGGCCAGTCCCTCGACGGCATCGTGGACGACTGGCGCCTCAACTGGGTATGGATGCCGCCATGGGGTCCCGAGCGGATCACGGACGACGGCAAAGACCAGATGCGGGCCCTCGGCTTCAACATCTAGGTCCCCACCGCCTCCCTAGCCTCGCTTCGCTTCGGCCAGGGAACCCTCGGCGGCGGAGGCCCCTGCTTAGGTTACGACGACGGCCGGTCACCTTTCGCGAAAGGTGACCGGCCGTCGTCGTACCTAGATCTCCCGACCGCACGAGTGGCGTCACAGTAAGCCGCGGACCCACCGCACAGGCTAAAATTCGATGATGCCTTTTCTGGACAAACTTCAGCTCTGGGCCGATGAACGCCCCGACGACACCGCCGTCGTCGTCGGCGGCAAACGGCTCAACTGGGCTGACCTTCGGGACGCCGCCACCCTGCGCCTGGAGGAGACGGCCGCGACGACGGTACTCGCCGAGCCCAATTCCCTTGACTTCGTGGTGGCTTACACGGCCGCCGTGGCCGGCGAACGGCGCTGCGCCGTGCTCGACCCGTTGTGGCCGCAAGCCATGATCGATGAGGTCGCCCAGAGGATCGGACAAGCCGGGCCCGCCACCAGCCGGGAGCTTGGCAACGGTGACGAGTTGGCCGACGGCGATCCGGACTCCACGTTCCTGATCGGACTGACGTCCGGAACCACGTCCGTTCCCAAAGCCTTCACCCGTTCACGGCATTCGTGGCAAGTCTCGTTCGACGCCTCCATCGAGTTCTTCGGGCTCACACCGGAGGACAGGACGCTCGCGCCCGGACCGCTGGCCGCGAGCTTGAACCTGTACGCCCTGTCCGAATGCCTGTATGCCGGGGCGGCCTTCCACACTTTGGAGACATTCGACGTCGGCGATGTCCACGCAGCGATCAGTTACGACGGCGTCACCCGGCTGGTCCTCGTGCCCACCATGCTGCGACTGTTGAGCGAGCGCGGATTGACCGGGGGCGTGGACGCATCCGGCGTGCGGAGCATCATCTGCGCAGGCTCGAAGCTCGACGCCCGTACCCTCGAAGCGGCCAGGCGTTGGGCGCCCAATGCTGCAATTTTTGAGTACTACGGCGCGTCCGAGCTCAGCTTTGTTTCCGGAACGCGGCTCGCTGCCGGTGAACCGCTCGACGCCGGCGGCACGGGAATCGGCCAACCGTTTCCCGGCGTCGAACTCAAGGTCATGGACGACGACGGCGCGGAGCGGCCCGAAGGGGCCGACGGGAATATCTGCGTCCGGTCCGGCATGGTCAGCAACGGGTATCTCTGGGGCGATGACGGCCAGGCGCTACGTTGCTTTGACGGTTGGTACACGGTGGGGGACCAGGGCTATGTGGATTCCGGTGTCCTGCATATCCTCGGCCGTCGGTCCGACATGATCATCACCTCCGGGAGGAACGTCTACCCCCACGAAGTGGAGCTTGCCTTGGCATCGGTTCCCGGGGTTTCGGCGGCCGTCGCGGCTGGAATGCTGGACGAAGTCCGCGGCCAGAAAGTTGTCGCCGGAATCGTTCCCGCCTACGGTTCCGTGACCGCAACCCAGGTGAAGACGGGCTTGGACGGTCTGCTCGCCCGGGACAAGCGGCCCCTGCGGTATTTCACGCTGTCCGAATTGCCCGTGACGGACCGCGGGAAGATCAGCCGCCAGATGTTGCTCGACTGGATTGAGAACAACGATCCGCGGGCGAAACCCCTTGCCTAGCCGCGAGCCGGGCACAGGGCCGGACCCTTCGCGCCAGCCGGTGATCATCTCCGCCCTGCGCACACCAATTTGCCGGGCCAACGGACAATTGAAGTCGCTTCGCGCCGAGGAGCTCCTCTCTCCCGTGCTGCGCGCACTGCTGACAGCCACGGGTGTTGCCGGCTCGGACGTCAGCGACGTCGTGATCGGCAATGCGGTGGGCGGGGGCGGAAACCTGGCCCGGTATGCCGCTTTGCGGGCGGGACTGCCGGTGGGGGTTCCCGGACTGACTGTCGACCGGCAATGCGGCTCCGGACTCGACGCCATCGCCTTGGCATCCCGGCTCGTTGCCGCGGGCGGTAACGGGGTCTTCCTGGCCGGGGGAGTGGAGAGTATCAGTACTGCTCCGCTGCGTGCCAGGAGGAATCAAGACCCCGACGGCGAACCGGACTTCTACACCCGCGCCACCTTTGTGCCGCCCGAGTTCGGGGACCCGGACATGGGTGTGGCCGCCGAAAATGTGGCACGGGAATTCTTCGTGAGCCGCGAACGACAGGACGAGTTCGCCTTGCGGAGTCACCAGCGCGCCGTCGCTGCCACCGCCCAGGGCGCATTCGCCCCGGAAATTGTGCCCGTGGAAGCAGGGGGCGCCGTGGTGCAGGCGGATGACGGACCCCGGGCATCCCTCAAGGCCGGACTCATGCGCCGCTTCCAGCCGGCATTCGTGCCGGGCGGCACTGTTACGGCCGGAAACTCGTGCTTCGACGCTGACGCGGCCTCCGCCGTCGTGATCACTTCACTCCAGCGGGCACGGCAACTTGGTGCCGCGGACGGATTGCTCGTCCTGGGCTGCGACACTGCGGGCGTTGAGCCGGAACTGCTGGGCATCGGAGCTTCAGTGGCGGCCAAGCGATTGCTCGCGGAGCTTGGTCTTGAACCGGGGAAACTGGACCTCATGGAATTCAACGAGGCGTTCGCTTCGCAGACCCTCGCCTGCCTTGACGCGCTTGGCGTGGAACCGGAACGGGCGAATCTTGACGGTGGCGCACTGGCCTTGGGACACGCGTACGGTGCGTCGGGGGCTGTCCTGGTGACACGGCTGCTGGCCCAAGCCCGCAGGATCGCCGAAGATCAGCCAGGCCGGGAGAGCCTGGCGCTGGCGATGATCAGCATCGCAGGTGGAATGGGCACGGCAGCGATGTTCCAGTACGCGCAGTTGACGGCCGATTAGTCTTCGGGGTCGCCAAGGCCGCGCGCGGCCAAGGCGTCGCCGGTCTGCCGCGCATAGGCAACCGTGGTGATGAACACCGGCAACACCAGGGCGCGGGGATTGCGTTCAAGCCCCCTTGCCCGGGCTGAGTCACGGACATCGGAGAACGCGCCGGCAATGAACGGAAGGCTGCGCAGCATGATGGCGATGGTCAGGGCGAAGCGCTCAGGGTCCGCCCCGAAACGCTTGAACGGCTTGGACAGGGCAACCACCCCGTCCAGCAATGCCTGCACGGGAGTCGTGACGGTCAGCACCGACGCCGCGACGACGCAGACAAGCACATTGAGCACGATCCGCGCGGCAACGGGGCCGCCAAGCTGCCACCATTGGAAGGCGCCGATCGCAACGAGGATGGGCGTCACGAGCCACACGGAACGGGCGAGCCGTTTGAATCCGGCACCGCTCAGCAGGAAGAGTCCGCACTTCACTGCGAGGACCGCCGCCGAGACAAGCCAGTCCACGATCAGGAACGATGCCAAGCCGCAGCCGGCAACCAGCAGGAACTTGAGCCACAGCGGCGTGCGGTGCACGATCGATTCGCCCCGCACATAGTTGGGGATCAGCACCCCGCGGCCCCTCACGTCGCCTGCACCTTGCCTTGGAGGGATTCAGCTACGCACAGCGCGCGGTAGTGTTCGACGGCGTCGGCTGCTCCGCCGTCGAACACTATCCGTCCGCAATCCACCACCAAGGCGCGATCGGCTTCGAGGGCAAGATCGAGATCGTGGGTGGACATGATGATCTGTTGCTCCAGGCCTGCAAGGGTTCGCCTCAGCAGTTCCCGGTTGCGCAGGTCCAGCAGCGTTGAAGGCTCGTCGAGGACCAGCACGGCGGGGTTCACCGCGAGGACGGCGGCGAGGGCGAGCAGCTGCCGTTCTCCGCCGGAGAGCTCGTAAATACTCTGGTCGGCGAGGTCCAGGAGCCCGAACCGTTCCAGCACAGCTTCCGCCCGGGCCGCGCGCTCTTTGGAGTTCTTGACGGAACGCCGCAGGGAGAGTTCAACATCCTCCCGGCCCGTAGGCATGACCAGCTGCGACAGGGGATCGGTGAAGACGAAGCCCACCTGGCTGCGGACCTGGCGTACGTCCCGCAAGCTGTCGGCGCCGTTGACGCTGACGGTACCTTCGCTGGGAACCACCAAGCCGTTGAGCAAGCGCAGCAGGGTGGACTTTCCCGAGCCGTTGGCCCCGATGACCGCGATGCGTCGCTCTGTGAGTTCCAACGAGACGTCCTGCAGCAAAGTCTTGGGCGCCGGGCTGCCATCGACGGCTACGCGCACTGAGACTTCGCTGAGAATGATGGTGTTCATGTACTGATTGTTCCCGCTCTACTTGACGCGGCGGACCAGGATGTCCGGGAAGGCCTTGTGGAGCGAGACGGCGATGATCGCCGCCAGGACGTTCTTGATGGTATCCCCGGGGTAGTACGGCAGGTCGGCGAGGACTGCCTTGGCGAAGTCGAACTTGCCATTGACCATGAAGCCAAGCACTCCGAGGCCGTGGATGAGGACGATGGTGCTGATCATGGCTGCGGCAAACAGGAAAACGGCGCGGTACTTGACGGTCTTGCGGATCACGATCGCTGCCAGCCAGCCGGTGGCGGCCGCCGCCAAGGGAAAGGCGATGATGTAGCCGGCCGACGGCGTCGCCAGGATACCGAGCCCGCTCCGGCCGCCGCTGAAGATCGGCAGTCCCGCGAAACCGAGCAGGGTGTAAAGGCCGACGGCGGCGAAAGCCCGCCCGCCGCCGAGTACGAGTCCCGTCAGGATGACGGTAAGGGTCTGCAGGGTGATCGGCACGCCCAAGGCGCCGACCGGAATGCCTGGAATCAGCGTTGAGGCGGCCACGAGGGCCGCGAATACCGCGATGAGGCCGATGTCCGTGGACGTCCAGCGCGTGCGGGGAGAGGTTCCCCGCGTGGAAGCGGTTTCGGTGCTGCTCATGGTGTGTCCTGTCTGTGCCTGGGGCGGAGTGAATCCCCTGGAACCGACACTACAGAGCGGTCTGACA
Organism: Arthrobacter sp. NPDC058127; assembly: GCF_042884555.1. NCBI lineage: Bacteria > Bacillati > Actinomycetota > Actinomycetes > Micrococcales > Micrococcaceae > Arthrobacter > Arthrobacter sp. NPDC058127. The sequence continues at coordinate 405,180 of NZ_JBHVTT010000001.1, read as the reverse complement.
CGGCATTTTGTAGGGTCTCCACGAGCAGCATGGCAAGGCCTTGGGCCCAAGGTACAAAGAGCGGCGCAGCTGGGCCGGAGCCGCCGTTGCTACGCCTCGACGTCCTCTGCTGTTGGGGTGAAGCCCGCGCGGTCCACCTTCCGGTGGTAGTGCATGCCGGCCAGTCCGCCCAATACCGCGGCGGCGAGGGTCACTGCTGCCACCACGACGGCGGCGATGATGCCGGTTGTGCTGAGCTGTCCCTCATTCACGGGAATCCTCGGGAAGCTGTTCACGTTGGCGAGGATATTGAACCGCGGTCCGGCGAGCAAGCCCAGCAACGCCACCAGCACGGCGACGATAATTGCCCAAAACCAGACCATGAGCCCTTGCCTGACGCCGTTGAACCGGGCCATGCGTCCGGCAACGTAGCCGCCGCAATAATAGGAGAGGAACAGGATCACCAGGAGCGCGATGATCCCCGCAATGCCTACGGGCTGCGAAGATGCCAGGTTCACTGCATCACTGACGTTCGCGTTGTTGGCGAGCCCGACAGCGATCCCCGCCGCCGCAAGGAGGGCGACCAGCAGCACGGCCATCCCCGTGGCGGTCAGCCAGCCGAAGAAGGCAGAGCCAATCTTGATTCCGCCGAACTGCTCCTTTTCGCGGGCGATGACGGTCTCACGGGTGGCCGCGCCCGGCTCGGAAGCTGCGGGAACCACGGGATAGCTGCTCGTTTCGTCAACGTAGCCACGGTCAACGTAGCCACGGTCAACGTAACCGGGGCCGTTTCCACGTACACCGTCTACCCGGTCGCTCCGTGGTTCGGCGGCATATGGGACTTCATCCTGGCCGCGGTCGGCCCGGACGTGTTTGCCATCGGATCCTGTTGCACTGCTCATCGAGAGCCTCCCTTGCAATCGTCCTACCTTCACCTAACCATGCGCCGAAAATAGTAGCAAGGGTGCTTACTATTTCAGGGCCATCCGCGCCCTGCCCTGGCGCTGGCGAGTGTGGGACCCGGTGGGCGGTAGAATCGTAAAGGCCGTTTGTTCGGCCCCTCCACTTCAGCCGCGCCTTGACCTCCGGTGCTGCGGGTGTTCCCCATTGAAAGGCATCCCCCGAATTGATTACCGTCCAGGAACTCGAACTGCGCGCCGGCGCCCGCCTGCTCATGGACCAGGTGAGCTTCCGCGTGGATAAGGGGGACAAAATCGGTCTGGTGGGCCGGAACGGCGCAGGCAAGACGACCCTCACCCGCGTTCTTGCCGGCGAGGGACTGCCCGCGGCAGGCAAGGTTGCCCGCAGTGGTGAGATTGGCTACTTGCCCCAGGATCCGCGGACCCCGGACATGGAACAGCTGGCACGGGACCGCATCCTTTCCGCCCGCGGGCTCGACGTGGTGGTGGGCAAGCTAAAGCAAGCCCAAACGGACATGTCCAGCGAAGACGCAACGGTCCAGCGCAAAGCCATGAACCGCTACGACCGCTTGGAAGCCGAGTTCCTCGCAGGAGGCGGTTATGCCGCCGAAGCCGAAGCCGCAGCTATCTCCTCCAACCTGGCCCTTCCCGAGCGGCTCCTGAACCAGCCTCTCAAGACACTTTCCGGCGGCCAGCGCCGCCGCGTGGAGCTGGCCAGGATCCTCTACTCGGACGCCGAAACGCTCCTCCTCGACGAACCCACCAACCACCTCGACGCAGACTCCATCACCTGGCTCCGTGACTTCCTCAAGGGCCATCAGGGCGGGCTGATTGTGATCAGCCACGACGTGGAGCTCCTCGAAGCCACGGTCAACAAGGTTTACCACCTGGACGCCAACCGGGCGCAGATCGACTTCTACAACATGGGCTGGAAGCGTTACCTGCAACAGCGTGAAACCGACGAGCGCGCCCGCAAGCGAGAACGCGCCAACGCCGAGAAGAAGGCCCAGGTCCTCATGGACCAGGCCAACAAGATGCGGGCCAAGGCCACCAAGGCCGTTGCGGCGCAGAACATGGCGAAGCGTGCCGAACGGCTGCTTGGCGGCCTGGAAGCAGTCCGCGAGCATGACCGCGTAGCGGCTTTGCGTTTCCCGGATCCTGCTCCGTGCGGCAAGACTCCGCTCACGGCGGAAGGCCTGAGCAAGTCATACGGCTCCTTGGAAATCTTCACCGATGTGGACCTGGCAATCGACCGCGGCTCCAAGGTGGTCATCCTCGGCCTCAACGGTGCGGGCAAGACCACCCTCCTGCGGATGCTTGCAGGGGTGGACAAGCCGGACACCGGCGAGATCGTCCCGGGCCACGGGCTCAAAGTGGGCTACTACGCACAGGAACACGAAACCCTGGACCACGACCGCACCGTCCTGGAGAACATGCGTTCATCAGCTCCGGACATGAAGGACGCAGAGGTCCGCGGGATCCTCGGTTCCTTCTTGTTCTCGGGCGACGACGTCGACAAACCGGCGGGTGTGCTTTCCGGTGGTGAGAAGACGCGGCTGGCCCTCGCCACGATCGTGGCCTCGAGCGCCAACGTGCTGCTCCTGGACGAGCCCACCAACAACCTCGACCCGGCCAGCCGCGCTGAGATCCTCGGCGCACTGCGGAACTATTCCGGCGCCGTCGTGCTCGTCAGCCACGATGAAGGCGCCGTGGAGGCTCTGAACCCGGAACGCGTGGTGCTGCTTCCGGACGGCGTCGAGGACCACTGGAACGAAGACTACCTGGACCTCATCACCCTCGCTTAGGCGATCGCCTCAGGGCATTTCCCACGGCACGGAGGCAAGTGGCCGGCCTAGTTCGATGTAGCTTTTCAGATTGGACAGGACCGCCGACCAGCCGCGGCCTGCAATCGCCAACTGTTCGTCGTCCGCGATGTTCCTGTGATGGACCGTGAGCCTGGCAATGCCGTCATGTGACTCGATGGTGAAGGTGACTACGTCGGGCTTCACCACTGCTGGAACCGCGGGATCCTCCCACGTGTTCACAAGGCGCGCCGGCGGGGTTGCCTCCAGGATGGTTCCCACGACGTCGGCCGTTCCGGAGCCGTCCGTGCGCCGGTGTTCCCAGCGTGAACCTGCCTTCCAGTCCGAGACATTGGCGTGGCCCCAGTACTCAGCGCTTTGGGCTTCGTCCGTCAGTGCCGTCCAAATCTGGTCCGGGGTTCCTTCGATGTACGTGACGTAGGTGTATTCAGCCATGCTCACAGCCTAGCCCCAGGCCGCGGCGGATCAATGACCCGCGGGTCAATGACCAACCGGATCATAACCGCGGGAGACTAACGCCTCAGCGGACCTTCAAGGGCTGGGCGGCCGTAATCCGTTGGAGCTCGCTGTAACTGATGGAGAACATCGAGTTATGGTCACCCGCGCCTGCCCAGAGCAGTGGATGCTCCTGGAGCGAAATATCGAGGATGGTTCGAATGGGCTGCGGGTGTCCAACGGGAGCTACGCCGCCTACGGCCTGGCCGGTGTGCTCAAAGACAAAGTCAGGGCTTGCCCGGCGGATCCTGGCCGTCCCCAAGGACGCCGCCACCAGGGCGGTGTCCACCTTCGCGGCCCCGCTCGCGAGAATCAACAGGGGAGCGCCGTCAAGCTCGAACACCAGGCTGTTGGCGATGGCCGCAACATCGCAACCCAGCAACGAAGCCGCCGCGGCCGCGGTGGGGACTTCGTCGTCGAACGTGCGCACCGTGTCTTGGGCGCCGGCCGCGGTCAGGGCCGACTTCACATTCAGCACGGGTGCCGGGACCATCTCAGTAGCCTTGTGCATCCAGGATGGCGTCTTCCTCTTCTTCGGCCGTTGGCCGCTTTGATTTCCGTGGCGCGGGCTCCTTGCGGCGAGGAATCGCGCTTAGCTCTTCTTCCTCGTCCTCGGCATCAATCCGGGCATTGCGGGCCTGTTGCCGGGCCGCGTAGCCGAAACCGACGAACATGAGCACGCCGAAGGCAAACCACTGCAAGGAGTAGGAGAGATGGGTACCCTCGTCCGTGGCCGGCTTGGCGAACGGCGCGGGCATCACCTGGACAGCCGGCGACTCTGTGGCGAGCTGCCCGTAGGCACCGGTCATGATGGGATAGCCAAGTTCCGTGGCGTAGGAAGGAAGATCGATCGATTGCAGCTGGCCATCGACGGCGCCACGCCCTAGGTCGGCCTCCGAAGCCTGCAATCGTACGACGACGGTGACCTCCCCGGCCGGCGGGGCCGGGATGCTGTCGGGGTGGCCGGGAGTCTTGTTTCCGATGGGCAGCCACCCGCGATCAACCACAACCGCTTCGCCGCTCGACAACCGGAACGGGACCACTACCTCGTAACCCGGCTGGCCGTTGAGGGGACGGTTACGGACGACTCGTTGTCCCGAAACGTCGTACCTTCCGTGCAGCTCAACTTGCGCCCATTCCCGTTCGGGATCCAAAGACTGGAACTCCGCCTTGGCAGCAGAGAAGGGAAGGGGAGTGGCCGAATAGTTGTTGACGACACGATTGATTTCCGCCAACGTCTCGGCCCTGCGGTCCATTTGCCAGCGGCCCAGCAAAACGCAACCCGTGGCGAAGATCACGGCCAAGACAAAGTAGCCCAGCCATTTGCTGGAAAAAAGAAAGCGGTACATTCAGCGGGCCTCGCCTGGGTCAGTGGGCTTGTCGAAAGGTAATGTCTCTTTCCAAAGGCCGCGGGTCTGCAGGTAGTCCTCCAACCATTCCCGGTGCTCCTCGCAGGACAGCCACACCTTGCGGCGTTCGGGAGCGTGGATACGGGGATTGTTCCAGAGGAGCTGCCACGTGGCATCCGCGCGGCACGCCTTGCGTGAGCACACAGCCGCAGGCGTCTCGCCCTGGCCGGCATGTTGCTCACTCTCTAGCCCAAGCCCGCCCAAAGTGAAGATGTTCATGAAGCCGCCTGTTCTTCCCCGCTGAACGGATAGTGGTGCTTGCCGCCGGTGGTGTCATCCGGCTCCGGGCCGGAGGCATCTTGGCGGGCGTCGTCGTCGATGAGTTCGCCCTCCAAGATGGTGACGGGCGCTGCGGCCGGCTCCCCTTCATCGGGTGACGCTTCCAGCTCCGCGGCCGGGACGTAGTCCAACAAGGCGTCGCTGTGTACTTCGGCCTTGTCGCTGCCATTGGCGATCACTACGGCAATCCAAGGCAAAAACACGGCCCCTGCGACGGCGATGATCTTGAACCAGCCATCGACCACGAAAATGAGGATGAGGCACACCAAGCGGATACCCATCGCCACGGCATACTTGATCATTCGTTCGCGCATGTCGTCCGAGTGGGCGGCAGCGGCGTCGGTAATGCTGTGCACCACGGGGTCGCCTGAAACGGCGTCCGGGTCCCCGGGTGCCTGCAGGGGACTGCTATCTCTTGTCACGGCTGATTCATCACGCTCCAACGGCTTCCCTCAATTCTCTCACCCCCGAACGGGCCTCCCAAACCGCGCCGGGCGCAGCTACCCGCGGCCGGAGGCTCGCGGCGGCTAAGATCGATGCAGGAAATCACCCACTTTCAAGCGGCACGGTGCTGCCGCGGAACTCTGGAGAGCAGCATGTCTGAAGCAGTATCAACCGCCCGCAGTGTCCTCATCACGGGCGGAAACCGCGGCATCGGCCTGGCTATCGCAGAGGCATTCCTCGCCAACGGTGACAAGGTCGCCGTGACGTACCGCAGCGAAACGCCCCTTCCCGAGGGCATCCTTGGCGTCAAGGCCGATGTGACCGACGAGGCTTCCCTCGATGCCGCGTTCAAGGAAGTCGAGGCCGCCCACGGACCTGTTGAGGTTTTGGTAGCCAACGCGGGAATCACCAAGGACACCCTGCTTTTGCGCATGAGCGAGGACGACTTCACCTCCGTCATCGACACCAACCTCACTGGTGCCTTCCGGGTCATCAAGCGGGCTTCGAAGGGCATGATCCGCCTGCGCAAGGGCCGGGTTGTGCTGATCTCTTCCGTGTCTGGCCTCTACGGTGCCCCGGGACAGATCAATTACTCGGCCTCGAAGGCCGGCATGGTGGGCATTGCCCGTTCCCTCACCCGGGAACTCGGCAGCCGGGGCATCACGGCGAACGTGGTCGCACCGGGTTTCATCAACACCGACATGACCGCGGAGCTTCCCGAAGACACCCAGAAAGCCTACTTGGCGAGTGTTCCGGCCGGCCGTTTTGCAGAGGCCTCCGAGGTCGCCAACGTGGTCCGCTGGATTGCCAGTGACGAAGCCGCATACATTTCCGGTGCCGTCATCCCCGTGGATGGCGGCCTGGGCATGGGCCACTAGATCACCAATCCCGCTGGCATGATTGACTCGGGACCAATAGATCTTGGATGTTTTGAACAAGTTGGACGTTTTGAATAAAGGAGCATGAATGGGACTGCTGGACAACAAGACGGCAATCGTCACCGGTTCTTCACGCGGCATCGGCGCTGAAGTAGCCAAGATCCTGGCTGGCGAGGGCGCCGCCGTCGTCGTCAATTACCGCCAGAAGGCCCCCCGGGCCAACAAGGTAGTGGGCGAGATCCAAGCAAGCGGCGGCCGCGCTGTAGCCGTCGGCGCGGACCTGACCACCCAGGAAGGCGTCCAGGCGCTGGCCAGCGCGGCCATGGAGGAATTCGGTTCGCTGAACGTCCTCGTGCTCAACGCTTCCGGCGGCATGGAATCCGGCATGGAGGAGGACTACGCCCTCAAGCTGAACCGCGATGCCCAGATCAACATGCTCAACGCGGCAGTTCCGTTGATGCCGGAAGGTTCACGCGTGGTGTTCGTCACGAGCCACCAGGCGCACTTCGTCGAGACCGTGCCTACGATGCCCGAGTACGAGCCCGTAGCCCGCAGCAAGCGCGCCGGCGAAGACGCATTGCGCGGACTGCTCCCGGACCTTGCCGACAAGGGCATCTCGCTCGTCGTGGTTTCCGGCGACATGATCGAGGGCACCGTGACGGCCACCTTGCTGGACCGCTCCAACCCGGGCGCCATTGAGGCCCGCCGGGCCGAGTCCGGCAAGCTGTACTCGGTGGAGGAATTCGCCGCCGAGGTGGCAAAGATGGTCACGGCCGACGTCGAGAGCGGCCACACCGAATACGTCGGCGGCGCCGACTACTTCGGCAAGAGCGCCTGATCACCCTTTAGCGCATCAAGAAGCGGCCCGGGACTGTCTGAATGACACAGTCCCGGGCCGTTTCTTCGTTGCGCGTGAATTCCCGCCTAAACGCCGGCGATATGCCGGACGGCGTCCAGGTACGGCATGTTGATGGCGGCATCGGCTACCGCCCGGACGGCAGGCTTGGCGTTGAACGCCACACCGATGCCCGCAGCGCCCAGCATGTCGAGGTCATTCGCGCCGTCACCCACGGCAATGGTGTGCTCCAGGTCGATTCCCTCGGCGGCTGCCCACTCGCGAAGGTATTTCTCCTTGGCGGCGCGGTCGATCACGTCGCCAACGACTTTGCCCGTGAGGAAGCCGTCAACGATTTCAAGTTCATTTGCGATCCAGTAGTCCAGCCCGAGTTCCTCAGCGATAGGCCGCAGGATCTGGTTGAAGCCACCGGACACCACCGCCACCGCATGGCCGGCGGCCTTGAATGCAGCCACGAGTTCGGCCGCCCCCTCGCTGAGGCGCACCTCGGCGCGGACGGCGTCGACGACGGCGGTCGGCAGGCCTGCGAGGACCGCCACCCGGGCGTGAAGGCTTTGTGCGAAGTCCAGCTCGCCGCGCATCGCGGCCTCCGTGACGGCCGCTACTTCCTCGCGTTTGCCGGCATGTGCGGCAAGCAGTTCGATCACTTCCTGCTGGATCAGGGTGGAGTCCACATCCATGATCAGCAGCTTGCGCGATGCGTCACGCAGCGCGTCGGCGACGATCGCCGTGTCCATGCCCGGTGCGGCGGCCTCGGCGACCCTGCGCCGGATGCCTGATAAATCGGCGACGGTAGCCCCGTCAACGGCCAGGCCCATGGTGTAGACCCCGAAGCGCTCGTCGCCCGAACGCGACTCCGACGTGAAGGAAGCCCCCGATCCGGACAGCACCTTGCGCAGGTGTTCAAGCTCCGAAGGGGACAAATTCACGCCATAGCTGACCGCGGTCAAGTTCGAACTCATGGCTGCAATCTTAGCGAGGGCGGAACCGCCGCCCGAATTCCTGTTTCATTCATGGCGGCGCGCAAACAGTGTGACCGAAGTTTCGGTTATCAATCGCCCCCGTTTTTGTCCTAGTGTCTACTCCTATGAGTGATGTTCTTGAATTGGCTTCCGTCAGCGTTGTCCGAGGTACCAAGACCCTGCTGGACAAGGTTGACTGGCAGGTCAATGAAGGCGAACGCTGGGTCATCCTCGGTCCCAACGGCGCCGGCAAGACCACTCTGCTCCAGATCGCCGCCGCACGGATGCATCCCACCAGCGGGAAAGCCGGGATCCTTGACGAGACGCTTGGCCGCGTGGACGTGTTTGAGCTCCGTCCGCGCATCGGCCTTTCCTCCGCGGCCTTGGCCACCCAGATCCCGGAACAGGAAAACGTGCTGAACGTCGTGGTCACCGCTGCCTACGGTGTGACCGGCCGCTGGCGCGAAGGGTACGAGCGCGACGACGAGCGCCGGGCCTTCGGTCTCCTCAATGAGTGGGGCATGGGTCCGCTGCTGAACCGCTCCTTCTCCTCGCTTTCCGAAGGTGAGCGCAAGCGCGTGCAGATCGCCCGGGCCCTCATGACCGATCCGGAGCTGCTCCTGCTCGACGAGCCGGCAGCCGGCCTGGACCTTGGCGGACGCGAAGAGCTCGTCCACAAACTCGGTGAGCTCGCCCGCGACGAGGACGCTCCGGCAATGGTCCTTGTCACGCACCACCTTGAAGAGGTTCCTCCGGGATTCACCCACGCCATGCTGCTTCGCGACGGCGGGGTGGTTGCCGCAGGACCCATCGAGGAAGTCCTCACCGCAGAACACCTCAGCAACACCTTCGGCCTGCCCCTGGACGTGACCGAAAACTCCGGCCGCTACACGGCCACCGCCCGCCGCTAGGCCGGGGCAGCGAAAAGCAGTGGAGATCCTTAACGGCATCCTGATTTTTTTCGCGGGCTTGTGGGCCGGAACCATCAACAGCGTGGTCGGCTCCGGCACGCTGGTCACGTTCCCGGTCCTCATCGCCCTGGGCTACGCACCCGTCACCGCGACCATCAGCAACGCCATGGGGCTTGTGGCAGGCAACGTGACAGGGGCCTGGGGCTACCGCCACGAACTCAGGGGCCGTGGCCGGCAACTCCTCAGGCTCTTGCCCGCGTCGCTGCTCGGCGGCATCACGGGTGCCTGGCTGCTGCTGCACCTCCCGGAGAAGGTCTTCTACTACGCCGCTCCCATCCTGATCGTCGTCGCGCTGCTCATGGTGCTTTTCCAGCCCAAACTCCAACGGTGGGTGCAGGACCGGGCAGGCAACCCGGAGCACGCCATTCATGACAAGCGCCACACCGTTGTCCTGGTGGTCCTGGTGTACCTCGCAGGGGTCTATGGCGGTTATTTCGTGGCGGCCCAGGGCATCCTGCTGGTCGGCATTCTGGGTGTCTTCATGACCGGCACCATCCAGAACGCCAACGCGATGAAGAACATCCTCGTGCTGGCCGTCAACGTGGTGGCAGCGTGCTCCTACCTCCTGTTTGCCTTTGGCCGGATCGAATGGCCGGTGGTGGCCGTCATTGCGGTCAGTTCGTTGATCGGCGGATTGGTGGGCTCCAAAGTGGGCCGGCGCCTGAAGCCCCTCGCGCTGCGCATCGTGATCTTCGCGCTCGGCATCGTGGCCCTCGGCTTCATGATCGCCAACCTGCTGAAATAGGAACCCGTGACTTTCCACTACCTCGAAACCGCCGACGACCCGCGTGTTTCCGACTACACGCAACTGACGGATGTCCACCTCCGCAAGCTCCGCGAGCCCGTGGAAGGCATGTACATCGCAGAGTCGTCACGGGTGCTGAGACGCGCCCTCGCAGCCGGGCACCAGCCCCGTTCCTTCTTCCTCGCGGAGAAATGGCTGGAAGACCTCGACGACGTTTTCCAACAGTTCCCCGAGGTGCCGGTCTATATCGGCAAGTCTTCCCTGCTTGAGGAAATCACCGGATTCCACCTGCACCGCGGTGCCATGGCAGCCATGCACCGGCCCGCGCCCGTGCCCCTCGAAGAACTTCTCGCCGATTGCGTTCGTGCACGAGGGCGATCAAGGATCGCAGTGCTTGAGGACCTTACCGACCATACGAATGTCGGAGCCGTGTTCAGGTCAGCCGCGGCCATTGGCGTTGACGCCGTGCTTGTGACGCCTCAGTGTGCCGATCCGTTGTACCGGCGCTCGATCAGGGTCAGTATGGGCACCGTTTTCCAGGTGCCGTGGACAAGGATCGACCCGTGGCCGGCTAGCATCGAACAGCTGAAAGAGGCGGGCTACTTCGTGGCAGGCATGTCCCTGGGGGAGGGGGCCATCACTCTGGATGAGCTGGTGGCCCAGGATCATCAAAACCTGGTGCTGGTTTTCGGAACCGAAGGCGACGGGCTGAAGCCCGAGACAGATCAATTACTTGATGCCCGAGTGACGATTCCGATGTTGAACGGCGTCGACTCGCTGAACGTTGCTGCGTCGTCGGCTGTGGCCTTCTACGCGACGAGGTAACGAACGGCAGGCAGGAAAATCTGAGTCGGGTCAGGGTGCCCAGACATGCATCTGCTGCACGTCGATGCTGTCCGTGCCGAGCCGTGCGAGGCTCGCCTCGGTGCACTCGCGGAGATAGCCCTTGGGGAAGGCCTCCGAGACCGGCGTATCGGCCGCCGCGGGCCATTGCCTGTTCTTCGGCGAGGCCTTGGTCGCGACGACCACCGGCTCCTGCCGATCGGTGAGCACCTTCCCGATCAGCTGCTCGCTGTGTCCGTCGCCATATCCCATGGCAGCCCTGACGCGTCCTGACCGGGTCATTCGCTTGCTCGAGTCATCACCGCAGGGGATCGTCTTTGCGCCGTGCCGCCTGCTTCAGCTCGGCGATCCGCAGCCGAAGGAAAACAATGACGAGGACCAGGGCGTACACCGCCAGTCCGGCCAGCACGAACGTGACGATCGCGTACAGAACCCCAATAACACTGAAGGCTGGACTTAAATTCACTGGTTCCCCCCAATAATCGTTAGCCCTAGGCTACGCGGGCGGGGACAGTTATCAGATCAGGTGGACGCCGCCCTCTGGCTTCACGGCGTCACTGTCACAGATCGGGCGCGGGCGGTGTCTTCATGTCGTAGGACCCAGAACCGACCCGCAGGAGGAGTCATGACCAGCAGGATCCCGGCCGCAGAGATCACCGGTTTCTACGGCGCACTCATCAAGAAGTTCAGCGCGAAGATGTTTGGCAAAGTCCCGGAATCGCTGGGCGTCATGTGGCACAACCAGCCCGTTCTCAAGGCATCCATGGGCTTTGGACAGAAGCTGCAGAAGTGGAACAGCTGTGACGAGTCGCTGAAGTCCTACGCGCACATGGCCGTGGCCTCACTCATCGGTTGCACGTGGTGCCTGGACTACAACTACTTCATGGCCCACAACCACGGCCTCGACCTGGAAAAGGCACAGCAGATCCCGCGCTGGCGTGATTCCGGGGTCTTCACGCCCCTGGAGCGGGACGTGCTGGAATATGCCGAAGCGATGAGCACGACCCCCGTAACGGTCACTGACGAGCTCGCTGCCCGGCTGCTGGAGCAGCTCGGCGCACCGGCCCTGGTTGAGCTGACCAGCGTTATCAGCTTTGCCAACCTCACGACCCGCGGCAATGTCGCCCTCGGCATTGAGTCCGAGGGTTTCGCGGATGCCTGTGGTTTGAAGCCGCTCGCGGCACGAAGCGGTGCGCGGTAGCGTGGCGGGCATGAGTAGCTCCGGCGCCACCGACAGCTTGGACCATTTCGTCGCCCATCGCAGCCTGCTCTTCACCGTCGCCTACGAAATGCTCGGCTCCGCCGCCGATGCCGAGGACGTGGTGCAGGAGGCCTGGCTGCGGTGGTCTGACCTGGGCGCCGGAGCCCGCGCGGAGGTACGTGACCCGCGGGCCTATTTCGTCCGTATCGTCACCCGCCAGGCGCTCAACCGCCTCCGCGCGCTGTCACGACGGCGGGAGGATTACGTCGGGGAATGGCTGCCCGAGCCCCTGCTCACCGTGCCGGATGTCGCCGAGGACGTGGAACTGGCCGAAAGCGTCTCGATCGCCATGCTCACGGTTCTCGAATCGCTCACCCCTGTGGAGCGGGCGGTCTTCGTACTACGGGAGGTTTTCGACGTGCCCTACGAAGAGATTGCCGAGGCCGTCGGCAAGTCAGCGGCGGCCGTGCGCCAGATCGTCAGCCGTGCGCGCTCTCATGTGGCCGCCCGCCGCCCCCGCATGCGCGTGGACCGCAGCGAGCAGCAGCAAGTCGTCGAACGGTTCCTGGCGGCGGTCACCACCGGGGATGTACAGGGCTTGATGGATGTGTTGGCGCCTGACGTCGTACTCATCGCCGACGGCGGCGGCCTCGCGCAGGCGGTTCGGGTGCCCGTGTACGGTGCGAAGAAGGTAACAAATCTGCTGCGGTCCTTCCCGGAGGCCGCGCTCAACCCGAAAATCGCTCTGCTTTGGCTCAACGGCGGCCTCGGCATCCGGATCGACGACGAAGCAGGCGGTCCGTCACTCATCAGCCTGGTGGTGGAGGACGGCAGGATCGCACGGATCTTCGCCATGCGGAACCCGGACAAGCTCGGCCACTTGGAGGAGGAGACCCGGCTGGCGCGTTAGCCGCTCAGACCCTCCATTGCGATCTCGGCGCAAGTCGGCGTGGCCTCGTACAGCTGAAGTGGGATCCACCGCTCCACATGCGGACTTCTGAGACAAAGTGCAGCATGATTCTTTGGCTGGGGTCTGCTGTCTCTTCGCCAACTCGAGCCCGCGATTCCGACCCGTCGAACACTAGACGGGCGAGCCAAGCAACAGCCGGCGCTCTGCCCCGGTCGGGCACGCCTGCGGCGCGAAGGGTCTGAGCGTCGTTATCCGGCTCATCCGATAGGTGGACCAGGCAAAACCGAATCGGCGCACAATCTAGTCCCCGAGGATGACGTTTCCGTCGACGCCGCAAAATAAAGTGAAAGACGGCTATCACCTTTGGTGTTGCTGATTCCAAGTCAATCCGAGGTTAGGGGACAACTTGATGAATGCACTGAAGAAGTTGCTCAGGGGAACCGCGGCAGCGGCAGTTCTGATCGCGTCCGTCGGCCTCGCCGCACCTGCCAATGCCGCCGAACAGCAGTCTGTCAAGGACGCGGTCCAGACGGTCAAGAGGATCACCGCCAAGGCTTCCGGCCTTCTCAAGGGCGACGCCGTCGTCAAGAAGCAGGGTGCCATGGTCGGGACTGCGAGAGTCCACGGCGAAGCCGAACCACTCGGCGCCGCCATCGCCGCCGACGACGTGCAAAACTCCGTGGTCGCCCGCACCAAAGATACCCAGAGCATGATCATGGTCCTCGACCGGGGCAAGTCTTCCGCGGACTTCTCCATGTCGATCCCGGACGGGTACGTCGCAGAACTCACCAACGACGGCGGCGTGCAGCTCCGCAACCAGTCCGCCGCATCGTGATTCCATTCATCAGTGCCCCATGGGCACTCGACTCCAACGGCAAGAAGCTCCCGACGTCGTATACCGTCAACGGGTCCAAAATCACCCAGCACGTCAACACCAACGGTGCTGCCTATCCAATCGTCGCGGATCCCTCGATCCAGTGGATTCCATACCCGGTCGTCGCCATGTACGGCTGGGAGGCTGACACCATCCGCAAGATGACGGCCTCGATTCTTGTGGCCGGCCCAGGCACTTCCTGCACGCTGGTCGGCATCACCGGCTGGGTCGGGAAGGTCTTCACCGCCATCTGCTCCCTCGTCGGCCTCGGCTCGGCCAAGGACATCGTCCGCAACATCGGAAACGTCTGGCAGTCCAGCTCAGGGCTTCTCCTGTGGGGTTGCTACGGATTCAGGATTTGGAATCCTGGAGCCGGGGCCATACCCATGCCAGCCCGCGACTGCGCATAACGCACGAGGAGAAACATGCTTGTCTTCCGGTACATCTATAGTGCTGTATTCGGCTTCGCAGTGTTCTGGGCGATCTTTCTCGAAGACCTCCCTGTCTTCGGGCGGCTCGTCTTCCCGCTCTTTGCGCTCATTCCTCTGATACTCAACGAAATACAGATCCAGAAGACGCGGAAGCTGAAAGCAGAACTCCGCTCACGCGAGGCAGAGTCCCTGCCGAACGACGTCCACCACGACTACAGGGAAGCAAACTAGCCAGGACACTTGCAGGCACTCCTGACAGGCGCGGCCAATGAGGAGACCGCCCCCGCGGCTGACCTCGGTTCGTTTGGCCCTGCGGTTTCCGCTATGATTGATTGTTGGCCCGGCACCGGAAAACCGTTATGAACGGCAGGCGGTGCGCGGACCGAATCCATTCATACCTGGCAGCTGGCAAAATCCAGCTGCGTGAACAAAAGGTCCCATTATGAAGTCTGATATCCACCCGAAGTACGAAGCTGTTGTATTCAACGACCTGGCTTCCGGCGTCAAGTTCCTGACCAAGTCCACCGTGTCTTCTTCCAAGACCATCGAGTGGGAAGACGGCAACACCTACCCGGTCATCGACGTCGAAATCTCCTCGGAGTCCCACCCGTTCTACACGGGCAAGCAGCGCATCATGGACTCCGCAGGCCGCGTCGAGCGCTTCAACGCTCGCTTCAAGGGCTTCGGCGGCAAGAAGTAATCAACTTCACCTCCAAGCTTCTGTGAAAGCCCGCACCTGCCGTACCTTCGGCGGCTGCGGGCTTTTGCGTTTTCCGGCAGGATGGAAACCATGACTTCCAGCATGCCTTTCGAGCAAGACGAACCCCGGCTCCATGGCGAATACAAGGTCCCCGGCGGAAAACTCGTGGTGGTCGACCTCGACGTCGTGGACGGGCGGTTCGCGCACGTCTCGCTCAGCGGCGATTTCTTCCTCGAACCGGACGAGGCCCTGCTGGACATCAACCGGGCGCTCACGGGCCTTCCGGAAAGTTCGACGCCGGCGGAGATTTCCGCCGCCGTCACCGCCGCACTGCCCGCCGACACGGTCCTGTTCGGCTTCTCTGCCGACGCCGTCGCCGTTGCTGTCCGCAGGGCGCTGTCCAAGGCGAGCGGGTGGGCGGACCACCAGTGGGAGGTCATCCCGCCGTCGGTCCTTCCCACCCACCTCAATGTAGCGCTGGACGAGGTCCTCACCGAACAGGTCGGGGTCGGGCTACGCAAGCCCACCCTGCGCTTCTGGGACTGGGAAGAGCCGTCGGTGGTGATCGGCAGCTTCCAGTCCTTCCGCAACGAGGTGGATCCCGACGGCGTCGCGCGCCACGGCATCACGGTGGTCCGCCGCATCAGCGGCGGAGGAGCCATGTTCATGGAGGCGGGCAACTGCATTACCTATTCGCTCTATGTGCCACAGAGCCTCGTCGATGGCATCAGCTTCGCCGATTCCTACGCTTTCCTGGACGCGTGGGTCATGGCTGCCCTGGAAAAACTGGGCATTACCGCGTTCTATGTCCCGCTCAATGACATCGCCACCGAGCAGGGCAAGATCGGCGGTGCCGCGCAAAAGCGCCTCGCCAACGGCGGAATGCTGCATCACGTCACCATGAGCTACGACATCGACGCCGACAAGATGGTGGAGGTCTTGCGCATCGGCAAGGAAAAACTATCCGACAAAGGCACCCGCAGCGCAAAGAAGCGCGTGGATCCACTCCGCCGGCAAACCGGCCTGGCACGGACAGAGATCATCAAAGCCATGCAGGAAGTTTTCACCGAGCGCTACGGCGCCACGGAGTCCAGCATCACCGACGCCGAATTGGCAATAGCCCGGGAACGGGTGCAGTCAAAGTTCGGTACCGAAGAATGGCTGCACCGTGTCCCTTAACTCCGGGTGCCCCTTAACTGCCGGTGTCCCTTAACTGCCGGTGTTCCCTAGTTACCCGGCCCGGTACGCGTTCACTGCCTGTTCCAGGACCGGACCGTAGAGCGGCCATGAATCGGCCGAAGCAGCCACGATGAGGACGCTGATGCCCTTGCTCCCCGCTACGAGGCAAGCCATTTCACGGTAACGGTTGTTGCCGACGCGGGTTACGTAGCTGTCCTCCACGCAGGAACCCGTGCCTCCGCGGAAAGCCATTCCGGTGCGTTCAGCGATTTTGGTGGGTGGCGAGGAGTTCTCGTCCGCCAAGTGATCGAGCCTGAAGGTGCTCCAATTGTCCAGCGACTCGCTGCCCTGCCGGGGTGTGGCGTTGAGGTACACCCGCAGTTCGCCCGTTGACGACGACACAGTCGCGGACACGCTGCCGGGGTCGCTTTCGGCAGGACTCGCATCGGGAGGGACTGAAAGGACCCCGGTGCCATCCGGAAGGTCCATGGTTCTCCAGCCTGCCGGGGCCGGAGCTGCCGTGAACCACGCGAACGGCAACTCCGCAGACTGCACGGTGCTTGTCCCCGGGCTTTGAACAGACGAACTGCAAGCTGCGACGGCCAGCATCGCAGCAACCGCGCCCAGGGAGAGCACGGCGAACAGTGTTGTTCTGTGGCGCCTTGGCGCGCTAGCGGTTTCCATCGCCGTCGTCCGGTCCGCCGTTATCGTCGCCGTCGCGGTCGCCGCCATTGGGGTGCCGCGGGGGCGGCGGAACCATGTGGGGTGGCGCCTGTGCTGGAGGCCGGACTACGGTTGGCGGCGCCTGTACAGGCGGCGGAACGACGGTTGGCGGCGCTGGGGGTGGAACGACGGCGGGCGGGGTAGTAGTTGGCGCGACCGGCGTCGCCGTCGGTGCAGGCGACGGCGCGCTTGGGGCGGGCGTTGTGCTCGCCGGTGGGCTTGCGGGTGCCGGAGCGGCGGGTTGTCCGCCGAAGCAGCCTCCGAGCAATAGGCTGGCGCTCAGCACTGCGGCGGCAAGCACGGGGCGAGGAATCTTCATGGTGACCGTCCTCAGGAAAGGCCCATGCGGAGCGCCGGGCTTTGCATCTAAAGACGATGCCGGCGATCTCCTTGGTTCAAAGGCCAGCTCGTCAACGCCGGCTCCCGCGTCAGCCCTGCTGCAGTGCCACAGCTTCTTGTTGCGAAGCGCCGGCGGCTTGCGCCGTCAGGGCGCGGAACAAATGGCTTCGCTGCTCAATGATGATGCGCCGGAGTGCACGCGGAGCCGCCGTGTGGGCGCTAAGCCAATCGTCCGTGCGCCGAAGCACAGGATGATCTCCCGGAGCCGTCCCGGCCTGCAGATCCTGGGCCGCGGGGAACAGGCCCCGCACAATCCGGCTTGCGATCTCGATGCTCCGGGACTGCCAGATATCCTCCAGGCAGTCGAAGTACGGTTCCGTGAAGCCGTCCAGGAGCCCGGACGGGGCAAGGGAGAAACCTGCGATTGTGGCGCTCAGAATCTCATTGGAGAGCCCAGTGTCGTTGACCGCGGCATTCCATGCGCCGGTCTTGACGTCAATATCGGGACGGGCAGCTCCGGCCAGAGCATGGCCTTCGCGCCCGGAAGCGGTGTGGTCCAGGGCTAGCTCGGCATCCAGTTCCGAAAGCGTGGCCGCTCCGTTGGCTGCCAACGCCTGCCACAGGCTCCACCGGAGATCCGCATCCACCGTCAGCCCGTCCACGGTCACGCTGCCGGAGAGAATGCCCCGGAGGAACTCGACGTAAGCCCCATCATGGCGCGACAACTGGGCCAGGGCCCTGGCCCACGCGAGTTGCTGGTCCGAGCCCGGCTCGGAGGTCCGCAGCTGCCTCGCGCTGGCCGCCATCAGGCGCTCCCGGACTTCATCCCGCTGCAGAGCCGGGATGTAGCGCTCGACGGCGGTCACCGCGTTGTCCAGAACGTTGAGGAGGACGCCGATTCCTGACTCGGCGGGGGCGAAGCGTTCGACGGCGGCGACGTACAGCGCCGCCGGGGTAACGGCGTCGCGCGCTGAATCCCACAGGGCTGTCCAGCACAACGCCCGGGCCATGGGGTCGCTGAGGCGGTCCAAGGAGGAACGTACTGTTGCTTCGGATCCCGCATCCAGGCGGACCTTGGCATAGCTGAGGTCGTCGTCGTTCACGAGCAGGAGGGCCGGGCGCGGCTTTCCTTCGAGTGCCCCTACCGTGGTTTCGGCGCCGTCGACGTCGAGCTCGATGCCCTCCGTGCGGAGCAACTGGCCGCCGTCGTCAAAGTTGTAAAGACCGATCCTGAGCCTGTGCGGCCTGTGTTCTTGCTTGCCCGTGACGGGATCCACGGAGTCCTGGCGCAGGGTGACCGTTGCCATGGCATCGCCGTTTCCGGCGATCTCGGCCGCAACGGTGGAGATCCCGGAGGTCTGCAGCCACTGCCGGGCCCATGCTCCAAGGTCCCGGCCCGACGCTGTGTCCAGGGCTTGGAGGAGGTCGGCCAGCGAGGTGTTGCCGTACTCGTGATCCTTGAAGTAGCGGCGCGAGCCGGCAATGAACGCCTCGAATCCGACGTAGGCCACCAATTGCTTGAGGACGGATGCGCCCTTGGCATAGGTGATGCCGTCGAAGTTCTGCTTGGCGGCCTCGAGGTCGGGAATGTCCGCGACAATAGGGTGGGTCGTGGGCAACTGGTCCTGCAGATATGCCCAGGACTTGCGCTTGTTCGCGAAATTCACCCAGGCGCTGTCCCAGTCCGTGGCCTTGTCTACGCCGAGGGTACCCATGTAGTCGGCGAAGGATTCCTTGAGCCAGAGATCGTCCCACCAGGTCATGGTCACGAGGTCGCCAAACCACATGTGGGCCATCTCGTGCATGAGGGTGTTGGCGCGGGCTTGGTACTGGGCATCGGTGGCCCGTGAGGTGAAGACGTACTTTTCCGTGAAGGTGACCAGGCCGGGATTTTCCATGGCACCAAGGTTGTACTCGGGCACGAACGCCTGATCGTACTTGCCCCAGGGGTACGGATAGTCGAAGAGATCGTTGAAGAATTCCAGGCCGTTCTTCGTCAGCCGGAAAAGCCCGGCGGCATCGAAGGACCCCTGCATGGATGCGCGGCAATAGAGCGCCAGGGGAACCTCAAGGCTGGTCCCGTCGTCGAGCGTCTTGCTCCATTGGTCCGTGGCGCGGAAATAGGGACCGGCGAGGACCGTGGTGATGTAGGTGGACATCCGCTTGGTGGTGGCGAAGTCCCAGCGGCTCGTCGCCGGATCGCTCGTCAGTTGCGTCCGGGCGAGCTCGGCGCCATTGGAAGCCACCTGCCAAGAAGAAGGAGCCATGATGTGGAAGGTGAATTCGGCCTTCAGGTCCGGCTGCTCGAAATTCGCGAACACACGGCGGGCATCCGCCGGTTCGTATTGCGTGTAGAGGTAGCACTGTCCGTCCGCGGGATCGACAAAGCGGTGCATGCCCTCGCCGGATCGGCTGTAAAGGGCGGTTCCGGTGACCGTGACCTGATTTTCGGCCTGGAGATTGTTGAGGTGGATCCTGTCGCCGTCCACTACCTCGGCGACATCCAGTCGCTTTCCGTTGAGGAAGACGCTGTGTACACCGCCGTGGATGAAATCCAGGAACGTGGACGAACCAGGCTTGGCCGAGAAGTTGATGACGCTGCGGCTTGTGTACCCCGGTACGCCGGCATCGGCGGCTTCGCGGACGTCAAGGGAGACGTCGTAGCTGTGAGTGCTGATCAGGGCTGAACGGGTGGCGGCCTCAGCGCGCGCCAAGTTGTGATTCGACACCCAGCTATCTAATCATGAGGAAGACGGCGCCCAGCCCAGGAGGGCAATAAGGAACCAGGAGCCAAGCGCAACCAGCACCGCACGGGCGCGTCCGGCGGCCCATGCGGCCGTGCCCGGTATATTTGCAGCTAGCAAACCCCGCGCTACAGCCGGTGCCACTGCGCAACATGCAGAACGCGAAATGCGTTCGTAATCGAAAAGGTGATTGTCTGAATCCCATGTCAGAGCTATTCCGGGATTACTCCGAGGCCGCCGCCCGTTCCGGCGCCTACGACGAAATGTTCGCCCCGGGCACCGTTGCCCGAAAGTCCTACGGCCAGGTGGACGGTGCTCTCCGCGAGCTTTCGCTTGCGGATGTGAGCGCCCGTGCCGAGTCGATGGCGCGGACGTTCCTGGACCGGGGTGTGACGTTCGATTATGCGGGGGAGGAGAGACCCTTCCCGCTGGATATCGTGCCGCGGGTGATTCCGGCTGATGAGTGGGATGTGCTGGAGCGGGGTGTGGCGCAGCGGGTGCGGGCGCTGGAGGCGTTCCTGGACGATGTCTACGGGCGGATGGCGGTGGTCGCTGACGGCGTGGTGCCGCGGGCATTGGTGACCACGAGCGCGCATTTCCACCGTGCCGTGCACGGTTTCGAACCGGCCGGTGGCGTGCGGGTGCACGTGTCCGGTATCGACGTTGTCCGTGATGCGGCGGGCACCTTCCGGGTGCTGGAGGACAACGTCCGTGTGCCTTCCGGCGTGTCCTACGTGCTGGAGAACCGGCGGGCGATGGCGAAGGGTTTGCCGGAGGCGTTCGGGCAGCAGCACATCCGTCCGGTCGAGGAATACCCGCGCCGTCTGCTCTCGGCGTTGCGGAAGACGGCGCCTTCCGGGGTCGATGATCCCACCGTGGTGGTCTTGACCCCCGGTGTGTTCAACAGCGCCTACTTCGAGCACACGCTGCTGGCCGGGTTGATGGGCGTTGAACTGGTCGAGGGCCGGGACCTGATCTGCCGCGGTAACCGGGTCTACATGCGCACCACGGCCGGTGAACAGCGGGTGGACGTGATTTACAAGCGGATCGACGACGAATTCCTGGATCCGCTGCAGTTCCGCTCCGATTCGATGCTCGGGTGTCCGGGACTCGTGAACGCGGCCCGGGCGGGCGGGGTGACGATCGCGAACGCCGTGGGCAACGGGGTGGCCGATGACAAGCTGGTCTATTCCTACGTGCCGGACCTGATCAGGTACTACCTGCATGAGGAGCCGGTGATCGCGAACGTGGAGACGTTCCGGCTGGAGGAGAAGGAGGCCCGGGAGCAGGTCCTGGACCGGCTCGGGGAGCTGGTGGTCAAGCCGGTGGACGGGTCCGGGGGCAAGGGCCTGGTGATCGGTCCTGATGCCTCGGCCGAGGAGCTGGAGGCGTTGCGGAAGCGGGTGTTGGCGGATCCGCGGGGCTGGATCGCGCAGCCGGTGCTGCAGCTTTCCACCGTGCCCACGCTCTCGGGGGAGAAGTTCGGGCCCCGGCACGTGGACTTGCGTCCGTTCGCGGTCAACGACGGCGATGACGTGTGGGTGCTGCCGGGCGGGCTGACCCGGGTGGCCTTGAAGGAGGGCTCGCTGATCGTGAATTCCTCCCAGGGCGGCGGGTCCAAGGACACCTGGGTGCTCTCGGACTCCCCGCGGCTGCCCGCCGTCGAGCTGCCGCGGTCCGCCATCACGGTCCGCGAACAGGTCTCGGTCTGGCCCGTCGAAAGCAACTGGCGGGACCGCCAATCGGACCAGCAGCAGTGATCCGTCACGCCGTGGTGCCGGAGCAGGATACATCCATCGTTACAACGCAGGACCCGAAGGAGGCACAGCCCCATGCTGAGCCGTATTGCTGAATCCCTTTTCTGGATCGGCCGTTACGTGGAGCGGGCCGACGGCACGGCCAGAATCCTGGACGTCCACCTCGAACGCCTGAACCACCTGCCGCTCGAGGAACAACGCAGCGTAGCGAGGGAACTTCTGGCTGTCATGGGAGCCAGGCCGCAGAGTGAGGAATTCGGCTTGCCGGAATTGCTTCACGCCCTCGCCTATGACAAGACGAGTGCCACGTCCATTGCCGGTTCCCTCGGGGCTGCGCGTGAGAATGCCAGGCGGGCACGCGAGACCGTGTCGTCTTCATTATGGGAAAGCCTTAACACCACGTACTACGGTCTGAACCAGCACCGTAAGGACGTCGTGGGCACGTACCGCTTCTGCAACTGGGTCCTGGAACGCACAGCCATGGTCAGGGGCCTCGCGGACACCACGGTGAGCCACGACGAAAGCTGGCTTTTCCTGGTCCTCGGACGCTCGCTCGAACGTGCCGACATGACCGCGCGGATGCTATCCACCAGGGATGTCCTTTCCGCGGGAATGTCATGGGTGAACATGCTGCGTTGTGCGGGCGCCTACGAGTCGTTCCTTCGGACCCGCCGTGCGGCCTTCGGGGACCAACACGCTGCCGAGTTCCTCCTGCTGGACCGTCTGTTCCCGCGCTCCATCGTCTTCGCCCTGCGCGACGCTGACGAGTGCCTGGCCAAGTTGGATCCCTCCGCGCAGCGGGTGGGCTTCATCAACGACGCCCGTCGGATCGTCGGCCAGGCCCGTACCTTCCTTGAGTTCCATCGCACGGACGATCTCATGTCCGAGCTGCCCGAGCATATGGACCGGGTGCAGAAGGCCGTCACGCAGGCTTCCGACGCGATTTCCCGTAAGTACTTCAATCAGGCGGATGAACTGGCCTGGGTGGGAGAAGTTTCATGACCCGGCTGAGCATCGTCCACAAGACGGCCTACAAATACAACCGCCGTGTGACTCTGTCGTACAACGAGGCACGCATGACGCCGTTGACCGATCCGCAACAGGTGGTCCTTGAATCCTCACTGAAGATCACGCCGTCGCAAGCTGCTGTGAGCACCTACCGTGACTATTGGGGCACCCGCGTCACCGCCTTCGATATGCAGATGCCGCACGAGCGCCTCGAAGTGGTGGCCACCACCACCGTCGAGGTCCACCGGGTGGAACGGGTAGCCCTCGACGCCGAGATCGTCGGCTGGGATGTGATGGCTTCCGACGAGATCCGGGACCAGTTCAGCGACTGGTTGCCGCAGTCGCAGCTCAGCGGTCCGGGGGAGGAAGTCCTCGGAATCATTCCCGCCGTCGTGGCCGGCAAGAACCCGCACGAGACAGCCCTGGCCATTTTCGAATGGATGCGCGGCGAAATGAGCTATGTGAAAGGCACTACAGGCGTCACCACCAACGCAGAGGAAGCCTGGAACCAGCGCCAAGGAGTCTGCCAGGACCTCGCCCACTTGGCCATCGGTTCGCTCCGAAGCTGCGGCATTCCAGCCCGGTACGTGTCCGGTTACATCCATCCGCGGCCCACGGCCGAGATCGGTGAGACGGTCGCAGGCCAATCCCACGCGTGGCTGGAATGGTGGGACGGCGAATGGCGCAGCTGGGATCCCACCAACCACAAGCCTGCCGGAGACCTCCACGTCACTGTGGCGCGGGGCCGGGACTACCGGGATGTTCCTCCCTTGAAGGGCATCCTTTCCGGCGGAGGCGGCTCAGGCCTCACCGTGACAGTCGAGATCACGCGGTTGACTTAGAAGGGACTGCGGCCCTCCGCCTGGATTACCAGGGGGAGGGCTTGTAGTCCTTCAGGAAGACCCCGTACTGGTCTTCGCCGTTTTCGCCCATGACGATGGGATCGTAGACACGCGCCGCCCCGTCCACGAGGTCGAGCGGTGCGTGGAAGCCTTCCTCCATGAGCCGGACCTTGGTGTAGTGCGGGCGTTCATCGGTGATCCACCCGGTGTCGACGGCTGTCATCAGGATCCCGTCGCTGTCCAGCATCTCTTGTGCGCTTGTCCGTGTCATCATGTTCAACGCGGCCTTTGCCATGTTGGTATGCGGGTGCCCGGGGCCCTTGTAGGCGCGGGAGAACTGGCCCTCCATGGCCGAGACGTTCACGATGTACTTTCTGCGTGCCGTGGAGCGCTTCATGGCCCCACGGAGCCGGCTGACCAAGAGGAACGGCGCTGTGACGTTGCAGAGTTGAACTTCAAGCATCTCCAGCGGATCAACCTCGTCCACTACTTGGGTCCAACTGTTGATGGTCGCAAGGTCGGGAACCAGGCCGCCGGCGTCGATCGCGGTGCCCGTCGCGATCCGCTCCAACGACGCGGAGCCCGTGGACAGCGCGAGCGAGGTAATCGCATCTCCCGCGAGCACGGGATGTTCCGTGACGCTGTGCGTGATGGCCAAGGGGTGTTTGTCGTGGGCATGGCCGAACGTGACCAGTTCCGGGCCGCCGTTGGCTGCCTGCAGGGCTTCCGGCAGCGGCTCGTCCTCGGCATCCACCAGCGGCTTGTAGGCATTCCCCGAACGCCGGACGGTTTGGGCGGCGTTATTGATGATGATGTCGAGCGGGCCGGCTTCGTTGAGGGAATCGGTGAGGGCCATGACCTGTGAGGGGTCCCGGAGGTCGATGCCCACAATCCTGAGCCGGTGCAACCAGTCCGCACTGTCTTCCATGGCGGCAAAGCGGCGTGCCGCGTCCTTGGGGAAGCGAGTGGTGATTGTGGTGTGTGCGCCATCGCGGAGCAGTCGCAGGGCGATGTACATGCCGATCTTGGCACGCCCGCCCGTGAGGAGGGCACGGCGTCCGCTGAGGTCCGTGCGGGCATCGCGCTTACTGTGGCTGAAAGACGCACATTCCGGGCATAACTGGTGGTAGAACGCGTCCACTTGCGTGTAGTGCTGCTTGCAGATGTAGCAGGGCCGGGACCGGATGAGATGGCCTGCGATTTCGCCGGTGGCCGAGGTGGCGAGCTTGTTGCCGCGGGTCTCGTCGTCGATCCTGTCCGGGGCCGCGGTGGCGGTCAGTGCGATGACAGCGCGGTCGGCTTCCGCGATTTCGTCCCGTTTGGTGACCCGGCGATGCCGCTTGACGGCCTTGAACATCTTTCCCGTGGCACGACGGATGGCGACGTAGTCCGGGTGCTCCTCGTCGTAGGCGTGGATGGTGTTCAAGACCTTGAGGCAGGCCTGGATCTCTTCAGGCGTCAAATCGGCGGGGCTCATTGGGTCAATTTTACAGGGTCGGGCACAGCAAAGCCTCCCAGGCGACAGAGGCTGGAGGCCTGCTGTCGCCTGGGAGGCCGGGGGCTGTCCTGGTTCCGGGTTCCGGGTCAGACCTCTACCGAGTCAGCCTGGATTTTCGTGACCTGCTCCGCGGAGTCCCTGATGTCGGGGAACTTCTCCGTGGCAGCCTTGATCGCCTCCGGCACCGTGCGGCGGTGCTCGGCAGCCAGGGCGAGCTCGGACGCATCAGGCTCGGGTACCACTTGCCCCTTGGCGAGTACGGTGATTCCGGACTCGGTGACTTTGAAGCCACGGGCGCGGTCCAGGTCGGCATCCAAGCCAATGGCGGCCCCGGCAGGGACTTTCACGTTCTTGTCGATGATGGCCCGCTTGACGACAGCGCCTTCACCGATGCGCACCTTGTCCATCAGCACCGAGTCCTGGATCCTGGTGGCCGGTCCAACGTAGACGTCGTTGGAGAGGACGGACCCTTCCACGATTCCTCCGGAGATCACCGAGCCACTGGCCACGATGGAGTCCAAAGCGGTGCCGACCGTGTTGTTGTCGCCCCGGACGAACTTGGCCGGCGGTGAAATGCTCTGCCGCGTGTAGATGGGCCATTCCGAGTTGTACAGGTTGAACACGGGAACCGGGGAAATCAGGTCCATGTGGGCGTCATAGAACGAATCGATGGTTCCTACGTCGCGCCAGTAGGTGCGGTCGCGGTCGGTTGATCCGGGAATGTCGTTGAGCGTGAAGTCGTAGACGCCGGCCTCGCCCTGGGACACGAAATAAGGGATGATGTCGCCGCCCATGTCGTGCTTGGTGTCCAGGCGCTCCGCATCGATGCGAAGTGCTTCCACCAACGCGTCGGCGTCGAAGACGTAGTTGCCCATGGAGGCAAGGAACTGCGTGGGATCGGCGGCGAGGCCTTCCGTTTCGGCGGGCTTTTCCACGAACGCGGAAATCTTCTGGGGATCGTTTTTGTCGACCTCGATCACGCCGAACTGGTTGGCCATGTTCAGCGGCTGGCGGACGGCAGCGACCGTGGCCTTGGCCCCACTGGCCACGTGCTGTTGGACCATTTGCTGGAAGTCCATGCGGTAAACGTGGTCCGCTCCGACGACCACGACAATGTCGGGGTTGGCGTCGTGAATCAGGTTCAGGGACTGGTAAATGGCGTTCGCGCTGCCGAGGAACCAGCTCTTGCCCACGCGCTGCTGGGCGGGAACCGAGGCCACATATCTGCCCAGCTGGGTGGACATCCGCCAGGTCTCGGAGATGTGGCGGTCAAGACTGTGCGACTTGTACTGGGTCAACACCACGATCTGGAGGTACCCGGAATTGACCAGATTCGAGAGAGCGAAATCGATCAATCGATACCCCCCCGCAAACGGCACAGCAGGTTTTGCCCTGTCTGCCGTCAATGGCATAAGACGGTTTCCTTCGCCGCCAGCCAACACAATTGACAATACTTTCTTCAACGCCATGGTTTTTGCTCTCCCTGTACGTCTTTGTAGCCCCCGAAAAAAGCCCGGGTTGCCGGACCCTTTCACACTAGAACACATACTCGGGAAGGACTACGTTAGGTAGCGTGCGCGTAGACATTGTGACTAAAGAGTTTCCACCCGAAATCTATGGCGGGGCCGGTGTGCATGTTGCCGAGCTCAGCCGCGTCTTGGCGAAGCACGTGGATCTGCAGGTGCGCGCCTTCGGCGCGCCCCGTGATGCGGACTTCCACGGGGCAACGGTGACGTCGTATTCCACACCGGATGATCTGGGCTCGGCCAATGCCGCCGTCCAGACCCTCGGCGTGGATTTGCGCATCGTGCCGGACATCGCCGGAGCGGACCTGGTCCATTCCCATACCTGGTACGCCAACATGGCCGGCCACTTGGCGTCGCTGTTGCATGGGATCCCCCATGTACTCAGCGCCCATAGCCTGGAACCTTTGCGGCCATGGAAAGCGGAACAGCTGGGCGGCGGCTATGCCTTGTCCTCGTGGGTTGAAAAGACCGCCTATGAGGCCGCCGCGGCCATCATTGCTGTCTCGGACGGCATGCGGAAGGACATCCTGCGCAGCTATCCGAACGTGGATCCCGCCAAGGTGCGGGTGGTCCACAACGGTATCGACGTCGACATGTGGCAGCCGGACGAGGGCGAAGACGCAATCCGCGCGCTCGGCATCGACCCCGCCAAGCCCAGCGTGGTCTTCGTTGGGCGCAACACCCGCCAGAAGGGTGTGCCGTACCTCCTGAAGGCTGCGGCCAGCCTCCCGGAAGATGTGCAGCTGGTGCTTTGCCTCGGCGCAGCGGACACTCCGGAACTCGCGGCGGAAACCGCCCGGCTCATCGAGGACTTGCAAAGCAAACGCGAAGGGGTCCTGGTCATCGAACGCATGCTTCCGCGGCATGAGCTCATCCAGGTCCTCAGCCATGCCACGGCGTTCGCCTGCCCGTCGATCTACGAGCCCCTCGGCATCGTCAACCTCGAGGCCATGGCATGTGGCGCGGCCGTGGTGGCAAGTGCCACGGGCGGTATCCCCGAAGTGGTTCAGCACGGTGAAACGGGACTGCTGGTTGAACTGGAGCAGGTCACGGACGGCACAGGCACGCCGCTGGATCCCGAAAAGTTCGTCGCAGATTTCGCCGCTGCCCTCAATGAGGTTGTGTCTGATCCTGCGCGGGCCAAGGTCATGGGTGCCGCGGGCCGCGTCCGGGCGGAGGAGCATTTTTCCTGGGAATCGATCACCCAAACAACCCTTGAGGTCTATCGCTCAGTCCTCGCCCCCTGACCCACTAGGAACGACGACGGCGCCTCACCCCTCAGCGGGGGTGCGGCGCCGTCGTCGTTAAAGGATTCGGCAGATGTTCACCGGCCGGTCACGGCAGGATGCTAGCTGGATTTCCTTCCCTTCAAGGCGAGGAGGCTCTTCTCCTCGACGGGTGCCTCGCCGCTTGCCCGGTGCTCCCGGAAGTAGCCGCGGGCTTCGTCCTGGCGTTCCTTCTCAGCCCCGGAGGCGATGGCCGCCCGCAAGTGCTCCGGACCGTATCCGAAGGAATCAACCAGGTCCAGCGCGTGGGGACGGATCTTGACGAGCAGCCTGTTGATGTATGCCCCCACGGTGCGTCCCCGCTGCATGGAGAGGCGGCCGTTCATGAGGTACCAGGACAAGTGCTTCTCGATAAGCGACAGGCCAAACAGGTCGCGCAGCCATGTCAGCACCCGCAAGGTGCCAGGATCGCCGACCTTGCCGAGCGCTTCCGTGAACGCTTCCCATTGCAGGAGTTCGGCGTGGGCCTGCGCGGCTTCAATCAAATCGTCCTGATGCTGGTTGAAAAGTGCGGCGCCCTGATGCTGCGGAAGCTTGTTCGCACCCTTGAGCGCAGAACCCACCTCCGCCACCATGGACTGCACCCGGTCCGTCAGGAGCGTGCGTTGGCCTTCTTCGTCCCGCAGGGCCAACGCGGCCTTCTGGACTGATCCCGTGTCCGCCACGAACTGCGCCACTTGCCGCAGGCCGGTCCGGTTGATGGCGACATCGGCGGCCTGGGCAGCCACGAAGCGGGCGAGCACGCCAAAGTCGACGTTGCGGAATTCCTTCGCGTAGTCGGCCAGGAGGCGCTTTGCGACGAGCTGCAGAAGCACAGTGTTGTCACCTTCGAACGTGGCGTAGACGTCAAGGTCCGCACGGAGGGAGGCGAAACGGTTCTCGATGAGGAATCCTGCGCCGCCGCAGGCCTCGCGGCACTCTTGCAGCGTGTCAAGGGCGTGCCAGGTGCTCATGGGCTTGAGGGCCGCGGCGAGGGTCTCGAGGTCCTGGCGGTCGGCGTCGGTGTCGTGCAGGCCGGAGAAGACGTCGTCGAACTTTTCGAGCAGTTGCTCGTGCGCGAAGCTCGCCGCAAAGGTAGTGGCAAGCCGGGTGAACAAGCGGCGCTGGTGGCGCTGGTAGTCCAGCAGGACTTCCTCGTCGGTTGGGGATGACGCGTTGAACTGGCGCCGTTCGGCGGCGTAGCGGATGGCGGTCGTCAAGGCCACCTTGCTGGCGGCGACCGCCGCGCCGTCGAGGGAGACGCGGCCCTGCACCAAGGTGCCGAGCATCGTGAAGAAGCGCCGTCCAGGGCTGGCGATCGGCGAGGTGTACTCGCCATCGGGGGAAACGTTGCCGTAGCGGTTGAGCAGGTTGGTGCGCGGGACACGGACATCGGTGAAGTGCAGGCGGCCGTTGTCGATGCCGTTGAGCCCGCCCTTGATGCCGTCGTCCTCGCCGCCGATTCCGGGCAGGAACTCTTTGGTGTCCGGATCCCTCAGCTCGACAAAAAACGCGTGGACGCCATGGTTCACGTTGCGGGTCACCAGTTGGGCGAACACGACGGCGGCCAGGCCGTCATCGGCTGCGTTGCCGATGTAGTCCTTCCACGCAGCACGGAACGGAGTGTTGATGACGAACTCCTGGGCGGCCTCATCATAGGTGGCCGTGGTGGCAATGCTCGCAACATCGGAGCCGTGCCCGGTTTCGGTCATGGCGAAGCAGCCGGGGATCTCCAGGCTCATGATTCCGGGAAGCCATTTGTTCTGGTGCTCCTCCGTGCCGAGGTGCATCACCGCTGAACCGAAGAGACCCCATTGCACACCGGCCTTGATCTGAAGTGAAGGATCGGCAGTGACGAGTTCCTCGAAGCCGGCGATGTTGCCGCCGTGGTCATCCGAACCGCCCAGGCTGGCGGGGAAAGCCCGGTGCACGGCGTTGTTGTCCACGAGGTACTTCAGCTGCCCGAACACGCGCTTGCGGTGCTCGGTATGCGTCAAGCCCTCGATCTTGTGTACCTCGGGGCGGCCCGCGAGGTCACGTGCCGTGTGCCGGATGTGGGCCCATTTGCCGAGCAGCAGTTCGCCAAGAGCCGCTACGTCCACCGTGGGGGCTGGCACAGCAGGCTGTGTGGTTGCAGCCGTTCCCGCGGCCGCCCGGTTGCTGGAGGAGGTGCGGTCCACTACTTCAGTCATGGTGATTCCTTCTTTGGTTCCGAACAACGTGGAGTCATTGCTGATATTCAGGGGAGTTGATCTTGAGTTCCGGGGCGATACCCACGCACAGCCAATCGGTGAT
Source organism: Arthrobacter sp. NPDC058127 (assembly GCF_042884555.1). Taxonomy (NCBI): domain Bacteria; kingdom Bacillati; phylum Actinomycetota; class Actinomycetes; order Micrococcales; family Micrococcaceae; genus Arthrobacter; species Arthrobacter sp. NPDC058127. The sequence goes on along the minus strand of NZ_JBHVTT010000001.1, from coordinate 375,284 downwards.
CTGGGCCGCCATGGTTTCCTGGTCGGGCTTCGCGGGGGAGGCGGGACTTCCGAGCCACCTTTCGCCGGCGTTGCGGACCAGCCCGATGGCGGCAGTGGGCCAGTAGTCGATCAGTGCTTCCTTTTCCGCGCCCAGGTGTTCCCGCATGGGGCGGGCGATCATGGCGCTGATCGACTCGAAGAAGTGGCCAAGGGCTCCTGAGGCGGCGATGGCGTCTTGCGCCGAGGGTTCCCCTTGCGAGAGCCGCGTGATGAACGCGTAGACGGCGGGGCTGGACTCCGCCATTTGCAGGTACGCGGAAACCATGGCGAACAGGCCTTCGCGGGGAGTCTGCGCGCTTTCCGCCGCTTCCTTCATTCGCCGCTGCATTTGTCCGAGCACTACTTCGCCCATTGCCTGCTGCAAGCCGGCTTTGTCCCCGAAATACCGGTAGTACACCGACTTGGAGGTACTGGCCGCGGTCGCGATGTCCTCCATGGAGGCGTCGCTGCCCAGCGCATGGACGGCTTTGCGGGCGGCCTTGATGAGATCCCGCCGGCGTTCTTCGCGGTGGACCTGCCAGCGGGCGGCACGGCCGTCGACGGCGGGAGAGTCGCCGTCCGCGGGGGGCGGAGTCCCGGCGTCGTGGTCGGCAGGAAGTCCAGGGCTGGGGATGTTCACGATACTCAGCGTATCAGGTACGCTGGGTATCAGTAACCCGATGTGATCATAAGGAGCAACGCATGCCTGCAGCAGCACATTCCGCGAACGCACCACACGAATCCCCCGTAGCCCCGGGCACACTCCGCAGGGCCGTGGTGGTTGGCGGGAACAGGATTCCCTTTGCCCGGACCGGCGGCGCCTACACCAAATCATCGAACCAGGACATGCTGACGGCTGCGCTGGACGGGCTGATCCCACGCTTCGGCCTTCAAGAGGAGCGGATCGGTGAGGTCGCCGCCGGAGCCGTTCTGAAGCACTCCCGCGACTTCAACCTGACACGCGAAGCGGTGCTTGGCTCGGCCCTTTCGCCGGAGACGCCTGCCTACGATCTCCAGCAGGCATGCGCCACCGGCCTTGAAACCGTCCTGGGTCTCGCCAACAAAATCAAGCTTGGCCAGATCGACTCGGCTATCGCCGGCGGCGTCGACTCGGCCTCCGATGCCCCTATTGCAGTCAGCGAGGGCCTCCGCGAAATCCTGCTCGACCTCAATCGCGCCAAGTCGTTGCCCGATCGGCTCAAGGTCCTCGCACGGCTGCGTCCCAAGGACCTCGCGCCGGATGCTCCGAACACCGGGGAACCACGGACAGGCCTCTCCATGGGAGAGCACCAGGCCCTGACTACGGCCCAATGGAAGATCAGCCGCGAAGCGCAGGACGAGATCGCGTTCAATAGCCACCACAACCTCGCCGCGGCCTACGAACGTGGCTTCTTCGATGACCTCGTGACTCCGTACCGTGGGCTGAGCCGTGATTCGAACCTGCGGCCCGATACATCAATGGAGAAGTTGGCCACCCTCAAGCCCGTCTTCGGCAAGAGCCTGGGAGCGGAAGCCACCATGACGGCCGGCAACTCCACTCCGCTCACGGACGGTGCCTCCACGGTGCTCCTCGGCACTGAGGAATGGGCGGACGCCCGGGGCCTGCCCAAGCTGGCCCTCGTCGTCGACGGCGAGGCCGCCGCCGTCGATTTCGTCCACGGGAAGGACGGACTCCTCATGGCCCCGGTCTTTGCAGTGCCGCGGCTCCTGGCCCGCAACGGGCTGTCCTTCGAAGACATCGACTTCTTCGAAATCCACGAAGCCTTTGCGGGCACCGTCCTGAGCACGCTCGCCGCGTGGGAGGACGAGGAATTCGGCCGCACCCGGCTGGGACTGGATGGTGCCCTCGGCAAGATCGACCGTGCCAAGCTCAACGTCAACGGCTCGTCTCTCGCCGCCGGCCATCCCTTTGCTGCCACCGGAGGACGCATCGTCGCCTCATTGGCGAAGATTCTCCACGACAACGGCCCGGTGGACGGCCGTCCGGCCCGCGGACTCATCTCCATCTGCGCCGCCGGAGGGCAGGGCGTCGTCGCAATCCTCGAGGCCTACTCCGCTCCGGAAGGGCGGTAGCCGGCATGACGGACAAATACACACAGTTTGTCAGCCACGGGATCGGCAAGGACCTGGCCAAAAAGCTCGGCCTGCCCCAACCTGCCGTGCTTCGAAGGTACAAAGCAGGAGAACCGCTGGTTCCGGGTCCGGTCCTTGTGCTTGGGAACGGCAACGGCAGAACCGCCGGCTCCGACGAATTGGCTGCTGTTCTCGTGGGGTGGGGCCTCGACGTTCGGCGTGCCGCGTTGCCCAAGGAAAAGCTGGGCGCGATCATCCTGGTGCTCGACGCCGTCGAGCACCCCGATGAGCTTGTCGGACCTGTTCTCACCGCGGCACCGTCGCTTCGCGATTTGGCCCCCGGCGCGAGGGTCGTCACGATCTCCCGCACCTCCGCTTCTGCGGCAAACCCGGCTGTTGCCGCCGGTCGCCAAGGAGTTGACGGGCTGCTGCGTTCGCTCGCCAAGGAACTCCGGGCGGGTGCCACAGCCAACGGTATTCTCCTCGGGGACGGTGCCGGTACCACGAGCCCCAGCACCCTGGGTGCGCTGCGCTTTTTCCTGTCAGGACGGTCCGCGTTCGTGGATGGCCAGTTCCTGACTGTCACGTCGGGCTCCGGCGAGCTTGCCGCCGACGCCGACAAGCCCTTGGCCGGGAAGGTCGCCGTCGTCACCGGCGCCGCCCGTGGCATCGGCGCGGCGATCGCGAGGACCCTGCACCGGGACGGTGCGCGGCTCGTGGTGGTGGATATTCCCGCGGCGGGGGACCACCTCGCCGCCGTCGCCAACGAGGTCCATGGAACTGCCCTGCAATTGGACATCACGGCTGAGGACGCCGGGAGGCGGATCATCGACCACGCCGTGGAACGCCATGGCGGGCTCGATATCGTCGTCCATAATGCCGGCATTACCCGGGACAAGCTCCTGGCCAACATGGATGAGGGCCGCTGGAATTCCGTCATCGGCGTGAACATCGCCTCGCAATTGAGGATCAACGAAGCACTCCTGGGCTCGGACCAGCTCCACAAAACCCCGCGGATCGTGTCGGTGGCCTCCACCAGCGGCATCGCCGGCAATCGCGGGCAGACCAACTACGCTGCTTCCAAAGGGGGAGTGATCGGCATGGTCAGGGCCACGGCGCCCTTGCTGGCAGAACGCGGCGGCTCCATCAACGCCGTCGCGCCCGGCTTCATCGAGACCGACATGACCGCCCGTATCCCGTTCGCCACGCGGGAAGTGGCCCGCAGGCTGAATTCGCTGCAGCAGGGCGGCCTGCCGGGGGACGTGGCAGAGGCAATTGCGTTCCTGGCATCGGATGCGGCCGCTGGAATCACGGGAGAAGTGCTCAGGGTCTGTGGACAGAACCTGGTGGGTGCATGACCACGGAACAACCACTCATCCTGGGGGACCTGCCGTCCCTCTCGAAGCTTTATGTGAATGCGGCGGCAACGGCCGCACGGAGGAGGGTGCTGGGGTTCCAAGCGGCCACTGCGCTGCCCCCCGGGAGCCACGAGGTCCGCGGGGTGCGGGCCGACGTCGCGAACCTCACCGCCTACCAGCACCTGATCGGCGAGACTGCGAGTGACGTACTGCCGGCGGGCTTCATCCATGCCCTCGCGTTCCCGGTTGCCATGAGCGTGCTGAACCGGGACGACTTCCCCCTTCCGCTGCTGGGGATGATCCATTTGAAGAACCATGTGGAGCAATTGCGGGCAGTTCAGTTCAGTGAACCGCTCGATGTCCGGTCCTGGGCAGAGGACATGCGCGGCCACAGGGCGGGAACCCAACTGGACGTCGTTGCCGAAGTCCGGTCAAGCAACGACGGGGCCCTGCTTTGGCGGGGCGTCTCGACGTATTTGGCCAAGGGGGTCTTCCTGCCGGGAGTCGACAAGGCCGGCGCGGCCGCCGCTCCGACGGAATTCGCGGCGCCCGCGCCAACCGCCGTCTGGCAGCTCGGCGTGGACACCGGCCGCATGTATGCCGCCGTCTCCGGGGACTTCAATCCGATCCACTTGAGCCTCCTCTCGGCCAAGGCGCTGGGCCTGCCGCGGTCAATCGCGCACGGCATGTACCTTGCATCCCGGGCCCTGGCCGACGTTGGCTCGGTGAAGTCGGAAGCGTTCCGGTGGGACGTGATTTTCGAGGCGCCGGTGTTCCTCCCGGCACGGGTGGCCCTGGAAATCGGCACGGTCCACTCCGCGTCAGGCTCGTGGGAACGTTCCGACTATGTCGCCTGGAACCCGCGAAGCGGCAGGAGGCACTTCAGCGGATCCGTGACGGCGTTGTAGGGCACCGGTTTCGGAGTTCAAGGTTCGGGGTCCAGGAACAGCTACGACGACGGCGGTCACCCACGCGGGCGGCCGCCGTCGTCGTCCCTGGCGGAGCCAGATTCAGAGCCAAGTCCGAACCCCGGTCCACTGCCGTGAGTGAATTGCCGGTAATGCAATTTAATAAATGTGACGAACGCCGCATTAGCGTCCGAAAAGGCAAATTCAGGTTAAACAAACAAGGCCTGGAATTCTCCGAATTCCAGGCCTTGCAATTGTGCGCGGAGGGGGACTTGAACCCCCACCCCCTTTCGAGGACTAGCACCTCAAGCTAGCGCGTCTGCCATTCCGCCACCCGCGCAGGTGGTGTTCGGAGCCTTCGTTCTGCGCCTCTCGGCGCTTCTCTTTCCTCCGAAGCAGCGAGAAAAACTCTAACACGATTTCCGGGAAATAAAAAAACCGGAGCTGGAGAGGGGGCCGGCAACGGCAATTGGGCCTTGCCAATCCGCGCCAAAACGCGGGAAGCACGCGGCCAAACAAGCGTGCGGTGGGTAGGCTGAGGGAAGCGCGCGGGAGCGTCCGCACCATCTGCCTTCCCGCCGGAGTACGTCCATCCCAGCCAGCAAGGAGAGTTCCATGACTGATATCCGACCCGAGGACGAAGTAGTCCGGATCTGCCAGGAACTCATCCGCATAGACACCTCGAACTTCGGTGACGATTCGGGTCCCGGGGAACGCGCCGCAGCGGAATACACGGCGGCGCTTATTAATGAAGTGGGATTGGACGCTGAAATCTTTGAGTCGGCTCCGGGCCGGGCCAATGTGGTCACGCGCATGGCGGGGGAGGACCCCTCGGCCGGCGCCCTCGTGGTGCATGGCCACCTCGACGTCGTTCCGGCGCTCAAGGACCAGTGGTCCGTGGATCCCTTCAGCGGCGAACTCAAGGATGGACTCATCTGGGGACGCGGTGCCGTGGACATGAAGGACATGGACGCCATGATTCTCTCGGTCATGCGTGACTTCGCCCGCACGGGACGCAAGCCGAAGCGCGACATCATCTTCGCGTTCTTCGCCGACGAGGAAGCCGGGGGCAACTACGGCGCGCGCTACGCCGTCGAGCACCGCAGGGAACTCTTCGACGGCGCTACGGAAGCGATCTCCGAAGTAGGCGGCTTCTCGGCCACCATCGGAGGCAAGCGCACCTACCTGCTCCAGACTGCGGAGAAGGGCCTTTCCTGGCTGCGCCTCGTGGCCCACGGCCGTGCCGGGCACGGTTCGCAAATCAACACGGACAACGCGATTACCCGCCTGGCCGGGGCAGTCACCAGGATCGGCGAATACCCCTGGCCGATTGAGCTGACCCCCACCACCCGGCAGTTCCTCGACGGCGTGACGGAATTGACCGGCGTCGAGTTCGATCCGGACAATCCCGAGACCCTGCTGAAGGAACTCGGCACCGTAGCGCGTTTCGTGGGGGCAACCCTCCAGAACACCTCAAACCCCACGTTGCTCAGCTCCGGATACAAGCACAACGTCATCCCCGAATCGGCGGAAGCGCTGGTGGACTGCCGCACGCTGCCAGGCCAGCAGGAGATGGTCTTCGAAACCATCAAACAACTTGCCGGAGATGGCGTGGACGTCAGCTACGTCAACAAGGACGTGTCCCTGGAAGTGCCGTTCGCCGGCAATCTCGTAGACGCCATGATCGATGCCTTGCACTCGGAAGACCCCGGCGCCAAGGTGCTGCCCTACACCTTGTCCGGCGGCACCGACAACAAGTCGCTCAGCAAGATCGGCATCACAGGCTACGGATTCGCCCCGTTGATGCTCCCGGAGGAACTCGACTTCACCGGCATGTTCCACGGCGTTGACGAACGCGTTCCTGCCGATTCGCTCAAGTTCGGATCCAGGGTGCTCAACACCCTGCTCAGCAACTACTAGGGAGAACGCTGTGACTCCCGAGGAGATCCTTCCGGACGAGCTGCTCCGCCGCATCCGGGGCCGCGCCGCGGGCTATGACCGGAACAACTCGTTCTTCCACGAAGACCTTGAGGAGCTCGCTGCGGCGGGTTACCTGAAGATCTTCGTCCCGGAGTCCGACGGCGGACTGGGGCTCGGACTCGAAGCCGCGGTGGCGCTTCAGCGCCGGCTCGCGACGGCCGCCCCGGCCACAGCGTTGGCTGTCAACATGCACCTTGTCTGGACCGGCGTCGCGCACGTCCTGGCGGCCCGCGGCGACGACTCCCTTGACTTTGTCCTCAAGGAGGCCGGACAGGGCGAGGTCTTTGCGTTCGGGATTTCCGAGCCGGGGAATGACTCCATGCTCTTTGATTCAGGGACTACGGCGGAACCGCAGCCAGGCGGCGGGTACAGCTTCACCGGGCGGAAGATTTTCACGAGCCTGTCGCCGGCGTGGACCCGCCTCGGGATCTTCGGCAAGGACAGCGGAGCGCGGGAGGGGAGCGGAGAGCTGGTTTTCGGCTTCATCCAACGCGACGCCCCGGGCCACGAGACGCTGGGTGACTGGGACACCCTGGGCATGCGGGCCAGCCAATCGAACACCACGCTCCTCCATGGCGCCGTGGTACCGGCGGAACGGATCTTCCGGAAACTGCCCGTGGGACCCAATCAGGATCCGTTGATCTTTGCGATCTTCGCGTGCTTCGAAACGCTGCTCGCCGCCGTCTACACGGGCATTGCGGAGCGCGCGTTCGCCCTGGCGGTCGAGGCCGCCAAGCGCCGTACCTCCGCCAAATACGGCGGCCGAAGCTTCTCGCAAGACCCGGACATCCGCTGGATGATCGCCGACGCCGCCATGGCCATGGATTCCATCCAGCCGCAGCTGGCGTCAGTGGCCCGTGACGTGGATGCCCTGGTCGATCACGGGACGCAGTGGTTTCCTAGGTTCGTGGGCCTCAAGGTGCGGGCCACGGAGAACGCCCGGAGCATGGTGGATGTGGCCATCCGGGTTTCCGGAGGCTCCAGCTATTTCCGTGGCTCGGAACTTGAGCGGCTGTATCGCGATGTGCTGGCAGGGATCTTCCATCCCTCCAATGACGAGTCTGCGCACAACACCATAGCCAACGCGTGGCTCGGCCCGCTCGAAGGCTAAAACGCTCAAAGCCGGAGCGGGGAACCCGAAAACACGGCGTTGCAGCTACACGGTGCGCTGCACGTTGAGGACTCTACGGCGCAGCCAGAACCGGCGACCGCCGCCGATGTAGAGGATGCTCCGCTCCAGTTCCCACTTGCCGTATTCGGAGTGTTCCACGAGCCGACGCCGCGCCTCGGGCAAGGAATCGTCGGGGCTCACGGTCAGTACGAGATACTCGTACTGCCTTGCGTAGTCCCGCTGACGCTCCACTGAACTGCTCAGAAATTGTTCTCTCATCCCTCTCCATTTTCGTCTTTTTCGGGCTAACGTGAAGTCATGAGCATCGATCCGCGTGTCGCGCTTCAGTCATTGACAGCCGCCTTGGAAGAGCACCTGATTGCCGCTTCCGCCCGCCGGGGCGAAGGAGATCCCACTGTGGAGGCAGCGTTTTTCGCCGTCGCAGATGCCTTTGAGGTATATGAGGACTCACTATACGAGGCCTACTCGGAAGTCACACCCCTTCAGGTGTTTGACGACGATGAAGAAGATGACGACGAGGACAACAATGAACTCCTCGATGAAGACGAGCTGGAGATCCTCGACCAGTGATGCCGACCAGTAATGCCGGGCCAGTAGTGCCCGATGGTAATGCCCGAGTTTCAGCTAAGTCAGATCGCTGAAACGTCTTCCAGTGCCCGCGAAATTTCGGCGGGAAGAGGCGCCAGCTGCGCATCGAGTAGTTCCTTGAGTTGGATCGCATTGCGTGCGCCCACGACGGCCGTGGATACTCCCGGGCGGGAGAGCAACCAGCTCAGCGAGACGTCGACGGCGGACCGTCCCAAGCCGCGCGCGGCCATTGCCGCGGCTTCGACGATCCTTGCCCCCCGCGCGTCGAGGTACTTTTCGACGTAGCCGCTCAGGCGGTCTTCAGCGGCCCGTGATTCAGTCGGAATCTGTCCACGGTATTTGCCGCTGAGAACTCCGCGTCCGAGGGGCCCCCACGCCATGAGGCCGAGTCCGGCATCCTCGATGGCGGGCACCAGTTCGTCTTCGGGCTTCCGGTGCAGGAGCGAGTATTCGGATTGGTTGGCCACCACGGTGAATCCCGCGACGGCTGCGGCCTTGGCGGTCTGCCAGCCGTTGTAGTTGGAGATGCCGACGTACCGTGCTCGTCCCGAGCGCAGGGCAAGGTCCAGGGCGGAAAGTGTTTCGTCCAGGGGAACGTTGCCGTCCCAAGCATGCGCGAACCAGATGTCTACGTAATCCGTCCCCAAGCGGGCAAGGCTCGCGTCGAGTGCGGACAGCATGGAACCGCGGGAGGCATCGACGCTGCGCCGGCTGTCCGACGTCGAGACGCCCGCTTTCGTGGAGAGGACAACCTCCGAGCGTGCCACAACGTCCCCCAGCATCGAACCCAGGAGAGCTTCGGCTTGTCCGCCTGCGTACGAGGCGGCGGTATCGATCATGGTGCCGCCCGCCGCGATGAAGGTATGGAGCAGCTCCCGTGCATCCTGTTCGTCCGTTTCTTCCGCCCAGGACATAGTGCCCAGGGAGAGGGTGGACACCCGAAACCCACTGTTTCCGACGTAACGCTGCTGCATAGCTGATAGCTTACGGGGAGATCGGGTAGATCATGACGTAGGGTCTATTCACGTGAACTGGATAGAAGCAGCCTTCCTAGGCCTCGTGCAGGGCCTGACAGAATTCCTTCCGATTTCTTCAAGCGCACACCTGCGAATTGTCGGGTCGTTCCTGCCTAATGCAGCGGATCCAGGTGCCGCTTTCACGGCTATTACGCAGCTGGGCACCGAGACGGCCGTCATCGTCTTCTTTTGGCGGGATATCGTCAGGATTCTGCGCGCTTGGTTCGGATCGCTGCGCGGCAAGGTCTCCAGGGACGATCCCGACGCGCGCATGGGGTGGTTGGTCATCCTCGGCAGCCTGCCCATCATCGTGCTCGGCTTGCTCTTCCAGGACCAGATCGAGTCCGTCCTGCGCAGTCTGTGGATCGTGGCAACCATGCTCATCGTCTTCGGCATGATCCTCGCGGTAGCCGACGCCGTTGGCCGCCAGGAACGCGAGCTGAGCCAGTTGACCGTCAAGCACGGCATCCTTTACGGGCTGGCACAGGCCATGGCGCTCATCCCGGGCGTCTCCCGCTCCGGCGGAACCATCACCGCCGGCCTGTTGATGGGGTACACGCGGGAAGCGGCCGCACGGTATTCGTTCCTGCTGGCCATCCCTGCCGTCTTCGGCAGCGGCCTGTACCAGCTGTACAAGGTGGTTTCGAAAGAAGGAATCTCCGGGCCTTTCGGCTTGCCGGAAACATTGCTGGCCACGGTCATCGCGTTTGTTGTGGGCTTCATCATCATTGGCTGGTTCCTCAAGTTCATTTCCACCCACAGCTACCGTGTCTTCGTGTGGTATCGCATTCTCCTTGGACTCGCCCTCTATGTATTGCTCGGTTTCAATGTCATCAGCGCCTAGCACTATGGTTGAGGCTGTGAAATCGTGGATCTCCCGCCCTGTGCCTGAACTACCCGGCAGCATGCCCCCGTTGAGGCTGTTCGATACCGCCCTCAGGGCCCTGGTGGAAGTCGAGCCACGCGCGGAGCAATCCATGTACGTCTGCGGCATCACGCCCTACGACGCCACCCACATGGGCCACGCGGCCAGTTACGTCGCCTTCGACCTGCTCAACCGGGTGTGGCGGGACAGCGGCCAGCGGGTTGCGTACGTCCAGAACGTCACCGACGTCGACGATCCCCTCCTGGAGCGCGCCACCGCCACCGGCGTTGACTGGCGGGAGCTGGCAGCGAGCCAGATTGAGCTTTTCCAGACTGACATGGACGCCCTCAATGTGTTGGCTCCGAATTACTACATCGGAGCCGTCGAGGCGATCCCGATGATTGTTCCGGCTATCGAGAAATTGATTGCGGACAAGCTCGCCTACCGCGTACACGGCACCGGCGGCGAACCCGACGGCGACGTCTATTACGACGTCGAAGCAGCCGGCAAGGCGTCGGATAGCCCGGACGCGTGGACACTCGGCGACATCTCGGGGCTCGGCGAAGTTGAAATGCTGGAACTTTTCGCCGAACGAGGCGGCGATCCCGGCCGCTCCGGCAAGCGAAATCCCCTTGATCCTTTGCTATGGCGCGTGGCCCGCGACGGCGAGCCGAGCTGGCCGGGCGCAAGCCTCGGTGACGGACGTCCCGGCTGGCATATTGAATGTACTGTCATCGCCCAGAAGTACCTGCCAGCTCCCTTCACTGTGCAGGGCGGCGGATCTGACCTCGTCTTCCCGCACCACGAAATGGGCGCCGGACACGCGTATTCGCTCAGTGGCATCCCTTTGGCACGCCACTACGCCCACGCCGGAATGGTTGGCCTGGACGGCGAAAAGATGAGCAAGTCCAAGGGCAACCTGGTGCTGGTATCCAAGCTCCGTGCCGCGGGCGAAGAGCCCGCAGCAATCCGCCTGGCGATCCTGGCCAACCACTACCGCTCGGATTGGTCCTGGACCGATGAAGGATTCGCCCAGGCCAAGGAACGGCTCAACACGTGGCGGGCCGCCCGGGACATCGCTCCTGAGGGAACAGCGGCGGAGCTGCTGACGCGGATGCGTGCCGAGCTCGCCAACGACCTCAATGCTCCGGGTGCGATCGCCGCCGTCGACGCCTGGGCTGCGGCGGCCCTCGCCGACTCGCACCGAGCCAATCCTGAAGGGGCCCAGCCCAGCGCCTTGGATTCCGCCCTGGTGAGCGACGCGATCAACGGATTGCTCGGCGTCGAGCTCTAATATCTAAACAACGCGGGGTCACTTACGGCCCATAATGTCCCCTTGGACGGGCCGTAAGTGACCCCGCGTTGGGTTAGGGTTTGTCCTTGCCCCTGCGCTTGAGGTAGCGCTCGAATTCGCGCGCGATGGATTCGCCACTCGCCTCCGGCAGGTCGGCCGTGTCCTTGGCCTCCTCGAGCTGCCGCACGTAGGCGGCGATTTCGGGGTCTTCAGTGGCCAGTTCGTCCACGCCGCGCTCCCACGCCTCGGATTCCTCGTTGAGGGCGTGGGTGTCCAGGGGCACTTGGAGCAGGTCCTCGATCCTGTTCAAGATGGCGAGTTGCGCTTTGGGGGAAGGCGGTTGGGCGACATAGTGCGGCACGGCCGCCCACAGCGACACGGTGGGCAAGCCCGCGAGCAGCGCGAATTCCGCCAGTACCCCCACAATGCCGACCGGCCCCTCGTATTGCGAAGCCTCGAGGTTCAAGCGCTGCCGCAATCCGCTGTCGTCCGAGGTGGTGCTGACAGGGATCGGGCGGCTGTGCGGGACATCGGCCAGAAGGGCGCCGATCAACACCACATAGTCGACTTTGAGCGTTTCGGCATGGACCAGAAGCTCGGCGGTATAGGCGCGCCAGCGATAGGAAGGCTCGGTGCCGAGCACGAACACCACATCCACGTTGCTGTCCGGGACGCTGGCCTTGTACAGGCGCGTGGAAGGCCATTTGACCTTGCGCGTCCCGGCTGCCGTGCGTCGCACGGTCGGCCTGGTGAACTGGAAGTCGTAGTAATCGTCGGCATCAACGGATGCCACTTTCTTTCCCTGCCACAACTTGTTCAAGTAGTGCAGGGAATCGCTGGCCGCCTCGCCTGCGTCGTTCCAACCTTCGAAAGCCGCCAGCATCACGGTGATGCGCTGGCCTTCGGCTACAGGCTGGAGAAGGCGCTCAGGCTCCGGTGAAGTGGCCTGTCCGTCAGGGGCTCCGTCCAAACTGTTCATTCACTCACCCTACGTCCAACACCGCCACCGATGCATGGCGTGAGGGGACCGGCGTGGCCATACTTCGCCCCGGGCGTAGAACGGCAATTGCCCGCTCTCCTTCCACGTAGACTTTAGGCATGCTTGCTTCAGCCACCCAGCCCCTGCTCAAAGCCGCGCTATGGGACATGGATGGCACCCTGGTGGACACCGAGCCGTACTGGATTGCCGCAGAGCGCACCCTCGTGGAGTCCTACGGAGGCGCCTGGAGCCACGAACAAGCCATGCAGCTCGTAGGACAATCGCTCATGCACTCGGCCGGCATTCTCCAAAGGGCTGGAGTGGACTTGGAAAAGCGGGAGATCGTTGACTCCTTGAGCGCCCAGGTCATCGACCGCCTCCGCGTCGAGGTGCCGTGGCGGCCCGGTGCCAAGGAGTTGCTTGACGAGCTGTATCAATCGGGCGTCCGCTGCGCCCTCGTGACAATGTCCGAAGGCCCGATGGCGCGGGAAGTCGTCGCCAACCTCCCCAAGCCCTACTTCGAGTTCCTCATCACCGGGGACACCGTCAGCCAAGGAAAACCCCACCCCGAGGCTTACCTCGCCGCCGTCGAGCGACTCCGGGACACGGACCCCGGGCTGACTGCCGATCACTGCGTCGCTCTCGAGGATTCCGTCCCGGGAGTCGCGTCCGCGATCGCCTCCGGGGTGGTCACGGTGGGAATTCCGCACCAAATGCCGTTGCCTGAGGATCCTCGCCGTGCAACCTGGGACACCCTCCAGGGACGGAAGGTCTCCGACCTTGAAGCGCTTGTCGCCGCCCGCGCTTCCGCCAACATGCCCGCCGCGGCTTTCCTTGGACAGGCAAACTAAGTGAGCACTCCCCGGAACGGTGGCCACAGCACACGTAGCAGCAGGAAGGACGGCATTCCACTCGGCCGCATCGCGGGAATCCCCGTGTATCTTGCGTACTCCTGGTTCATCATCGCCGCGTTCACGGTGATCGTCTATGGACCAGCGCTGCTCATCCGGAACCACTCCTTGGGAATCGGCGCCTACTTCGTTGCCTTTGCCTACGCACTCCTCCTCGCGCTCTCCGTGCTCGTCCACGAACTTGCGCACGCTTTGAGCGCCAAGGCCTTCAACTGGCCCACAGAGAAGATCGTCCTGAATCTCTGGGGCGGGCACACCCAGTTCGAGAGTTTCATCGCTTCCCCGGGCCGCTCGGTGGTTGTTGCCTTGGCAGGACCCGCGGCCAACTTTGTCCTTGCGGGCGGTGCCTGGCTATTGCTGCAGGCCGGTGTCTTCACCGGGGTAGGGGACACGCTGACGAACATCCTCATGTGGGCCAATTTGCTGATCGGCATCTTCAATGTCCTCCCGGGCCTGCCTCTTGACGGTGGTCGCCTGGTGGAGTCCGCGGTATGGAAAGTGACCGGCAGCCAGGAAAAGGGGACGGTGGCGGCTGGCTGGGCCGGACGGGTCATCGTGATCGTCCTGGTTGTTTGGTTCGTCGTACTGCCAGTTCTGAGTGGAAATACCCCCGATCTCAGCCTTATGCTCATCACCTTCCTTGTTTGCAGCTTCCTGTGGATGGGCGCCTCCGGTGCGATCAAGCAGGCCACGCTCCGCGGCCGACTCCCTTTGGTGAGTGCCTCAGCTTTGGCCGAACCCGCCGTCGGGATTCCGAACTCGGCCACCGTCGCCGACGTCTTGCGCGTGGCACCCAACGGCACTCCCGCCGTCGTGATCTGCGGACCGGATGGGCGGCCGCAGGGTCTCGTCGATCCGCATGCCACGGCAGCCGTGCCGCCCTCTGAGGTGTACACAACGCTTGTGACCGCAGTCTCGACCCCGCTCGCCGACGGCGCCTACGTCCCCTGGACGTCCAGCGGCCAGGAACTGATCCAGTATTTGGCGCAGCTCAGCGGCGCCGAATACGCCGTCGTGGACGAACGCGGTACGGTCATGGGCCTGCTACGGCAGCAGGCCGTAGTGACAGCCATTACAGGTAAAGTAGCCCGGCGGAGCGGACGCCCATAGGACCTTCCCGGTAGAGTTACCTGCCGGCCGTGAAATAACCCGGCCGGCAGTGCGCATCACTAAGCAGTAACTGCGGCAACAAATGACGGCACAGCCGTACAGGAGCGAGGAATCACCCATGAGCAGCGAAACCGCCGCCAACTACACGGCCACCGGTGCCGCCAACACCGCCATTCAGCCGACCGGTGCGGCACGGCGCCGAGGGCCGTTCCGTGTTGGCGAGCGGGTTCAACTCACGGACGAACGCGGCCGGATGAATACGATTACCTTGGAAGAAGGCGGCGCCTTCCATACGCACCGCGGCTTCCTCAACCACGACGAAATCATCGGCCAGGTTGACGGCTCCGTGGTGGCCAACAACATCGGCCAGCAATACCAGACGCTCCGTCCGCTGCTCTCGGACTTCGTGCTGTCCATGCCCCGCGGCGCCGCAGTGGTCTACCCCAAGGATGCCGGCCAGATCGTCACCATGGCCGATATCTTCCCGGGTGCCCGCGTCGTGGAAGCCGGCGTTGGTTCCGGCGCCCTTTCGATCTCCCTGCTTCGTGCAGTGGGCGACGGCGGTTACCTGCACTCTTTCGAGCGTCGCGAGGAATTCGCCGACATCGCCCGCGGCAACGTGGAAACCATTTTCGGCGGTCCGCACCCGGCCTGGAAGATCTCGCTGGGCGACTTCCAAGAAGAAGTTGTCCGCAGCGAAGAGCCCGGATCCGTGGACCGTGTGGTGCTGGACATGCTCGCTCCGTGGGAATGCCTCGACGCCGTAGCGACCGTTCTGGCCCCTGGTGGCGTGTGGATCAACTACGTGGCCACGGTGACCCAGCTGTCCCGTACCGCCGAAGCCATCCGCGCCGACGGCCGCTTCACGGAACCGGACGCCTGGGAGTCCATGGTCCGTGGCTGGCACCTTGAGGGCCTTGCCGTCCGTCCCGACCACCGCATGGTGGCCCACACCGGCTTCCTCCTGGTGACCCGTCGCCTCGCCGACGGCGTGACCGGGATCTCCGTCAAACGGCGTCCCTCCAAGACGGAGTTCAGCGAAGAGGACCTGAATGCCTGGACACCGGGAGCCGTGGGAGAGCGCGCTGTTTCCGACAAGAAACTGCGGCGGGCGGCACGGGATGCGATTGCCGGCACCAACGTCAAGGACGACCCCACACCTGCTCCCTAAGGAAAGATCACAAACTGGTCCGCATTCCGGATGTCACAGGTTTCCCGACGCTTTTGAGGGCTAAGGTCTATTTATAGAAAGCGGGAAGGAGCTGATGCTTCGTGGATACGTCGAACAATGACTTCGGGCGAACAACACCGGAGGAGCCATCGAACAAGGCTGTGACTGAGGGAAAAGCGGGACACGGGAGTGGGGCAATCCAACCGGTGGACGACTCCGCGGAACTCACCGTCGCGGAACGCCAGATAAACATCCTTCGAGACAAGCTGCGCCACATCGACCGTCAGCTTGCCGCCGCCACCCAGAACAACACCAAGCTTGTGACCATGCTGGAAACGGCGAAGGCCGAAATCCTGCGGCTCAAAGGCGCCCTTGAGCAGGACGGCCAACCGCCGTACAGCTTCGGGACCATCTTGCAGATCAATCCCAGGCGCCAGCCGACGGCGGGCAGCACCGGCCAGGCGGCCACTGAGGAATCGGTTGACATCTTCAATGCCGGCCGCAAGATGCGCGTGGGCGTCAGCCCGCTCGTGAACATCAACCAGCTGGCGGTTGGACAGGAAGTCCTCCTCAATGAGGCCCTGCTCGTGGTGACCGGCCTGGGCTATGAACGGGCAGGCGAACTCGTCACGCTCAAGGAAATGCTCGGCACGGACCGCGCCCTCGTAGTGGGCAGGGCCGATGAAGAGCGGGTAGTCCGGCTTTCAGGCGCCTTGCAGAAGGTGCACCTGCGCGTCGGTGATGCCTTGTCGCTGGATTCCCGCACGGGCTACGCCTTGGAGAAGGTGCCCCGGGCAGAGGTCGAAAACCTGGTCCTTGAGGAAGTCCCGGATATTACCTACGAGGACATCGGCGGCCTAGGCCCGCAAATCGAACAGATCCGTGACGCGGTGGAACTCCCGTTCCTGCACCCGGACCTGTACCGCGAACACGGGCTCAAAGCGCCCAAGGGCATCCTGCTTTACGGTCCTCCGGGCTGCGGCAAGACGCTGATCGCGAAGGCCGTTGCCAACTCGCTTGCCGCCCGCGCCTCCGAACGGGCCGGCAACGTGGACCTGAAGAGCTACTTCCTGAACATCAAGGGACCTGAACTCCTTGATAAGTACGTGGGCGAAACAGAGCGGCACATCCGCCTGATCTTTGCGCGCGCCCGGGAGAAGGCCTCGGATGGCAGCCCCGTGGTGGTGTTCTTCGACGAGATGGACTCGCTGTTCCGCACCCGCGGCACCGGTGTCTCTTCCGACGTCGAAACAACCATCGTCCCGCAGCTCCTGAGCGAGATCGACGGCGTCGAACGGCTGGACAACGTGATCGTGATCGGCGCCTCGAACCGTGAAGACATGATCGATCCGGCGATTCTTCGTCCCGGCCGGCTGGACGTGAAGGTCAAGATCCAGCGGCCCGACGCCGAAGCGGCCGCCGACATTTTCGCCAAGTACATCACCACTGACCTTCCTTTCCACGCGACGGATCTGGCGGAGCACGGCGGCGATGTCCAGGCCACGGTCGACGCCATTATCCAACGCACCGTTGAAGCCATGTATTCGACGGAGAAGTCCAACGAGTATCTCGAAGTCACCTACGCCAACGGCGATACCGAGATGCTCTACTTCAAGGACTTCAATTCCGGAGCAGTCGTCCAGAACGTCGTGGACCGGGCCAAGAAGTACGCCATCAAGGACCTCCTGCTGACCCAGCAGAAAGGGCT
Organism: Arthrobacter sp. NPDC058127; assembly: GCF_042884555.1. Taxonomy (NCBI): domain Bacteria; kingdom Bacillati; phylum Actinomycetota; class Actinomycetes; order Micrococcales; family Micrococcaceae; genus Arthrobacter; species Arthrobacter sp. NPDC058127. The sequence continues at coordinate 358,171 of NZ_JBHVTT010000001.1, read as the reverse complement.
GCGGATAGACCACTTCCTGCGCGCCGTCGTCGACGAATTCCGCGAACACGAGGACATGCCCAACACCACCAACCCGGATGACTGGGCACGCATCTCGGGCAAGAAGGGCGAACGCATCACCTACATCCGCACCATCGTCCAGGGCAAGGCCGGCCAGGAGCCCGGGAAGTCGATCGAAACGACTCCCAACACCGGCCAGTACCTGTGACGGCCCGGCCGGAAGGCCTGCCTTCGGACAAGCTTCCCGTGGGCGGGGCCATGCGGGTCATGGGTTCGGAAACTGAATACGGTATCCATTCGCCGTCCGCACCGGGGGCGAACGCCACGATGATGTCCGCACGGATCATCCAGGCCTACGCCAACCTCACGCGTCAGCGCGCGGCCGGTGGCGCTGAGACCCGCTGGGACTATACGGACGAAGAACCGCTGCATGACGCGCGCGGTTGGACGGTGGAGCGCAGCGCCGCCGATCCCAGCCAGCTGACTGACAGGCCCCCCGTGCTCGACGCCGAAGCCGTCGCGCTGGCATACGGCCGCCAGGAGCTGGAGGCCGACGGCGGCGACGAGTCAGGATCGTTGCTGATGAACATGGTCCTCGGCAACGGGGCCCGGCTCTACGTGGACCATGCCCATCCGGAGTATTCCAGCCCCGAGGTCACGAATCCCCGTGACATCGTCGCGTGGGACGCGGCTGGCGACCTCGTTGCCCTCGCCACGGTTCGGAAGGTGGCAGCCGATCCCGATTTGCCGGCCATCAATCTGTACAAGAACAACACCGACAACAAATCGGTGTCCTACGGTTCCCACGAGAACTACCTCATGCCGCGTTCCGTGCCTTTCGGGGACATTGTCCGAGGCCTGACACCGTTCTTCGTCACGCGCCAGGTCATCTGCGGTGCAGGCCGGCTCGGCAAGGGCCAGGACGGTTCAACTGCCGGGTTCCAGATCAGTCAACGCGCGGATTTCTTCGAAGCCGAGGTGGGGCTGGAAACCACTATCAGGCGTCCGATCATCAATACCCGGGATGAACCGCACGCCACCGCCGACAAGTATCGGCGACTGCATGTCATCATCGGCGACGCCAACCTGAGCCAGGTGTCGAACTACTTGAAGTTCGGCACCACGGCTTTGGTCCTGAGCCTTATCGAAGCGGGCCAGGCTCCGAAGATCGAAGTACATGAGCCGGTGGCGGGCCTGCAGGCAATCAGCCACGACACTTCCCTGACTGCCACCGTCAGGCTGCTCGACGGACGGCGCGTGACAGCCCTTGACATCCAGTGGATGTACTACGAGGCTGCGGCAAAGCTTGGCCAGGAAACCGGGGTCTCCGATTCCTTCAGTGGAGACGGCCACACTCGTGATGTCCTGGAGCGTTGGGAGTCGACGCTGGGGCTCTTGGGGAGCAACCCCGCAGGTGCCGCGTCTTCTGTCGAATGGCTGGCGAAGATGTCCCTGCTTGATGGCTACCGGAACCGTGACGGTCTGGAATGGAACGATGCCCGGCTGGGCCTTGTCGATTTGCAATGGTCCGACGTGAGGCCGGAAAAAGGCCTGTACTACCGCATGCTTTCCCGCGACCGCATGCAGACTATCGTCGACGACGCCGCAATCAACCGGGCCGTCATCGAACCGCCGTCGGATACCCGCGCATATTTCCGCGGGAAGTGTGTTTCCAGCTTTGGCAAGGACGTGGTCGGCGCGAGTTGGGATTCGGTCATCTTCGACGTTCCCGGGATCGGGAAACTTCAGCGGGTGCCCACCCGGGAACCCCTCCGCGGCACGGAAGCACTCACGGGCCAGCTGTTCCGGAAACACGCAACAGCGGGCGCATTCCTCCGTGAATTGCTCGGCCTGGACCCGGCCCCGCCCGCGTGAACGGCAAGCTGACGAAAGGCTGCCAAACGGGCCCTTAAAACCGCAGCGTCGCGGCCCGGCCCGTGGCAGTATGGCATTACAGGAAGTCCCCGTAGCCGGGGATGGACAGAATGGAGAAGGAAATGGCAGCTCAGGAGCAGCAGCAACCGCAATCGCGGGACGTCGAGGCAGAGGCCGACGCCCCCGAGGCGCCGCCCGCAGCACCGGAGGCACAGGCCTCGGTCGCCACGCAGGGCGTGGACGATCTCCTCGACGAAATCGACGGCGTCCTTGAGTCGAACGCTGAAGAGTTCGTGCGGGCATTTGTGCAAAAGGGCGGCCAATAGCGAGCCGCCAGCTAAGCCAAGGGCCCGGCCGGCGCGAGGCCGCCGGGCATCGGATGTCAGAGTCGAAGGAGCGCAGCAATGCAGGATCCATCAGCCGGCCACCTGGCCACCCAAGCAACGTCTTCGTTCATAGAGCATCTGCAACGCTCCAGGCCTGAACTCCTCCCTTTCAATCAAGCGCTGCCCGCGGGACAGATTCCGCCGGTGCCCCATGCCACAACGATCGTCGCCCTCAGTTACCCCGGCGGCGTCCTGATGGCCGGGGATCGGCGTGCCACCATGGGCAACGTGATCGCCAGCAGGCACATCGAGAAGGTCTTCCCGGCCGACGAATACTCGGTCCTGGGAATCGCCGGGACGGCAGGCCTGGCCATCGACATCACCCGGTTGTTCCAGGTGGAACTGGAACACTACGAGAAGATCGAAGGCACGCTGCTGAGCTTGGACGGCAAAGCCAACCGGCTTGGAGCCATGATCCGGGGAAACCTGCCGATGGCCATGCAGGGTCTCGCGGTGATCCCCCTTTTCGCCGGATTCGACCAGGCGGCCGGCGTGGGACGGCTTTTTTCCTACGACGTCACAGGCGGACGGTACGAGGAATTGGAGCACCATTCGGTCGGCTCCGGTTCCGTCTTCGCTCGTGGCGCCTTGAAGAAGCTGTGGCGGCCGAACCTCACCGAAGACGAGGCCGTCGCCGTCGCGGTTGAAGCCCTCTATGACGCTGCCGACGACGACTCCGCCACGGGCGGTCCGGATCCTGTCCGGCAGCTCTGGCCGGTGGTGTATACCGTCAACCGCGCCGGTGCCCGCCGGGTGTCGGAACGGGAGTTGGCGGCGATCGCTGGATCCATTGTTGAATCGCGCGCAGTTGCCGGACGGGAGGCCTGAGATGACCCAGCAGTTTTATGTTTCGCCCGAGCAGCTGATGAAGGACCGCGCGGACTTCGCGCGGAAGGGCATCGCCCGTGGCCGTTCCGTCGTCGTGATCAGTTGCGCCGACGGGATCGCGTTGGTGGCGGAAAACCCTTCGCCGTCGCTCCATAAGATCGGCGAGATCTACGACAAGATCGCCTTCGCCGCCGTGGGCAAGTACAACGAGTTCGAGAGTCTTCGGCAAGCGGGTGTCCGCTACGCCGACGTCCGCGGCTATTCGTACGATCGCGAGGACGTCACGGCCCGCGGGCTCGCGAGCGTCTACGCGCAGAGCCTTGGCGCCGTCTTCACGGCGGAACAAAAGCCGTTCGAAGTCGAGCTTGCGGTGGCCGAGGTGGGGCACACGCAGGGCGATGACCATCTTTATCGCCTGACCTTCGACGGCTCGATTGCCGACGAGAACGGTTTTGTGGTGATGGGCGGCTTGGCAGAGCAAGTAGCCGAGACTGTGGCCCACGGTTGGAAGGCTGACCTCAACCTGGCCGGCGCACTGCGCCTGGCCGTCAAGGCGCTTGCCACGGACAAGGAAGTGGACGCCCTGCCCGGCACCGCCGTCGAGGCCGCAGTGCTGGACCGAAGTCCGGAAAGCGGGCGCGGATCCCGGCGGGCCTTCCGTCGGCTCCGGGCGGAAGAAATCACGCAGCTGCTGGCAGGGGAGGCCTGAGATGGACAAAAGGATATTCGGGATTGAAACCGAGTTCGGTATTTCGTATTCGAGCCCGGACTCACGGCCACTGGCCCCCGAGGAAGTCGCCAGGTACCTGTTTCGCAAAGTAGTGAGCTGGGGCCGTTCCTCCAACGTCTTCCTCACGAATGGTTCGCGCCTGTACCTGGATGTCGGTTCGCACCCGGAGTACGCCACTGCGGAATGCGACGACCTCGCGCAGCTGATCGCCCACGACCGGGCCGGGGAGCTCATTCTCGATGACCTCGTTGATGAAGCGCAGGCGCGGCTTGCGGCCGAGGGATTCAACGGAACGGTCTACCTGTTCAAGAACAACACCGATTCCGCCGGCAATTCCTACGGCAGCCACGAAAACTACCTGATTCCCCGGCGGGGTGAGTTCTCGCGGCTCGCCGAGATCCTCATTCCTTTCCTCGTCACTCGGCAGCTGATCGCCGGTGCGGGCAAGGTCCTGAAAACACCCCACGGTGCCACCTTCGCGTTCTCCCAACGTGCCGACCACATCTGGGAAGGCGTGTCTTCAGCGACGACGAGGTCCCGCCCGATCATCAACACCCGTGACGAGCCGCACGCCGATGCCGAGTTCTTCCGCCGTCTGCATGTGATCGTGGGCGATTCCAACATGTCCGAGACCACCGCCCTGTTGAAGGTGGGAACGGTGGATCTGCTCCTCCGCATGATTGAGGCTGGAGTGATCATGCGGGACATGCGCATGGAGAACCCCATCCGCAGTATCCGGGAAATCTCCCACGACCTGAGCGGTAAAGCCCTGGTGCGACTGGCCAACGGCAGGCAACTGACGGCCTTGGACATCCAGCGCGAGTACCTTGCAAAAGTCAGCGCCTTTGTAGCATCAAACGGAGCACACAATCCGCACGTACCCCTCATCTTGGACCTTTGGGAGAGGACGCTGGACGCGATCGATAGCGGCGACACCAGCGGAATAGACACGGAAGTGGATTGGGCCATCAAGAAGAAGTTGATGGATGGATACATGCGTCGCCATGGAATCGGCCTCGATTCCTCGAGGATCGCGCAACTGGACCTGACTTATCACGACATCTCGCGCAAGCGCGGGCTCTTCTTCCTGCTCCAGTCACGCGGTGCGGCACGGCGCCTCGTCGCCGACACGGACATCAAGGATGCCGTGGATGCACCGCCGCAGACCACCCGGGCAAAACTCCGTGGCGACTTCGTCCGGCGCGCCCAGGAACTCGGCCGCGACTACACGGTGGACTGGGTCCATTTGAAGTTGAACGACCGCGCGCACCAGACGATTTTGTGCAAGGATCCTTTCCGCAGCGTCGACGAAAGAGTGGATGCCCTCCTGGACTCGATGAGCTGACTCCCAGCTTCACCAGCTATTCTGGAGGTTGGCCTTTTAACAGGCCGCTACGCGCATGGCCGAGCCTGGCCCGGCCATGCCCTCCTTTTGCCCCGACGAAAGTTCAATTTGTGCGACGTCTACTAGCAATTCTTATCCCTGGCCTCTTGCTGCTCACCGCCTGCGGCGGAAGTCCGGCAACAACAGCAACCCCGGAGCCCACCAGTCAGTCCGCCGGCGATGTCGCCAAGCTGGATTCCCTCAAGGTCTCCGACAATGGAGACAAGAAGGCGCCCGGCCTGGAATTCAACAAGCCGTTGGACGTAACGCAGCCGACCATCAAGATGGTCAGCGACGGCACCGGCGACAAGGTGAAAGCCGGTCAGGTGGCGCAGATCACCTACATTGCCGTGGATGGCAAGGATGGCAAGACCCTCGAGGACACTTTCCCGACCGGGTCCCAGCCCGTCGAACTGAACGACCAGCTCAAGACCGGCAGCGCTGTGCTTTACAACGCTCTGGTCGGTGCGAAGGTGGGCGCTGACATCGCTTTCGCCGTCCCCGGAACCGCGGCGTCGGCTGAAGCAGCGGCTACGTCATCCCAGCTCGTGGTCTTCAAGATCACCGGCGTCAAGGACGCAGTCAAGCCCCTGGACAAGCCCGAGGGCGATACCGTAACTCCGCCCGCCGGCCTCCCCACGGTCAAGGTCGATGACAAGGGAATTCCGCAGATTTCCGTTGACGGCGCAAAGGCCCCGCAGGCCCTCGTCTCCCAGGATCTCATCAAGGGCAAGGGCGCAGTCGTCAAGGAAACAGACACGCTGACGGTCAACTACGTCGGCGTCACCTTGGCTGATGGCAAGAAGTTCGACTCCAGCTACGACAAGGGCCAGACCGCCAGCTTCGCGCTGAACGGCGTCATCAAGGGCTGGACGCAAGGCCTTGCCGGCAAGACTGTCGGCTCCCGTGTCCTCCTGGTGATCCCCAAGAGCCTCGCATATGGCGACACCGCCGCAGCCCAGGGCCAGCCTACGGGCGATCTGGTCTTCGTCGTGGACATCCTCGGCGCCCAGTAACCTTCCGCAAACTTCCACAACACTGTCCCTATCAAATTGAGGAGTACCCATGTCATTTGGTCAGCGTGATTACGACCGCACGAAGCCCGAGATCGACTTCCCGGAGGGCGACGTCCCCACGGAACTCGTTATCAAGGACATCATCGTTGGTGACGGCGCCGAGGCTCAGGCCGGCGACACCGTCTCCACCCACTACGTTGGCGTTGCCTGGTCCACCGGCGAAGAGTTCGACGCATCCTGGGGCCGCGGCGCGCCGCTGGACTTCCGCGTGGGCGTCGGCCAGGTCATCCAGGGTTGGGACCAGGGACTGCTTGGCATGAAGGTCGGCGGCCGCCGTCGCCTCGAGATCCCTTCCGAACTTGCGTACGGCTCCCGAGGCGCGGGCGGGGCCATCAAGCCCAACGAAGCCCTGATCTTCGTAGTGGACCTCGTGGCGGTCCGCTAGGTTTCGCAGCATAGGAAGGCGCGTCCGCAGTCGGAGAAATCCGGCCGCAGACGCGCCTTCCGCCTTTGCCGGAGGAATTTAGTAACGTTGCAATCGTGTCCGCATCACGTACCGAACGACTCCTGAACCTGCTGATCGCCCTCCTGAACACGAAATACGGGCTGTCCCGGGCCGTTCTCAGGGAGAAGGTCTACCATGACGCCGGCGCCAGCGACGTCGCGTTCGGACGCATGTTTGAACGCGACAAATCGGACCTGAAGCAGTTTGGCTTCGACATCGAAACGCTCTTCGACCACGGGTTCGGCTCGGACGATCCCGCGTCGGCCCGCTATCGCATCGGCAAGGAATCCAATCGCCTGCCGTATGTGCAACTGACCCCGGCGGAGGGCACGGTGTTGCTTCTGGCTGCGCAGCTGTGGGAACGCGCGGCCCTTGGCTCGGCCGCTGCAAGCGCGCTACGGAAGCTGCAGGCTTCCGGCGACCTTGCCGACGTCGAACTCCCTGCCGGTGTCCAGCCGCGCATCAAGCCCGCCGGCCAGGCCTTTGACGACATCATCGCGGCCATGAACGGCCAGCACCCCGTGAGTTTCGGCTACCGTGCCGCCAGCACCGGAAAGGACGAACGCCGCCTGGTAGAGCCTTGGGGCCTCGGGAGCCGCTTCGGCCAGTGGTACCTAGTGGGATTCGACCGGGGCCGGAAGGCGAAACGCTTTTTCCGGCTGTCCCGGATGACGAGCGATGTCCATGTTGAGGCCGGTCAGCACTGCGAGATACCGCCAGGGTTTGATACCCGCGCCGAATTGGATGGCCTCAGTGAACTTCCCTTGCAAGAGGCCCATCTCGACGTGGCCGAAGGCCGTTTGCTGGGTCTTCGGAAGCGTGCGGTGGATGTCACAGGGGCCGCCGCCACCAGCGGCTCCCAGTCGGGCATTGACCGCCTGTCCGTGCCGTTCCGGGACAGCGAGCTGCTCGCCGAAGAACTGGCCTCTTATGGTCCCCACGTCCGCGTGGCCGGACCTCCCGAGCTGCGCGGCGCCGTGATCCGCCGCCTTGAAGCTGCCGCCGCGTTCGCCTCGAGCCCCGCCGTCGATATCCACTTCCCGAACGCCGGACCTGCGCCGCGGGCCCGCAAGCGGACCTCGGAAGACCAGCTCAACCGCATGCTGCAATTGGTCCCTTTCCTTGTCCATAACCAGGGCCTGCCCATCCAGGAAGTCGCGGACCGCTTCGGTGTCACCCGCAACGAACTGGTGGACGATCTGACGATACTGATTTGCTCCGGCCGCCCCGAAGGGTATCCGGACGACTTGTTTGATATCGATTGGGAAAACGAGCACGTCTACATCCGCGAGCACCTCGAACTCAACCGGCCCATCCGCTTCAGCGTGGACGAGGCTTGCGCCCTGCTGACGGGCTTGGCCACCCTGGGCGGGCTTCCCGCCCAGGCCGGCATGTCCGAGGACGAGCAAAGCGGAGCCCTGGAGTCCGTGACCCTGAAGCTCACCGGCGCGGCGGGGGAGGCCGGCCGTTTGGCAGCGGCCGTCGCCGGCCCACCCGTCACCCCGGCCGACGCCGGGGCCTTCGACACCATCACCCGCGCGATTCAGTCGGGGCATCAATTGCGGCTTCGCTACTTGTCACAGCAGCACGACTCTGTTTCCGAGCGGGACGTCGACCCCTTCCGGCTGTATTCACTGGACAACACCTGGTATTTCGAGGCGTACTGCCACAGCAAAGCCGGACTGCGAAACTTCCGCCTGGACCGCATCGAGGAGATCGTGCCCAACGGCCGTCTGGTTTCCGAGGGCGCCGGGACTGAGCAAGGCGTTCCGGTGAAGCTGTACACGCCCAACGACGACGACGTGGTTGTCGTCCTCCAATTGACCCGGCAAGGCGCCGGGCTGGCGGATGACTATTATGCTGAGCGGACGGCTGTGCTCCCTGACGGCGGCTTGCTCGCCGAGGTCCGGTTCGGAAATGCTGACTGGTTGCCGATGTTCGTTGCGCAGCACGGTGGTGCGGCCCGCATTTTGCAACCCTCCGAGCTGGCGGACGCTTCTGCAGCGTGGGTGGCAGCGGCCCTCCGGCAGTACAAGCAAGCGGACCCGATACAAACTGTGAAGGCTGGTTAGACTACTCAAATGCCTTGGTGGTCCTGGATCCTTCTGTGGGTCGCTCTCGTTGCGGTCTCGCTGCTCTGCTACGTCCTGCTGGGCATACGCCTTTTCCGGAAGTTCATGGCCACGGTGCATGAATTGAGTGCCGCAGGGGAGCGGCTAGGGCACCGCACGTACCTTCCTGAACGCGCCGACGACGACGGCGGGGCTTCAGTGAAAGTGTTCGGTGCGGCTGTTTTTGCCTCACCGGAAGAGATGCGTCATGATTACGTGACGGCCAAGGCCTCCCGCCAGGAAGTGCGTCGCCAAAAGCGCGTTAAGCGCAAAGCAGAACGGGGCCAACCCCAGTCTCTGCACGACATCGAATTCAGTTAGACGTAGGATGTATTCCAACGAAAGGACTTCCCGTGGGACGACTATTTGATGGCCCTTGGCCAATTGTCATTATCATCATCGTGGCCCTGCTGCTGTTTGCGGCACCCAAGCTGCCCGCAATGGCCCGTAGCCTCGGCCAGTCGATGCGCATCATCAGATCCGAAGTCAAGGAAATGAAGAACGACGGCAAGCCGGCGGCCAAGGACGACACGGACCCCGTTGAAGGCAAAGTGGTCAACCACCCCGAAGCGAACAAGAGCGGCAACGACACTGACGTTCCGCCCGCAAACCGTAGCTAAGCAGTAGTGGCAACGAAGACGGGCCGCAAAGCCAACCCCGAAGGGCGGATGGCGCTCCTAGACCACCTGAAGGAGCTTAAGAACCGGCTGATCAAGTCTGCCATCGGCGTTCTCCTCGGCGCCGTGGCAGGGTGGTTCCTCTATGAGCCTGTGGTTAACAGCCTGTCGGATCCGTTGGTCAAGATCGCCCAGGAGACCAAACGGACCGCGGTCCTGAACTTCGCGAGCGTGGGGGATCCCTTCGACTTCAAGCTCCGTATAGCCATCCAGATCGGCCTGGTGCTCTCCAGCCCCGTCTGGATCTACCAGGTCTGGGCCTTCATCACGCCCGGCCTGACCAAGAAGGAGCGCCGCTACACGCTCGGGTACATGGCCGCCGCGGTGCCGTTGTTCCTGGCTGGCGTATACGTCGCATGGACGGTCATTCCAAACGTCGTGCGCGCGCTGCTGCAGTTCACACCGCAAAACGGTGCCAACAACATCGACGCATCCCAGTACCTGACGTTCGCCACGCACATGCTTCTTTTCCTCGGCATTGCGTTCCTGGTACCGGTGGTGTTGGTGGGCGTCAACATGGCAGGTGTCTTGAGCGGCAGGACCATCCTCAAGGCTTGGCGCATCACGGTCTTCCTCGTGTTTGTCCTCGCGGCCGTTGCCGCGCCCGGTGCGGACGCGCTGTCGATGTTCATGCTCGCCGGTCCCCTCCTTGCCTTGTTCTTTGCCGCGATCGGGCTCTGCATGCTGAACGACAAACGGCGTGCGCGCCAACAGTCGAAGATCACCGCTGAGACGGAAGCCACTGCCGACGTCGCCACACCTGCCTCCGATCTGGAGAATCTGTAGTCTCACGGCCACTAGGCTTGAAGCATGTCCTCCAATTCAGGGGCCCTTTCGCCCTCAGAAGCCTTTCAAGCCGCAGCGCAGCGGAGTGCTGAGTCGAAAACCTATCTAGGCACCTTTGCCCAGTCGCTGGAGTTCGAACTTGACGCTTTCCAGCGTGACGCGTGCCGTTCGCTCCAGGAAGGCAAGGGAGTGCTGGTGGCGGCGCCCACCGGGGCCGGGAAGACAATCGTGGGCGAGTTTGCCATCTACCTGGCGCTCGAACGCGGGCTCAAGGCGTTCTATACGACGCCCATCAAAGCACTGAGCAACCAGAAATTCTCCGAGCTCTCGGCGAAGTACGGTGCCTCAAGCGTGGGACTGCTGACTGGTGACACCACCATCAACGGCGAGGCTCCGATTGTGGTGATGACCACTGAGGTTCTCAGGAACATGCTGTACGCGGACTCGGACACCCTGGGGGACCTTGGCTACGTGGTGATGGATGAGGTGCACTACCTGGCAGACCGCTTCCGCGGCGCAGTCTGGGAAGAAGTGATCATCCACCTGCCCAGCGAGGTGCAAGTGGTTTCCCTCAGCGCCACGGTGTCCAACGCGGAAGAGTTCGGCGCGTGGCTTGACACAGTGCGCGGACACACGGACGTCATAGTCTCCGAACACCGTCCCGTCCCCTTGTGGCAGCACGTCATGGTAGGGCGTGAGATCGTCGATCTCTTCGCGGGGGATACCAGCTTTGACGAGATCGCTCCGGAGGCGCCAGACGGCGAAGCGCCCGCGCCGGAAGTAGTGCGCGAGCCTGAGCGGAATCCCCTGCAGCGGGAATTCGAGGTCAACCCGGAACTATTGTCCATGGCCCGGGCGGAAAGCCAGATGAACTTCCGTGGCCGCTTTGGCCATGGCGGACGCAGCCGCCGCCGGCAGGACCGCCAGCGCGACAACACTGCCGGGGAGCAGCGCAGTCCGGTGCGCAAGGCCAGCCGGCCCCAGATCATTGCGAGCCTGGACCGCCAAGGACTGCTACCGGCCATTACCTTCATCTTCTCCCGTGCCGGCTGTGACGGGGCAGTCGCCCAGTGTGCCGCCGCCGGGCTGTGGCTCACAACGGAGCGCGAGCAACAGATCATCGCGTCCCGGGTCGATGAGGCCAGCCGCGAGATTCCCGCCGACGACCTCGATGTCCTGGGATTCTGGAGCTGGCGTGACGGACTGCTCCGCGGGCTCGCTGCACACCACGCCGGTTTGCTGCCGACCTTCAAGGAAGTCGTGGAGACGCTCTTCGCCGATGGCCTGGTGAAGGCCGTTTTTGCCACGGAGACCCTCGCGCTGGGCGTCAACATGCCAGCCCGCTGCGTTGTCCTGGAGAAGCTCGACAAGTTCAACGGCGAAGCACATGTCAACATCACCGCGGGGGAGTACACCCAGTTGACCGGGCGTGCCGGAAGGCGTGGAATCGACGTCGAAGGCCACGCCGTGGTCCTTTGGCAACCGGGTACTGATCCCGCCGCCGTCGCCGGCCTCGCTTCGCGGCGCACCTATCCGCTCAACTCGAGCTTCCGTCCCACGTACAACATGAGCATCAACTTGATTGCCCAGTTCGGCCGGCCCCGGGCACGGCAAATCCTCGAGTCGTCGTTCGCCCAGTTCCAGGCGGACCGCTCCGTGGTGGGGCTGGCCCGGCAGGTTCGAAGCCGCGAAGAGTCGCTGGCCGGCTATGCGGAATCCATGAAGTGCCACCTGGGCGACTTCACCGAGTACGCCAAACTCCGGCGGGACCTTGGCGAGGCCGAGCAGTTTGCCTCACGCAGCACCTCGCGGGCCCGCAAATCGCTGACCGTGGACTCCTTGGCCCGGCTCATGCCCGGCGACATTGTCAAGGTTCCTGGCGGGCGCACGCCGGGTTACGCCGTCGTGCTCAACGCCGATCCCAACTCGCGTGAACCGCGGCCCGCTGTCCTGACGGAAGACAATCAGTTGCACAGGATCGGTGCCCACGAAGTCGAGGGGCCGGTTGCTCCTGTGTCCTGGATCCGGATTCCCAAGTCGTTCAACGCGAAGCTGCCCAAATCCCGTCGTGATCTGGCATCCGCCATGCGGAACGCCGTGCGCGAGGGACGTCCGCCGGCCCGCGGCACGAACCGGAGCGAGGACTTCGGCCGGGCACGTTACATGCCGGACCAGGAAAAGAAGATCGCGGACCTCCGCCGGGCACTGCGCGCCCATCCTTGCCACGGCTGCAGCGAGCGCGAGGACCATGCCCGTTGGGCCGAGCGCTGGTGGAAACTGCGCCATGAAACCGATGGGCTCGTGCGGCAGATCCAGGGCCGTACCAATACGATCGCGAAGACATTTGACCGCGTCTGCGATGTCCTCGCCGCCTACGGTTACCTCCAGACGTCCGACGCCGGCCATGTCACCATCAGCGCGGACGGCCAGCGCCTGCGCCGCATCTACGGCGAAAAAGACCTGCTGATCTCGCAATCCATACGGCAAGGGGCCATCAAGGACCTCGATGCCGCCGAGCTGGCCGCGCTGGCCAGCACGATGGTCTACCAAGCCAAGCGCGACGATCGCGGCCTGCGGCCCAAAATGCCGTCCGTATCCCTCGAAACATCCGTGGACATCGTGGTGCGTGAGTGGTCTGCGCTGGAGGACGTCGAGGACAAGAACAGGCTGCCGTTGACCGCTGAGCCGGAACTGGGACTCGTGTGGCCCATCTTCAAATGGGCCAAGGGCCGCCATCTTCAAGAGGTTCTCAGCGGCACCGACCTCGCTGCGGGCGACTTTGTGCGCTGGGCGAAGCAAGTGATCGACCTGTTGGACCAGATGGCCAAGATTCCAGGGCTCGAACGGCGCCAGACCAAGATGTGCCGCGAGGCGATCGACTTGGTCCGCCGCGGCGTCGTCGCGTATTCCAACGTCTCCTGACCCACCACTGATTCCCAGCAAGGAGCATTTCCATGACCCATCCAGGCGTGCCCGCCGATACCCGTCCCCGCAAGGTCACGATGTACCGGAACGGCTCCGTCTACACGGCCGCCGATCCCTTCGCGACCGCAATGCTGGTTGACGGCGACACTGTCGCCTGGGTTGGTTCGGAGCAGGCAGCTACCTCGATCGCCGATTCTTCGATGGAGGTCATCGATCTCCGGGGGGCCTTGCTGGCGCCCGGTTTCGTGGACTCGCACATGCACCTCACGGAGACCGGAATTGCTTCGGATTCCCTCCAACTGGCCGGGGTCCACTCCGCACGGGAACTGCTCGACGCCGTCGCCCTGGCCGCCAAGGCTCTCGGCACCACCGCCGCCGTGCTTGGCCACGGTTGGGACGAGTCCGTGTGGCACGAAAGGACGCTCCCCACGCCCGAGGAGCTCGACCGCGCCGCCGGCGGGCGCAAGGTGTACCTGGCGCGAGTGGATGCGCACTCGGCCCTTGCCTCATCCTCCTTGGCGTCCGCGGCCGGCCTGGACGGCATCGACGGGTACGACGGTTCAGCGCACGTCCAGAGGGCCGCCCACACTGCTGCCCGGCTGGCTGCCAGGCAGTTCCCCGACGCCGAACGCCGCCGATACCAGGAACTGGCCCTCCGCGAGGCCGCCGCCAACGGCTATGTCGCCTTGGCCGAAATGGCGGCACCGCACATTTGCAGTGTCGAAGACCTCCGGATGTCCGCGTCGTGGAACTCCGCATCGTGGAATGAGGGCAGGGCGGGCGTCCCCGGAATCCTTCCCTATTGGGGCGAACTGGCCACCTCGGCCGAGCACGCCTCTGCCATCCTGGAAGGCTTGGGCGTTGCCGTCCTTGGCCTGGCCGGTGATTTGAACATCGACGGTTCCATCGGATCGCGAACGGCCGCGATTAGCGCAGACTACGCCGACGCGCCGGGCCACCGCGGAAGCCTCTATGTCTCCGTCGACGAAGCCGCCGGCCACCTTGCCGCCTGTTCAGCGCTCGGCATCCAGGCAGGCTTCCACGTCATTGGCGACGCGGGACTCAAAACGGCGCTCGATGCCTTGGACCGTGCCGCGTCGGAAGTTGGGGAGCAGAGGGTACGTGCCGCTGCGCACCGGCTCGAACACGTGGAAATGGCGGACGCCGACGATCTCGCCCGGCTGGCGAAGTATTCGATTACGGTGAGCGCACAGCCCGCCTTCGACGCCGCCTGGGGCGGGCCAGGGAAACTGTACGAGCAGCGCCTGGGGGAGCGAAGCCTGGCCATGAACCCCTTCGCTTCGTATTACTCCAAGGGCGTGCCGGTCTGCTTTGGAAGCGATAGTCCTGTCACCCCGTTGCGCCCCTGGTCCAGCGTGCGGGCATGCTTGGAACACAGCAATCCGGATCAACGCATCTCGGCGCGGGCTGCGTTCCTCGGACACACCCGGGCCGGTTGGCGGGCCAGCAAAGAGCGCAATCCACTCATGGGGCAATTGGTCCCCGGGGCCCCGGCAAGTTTTGCGGTGTGGGAAGTCGAAGAACTGATGGTGCAAGTTGCCGACGACCGCGTCCAGTCCTGGTCCACTGATCCGCGCGCACGAACGCCCCTCCTCCCCGCGCTGGACAGCGGCAGCGATCCCGCTTGCCTGCTGACCGTGCGCGAAGGCCAGGAGATCTTCGCGAGTGAAACTTTGCGGTCATAGTTGCAGATCGTTTGCTGGTCCTGAGGGCCCCTGACCTGCGTGTATGAACAAAGCCCCAGCTCAGGCGGCGCTTGACAGGATTTGTGAAGTCCGTAGCATTTAGGGTCAACAGGCTTCCACAGGGAACACCTGGTTGTCTGGCCGCGGTGGGGTCCGCTGCCAAAAACTGTCAACGGACCCGTTTTCCAAGACCGCGGCACTCGTAGTGGGCAGGTCCACGGTGCTGCAGAAAACGGTTCGGCCTCGAGTTCAACACGCGGGCCGGCACTGGACCTGGGCTTGTGGACCTGCCCGCGGCCACGCGCGACTTGTGTGGCGGAAGCCACAGGTGGCCCGGGTGCGTCAAGTTGTCGTCCTATAATGGAGAGTTGCGCCTGAATGCCAGCCATGCTGCTGCTCCGGCCCACTGACCGCTCCATCAAGGAAAGGCCTCTTCTTGCGTGTCCTGACGATCATCCCCACGTACAACGAGCTGGAATCGCTACCCAAGACCCTTGGACGGCTGCGCGCGGCTGTGCCCGCCTCCGACGTCCTGGTTGTCGATGACAACAGCCCTGACGGCACGGGACAGCTCGCCGACAGCATCGCCGCCGAGGACAGCCAGGTCCATGTCCTGCACCGCAAGGGCAAGGAAGGCCTCGGGGCCGCGTATATTGCCGGATTTAAGTGGGGTATGGCCGCAGGTTATGACGTCCTCGTTGAGATGGACGCCGATGGTTCGCACCAGCCAGAGCAACTGCCGTTGCTGCTGGACGCGATCAACGATGGCGCCGACCTCGCCATGGGCTCACGCTGGGTTCCGGGTGGCGGCACGGTGAACTGGCCCCTCTACCGCCAGGCGATTTCACGCACGGGCAGCACCTATGCCCGGCTCATGCTTGGCTTGAAGATCAAAGACATCACCGGCGGCTACCGTGCGTTCCGCCGCAGCACCCTTGAGGCGCTCAAGCTGGACCAGGTCGAATCGGTTGGCTACGGCTTCCAGGTGGACTTGGCATGGCGGGTCGCCAAGCTCGGCCTGAAGATTGTTGAACGCCCCATCACCTTCGTGGAGCGCGAGCTCGGGGCCTCCAAGATGAGCGGCAACATTGTTGTTGAGGCCATGATCAACGTCACCAAGTGGGGGCTGGCCTCCCGTTGGGCCGCGTTGACTGGGAAGAAGACTCCGGTCTCAAAGTAGGCCAAACAGGCAATGGCCGGGTCCGCGCTCTGAAAAGAGTGCGGACCCGGCCATTTCTGCAGCTCGGCGCTATTTGGGATGTGGTTGCCGGATGGGGCGCCGGCGTGTAGCTTAGGCGATGCCAAGCAAGCTTAGTATTACCCGCCACCGCCGGGTCCGCGGTTCAGCAGGAGGTACAGCAGTGGGTATCGGATCATCCATCTTCCTTATTGCCATCGGCGCTATTCTGGCCTTCGCCATCCCCGGAGACGTCGTGTCATTCATCGACCTCCACATGGTCGGCTACATCCTTATGGTCGCTGGCGTCATCGGCCTGATCGTTTCCCTCGTTGTGTTCGGCCCGCGCCGGACCCGTCGAATCACCGAAAGCCGCGCCACTGTAGACCCGGCAACCGGGGAACGAATCGTGACGAGGGACAGCCGCGATAGCGGACTCTAGCAACCGTCGTTGCCGTCGGGACCGTTCTTACCCGCCATTACCCTTGCCGTTGCCCTTGCGGTGCCCTGGGGCCGGTGCTACGGGAACCGGCGCAACCGGCGTCGATGGCTCAATGCTCGGTGACGGCGTTGGCGTTGAGGCGCTGGGCGTGGGCGTTGCCGAGACGGACGGGGCCGGGGCGGCGGGAGCAGGCGGCTGGAAGGCGCTCACACCAACGATCACCAGGGCGGTGGTGAGAAGTGCCGCGCCGACAGCCCACGCAAGTCTGCGCGCGCGGCTTACGTGCTTCCCTCGCCATTCGCGCCTGTTTCCTACGGCCGGACCGATCGCGGCGCCATCGCCCGCGTTTTCGCCTGGCGCTGCCGCGGGCTGCACCCGCATCTGGATAGTTGCCTTTGCTGTGCGGGGCGGGCGATCGGGCATACGGGGAAGGCTCTGCGTCGCTCCGTTCGGGGCAACGGGCGTCGCCGCGGGGACGCCGGAACTGAAGGCATCCCGGAGTGCTTGCTCAACCTCCAGTGCGCCGGGACGCGCAGAGGGCTCAGTCGATGTCATGGCGGTCAGGAGGTCAACCCACCGCGTCCCAAGGACCTGCGGCACACGGGGTGGGCGGTGGAGCCTGGCAACGGCCGACTCCACGCTGGTTCCCGGGTATTCGAGCTTTCCGGTCAGGCATTCGAGGAGCAGGAGTCCGAGGGAGTAGATGTCGCTGGCCGGTCCGAGGGCAGAGCCGGTGGCCTGTTCCGGGCTCAGGTATGCGGCGGTTCCCACCATCGTGCCTGTTGCGGTGAGGCGCGTTCCCTCGATGATGCGGGCGATTCCGAAGTCGGTGAGCTTAGGCCGGATGGGGGATCCTACGGGGGAATCGGCCAGGAGGACATTCGCGGGTTTGATATCGCGGTGGATGATCCCGCGCCCATGGATGTATTCCAGGGCAGACGCCAGATCCGCTCCTATGTGGGCTACGTCCCGGGTCGTCAGCGGTCGGTCCCGCAATCTGGCGTACAGGTCAGGACCGTGAATCAGTTCCATAGTGAGGAATGTCCGGGCATGCTCCGGGTCCCGATGGTCGGTACCGGCGTCGAAGAGAGTCACGAGCGACGGATGGTTGAATGTCGCAAGGAGCCGCATCTCGTTTTCATGCCGGGCGAGCTCGTCCGGCCCGCTGAGCAGGGGAGCAAAGAGCTTTAGCGCCACGTCGCGGCCTAGCCTCTCGTCCTGCGCCCGGTACACCGACGCGGTCGCGCCGCGGCCGATCAGCGTTCCCAGCCTGTACCTACCCGCAACAAGAGCCTCGCTGTCCCCAGTGATAGGGCCATCCGGCACGGTTTCACCTCGCATTCTTTGAACCGACGGAGCCCGTACAGTCTAGGCCCCCTTGCCGGGACGTGGACATTCGTCCCCTCTGGGGTAATCGTCCCGGACGAAGGGAAAGTTACGGTTCGGCCTGGCGGGCCAGGTCGAGGGTTGTCGAAATGACGGCCACGCGCTGCTCCACTGTCTCAGCCAAGCCGCGCCATGGTCCCGGGAACGGTTGTCACGATGTGCTCATCGACTGACCGGTTCACCGTTGCCGAGGAGTCGCAGCTCATCGCGCCGGGGGAGCCCCTCCCAGTCGCCGGGCACAAGGCACACAAAAGCCCCCGTGCTCACTGCTGTCCGAAGACGTTCCTCCGCGCCCAGGCCCTCTACGAATTCGGCGAGGTATCCGGCCACGAACGCGTCGCCGGCGCCCACGGTATCGAGGACGTCGATTGCCATCGCCTCCTGTCTGAAGAGTTGGCCGTCGATGAATGCCAAGGCGCCATCTGCACCCAGCTTGATAACCACTTGGCTCGGACCCATGGCAGCGATGCATCGGGCGGCCTCTTCGGCGTCGCGGGCTGTCCCGATCGCGACTTCGGCCTCCTCAAGGCCCGCGAAAACGATGTCGACATGCGCGATAATCTCGCGGTAGGCGCGTCCGGCGGTCCCGGCGTCCCAGAGCTTGCTGCGGTAATTCAGGTCGAAAGAGACCGGAACGCCGGCTGCTTTGGCCGCGGCGATAGCGTAGTGAAGGGTGGAAGCGGCCTGCGGAGAGAGTGCCGGGGTGATCCCGCTGACATGGAGCAACGCCGCCCCCGCAATCAGCCGTTCGTCGACGTCGTCGGGCGCAATCCGGGAACCTGCACTGCCGGAGCGATAGTACGCAACCTTCTGGGCTGTCGGGGTCCGGCGTTCCTTGATCATCAGGCCGGTGGGCGCGTCGTCGTCCACCGTCACGTGGACGACGACGCCCTCGGCGCGGATCTCCCGCTCCACAAGCTGGCCGAGCGAATCCGCCCCGATCCGGCCGCACCAGACAGCCTGGACACCCAAGCGTTGCAGGCCAATGGCCACGTTCGATTCAGAACCTCCGATGCCAAGGCTCAAGGTGGACGCATGGGCCAGCGGGCCGGCCTTGTCCGAAGCCATGAGCGCCATGGTTTCGCCAAGGGTGACGACGTATGTTCCATGACTCATAGGGATTCACGTGCCTCATCAACGAGCTTGCGGACCCGCCGCGCCCGCGTGGTCAACTCCGGCAGGCTCCCGCCCTTGAAGACATCGCCGAGGAGCGGCCCTCCGAGGCTCACCGCCAATGCGCCTGCGCGAATCCATGCAGGTACGTCTTCGATATTGACGCCGCCTGAGGGGACCACTTGGATGTCAGGGAACGGCCCGCGGACTTGCGATATGTAGCCGGGCCCGACCGTAGAGGCGGGGAAGAGTTTGACGGCGGTGGCGCCCAGCTTCCAACCAGTGTGGAGCTCGGTGGGGGTGAGCCCGCCAGGAAAGACGGGCACGCCGCGTCGAGCGCAGGCGGTGATGACGTCCGGTTCGGTGATGGGCGTGACGATGTATGCGGCGCCCAGGTCGAGCGCCGTTTCGGCTTCGGCAGGAGTGGTCACCGTGCCGACGCCGATTTCCACGGCATCACCGAAGCGGTCCAGTAACAGCGGAAGCTCCTCGAACACCCCCGGCGTGCTCAAGGTCAACTCAATACTGAGCACACCGCCGTCCCGAAGGGCTTCGATGACGGGGCTGTAGTCCTTGGCATGCTTGGCCCGCAGCACTGCCACGACCCTGGTGTCGCGGAGGATGGCGGATGGCGCCGGACGGGAGACGGTGTCCGGGGTTTCGAGATGGAACATGGATGTCCTTCGTGCGGTGGTTGGCTGGCGGGCCTTCTCGACGGCGGCACTTGCCGCCGTCGAGGCCCTTCGGGTGCTATTAGGCGTGCTGCGCTTCGGAGGTCACCGGGACAATCCCGCTTTTGCTGTGGGCGGCGTCCTCGGGGTCCGTGAGGTCGCGGTTCAGGGTTTCCGGTGACATGCGGGTGGCGATGAAGCTGATCAGCATGGTCGCCGACATGTAGATCGCCACAGGAATCCATGAGTTGCTAAACATGCCCAGCAGGGCAGCGCAGATCATGGGAGCGATGCCTCCGCCGATGATGGAAGAGAACTCGCGGCCCAAGGTGACACCCGCGTAACGGTAGCGGCTGCCGAAGATCTCCGGGAAGTAGCTCATGTGCACGCCGACCACGCCCTGGCATGCCAGGACGAAGCCGACCACAACCACCAACACGATGGCTACCGGCGAGCCGGTGGTCAGCAGCAGGAACGCTGGGGCGGGGAACAGGATGAGTGCCCCGGTGATAAGTGAGACGACGCGCCGGCGCCCGATCTTGTCGGACAGGATTCCGAAGGAGACGGCCGCGACGCCGCCGCAGAGCGAACCGATGAGGAGCACGGGGGGAATGAACTTCGGGTCCGTTCCAATCACGGTGATCAGGTACGAGGCCATGAACACCTGGATGGTGTAGGACTGCGTGCTGACTCCGAGGTTCATCAGGATGACGCGCAGGACGTTGGCCTTGCCGTACTTGGCAACTTCCCGCAGGGGTGCCGGGGGTTCCGTGCGGGCCTGCTTGATCTCTTCGAAGACCGGTGATTCGTCCAGCTTGCGCCGGATGACCAGCGCTGCGATGGTCACGAAGATGCTGGAGAGGAAGACGAGCCTCCAACCCCACGTGAGCATGTCGTTGGGTGCCAAGGACTGCGCCGCGATCCACACGAGTGCGCCGAGCGCCGTTCCTGCGGCCGCGCCAACCATGATCAGCGAGGCCAGCTTGCCCCGGGTTCCAGGGGCTGCGGACTCCGTGAGCAGAGTTGCGCCGCCTGATTGTTCAGCACCGGCGCCGAAGCCCTGGGCAGCGCGGCAGAGACACAGCAGCACCGGCGCAAAGAGGCCGATCTGGCCGAAGGTCGGCAGGAGCCCGATCGCCAGCGTCGCCCCGCCCATGAGCAGCAAGGTGACCACCAGGACCCACTTGCGGCCGAGGCGATCACCGAAGTGGGAGAAGAAGATTCCGCCGAGCGGGCGGAACAGGAATCCGACGGCGAAGGTGCTGAAGCTGGCCAGTAGCGCTGCGGCGGGCGAAATGTTCGGGAAGAACAACTTGCTGAAGACGAGTGCCGACGCGGTGCCATAGATGACGAAATCGTAGAGTTCCAGCGTGGTGCCGATGAGCCCGGCGACGGCGGCTTTCCGGACCTTGCTTTGGTCCACCGGCGTGGGCGGGAGGTTTGCTGCTGTGGTCATTTCCATACTCCTTTGAATGGATGTCCGCTGGCCCGTACGTGGGCCGAGTCAGTAGGTGATGAGGACTTTGAGGTTGGTGGGGTCTGCCACGGGGGCGGTAAGTGCGGCCGCCGCGTTGGCGAGGGGATATGTGGCGGTGATGATGGAGCGAAGGTCCACCACCCCGGAGGAGGCGAGCTGGATCGCCGTCGGGAACGCGTTGGCGTAACGGAACGCGGTCACCAGGTCGATTTCAAAACGTTGGAGGAAACCGAGCGGGATCCCGTCGACCGTGGGGCGGGCTTGGCCGACCACGGTGGCCCGGGCTGCCGGCGCGAGGGTGTAGATGCCGTCGGCCAGCGCGCGGGTGTTGCCTGAGCATTCGATCAGGCGATCCATGTCTTTCAGATCCAAAGCGGTGACCGAGGTGTTGATGGTCCGGGTGGCGCCGAACCGGGCGGCGACAGCGAGGCGATCGTCGTTGACGTCGGTCACGATGATCTCCGACGCGCCGCGGGATGCCGCCACTTGGGCCACGAGCAGCCCGATCGGTCCGGCGCCCGTGATCAGTACCCGGTGCCCGGCTTGGACTTGGGCGCGTTCAACCGCCCAGACGGCGACGGCGAGGGGCTCGATCGCTGCCCCGATCTCGGCCGGGATGTTGGCCGGGAGTTCGTGGAGGGCGGCTTCGGGCACCACCACGTGGCGGGCGAACACCCCGTCCGTGGGCGGGGAACCGAAGCACGTCCCCGTCGGGCACACGTTGTAGCGTCCGGAGAGGCACGTTGGGCAGTCCCGGCACGGGAGCGCCGGTTCAATCACGACGGCGGTGCCCGCGGCAATGCCGGCTGCTTCACCGCATGCGATGACGACGCCGGCTCCCTCGTGGCCGAGGGCAGTGGGCTGGTGGAGGACATTGGTGCCGTTGCGGCCGTCAGCGAAGTAGTGCATGTCCGAGCCGCAGATTCCGCCGGAGCGCATTTCTACCAGGACATCGTTCGGCCCCAGGGTCTTCAGGGGTTTCTCTTCAATACGGAGATCTCCTGCGCCGTGGAGCACGGCGGCTTCCGTGGCCAGCGGCAGGGAGGATCCGTCAGTGCGGCGGACAGTTTGGGTGGTCATCGGATGCTCCGGGTCTGTGCGGGAAGAAGTGATGTTGACTCGACCGCCGCGTTTGCGGCGGCGAGGGGGCCTTGCCGGTGGATGATGTCGATGAACTCGCCGGTGCGCCGGATGAAGCTTTCACGGGTCGAGAGTTCGTCACCGAGAAGATGGTGCTCGCCGAGCACCTTTGCGGCGAGCTCCCGCCCGGAGCTTGATCCCTTTGCGAGCTCCTGGAGTGTCTCGCGGGCGGGGTCTTGCATCTCCTTGGCATGGTTGCCGGGTTCGAATCCCTGAAGCGGCGCGATGCATGAGAGATACGCCGCGACGGTGAGGGCAAGGTAGTGGGGCATGGCGCCGGCGTCGAGCATTTCCAAGGCGGGAATCGGGATCCGCTGGCGAAGCTTGACGGAGCCGTCGCTGCCTACCTGGCTGGTCCGGTGCCCCAATGCCGAGTTGCGCCACCGCGAGAAGAGTTGCTCCTCGTAGGCCTCGACGTCGACGGCTCCGGGCACAGTGACGCTCGGCAGGTACTCGTCGCGGAGGACCCGGCGGGCGGCGGCTTCGATGTAGTCGATGCCCGTCGCGTCCGGAATGGTGGCTGCACCGGACAGGGCCCCGAGGTACGCGATCAGGGAATGGGTGCCGTTCAAGAGCCTGACCTTGAGCTGCTCATAGGCTGCGACGTCGTCCGTGAAGATCGCGCCTCCGGCCTCCCACGCAGGGCGGCCGGCTATGAAGTTGTCCTCCAGGATCCACATCGTGAAGGGTTCGGCCGGGACGGGGATCTGGTCCGCGTAGCCGAGTTGTTCGGCGACGAGGCCACGGTAGTGGTCCGTCGTGGCGGGCACGATCCGGTCCACCATGGATGACGGGAAGGTGACGTTGGCGTCGATCCATCGCAGCGTCTCGGCGGCCTCGCCGGCCGGGAGCAATGAGGCAAATTCGCGGACGAGCCGTTGGGTGTGGTGCCCGTTGTCCGCGAGGTTGTCGCAACTGAGGACCGTCACTGGTTTGCCGTGGGTTCGTGCCCGCTGCTGAAGCCCGCGGACGATCTGCCCGATCGGGGTGTAGGGCGCAGGGCCGTTGGCGAGATCGTGCTGGACGTCAGGGTCGGCAACGTTCAGCGAGCCCGTTGCCGGGCTGTAGGTGTAGCCGTTTTCCGTAACCGTCAGTGACACGATGCGCGTGGTCTCGGCACCGATGACGGCCACGACGCGCTCCGGTTCCTGTGCTGCGACGAAGGCGTCCGTGTGCACGCGCGGGGTCGAGAACTTCGATCCCTCGGGCGAGATTTCCACCACGGTGTAGAGCATGTCCTGGGCGTGCATGGCATCGGTGATGGCTGAGGAACGGCTGGAAATTCCGATGATCCCCCAGTCACCGCCGTGGGCGGCTATGGCGGCTTCCGTGTACACGGCCTGGTGTGCGCGGTGGAAGTTTCCGAAGCCGAGGTGCACGATGCCGGGAGCAGGGGCGACGCTTCGGCGAAGGATTCCGGGCGTTTCCGCGCTGAGCGGCGGCAGGATTGACGTGGCCATGTTTCACCAGTCCTTCATGGAGCCGTCGAGCTCCCGCGCGATGGGCAGGTAAGCCTGCGTGTACGGGAAGCGGGCTGCGGCTGCTTCGTCCACCTGGACGCCCAGGCCGGGCTCGTCACCTGGGTGCAGGTAGCCGTCTTCGAAGCGGAAGCTCGATTGGAAGACTTCCGAGACCAAGGGGTCGTAGCCCATGTACTCCTGGATGGCGAAGTTGCTGGTGGCCAGGCCCAGGTGCAGCGATGCCGAGAGGTTGATGGGGGAGACGTCGGACGGGCCGTGGGGTGCGCCCTTGATCTGGTAGACCTCGGCGAGAGCCAGGATCTTGCGGACGTGGGAAATGCCTCCGGCATGCACGACGGCGGTGCGGATGTAGTCGATGAGCCGTTCAGTGATGAGCAACTCGGTGTCCCAGACGGTGTTGAAGACTTCGCCGATCGCCAGCGGAATGGTGGTCTGCTGGCGCAGCGTGCGCAACAGCCGCTGGTTCTCGGCAGGTGTGGCGTCCTCGAGCCAGAACAGGTCCACGTCTTCCAAAGAGCGGGCCAAGCGGGCGGCTTCGGTGGGGTTGAGCCGGTGGTGGACGTCGTGGAGGAGCTTCAGCTCGGGACCGACGTGCTCACGGACTGCGGAGAGGATCTTCGGGGCGTGGCGCAGGTAGGCAGAGGTGTCCCAGTCTTCTTCGACTGGACCGGCACCGCGTCCGGCCGGTTCATAACTCGCGGCACCCTTGGTGACGCCATAAACCTTGTCGAGGCCGGGGACGCCGGACTGGGCACGGACGGCGCGGAAGCCCTGCTCGCGGCGTTGGTCTATCGAGTCCAGCAACTCCGGAAGGTCCCAGCCGGTGGCGTGCGTGTACGTGAGGATCTTGTCGCGGGCCGCGCCGCCCAGGAGTTGGTAGACCGGAACCCCGAGGGCCTTGCCTTTGATGTCCCAGAGGGCGAGGTCGATGGCGCCGATCGCGGCCATGGTCACCGGCCCGCGGCGCCAGTATGCACCTTTGTAAAAGTATTGCCAGGTGTCTTCGATGCGGTCCGCGTCCCTGCCCAGCAGGGCTGGGGCAAGGTGATCGCGCAGATAGCTCGCGACAGAGAGTTCGCGGCCGTTCAGCGTGGCGTCACCCCAACCGACGATGCCGTCGTCGGTGGTGATCTTGAGGGTGACGAAGTTGCGGCTGGGGCTGGTTACCAGGACGTCGACGTCGACGATTTTTCGGGTCATCGGGAAATCACTACATTCTTCAGCGGCTGGTTTTTGGAAAGGCGGGTGATGTTTTCGGCGATCTCAAGCGCACGGCTGCGGAAGGTCTCTGCAGTGACGCCGGAGGAGTGCGGGGTCATGATGATGTTGTCCAGCCGGCCGAACGGCAGGGTGGAAGGATCGCCGCGGCCGTCAGTGCCCGGGTATTGGTACCAGACATCGATCGCAGCGCCCGCGATCCGCCGGTCTTTCAGGGCTTCATAGAGGGCGGTTTCGTCGACGACCGGTCCGCGGGCAATGTTGACGAGCAACCCGTCCGGACCGAGATCGTCGAGTTCGGCCGCGCCCACTATGCCGGTGGTTTGCTCCGTTAGCGGGATGCTGACCACCAGAATGTCCGATTCGCTCAGTGCCTCGCCGAGGCGTTCAGTGGTGCCTGCCCACCGTAAGGAGTTGGCGTGTGCGTCGACGCTTCCGCTGCGGGTGATGGCGATGCCTTCGGCGCCGAAGGCCTTGAGGAGCGACCATGCCGCTCCGCCGATGTGCCCGAACCCGAGGAATGTCACCACAGCGCCGCGCAGTGTTTCCGGCTGGCGGATTTCGGAGGAGTAAACGGACGAAGACCAGACACCGCTCCGAAGCGCCGCGTCTTGACCGATCAGGTTGCGACGGAGGGCCACCAAAACCGTGGCGATGTGTTCGGCAATGGAGCTTTCGTGGTGGAAGGTGTTCGCGCACACCGCCCCTGCGGGCAGTGCGGACGCGTCGATACCGTCGTATCCGGCACCGCCCACGTGGACCAGGCGCAAGTTGCCCGCGGCCGCGCCCATGGCTTCGGTGAAACGTGGCCCGACGTAGACGTCGGCATCTTTGAGGTCGGTGAGCACCGCATGCTCGCTCCAGCTGTCGTGCCAGGAGGCAAGGGCGCCCTCGGGAAGCGCGGTTTCGAAAGTGGAGCGGTGGGGCATCAGGTTGGGGTCTGCGATGACGATTCTCATGGTTACTTTCCCTGGAGGGCTTGCTCTGCGGTGCGCGCGGCAAAAGTGGAGCCACGCACGATGAGTTGTGAACTGAGGTGCACGGCTTCAGTTGCTGTCGGCTTTCCGGCCATCTGCTCCAGGAGGAGCTCAAGGCTGAGGGCGCCGCTTCGGTCAATGGGTACGCGGATGGAGGTGAGCCCCGGTTCTGCCGCGGCGGCAATGTCGAGGTCGTCGATGCCGACAACGCTGATGTCCTCCGGGCAGTGGTAGCCGAGGGTCCGGGCGCCGGCGAGCATGCCGATGGCGACCAGGTCGTTGTAGGCAATAACAGCGGTGGCACCGCTGGCGACCACGGAAGCCGCCGCGGCCAGTCCGCCGTCGACCGTTGCATTCTGGTTCCCCACGGTCACGAGTTCGATGCCCCAGTCGGCGCAGAAGCGGGTGATCGCTGCACGGCGTTGGCCGTTGGCCCACGACGACGCCGGTCCGGGGATATAGGCGAGCTTGCGGTGGCCGAGTGCATAGAGATGCTCGACGGCTTGGCGGATTCCCTCGCCGGCTTCCATGAGCACCCGCGCGGCGTGCTCGGCCTCGCCATTGATGACCACCAGCGGCGCGCTACCGGCGAGATTGTGAATCTGCTCGGAAGGCAGGCGGGGCGAGCAAAGGATGATCCCATCCACGCCCGTCGCGAAGGATTCGAGATGTGCCTGTTCCCGCGAGGAGGACTCGGAGGTGTCGGCGAGGACCATCCGGTGGCGGCCGTGCCATGCCTGGTCCTGGATGGCTTTGATGAGGGCGGCGAAAACCGCATTTGAAATGTCGGGGACGATGACGCCGAACGTCCGGCTGCCCGTCACTCCGGGCACGTCGTATCCCAACTGCTCGGCCGCGGCCATGACCTTCTGCCGCGTTTCGGCTGCCAGCCGGCCGGGGTCTCCGAATGCCCTCGACGCCGTTGCCAGGGAGACCCCCGCCAGCTTTGCGACATCCGTGAGTTTTGCCGACATCTGTCCTCCAGTTGCTTCGTTGAAACCTTGTCCTGCAAGTATGGAAAGTCTTGTACAAGTTTGTCAATGGTTTGCACAAGGTTGTTGGGACTGCCGGCTTGCCTGGATCCGTTGAGCGTCGCGTAGCTGCGGAGTAGGGTGGCCACACCCACCTCGCACCACCAATTGAGGAGCGACCATGTCACATCTCAAACTTCGACTGGCCACCATGACGGCAGTACTCGCGGTAAGCGTGACGAGCGGCGCCGTCACCAACCCTGCCTTTGCCGATCCGCGCCAGACCGAAAAGACCGCCACCGCCACCGGATACGGCGGCGCGGTCAGCACCGTAGACCCAGAAGCATCCGCTGCCGCCATCGAGGTCCTCCGCAAGGGCGGCAACGCAGCCGACGCGGCCGTCGCCGCCGCCGCGACGCTGGGCGTGACCGAACCGTACAGTGCCGGGATCGGTGGTGGCGGCTACTTCGTGTTCTACAACGCGAAGACCGGCAAGATCGGCACCATCGACGGGCGCGAGACCGCGCCGGCGGCGATGCCCCACGACGCGTTCATCGATCCCGCCACGGGGAAGCCGTACAACTTCACGCCCGAGCTAGTTACCAGTGGCGTCTCAGTCGGTGTCCCCGGAACAGCGGCAACCTGGGAGCGCGCCCTGGACCGTTGGGGTACTTTGAGCCTTGGAGATGCCCTCCAGCCGGCAATCAAGGTTGCGAGCCGCGGCTTCGTCGTCGACCCAACTTTCCGCCAACAGACTCTCGACAACAAGCTCCGCTTCGCGGCGTTCAGCTCCACCAGCAAGCTGTACCTACCAGGAGGCGACGCACCCGCCGTCGGCAGCGTCTTCCAGAACCACGACCTCGCCGCGACCTACCGGCTCCTCGCGAAGGAGGGCATCAGCGCCTTCTACGACGGCCCGCTGGCCGCCGAGATCGCGGCAACAGTCCAGGCCCCGCCGAAGACTGCCACCACCACGCTTCCCGTCCCCGTGGGGCACATGACCACAGCCGACCTCGCCGCCTACAAGGCCCTGGACCAGGCGCCCACCCACGTCGACTACCGCGGCCTCGACGTCTACGGCATGGCGCCGTCGAGCAGCGGGGGCACCACCGTGGGCGAGGCGCTCAACATCCTGGACGCGGTCAACCTCTCGGAAATGTCCAAACCCGCCGCCCTGCATCACTACCTCGAGGCGAGCGCGCTCGCGTTCGCCGACCGTGGAAAGTACGTTGGGGACCCGGCCTTCGTCGATGTTCCTACGGAAGCGCTCACCGACCCGATCTTCGGCAAGGAACGCGCCTGCCAGATCGACCCGCTGCACGCGGCCACGAAGCCCGTCGCACCGGGGGATGTGACCGGGTACGACGGCGTGTGCCCGGCTTCCGCGGCCGCGCTCGCCGATGAGAAGGACACCGAGAACATCTCGACGACCAACATGACGGTCGCGGACAAATGGGGAAATGTGGTCGAGTACACACTTACCATCGAGCAGACCGGCGGATCGGGAATCGTAGTGCCCGGGCGGGGCTTCTTGCTCAACAACGAGCTGACCGATTTCTCGACCGTCTACAACGCGACTGATCCGAACCGGATCGAGCCGGGCAAGCGCCCGCGCTCCTCGATGTCCCCGACCATCATCCTCAAGGATGGCAAGCCGTTCCTCGCCCTCGGTTCACCCGGTGGATCGACCATCATCACCACCGTGCTGCAGACGATTCTGAACAGGGTGGACTTGGGCATGAGCATCTCCGATGCGATCGCTGCCCCGCGTGCTTCGCAACGGAACACCGCCAAAGTGACGGCCGAGCCGGACTTCATCACGGCGTATGGGAGTCAATTGACACCGTTTGGCCATCAGTTCACGCCATCGGGTGATGCTTTCACCTCGGCCGCGGAGATCGGTGCGGCAACGGCGATCGAGTTCAGGCCCGGCGGGCTCATGATCGCTGCCGCAGAGCCAGTGCGGCGCGGAGGAGGGTCAGCGATGGTTCTCAAACCGTCGCGATGAGCGATGAATGCGGAATTCGTTCAAGCTGCTGACACCGTGGGTAGCGTCGGAGTAGCTTGTCCCCATGGCTACCGAAGCAACCATCCTCACCGTTGACGGCCCGAACGGTCCTCGCGAAATACGGATCTCCAGTCCTAGCCGGGTCCTTTGGCCGGAGCTCGGCCTGACCAAGCTGGATCTCGCGCGCTATATCGTTGATGTCGGGGAGCCATTCATCTCTGCAAACGGCGACCGGCCGGTCTCGCTGCAGCGCTTTTCGGACAACATCGACGGCGAGCAGTTCTTCTCCAAGAATCCGCCCAAAGGGACACCGGACTTTATCCGATCAGTGAAGGTGGTGTATCCGAGTGCGCGCTCGCATCCCCAATTGGTGCTCGATGAGCCAGCCGCGGCTGTGTGGGCAGTCCAAATGAACACGGTGGTCTTTCACCCATGGCCTTCGCGGGTCGAAAACACGGACAACCCTGACCAGCTGCGGATCGACCTGGACCCGCAGCCCGGAACAGATTTCGACGACGCGATTCCCGCGGCTCTTGCGCTGAAAGGTGTACTCGCGGAGGCCGGATTGACCACCTTCATCAAGACCTCCGGAAACCGTGGGCTCCACGTCTATGCCCCGATCGAGCCTTCGCATGAGTTCTTGGACGTACGGCATGCCGTCATTGCCGCCGCCCGGGAGCTCGAGCGCCGAATGCCGGACAAGGTCACGACGGCCTGGTGGAAGGAAGAACGAGGTGAACGGGTGTTCGTCGATTTTAATCAAGCCAACCGTGACCGGACCATAGCGGGCGCGTACAGTCCGAGGGCGCTCGCTCATGCTTCCGTGTCCTGTCCAATCACGTGGGACGAACTTGAATCTGCGGACCCGAAGAACTTCACCATCCTGACCGTGCCCGGCAGGTTGAAAGCCCTTGGCGATCCGTGGAGTGACATGAATTCCAAAGCAGGGAGGATCGACGTCCTGCTTCAATGGTGGGAACGCGACCTCGGCGCAGGGCTCGGGGAAATGCCGTTCCCGCCTGACTACCCGAAGATGCCGGGCGAACCGCCACGTGTGCAGCCGAGTCGAGCGCGCAGGCACGACTGACTGACAGGCTGGGAATGTGGCCTCGGCAGACAATGAGTGGGAGAATTAGGGCTGGACCAAAACGGCCGGCGGCGCATCTTGCCTGCTGAGACCCAGGTGAGTCCCCCAGTGCGCCGTCGGTCCTGACGTTACCGACCTCTTACGCCGCGCCGGTCCATCTGGGCGCGGTTGCCGCTCGCCGGAGTTCCCTGGCTCGGGTGCGGAATCCGTCTGCGGCCTTCCGCGGTTCGTCACAGGCCTGGGAAACAGCAGCGTGGGGGATTGCGTTCGGAAGAGCGGTCGCGGCAGGTTCACGTACGCCCGCCGCCGGGCAAAGGTCGGTGACCAGTCCCATGCCTGCACACTCCCGCGCTGCGGCGATGCCGGCGGCAACCGCTGGCTTGTCCTCGTATTGGGTCGAAACGGCAATGACCGCTCCATCAGGTGATTTGAGGCGGAACCTGAAAAAGGAGTCCCCGTCAACAAACACTTCGAATATGCCGGCCACTGCTACCTCCACGGTCTGCGGATCCTGCTCCGTAGCTACTTCACTACGAGCGGGACGGAGCATCGCTGCATTCCTCGTCCGCTGCTCTGGTTGAACAACCACCATGAATCGTTGTTCACGTGATATTCAGTCTGTGCTGACTGCGTCGAGGCTAACAAGACCGGGTGGGTAAACCCTGTGTAAAAGGTGTGCAACCCCCGGGCGGGTCAGCTGCCACTCGCCCGGTTCATCAGGTGCTCGAGCAGGGCCAGTTCCGGGAATCCGGGGTGCCGGGCGATGCTGGCCCTGAGTTTTGCCCGGAGATGTTCCCCGCTTGGCTCGGTTCCGTTCAGGACTTCGTCGATGATCTCCTGCGCTTGCCCACGCAGGGCAGACAGGCTGGCACTGTCGTCCCCGGGAACCAGAACCGGTTCCGGTTCGACGAGTGGGTCTTCAGATTCCAAAGGTTCCGACATTGCCAGCTCCTGATATTTCATCCCGGCAAGTCCCAGCGGAGTCCGGAATTCGCTCCCCATGCACTCTCGATAGTAATGAGGGTGCCCGGATTGTTCATTGCTTGCGGATCAGAACGATGAAAATGGCAACGAAACGACGATTTGTGACGCGGACACGATGGCGGATGGCTGGGCCCTCTTCATGGGGGCGCCAGCCATCCTGCGTGGCTAGGAGAACCTGCCGGGACGGAAGGTGGAGAGCATGGGGTGCTTGATTCCCGTGAGGATTTCACCCGCCAACAGTTCGCCGACGATGAGTCCGAGCGTGGCTCCGGAGTGCGTGAAGGCGACATAGCAGTCCGGCACTTGATCGAGTTCGCCGAGCACGGGCTCACCGTCGCCCGGAATGGGCTTGTAGCCGATCTTCCAGGACGCCGGCTTGAGCTCGGGATTGCCGGCGATGAGTTTGGATGCCTCGTCGGCGAGTTCCTGGACGATGCCATCAGGGATGCTGAAGGAACCGTCCTCGTGCTCGGTGATGTGCTCTTCGTACCAGTCGTGGTCCAGTGCGAAGGTGTTCCCAGGGTTGGGCCGGATGGCGGCGCGGGGGGTGTTCATGACGGCTTTCACCTCATGATCCACGGCTTTGGTCAGCACGAGCATGGAGACGGGGGAACCGTTGGGGATGTCGACGCCGAGCGGCGCGACGACGGCAGGGGTAGCGGCACCGCAAGCCACCAGGACGGCGTCGGCTGGGTAGGTTTCGCCGGCGACGGTCTCCACGCCGGTGGCGCGGCCGCCGTCGACCGTGACGGAAGCCTTGCCGGCGTTGAGGACAAGCCGGCCACCGCGGGCATGGAATTCTTCCATGAGGAATTCGATCAGGTCCGGAAGGCTGACCCAGCCTTCCCCCGGGTTGAAAATGGCGCAATCCGGCACCGCGCTTGCATTGATTCCGGGGGTGGCGGATTCAATCTCCTCAGGCTTCAGCAGCTTGGAGTCATAACCCACGGATTTCTCGTAAGCGTGGCGTGCTTCCGTCACGGCGTGCTGTCCAGCAGCGTTCCACATGAGGCCGCCGCCGAATTGCAGCCATTCACGCCTTGGATCCGCGGCGAACATTGTGCGGTAGCGGTCGACGCCGGCGAGGCGCAGACGGTGGTAGGGGGTGGAGCGTTCTCCCGCGGAGTTCAACCACGAGAGCGAGCGGCCGCTAGCCTCGCTGGCGAGGCCGCTTTCGGTGAGCAGGGCAACTGACGCGCCTTCGCGGAGCAGGTGCACCGCTGTGGAGACTCCGAGGATGCCGCCGCCGATGACGACGACATGTTTCGTAGAGGGCGTGGAGGACATAGCTCTCCCTTTCGTTTGGGTTTGGTTGTCTGGCCGCGCGGAACCGCGGCAAATCTGAAAGGCCGCCTACGCGACGGCGTGGATTCTTTCGATGACTTTGAGGGTTTCAAGTGATTCCGCGGGGTCCACGGGCAATGGCCTGTCCCCGCGAATGGCTGCCGCAAGTTCGGCATAGAACCGGGGGTAGGCGCCGGTTTCGGCAGGTACGGGCTCATGGTCTCCATCGGTCCCCAGAACGCCCCATGTAGCTACGGGGTCAACGCCATAGGCCGGATCCGACGGCGGCAGGCCGGCTGCGAGGGCCTCCTCCTGGCTGTCCAGTCCCCACTTGGTGTAGCCGGCGTTCGAACCCAGGACATGGAACCTCGGCCCTACTTGGGCAGCCATGCCGTTCATCCACAACCTGGATCGCACGCCTGAGGTGTGGAGCAGCGACACGAAGGCCTCGGTATCGGCGCCCGCCGGGTGCTGTCCGTGATTTGCGGTCTCGCCGTAGCAACCTTCAACGGGACCGAACAACTGGATGGCCTGGTCGATCAAGTGGGCACCGAGGTCATGGAGGATGCCGCCGCCCTCGCTCACGGACGCGCTGTCACGCCAATTGCCGAAGCCTTCCGGGCGCCACCACTCGAATCGCGATTCAAAGCTCCGGACCTCGCCAAGGCCGCCTTCCCGCAAGACCTTCTGGAGGGTGAGGAAATCGGCGTCCCACCGGCGGTTCTGGAAAACCGTCAGCTGCACGCCGCCGTGGGACGCCCTGGCGATGAGCTCTTCACCGTGAGCCGCTGTTGTGGCGAAAGGCTTGTCCACCACCACGTGGAGGCCGTGGGCGATCGCGGCTGCCGCCAGGTCGAAGTGGGTGAGCGGGGGAGTGCCGAGGACCACGAGGTCCAGGTCGGGGGCCAGTGCGAACAATGCTTCCGGGGTGGGGACAATCTGCGCGCCGGGATAGAGCCTTGCCGCTTCCGAGGCACGCCGCGGGTCTGCGGTGACGATGACGTCGAGGGAGTAGCCGGGGTCCGCCGCGACCAGCGGCGCATGGAAGACCTTTCCGGAAACCCCGAATCCGACGACGGCCGTCCGGATGGGAGAGGGGGCAGGGTTCGGCATTACAGCACTTCCGAGAGGAATCGTTGGAGCCGTTTGCTGCGGGGGTTGTCGAAGAGCTCGGCAGGGGTGCCTGACTCCACGACTTCACCCTCATCCATGAACACCACTTGGTCGGCGACCTTCCGGGCGAAGCCCATTTCGTGTGTGACAACCAGCATGGTCATGCCGCGCCGTCCCAGGCCGGCCATGAGGTTCAATACGCCTTTGACGAGCTCTGGGTCCAGTGCGCTCGTGGCTTCGTCGAAGAGCATGACCTCGGGTTCCATGGCAAGCGCCCGGGCGATGGCGACGCGTTGTTGCTGGCCGCCGGAGAGATCGCGGGGGCGGTGGTCGGCGCGTTCGGCGAGCCCCACTTCGGCGAGGCTGCGGCGGGCACGTTCCCTGGCTGCGGCCTTGGACATTCCCTTGACGCTCCAAAGTGCCAAGGCCACGTTCTCAAGGGCAGTGTGGTCAGGGAAGAGGTTGAAATGCTGGAACACCATGCCGATGCGGCTGCGCAGGATGTCCGGTTTGACCTTGAGTGTGCTTTCACCGGCAAGGAGGACGTCGCCGCTCTTGGGTTCGTGGAGCCGGTTGACGCCACGGAGCAGGGTCGACTTGCCGGATCCGGAGGGGCCGATGATGCACGTGGTGGTGCCGGGCGCAACGTTCAGGCTGACATTGCGCAGCACCTCGATGTCGCCGTACGCCATGGTCAGGCTTCTTAGCTCCAGGCTGGAACCGTGGAATGTCTGGACACCAGTGGTGGTGTTGTTGGTGCTGGTGCTGGCGCTCATGTGTTGCTCCCGGTGATTAGCGGCGATGCCGCGTCGAGTTCTGTGACTTCCTTCAGGCCGCTGCTCGGCGCGCTGGGCCGACGGCGGCCTGTGCGGAAGCGGCTGTCGAAGTAGTTCACGAGGTGGGTCAGCGGGACGGTGATGATGAGGTAGAAGACACCGGCCATGACCAGCGGCGACAGGTTTCCGGAGAGCACGGCGGCGTCCTGGCCTACCCGGAAGAGCTCGCGCTCGCCGACCAGCAGGCCGAGGAAGTACACCAGCGAGGAGTCCTTGACGATCGCGATGAACTGGTTCACCAGGGCCGGCAATACCCGGCGGACGCCTTGCGGCACCACCACGAGCCGCATCGATTTGGCGTAGCTCATGCCCAGGGCTCGGCACGCCTCGCCTTGGCCTTTGTCGACGCTTTGGATGCCGGCGCGGAAAATCTCACCGATGTAGGCGCTGGCGATCAGGCTCAGCGCGATGATGCCGAGCGGGTAGGGGGAGGGGCCGAAGATCGACTGGCTCAGGCGGGCGAAGCCCTGGCCGATCAGCAAGATGGTGAGGATGGCCGGGAGGCCCCTGAACAGGTCGGTGTAGATGCGGGCAGGGACGCGCAGCCAGGCAGAGGGCGAGATCCCCATGACGGCGACTACCATGCCCAATGCGACGCCGATGATTGTGGCGGAAACCGAAATGATCAGTGTGTTCAGCAGTCCCACAGCGATCAGTTGCGGCAGGACCTCGGCCATTGCGCCGAAATCGAAGAATGTACGTGTGATGGTGCTTAACCAGTCCATGGTTTGCTCTCAGACTTAGGTGGCTGCTGGGCAGGCGGACCGCGAATGGTCCGCCCGCCAACAGGTGATTTACTTGCTAGGCGCGGGGCTGGCGGTCTGCTCAGCCTTGGGCAGGTACTGGGTAGGCATCGGGGAGCCCGGGAACCACTTCTGGTAGAGCTTTTCCCAGGTGCCGTCTTCCATTGCCGCGGCCAGTCCCTTGTTCAAGGCATCCTTGAGGGCGGTCTTGTCCTTGGCCAGTGCGAAGCCGGCGGGTGCGTCAAAAGAGGGAATATCAGCGGCGCTGACCAGCCCGAACTGCTGTTCGTAGGACTTCGCGGCCTCGTAGTCAAGGAAGTGGGCGTCAGCCGAACCGCTGTTCACAGCCGAGATCGCGGAGTTGTTGTCCGGGAAGCGCACCAGGTTTGCAGAGGGGAAGTTCTTCACCGCGTAAGCCTCTTGCAGAGTGCCCTGTACAACGCCGAGCCGCTTGCCGGCGAGTCCGTTGACATCCTTGATCCCGGAGGTTTTGGTCGTAAGGACAGTCAGGTATCCAGCCAGGTAGCCGTTGGAGAAGTCCACGGTCTGCTTACGCTTGTCCGTGATACCGATGGCCGCTACCCCGACGTCGAACTGTCCGTTGGCGACGGCCGGCAGGATCGCCGAGAAGTCTTGTCCGGTAAAGACGACCTTGTCCACACCGGCGCGGTGCGCGACATCCTTGAACAGCTCGACGTCGAATCCCGTGAAGTTTCCAGTGGCGTCCGTGAAGGTGTAGGGCTTGGCATCGCCCAGGCTGGCTACGCGGATGGTGCCGGGTTCGATGAGGCCGTAAGGGTTTCCAGCCGTCGCCGACGAGGCGGGTGTTGATCCGCCGCACCCGCTGAGGGCGAGGAGGGCCGCGACGGCAGCCGCAACGATCACACCCGGGCGGAAGTTCAGTCGTTTAGTCACAGCAAATTTCCAATCATGAGAAGCAGGAAGCGGCCTTAAAGCCTTGCGGATTTCCTCTTGTTGAGTCCGGTCTCAGTGATTAGGATTGAGACCGGACTCACAAGGGGTTGCAAAAAATGTAACCCAAGCCACACTGGCCGTCAAGGCCCCCTTCGGAAGGCATACATGAGCAGCAACGGTTCGAGGCGACGCGAGATTACGGTCGCCGACGTCGCGAAAGCGGCACAGGTGTCCAAGGCGCAGGCTGCACGGGCACTGGGAAATTACGGGGCTGTCAGCGAAGAAGTCCGGGGCCGGGTCCTTGCGGCAGCAGAGGAGCTTTCCTATAGGCCCAACGAGCTGGCCCGCAGCATGAACACGGGGAAATCCAACACGATCGGGGTAGTCGTGGGCGACATTGAGAACCCCCACTTCGGACTCGCAACGAGGGGGATTACGGACACTGCCAAGAAGAGCGGCTACAACGTCATCCTGATCAACACCGATGAGGAATTAGCCGCGGAAGTCGAGGCGGTTCAGGTCCTGCTCGACAAGCGCGTGGACGGACTGATCGTGGCGCCGGCGTCGTCTGTCGAAACAAAACATTTACAGCACGTTCACGAATCCGGGCGGCCCCTGGTGCTCCTGGACCGAAAAGCCGAGGGGCTGGACGTTGAGACCATCGCAGTAAGCATGATCGACATTTCCTACGAGTCCACCCGGTATCTCCTCGAGGCCGGCCACCGCCAGGTCGCTTTTGTCTCCACCCTCAAGACCGACTCTGCGTACCGGGCCGGGATGGTGCTGGATTCCACGCAGATCTCGGAGCGTCTGGAGGGTATGCAGCGCGCCTTCTCGGAAATCGGACTAACGCTCTCGGAGGACCATGTGCGGCTCAACGCCGGCGACGCGGATTCCATCCGGAACATCACCCGCGGACTTCTGCTCATGCCCGAGCCTGTCACCGCCATTGTGGCATCCGACGGCCTTATAGCGCTCAGCGTCGTCGAAGCCATCCAGGAGCTGGGTCTCGCGATCCCCGACGACGTTTCGTTCCTGATGTATGACGATTTTTCCTGGACACGCCTGACCAGCCCCCCGCTGACCGTCATTGCCCAACCTGTGTACGAAATGGGCGTGGCCGCTGCCAGTGCCCTGATTCGGCAAATCGAGGGGCGGAAGCCCGTGGCCAACGGGCCCGAGTTCTCCGCGCGTCTTATCCGGCGGGGTTCGGTCGCAATGCCGCGTACCGCAAGAGTCTAGGTTCGTTCAACAACGGCCCGCGGCGGCCCGCGGCTTCACACTGGCGGCGCCGTCCCGCCGTTGCGTTATCAGTCCATGACCAGATCGCGCGCGGCGGCAGCGATGTGGCGCGCGGAGATACCTGCGGCGTTGAGCAAGTCTTTGGGTTCGCCGGAACCCGGCAGTTCCCTTACGGCGAGAAGTGCCATATGGAGTTTGGGAGTGTTGGCACTCGCGAGCGCTTCGAGCACGGCCGAGCCGATGCCCCCTTGGGCGTAGTGGTCTTCTGCGACAACTATCCGGCCATCGGTTTCGAGGCACGTCCGGCGCAGGGTGTCGACGTCGATCGGCTTGATGGAGTAGAGGTCGATGACGCGGGCCTTGATTCCCGACTGGGCCAGTTGCTCGGCGGCTGCGAGGCATTCGTGGAGTGTGACGCCGGCGCCGATGAGCGCCACTTGGTCCTCGGGGCTGGCTCCGTGGACCTTGCTTCCGCCAAGGGGGAACTGTTCGTCCGGCCCGTAAATCACGGGATAGGCACCCCGGGTGGCGCGCAGGTAGGAGATTCCGGGCGTGTCTGCCATGGCGCTCACGAGCTGTGCTGTGGACGGGGCGTCGGACGGATAGAGCACCGTGGAACTGTGCACTGCCCGCACGGCGGCAATGTCTTCCAGCGCCATTTGCGAAGGACCGTCCTGCCCGATTTCAGCGCCGGCATGCGTGCCGACGAGCCGGATGTTCACCTCTGAGACTCCGGCCATACGGATGAAGTCGAATGGCCGCGAAACCAGGAAAGCCGCGAAACTTGACGCGAAGGCCACGTAGCCGCGAACCGAGAGACCGATGGCGGCGGCAACGAGTTGCTGCTCGGCAATGAATACTTCGAAATACCGCTCAGGGGCCACCTCCTTGAAGTCTCCTGCGTGAGTCGAATTTCCCACCTCTCCATCCAGGACCACCACGTCGGGCCGAACGGCAAGAGCGGACACGGCGGCGCCAAAGGCGGCCCTGGTGGCCACTTTGTCGCCGACCTTCCAATCCGGAAGTGTGACCGCAACGTGAGTGTCCGGCGTGATTGCTGGAGCGCCGGACTCCGGAGACCGGGTGGTCACGTGGACGCTGCTTGGTCCGCCAAGGGCTGCTATGGCTTTCTCGGCCATGTCTGCAGGTAGCGCTTTGCCGTGCCAGCCGTTTTGGTCTTCGATCTCAGGCACCCCTTTGCCCTTGATCGTCTTGGCCAGAATGACCGTCGGTTTATCAGGATCGCTCCGGGCCCGGCTCAGCGCGTCGTCGATCTCTGATAGATCATGTCCGTCGATGATGAGGGGACGGGCCCCGAAAGCCTCAACGCGCCGGGCGTAGGCGTCCATATCCCATTGCAGTTCGGTAGGGCCATTCTGGCCTAGCCGGTTGACGTCGACGACGGCGGTGAGGTTGCCGAGCTTGTAGTAGGCCGCCTTGTCCAAGGCCTCCCAAATCGACCCTTCGGCTAGTTCGCTATCTCCGCATAACACCCAGGTGTGGAAGGGCAGCTTGTCCAGGTACCGTCCACCCATGCTTACCCCGACGGCGACCGGCAGCCCTTGTCCCAGCGAGCCGGTAGCCACATCGACCCAAGGCAGCACCGGGGTCGGGTGGCCCTGAAGCCGGGCACCGAACTGACGGTAGGTGTTCAGCAGCTCATCTTCCTCGACCACGCCCACGGCCCGATACATGGAATACAGGAGGGGTGAAGCATGTCCCTTGGAGAAAATGAGGTGGTCGTTGTTCGGCAAGGCCGGATTATCCCAGTCGTAGCGAAGGTGCCTGGTGAGGAGGACCGCCATAAGATCCGCGGCCGACAACGACGACGTCGGATGACCCGAGCCGGCGTTGGTGCTGCACCTGATGGAATCCACACGCAATTGCGTGGCCAGTGCCCGGATGGAATCCGCTTCTTCGGCTTGCATCGGTGCAGGCCGCAATTCTGGACCTTTTGACATCTCAGTTGCCTTTCATACGCTCCGAGCGGGCGCGCCTGTCCTACGTGCCGGGCTCACAAAATCGTGAGGGGCGGCTCTCCCAAGGGCCGCGAGGGCGGGAAGGGAAGGTCCGGACCCGGCTCGGGGACAGGGGACGGGTCCGGCTCGGGCAGTGGAACCGGCTCGGGGGTTCCCGGGCGGGGCCCGGGTTCAGGCTCCGGGCCAGGGGTCGGGACGGGCGTAGGACCTGGCTCCGGGAACGGGACGGGCTCCGGCGCCGGGCTTGGGCCGGGCTCCCGGGTGGGGTCAGCGTTCGGGTCGCGCGTGGGGTCGGGAGGGAACTCGCTCATTGTTTGCTCCTCGGAGTGTCTTCCGTGGTGTAGTCGCCTTCGATCCGCTCGGCGGACAGATCCGTGACCCGCTCCGTGCCGTAGTCGCCCTCGGTGTACTGGCCAACACGAGGCGCGTCACCGCCGTCGGCCGCTTCCATAGCTGCAGGGGTCGTCAAGTCAGGATCGACGGCGGGCAGTTCCGAGGTGGTGACGACAGGGGAGACTGGTTCCCCAGAGTCGTCGACATCGCCGGCGGCTACGGAGCCTCGCCAAGCTCCGCTCTCATAGCCGCGTTCTTCGATGAATTTCTTGAACTTGTCGAGGTCGGCTGAAACCCGCATATCGTCGATGCCCACCAGGGAGCCGGCCTTTTCGGCAAGGCCCTCCGGCTCCCATTCGATCTCCACACTCACCCGCGTACGGTCCGCACCAAGGGGCTCGAAGCTTACCGTGCCCGCGTTCCTCGGTCCGTCAATGCTGGCCCAGCTGACCAGTAAATCCGGGACCTGCTCCAGGATCTGGGCGTTGAAGTCGCGCTTGACGCCGCCGACCTTGGTGGAAAAATGCAGGGCGGTCTCGTCGATTTGTTCGACCGCTTCGACGCCCTTCATGAATTCCGGGAAAGACTCGAACTGGGTCCATTGGTTGTATGCCACTGAAACGGGAACTTCCACGTCGATTGTTCGGTTAACCGTAGCCATGTTCATGCTCCTTGCTTGCGCTTGTTCCTGCGGAGTTTGGTGCTCGCTTAGGCGATCTAGCCGGCGTCGAATGTTTCGCCGTCGTCGTCTTTCGGGGACTTATCCTCGGGCAGCCCTGTTGCATCGCCCTTCGGCTCCGACGAAAAAGACCTTCCGGGATCGGTCCCCTCGGAGTTCGAGTCGTCCAGCTCGGCATCGGCCGATGGGACAGCAGCTGAATCGTCGTCCTCCTCGGGTGTCGTTGTGTCGGTGTCCTTCGACTGATCCGCTTGCTGCCCCTCGCGTCCTGGCATTTCTTGTTCGGGCGTCGGGGTTCCGTAACCTCCGAACTCCTCTTCCTCGGCTGCATGGTGCTCGTGCATATCCATACCGTCCTTCCGCATTGGTTGAACCTGTTGATGGAAAATCAAGAACCGGCTACTCACGACGTCTTCGGTCGTGACCGGGAGGGCGGCCTGGAGATCCAGGACCCGGGCCCCGGACGAGAGGGACGCCGGCCCTCTTTCGGCGGTCGCTTGAGCTTGCTACCACATCGAAATTAGTAGGCTGGCGGTCCGTTGTCCATGGATTCCGGGAAATTGATCAGCAAACTTACTATCTTGATCTTAAAGGCCTAGACTAGGCCGGCATTGGACCTCGAACTAGGGTTCCGAAGCTACCTTCCGGCGCCGGGGAGACCAGGAAAGCAGGGGGTACAGCAGCACGAGGGCCGCGAGAGCGACAAGAATGCCGCCACCCGCCGCGAGGCCTGCCTCGGGCCCCACGGCAACGCTGAAGATCAGTCCGGCGCATCCTGCAATCAGTAGGGCTACGCAAGCCAGGACGGCCTTGACGATCAGGTTCCCTGCAGCCACCAGCCGGTACTTGACGTGATGCTGGAAAAGTCGCCGGTGCAGGCTGACCGGAACCAGCATGAGGCCGGTAGTCATGGTTGCCAGGACAACGAGGAGGAGGAACCACCATTTCTGCAGCTCCGTCAGCGTGCCGAATCGCTGTTGGAAGGGAAGGGTCAGCAGGAAGCCTCCAATGATTTGGACGCCTGTCTGGAGGACGCGCATTTCCTGGAGCAGCTCATTCCAATTGCGGTCCATCCGTTGGTCCTCGGACTCGTGCCTGGTGTCGGGAGCCGGCCCGGGGAGCAGGGGATCTTCCGGTCCGCTCACGACGGACGCGGCAGTTCGCAACCTGCCACGGGGTTCAGTCCCATGTAGTTCAAGGGACCGGCAACAATATTCAGGCTAATCGTTGCGAACTGGGAGCACTGCGCCGGGACGGCGCTGAAGTAGCCTCGCTGTCCGGCCGCTACTGCTCCTATGACGAGCCAGATCACCACGATCAGCCCGAAAATCGACCCGAATCGCATGGCCATCGACCAACCTCTCATCGATTCCGAATATCATCAGCTTACTTATTCAGGGACGTCGACCATAGGCTGGCCGATAACGACGGCGGCGGGAATGCGGTCCGTAACGCCCAAACCTTCCGATCCTTCCTGGGCGACCACCAGGGGCGGCCTCCACCATTGTTGGGTACCGTAGCTTCCATGGCTCAAACCAAGAGGGTCAAGATGCAATCGTCATCACTCATGACCGTGATCTTGGCGTTTGCGGCAAATCTCCTTGTCGCCGCGGCGAAAACCGTTGCTGCCGTGATGAGCGGGTCTGCCTCGATGATCGCCGAGTCCGCCCACTCCTGGGCCGACACCGGAAACCAGGTCTTCCTGCTGGTGGCCGAGAGGAGATCCTCGAAAAAGCGGGACGTGGCCCATCCAATGGGCTACGGCAGGGAAGCATACGTGTGGTCGATGTTCGCTGCGTTTGGGCTTTTCACCGCCGGCGCAGTGGTCTCCGTGATGCACGGCATCCAACAGCTTTTCGCACCGGAGCCCGCCCGCGATTTTGCGATCGCCTACGCGGTTTTGGCGATATCTTTCGTCCTCGAAGGGGGATCGTTCGTCCAGGCGTTCCGGCAGGCCCGCAAGTCCGCACGGGAGCTTGAACGCCGCACTTTGGAGCAGGTCCTCAAGAGCTCGGATCCCACCATGCGTGCTGTCTTCGCGGAGGACAGTGCCGCATTGATCGGCCTCGTCATTGCCTCCATGGGCGTCTTCCTGCACCAGGTCACAGGATCCCCGGTGCCTGACGCTCTCGGATCCATATTTGTCGGCATCCTTCTCGGTGTCATCGCAGTGGTCCTGATAGATCGCAATCGTCGCTTCCTTGTAGGCCAAGGCGTTACTCCCGAGCTTGAGAAATCGATGGCAATGCGCGTCTTGGAACATGCGGAAATCGAACGGCTGACGTACTTGCACTTGGAATTCGTTGGTCCACGCAAGCTGTATTTAGTGGCCGCCGTTGATATCAAGGGCGACCTCCGGGAACATGAAGTGGCCGTGGCCCTGCGCCGCGTCGAACGCGAACTCGAGGACCAGGAAACCGTGGAGGAAGCCGTGCTGACCCTGGCCACCCCCGACGAACCCTCATTGACCTTTGGCACCCGCAGGCACTCTCCAACCGTGGAGTAGCTGTCTGGCTGGCAATCCGCTGGCGCTGCCCTGGCGAAAACAAGTAGACGACACTCGTGCCATGCTTCACGCAAAGTTGTTGACTCAAGGAACCTGCCTCCGCGCGCTATCCGAGGACGCCGATCTCAGCTGGCCAACGGCAGGGTCGGCCGCAGGATGGAACCGGCGCGGCGGATGCTCAGTCAATGTCGAGGGGAGCTGCAATGGACGGGCAAATTTGGATTTGGATCGTGGTGGCGATTGTAATCATCGCGCTGATCGTCGCCGTCGTCGTTTTTGGGCGCCGTGCTAAAGACGCCGCCAACCGCAAGCGCGCCGCGGACCTCCGCGAGAAGGCCCGGGCCGACGCCGTCGGAGCTCATGAGCGCAGCGCTGAGGCCGCTCGAGCGACGGCCGACGCCGCGCGTGCCGAGAGCGAAGCGGAACGGCTGCACAAGGAGGCCGCGGACAAGCAGAAGGCTGCCGAGCGGGCCAACGAAGTCTCGCAAGACAGGCTGCGGCGGGCGGAAGAGCTGGACCCCGATGCAGGCAACCGCTCGGACCCGGATGGTACGGAAAGCCGCCGGGACAGGGACGACGACGAAACCCGACGGGAACGCGAGGACGACCGAGGCGACGAGGAGGGACGCCGGGACCCGAGATCGTAGGCTATCCCGCTGCCGTCACACTCCACCTGCAGCAGGTGCGGCTTGGGGTTGCTCTGCCATTTCCTGGGTGGCGGCCCAGCTCGCGAGGAGGCGCAGGGCATCTGCGGAAGGGGAGCCAGGTTCCGCAGGGTAGATGAATAGGGAGAGCCCGGTGTCCGCCGACAGTTCCATTGCCTCGAACAGCAGGCGGAGTTCGCCCACAACGGGGTGGTGGAAGTGCTTGAAACCGCTGTAGTGGCGGCGCACGTTGTGTGCGGCCCA
Source organism: Arthrobacter sp. NPDC058127 (assembly GCF_042884555.1). NCBI lineage: Bacteria > Bacillati > Actinomycetota > Actinomycetes > Micrococcales > Micrococcaceae > Arthrobacter > Arthrobacter sp. NPDC058127. Next base: position 314,572 of record NZ_JBHVTT010000001.1, on the reverse strand, counting down.
GCGAGTGCGGAATTCATCGCTTCGGGTGGAAAGCTCTCCTACGAGGTCGCTCAGCCCGCGGTCGAACGGGTCGCGGCCGGCCTCGGTGCGCAGGATGGCCACCATGTTGTTGGCGGCAAGTTCCCAATCCGGGAAGAACCGCCGCGCCCGCTCCTCATCCAGGAATATGAAGCGAGCATAGTTGGCCGGCCGGACCGGGTTGACATACATCTCGGAATGCAAAGCAAGGCCGAGTTTGTTGGCAGCCAGAATGTCCATGCGCGCGTTGCGGACAAATGCCGGCGCGTCAGTGATGGCATCAAGGGCAAACTGGACACTTGGCCGGACCTGCTGCGGGGCCGACCGACGCTGCCGCTTGCTTGTTCCGGCCGTGCGGGCGAGATCGAAGAGGTGTGCGCTCTCAGCCTCGTCGAGTTGGAGGGCATTGGCCAGTGCTTCCAAGACGCTTTCAGACACTCCCGCAAGGTTTCCGCGTTCAAGACGGGTGTAATACTCAACGCTTACCCCGGCCAGGGTTGCGACTTCTCCGCGACGGAGCCCGGGTACTCGGCGGTTCCCGCTCGACGACGGCAGCCCCGCCTGTTCGGGGGTGATCTTCGCCCGACGGGAAGCAAGGAAATCGCGAGCGTCGTTCCGGTTGTCCATGCGATCAACGATAGTGACCTAAAAGCGCCTTGAGGGAGTCCCTGCCAGTACCTCTATCAACGGAAACTTCCCAGCGGCGGTGGTGGCCCCGACGTCGGCCGAGACCCGACGTCGTCCTAGAAGATGTGGAAGTCGCCGGCGTCGGCGTTCGCAGACGGGTACACCACGGGTTCCCGTCCCAGCTCCAGCAGGACGTCGTTGATGCTCATTTGCCCGTCGAGTTGGACGGCCGGGACGAAGGCGGTTTCGGATTCGACTTCAGCGGTCATGGATCGATCTTATGCGCGGCAGGGCCCATGGACACGATGAACACGCGGCCTTCAGGCTAAGACGCCGAGCGCTGGCTTGTGGTCGAGGATCACGGTTTCTGGGATGCGGCCGCGGAGGGGGAGAGGTCGGACAGGGTTAGGGGATGTGCCGGAGCCTCCGGGAACGGGTGGCTGATAGTCACAGCCAAATCCGGATTGACGTGGACCAGAGCGCCGGCGGGCAGCGCACTCCACTGCGGGTTGTCATCCATCGGTTCGGTGGCGATGAGGACGTGTCCGGCACGCGAGGCCTCCCTGCTGTGCGCGCGGATGCGGGAGCTCCTTGCGTCCAGGGGAGCTGCCTCGTCCGAGCGGGCAGGCAGCCGTTCCAGAATGTGAAGCTCATGCGTGTCCGGGTACCTGACTGCCCAAACATCGCTCGCGGTCGTCAGGATGAGGTTCAAACTGAACACCGGTAACTCCTTGGCGATCCAGCTGATCGCCTGGGTAATTCCTTCGCCGACGTCGCCATCCGCCCGTCTGCTTTCCGCGGTGATCAGCGCGAAGAGGCGCTCACTGTCGGTCTGGCCCTTCACCAAGTCCGCGACCCCGAACTCAGCCAGCCGCTGATCGAGCCGTTCAAGGTCGCCGAAGGCTCCGTTGTGGGCGAACAACCGCCCGTCCTGCTCGAACGGATGGGTATTGACCATGGTGTGCGCGCCGGTGCTGGCATACCTCACATGGGCCAGGAACGTCGTGCTCTTCAGGACCCGTGCCTCACGTGCAAAGGCGTGGTCCTCCCATGCGGCGAGCGGTTGTTTGGCGACATGGGCCTTACCGTCGCCGTCAAAGGTGCCTATTCCGGCGCCGTCGGGCTCGCGCTTGCTCTGGTCAGCGAGGCTGTCCGGGGCGTCCAAAAGCCAGAAAGTGGCCCGGACTGCTTGTGAACCGGCATGCAAGCCGAACAACCGGCACATGGCACGCATCCTTCCTTGAAGCGGCTGGCATTGAAGCGGCTGGCTAGTGGTGGAACGCCTGGGTTTGCCCGCCGGCGGGCATCGGCGCGGTGAGGCCGTCCAGGTAGGCGACTTCCTTCTTGAGGTCGGCCAGGAAGCTGGACGCGAGGTCGCGCGTGAAGCCGTTGCGGACAACGATCCGCTGGACAGTAATCTCGCTCAGTCCTTCGGGCATGGGGTATGCGGGGACGAGCCAGCCATTCATCCGCAGCCGTTCGGACAAGTGGTGGAGGTTCCACTTTTCCGTGTAGCCGTCAGTGAGCTGCCAGGCAAAGACCGGAATGTCCGATCCGTCGCTCCACAAAGTAAACGACTCCATCGCCCCTATTTCGCTGGAGAGATAAAGCGCCACGTCCCGGGAAGTTGCCTGGACGGATTTGTAGCCCTCATATCCGAGCCGGAGGAACAGGTAGTACTGAAGGAGCACCTGGGCGCCGGGGCGTGAGAAGTTCAGGGCGAAGCTCGGCATGTTGCCGCCCAGGTAACTGACATGGAAGATCAGGTCTTCGGGCAGCGCCTGCTCGTCACGCCAGATGACCCAGCCGAGGCCGGGATAAACCAAGCCGTACTTGTGGCCGGACGTGTTGATCGAGGCAACCCGCGGGAGTCGGAAGTCCCAGACGGTCTCCCGCTGCAGGAAGGGTGCAACCATGGCTCCAGAGGCGCCGTCGACGTGGATCGGAATATCCAGGCCGCGTTTTTCCTGGATTTCGTCCAGCGCCGCCGAGATCTGTTCCACGGGTTCATATGCTCCCGTGTAGGTCACTCCCATGATCGCTACAACGCCAATGGTGTTCTCGTCCACGTACTTGTCCAGCTCGTAGCCGTCCAGCACTTGGTGTTCCTTCGATACGGGAACGTACCGGGCCTCCACGTCCCAATAGTTGCAGAACTTCTCCCAGCACACTTGGACGGCCGAGCTGAGGACCAGGTTGGGTTTGTCCGTGGAAAGACCGGCCGCCCGCCGTGCGTGCTGCCAGCGACGCTTCAAGGCCAGTCCGCCCAGCATGCATGCCTCGGAGGAACCGATCGTTGAGGTCCCAACGGATTTGGCGGGCTCGGGCGCGTTCCACAAGTCTGCGAGCATCCGCCAGCAGCGGGTCTCGATCAAGGCCGTCTGGGGGTATTCGTCCTTGTCGATCATGTTCTTGTCGAACGTCTCGGCGTACAGTTTCGACGCTTCCGGTTCCATCCACGTTCCAACGAACGTTGCCAGGTTCAAGCGGGAGTTGCCGTCCAGCATGGCTTCGTCGTGGACAACCTGATAAGCAGTGGAAGGAAGGGACTCCCCGTCCGGAATGGTGAACCGTGGAAAAATACTGGATTCTCCCGGTCGGCTGAACACCGGGTTCAGTTCTACTGCAGTGTCGGGTTCATGGGCTGATATTCGGTGTGACCTATTGATGGTTCGCTCCTTTGACTCGCCGCAGCGCAGGCCGCTGCAGTGGCATGGCCCGCCAAGGCCCCACGCTACCGTGGGTGGCCGCCCTGCCCAAGCCCTTCCGGGAGCCGCAATCGCTCAGGTTGGCGCAGCTCAAAGAGGTGATCGTCGCAGCTTGAGGTCTCTCCCAGGCCATGGTGCCAAAGTGGCTCCTGGTGCATAATCTCAGGGGACTGAGCTTTGTCACCGCGAGGGTAGGAGGCACCAATGTCGATGCAGGACACTCCAGAAGATCGCCAGCCGGGGGAGACGCAAAGCGTTCCGCTGCCAGGATCAGAGAGGGCTCCCGCTCCGGGCGTCCGGGCTATCTTCGGTCCCGTTGATCCTTCCCGTCGGATCGAGGCGACGGTCATCCTGAGGCGCCGGGAAGAAATGGCCGACGTTCCGTCCGCAGCCCTTTCGCGGGACGAACTTGCCTCCCGATACGGCGCATCGGCAGCAGACCTGGATCTGGCTGTAGGCACTTTCGCCAACCTCGGTCTCGACGTCGTGGAGTCGGACGCGGCCAGCCGCAGGATTCGGCTGGCCGGAACCGTGGAGCAGATGAGCAACATCTTCGGGACGTCCCTCGACGAGCTGACGAGCCGCAGCCCGGACGGCACCGCTGTCACCCACAGGCATCGCACCGGCGGCCTGCAACTACCTGCAGCCCTCGACGGCGTCGTCGTTGCCGTCCTCGGCCTTGACGACCGGCCGCAGGCCCGTGCACAATTCCGCGCCATCCCCCTGGCCGCGGCCAGTACCAGCTATACCCCGCCCCAGCTGGGAAAGATCTACAACTTCCCTAAGGGAACGGACGGGACGGGTCAAACCGTAGCCATCCTCGAGCTGGGCGGCGGCTACGGGCAGCAAGACCTTGACGCTTACTTCCAGGAGCTTGGTATCGCGACGCCGAGCATCACCGCGGTAGGAGTCGACGGCGGGGCGAACCAGCCGGGGCAGGATCCGGCAGGCGCCGACGGGGAGGTCCTGCTCGACATCGAAGTGGTCGGCGCCTTGGCGCCGAAGGCCAACATTGTGGTCTATTTTGCTCCCAACACCGACGCCGGGTTCCTGGATGCGATTGTCGCAGCCTCCCATGCAAACCCGGCGCCGGCCGCGATCAGCATCAGTTGGGGCCAGAGCGAAGACGCCTGGACCGCCCAGGCCCGGTCCGCTTTCGACCAGGCCATGGCGGACGCCGCAGCCCTCGGAGTGACGGTGACAGCAGCAGCCGGGGACAACGGCAGTGCGGATGGCGCAACGGACAGCAAGGATCATGCCGATTTCCCGGCGTCGAGCCCGCATGTGCTGGCCTGCGGCGGAACCCGCCTTCAAGCAGACGCCGCAACAGGTGTCATCAGCGCGGAAACGGTCTGGAACGATGGCCCCAACTCGGCTACCGGCGGAGGATACAGCGATGTCTTTCCGGTTCCTTCTTGGCAGTCGGGCATCTCGGGACATGCCAAGCACAAGAAAGCTGGAAGGGGTGTGCCCGATGTCAGCGGCGTCGCCGACCCGCAAACCGGCTACCAAGTGCGCGTCGACGGGAAAGACATGGTGATCGGGGGAACCAGTGCGGTGGCGCCTCTCTGGGCGGCCCTGGTTGCCCGCCTCGCCCAGGCCACTAACAGGCGCTTCGGGCTGATCCAGCCGCTGCTCTACCAAAACGGCACCCAACCGGCGTCGGGCTTCCATGACATCACCTCAGGCTCCAATGGAAGCTACCATGCCGGGACCGGCTGGGATCCCTGCACGGGCCTGGGCAGTCCGGACGGCAGTGCTCTCCTTGCATTGCTGGAAGCCAAGCCCTAGCGGACCTGCGGAACCGTCGCTCTACTCCCAAAAACTCACCGCCCAAAGGGGTTTGGCTCGGTAGACTGGTTGGTGTCCTTTACAACCTCGGGTTTCAAAGGAGGCCACACAATGGCTGGATACTTTGAGCTGATCGACGGACCCAACGATGGGTACAGGATTGCCCTACGCGACGGCGAAGGCGACATTCTGGCGATGTCTACGACCTTCTCCACCAAGCAGTCGGCTGTTCGCGGGATATCCACACTCAGGGAGATCGCCGGAACGGCCCTCATCAAGGACCGGAGCCACGGACGGTGGACGCCGTCCCTTGAGCGTCAGGCACACCACTTGCATCTGTTCCACCAACCCGCATGGCGGAAGCACGAAGTAAGAAGCGCGGCAGGCCGCTTGTAGCCCTGCGGCAGCGCGGTTTCACGAACCGCCCCGCACTCCAGTCCCCAAGGCCCTCCCCGTTACGGGTTCCACGGGCCGCAATGAGGCATGCCAAAAATCCGTCCGCCACCAAGTCTTCCTGCTGAAAAACGGCTCGCCCGCGCCTGCTTTGGCTGCCCCAGCCCGAGCGGATACGATGGACGATGGCTGGCTGTGGTCCCCGTACGCCACAAGCTATGAAGCCTTATCAATGAATAGGAGACACCCGTGTCAGATGCCCAGCAGATCACCCTCATCGTCGATGGCGAAGAGACCAAGGTGACGGAAGGGACCACCGGCGCGGAACTCTTCTTTGAGCGCCGCGACGTCGTAGTGGCCCGTGTCGACGGCGAACTCAAGGACCTTGACCAGGTACTGCCCGAGGGAGCCCAGGTTGATGGCGTCACCATCGATTCGCCGGACGGCCTGAACGTCCTGCGCCACTCCACCGCACACGTCATGGCTCAGGCCGTGCAGCAGCTTCGTCCGGATGCCAAACTCGGAATCGGCCCCTACATCACAGACGGCTTCTACTTCGACTTCGACGTTGCCGAGCCCTTCACTCCTGAAGACCTGCGCCAGCTCGAGAAGATGATGCAGAAGATCATCAACCAGAACCAGAAGTTCGTGCGCCGCGTCGTCACCGAAGACGAAGCCCGCGAAGCCATGAAGGCCGAGCCCTACAAGCTCGAACTGCTGGGCAAGAAGAACGACGCCGCCGACGCCGGCGAGGGAGTCAACGTCGAGGTGGGCGCCGGAGACATCACCATCTACGACAACGTGGACCGAAAGAGCGGTGAGAGCGTCTGGTGCGATCTCTGCCGCGGCCCGCACCTGCCCAACACCAAACTGATCTCCAACGCCTTCGCCCTGACCCGCTCCTCGGCGGCATACTGGCTGGGCAACCAGAACAACCAGCAGCTGCAGCGTATCTACGGCACCGCCTGGCCCACCAAGGACGCACTCAAGGCGTACCAGGAGCGCATCGCCGAGGCTGAGCGCCGCGATCACCGCAAGCTCGGCGCCGAGCTGGACCTCTTTTCCTTCCCGGATGAGCTGGGCTCCGGCCTGCCGGTGTTCCACCCCAAGGGCGGGATCATCCGCAAGGCGATGGAGGACTATTCACGCCAGCGCCACGTGGACGCCGGATACGAATTCGTCTATACCCCCCACATCACCAAGGGACACCTCTACGAAGTGTCCGGCCACCTTGACTGGTACAGGGACGGCATGTTCCCGGCGATGCACATCGACGCGGAATTGAACGACGACGGCACCGTGCGCAAGCCCGGCCAGGACTACTACCTGAAGCCGATGAACTGCCCCATGCACAACCTCATCTTCCGTTCGCGCGGCCGCTCCTACCGGGAACTGCCCCTTCGGCTCTTCGAATTCGGCTCTGTTTACCGCTACGAGAAGTCCGGTGTTGTCCATGGTCTGACCCGCGTGCGCGGCATGACACAGGACGACGCCCACATCTACTGCACCCGCGAGCAGATGAAGGACGAGCTCACCACCACCCTGAACTTTGTCCTTGGCCTGCTCAAGGACTACGGACTAGACGACTTCTACCTTGAACTGTCCACCAAGAACGAAGACAAGTTCGTTGGCGAGGACGCCGCCTGGGAGGAAGCCACCCGTACCTTGGCCGAAGTAGCCGAGGCCTCCGGGCTGGAGTTGGTCCCGGATCCGGGTGGAGCCGCGTTCTACGGCCCCAAGATCTCCGTGCAGGCCAAGGACGCGCTGGGCCGCACCTGGCAGATGTCCACCATTCAGCTGGACTTCAACCTGCCTGAGCGGTTCGAGCTGGAGTTCCAGGCCGCCGACGGCACCCGCCAGCGTCCGGTCATGATCCACCGTGCCTTGTTCGGCTCGGTAGAGCGTTTCATGGGCGTCCTGACCGAACACTACGCGGGAGCATTCCCTGCCTGGCTTTCGCCCGTGCAGGTGGTTGGCATTCCGGTGGCGGAGGCGTTCAACGACTACATGTTCGACGTCGTCGGCCAACTCAAGGCCGCGGGCATCCGTGCCGAGGTGGACATTTCCTCCGACCGCTTCCCCAAGAAGATCCGCACCGCGAGCAAGGACAAAATTCCTTTCGTCCTCATTGCCGGCGGGGAGGACGCAGAGGCGGGTGCGGTGTCGTTCCGCTTCCGTGATGGCAGCCAGGACAACGGTGTGCCCGTTGCCGAGGCCGTCCGAAGGATTGTGGACGCCGTCAAGAACCGCGAGAGCTGACGAGTCGGACACCGCGGGGGGCAGAAACAGTGCAGGAGAACACGGGCGTGACAGCTGATTATCCGGGCGATGCCGAAGTGACCGACGACTTCGGTCTGGCAGGTGTTCCTGATGCCTTCCAGCGCCTGTGGACTCCGCACCGCCTCGCCTACATCAAGGGCGGGCAAAACCAGTTCAAGAACCAGGACGACTGCCCGTTCTGCGTGGCTCCGAGCCGCACGGACGAGGAAGCCCTCATCGTGCGCCGCGGCAAGACGTGCTACGTGGTGCTCAACCTATTCCCCTACAACCCCGGTCATTTGCTGGTGTGCCCCTACCGGCATGTTCCGGACTACACGGACATCACGGTGCAGGAAACGGCGGAAATGGCGGAGCTCACGCAGACCGCGATGCGGGTGCTGCGAAAGGTGGCCAACCCGAGCGGTTTCAACCTGGGCATGAACCAAGGTGTGGCCGGCGGGGCCGGAATCGCCGCGCACCTGCATCAGCACGTGGTTCCGCGCTGGGGTGGGGACGGAAACTTCTTCCCGATCATTGCCCAGACGAAGGCCATCACACAGACGCTTGACGAGGTCCGGCAGCAGGTGGCCGACGCTTGGCCGGAAGAGTCGGAGCTATCCGGGGAGCCGGATGCTTAATCGGCACGCCCGCGGGTTTTTCACCGGGTTGTTCTCGCCCCTTGCCCGATTCCTGCTCAAGGTGGGAGTCTCGCCCGATGCCGTTACCGTCGTCGGCACCGCGGGCGTAGTTCTCGGCGCACTGATTCTCTACCCGCTGGGCCAGCTCTGGTGGGGTTCGCTGCTGATCGCCGTTTTCGCACTGTCCGACGTCGTGGACGGCATCATGGCGAGGGAGCAGGGACGCAGCGGCCCGTGGGGAAACTTCCTCGACTCCACGCTGGACCGGCTGGCTGACGGCGCCATTTTCGCCGGCGTCGCAATCTGGTTCTTCACGGGCGGCGGGAACGGCACGATTGCCATGGCGGCACTCGCGTGCCTGGTACTCGGGATGGTGGTTTCGTACGCCCGCGCCAAGGCGGAATCACTGGGCTTCTACGCCAATGTGGGCATCGCCGAGCGCGCGGAGAGGCTCATTTCGGTGCTCCTCGTCACCGGCCTGACCGGACTCGGGTTGCCTCCCGTCGTCTTGCTGGTGACCCTTGTCATTCTCGCCGCCGCCACCGGCGTCACGGTCGTCCAAAGGATGGCGGCCGTCCGCGAACAGGCGATGGCAGACGTCGACGGCGGGACGCCAGCCTAAGCGGTGATTTGCCCGCGGCCGGCCCTGTTTTTGCGCGACGGCGATCAACCCCGTGTGCAGGCGCGTTTCGTGTCTGTGCAGGTTTATGTCCGGGTGGGTCTGAAGTAGTGGTTGCGTCGGGGTGTTTGGCGGGGGTCGAGGTGGGGTGGTGGTTTGAACCATGCCGTGCCGGTTTCCATGGTGATGGTCCAGTGTTCTTTGTGGATGACGTGGTGGTGGTGGCTGCATAGCAGGGTGCCGTTGTCGGTTCCGGTGGTGCCGCCGTTGGACCAGTAGGTGATGTGGTGGGCTTCGCACCAGGGTGCGGGGATGGTGCAGTCGGGGAAGGTGCAGCCTTGGTCGCGGGCGATGATGGCTTTGCGGATGTGGGGCGGGAAGATCCTGGTGCTGCGGCCGATGTCCAGGACGCGGCTGTCGCTGCCGAGCAGGACGGGGATGATGTCCGCGTCGCAGGCGATCTTGCGGATGACCGAGGGGTGGATCGGGCCCTGGAAGGTGGAGGCACCGGTGCCGGGGCGGGGGCTTGTGCCGGGGCGGAGGTTCGCGGTGGTGGGGGTTTCGCGGTCGATGCGCTCGAGCAGCTCTTGGTAGTCGATGGTCACCATGACCTGGGGCCGTAGTCCGCCGTTCGCCGGCAGCCCGCCGGTGGCCAGGGCGATGCTGCAGGCGCCGGTGAGTCCGTCGAGCAGCTTCTGTGCCCGGGAGCGGCGGTCCAGGGCGGGGTCGGCGGTGTGCTCCGGGTGTCCCGCGGGGCCGCCGGTGGTGCCGGCTGGATCCGGATCCTGTGCTCCGGCGGGGTGGGCTGCGTCGTCTGTGTGGTGCTGGAGGCGGGGGTTGGTGGCGGTGTTCATGGCGGTGGCGAGTGTTTCGAATTGTTCGGCGGTGGCGAAGATTTCCAGGTGGTGCAGGCCGCGGCGGGTTTTGCGGATGAATGCTCCTTGGCGGTGGCGGAGTTCTTCTTCGCCGGGTTCGGTTCCGTCCTGGTCGATGGCGTCGACCCAGCGCTTGGCCATGCGGTTCACGAAATCGGGGTCGCTCTGCACGGCGGTTCGGGTGAGTGAGTGCTCCATCTGCAGGGTGGTTTCCTGATCGGCGAGGTGTCGTACCTGGTCCAGGGCCGTGCTGATGATGGTGGCCGATCGGGACGGCACGGCTGCGGTGGAAAGGGCCACGGCGAGGACTTCGTGGCGTGCGGGTATGTCCTGTCCGGTGATCCCTGTCCGGGGGAGCACGCGGGAGGCCAGGGTGAGCCGGCGCCTGGCCTCGCCGATGCCGATCCGCAGCCTGGCGCGCAGGAATTCGGCCGCGTTCCGGTAACCGTCGTCCACCGCGCCTACTGAGGCTTCCGTGGGTTCGGTCCAGCCGGTCCTCCACCCCGGGGCCGCGGATGGCTGCCGTGCCGCCTGGGCTTCGCTGCGGGTCCGTTCCACGGCCTGGGCGGCGACGAGCTGCAAGAACTCCACCGTCCGTGAGATCTCTTCGACCTTGCCGGCGAAATCCGCGGCATCGGGGAAAGTGAACGAGCGGGTGTCGGAGGGAGCGGTTGCGCGCAGCGCATCCATCGCCGCCACCGCCAGGTCGAGGCCACCCGCGGGGGACGGTGCGGCGGCGGCCGGGTTTTGGAACTGGGAAGGGATCTGGAACTGGGAAGAGTTTTGGAGCTGGGAAGGAATTTGGAACTGGGAAGGGTTTTGATGCTGGGCGTGGCGGGCAGCGACGGGCTTCAGGCGGCGGGACAGGCGTCCCGGCGCCGCGATCCCGCCGTCGGGCAGGGCTGCCCGACGTGCCACGAGTTGACCGATGCCTTCCATGACTAAACCCTGTCACGGGGGTCTGACATTTAAGGCTCCCGCACAGCCCTTCGGCGTCGCGAAAAGCGAAACAAGGAAAACTGGTCCCAAAATCAGGTGCTGAGTTCCCAATGAATCCGGATCGCGTCAGCGATCGGGCCGGCGGTGACGGGTGCCTGGGGCTGTCGGGGGCATTCACTTGGAGTAAAAGGTAGGACGTGCATTCCCGCAAGCCAGCGACGGCTTACAAATTCGATCCGGCGACCAATCTGGCGCCGTCAATGGCCACCTGAAGTATCGCGACACGCGGACCCATATCACCCGGTTTGTGGCGCCTGCCGGTGTGGGCGGAACTAGGTGGCCCGGCTCCGGTAATCAAGTACGACGGGCACAGCGCAGGGGACTAGTATTGAAGTTACTTGGTCAATGTGACCTGGAAATCCGGTGTGCGCTGTGTGTGGCCTCTGTCCGCCTGCGCCCCGGCCAAGGTCTTCTATCTACCCATAGGGGTTTTTGTGTCTACACCTGATGTAAGCAACGAAGCCGGTTCGTCCGCAGCCAGCGTTACGGGCAGCAGCCGCGTCAAGCGCGGCATGGCCGAGATGCTCAAGGGCGGCGTCATCATGGACGTCGTCAACGTCGAGCAGGCCCGCATCGCCGAAGATGCCGGTGCCGTGGCCGTGATGGCGCTCGAGCGCGTTCCCGCCGACATCCGCGCCCAGGGCGGCGTGTCCCGCATGTCGGACCCGGACATGATCGACCAGATCATCGCCGCCGTGTCCATCCCCGTCATGGCCAAGGCGCGCATCGGCCACTTCGTCGAGGCACAGGTCCTGCAGTCCCTCGGTGTTGACTACATCGACGAGTCCGAGGTCCTGACCCCGGCCGACTACACCCACCACATCGACAAGTGGAACTTCACCGTTCCCTTCGTCTGCGGTGCCACCAACCTGGGCGAGGCGCTGCGCCGCATCAACGAGGGCGCGGCCATGATCCGCTCCAAGGGCGAGGCCGGCACCGGCGACGTCTCCAACGCCACCACCCACATGCGCCAGATCCGCGCCGAGATCCTCCGCCTCTCTACCCTGCCCGAGGACGAACTCTACGTCGCGGCCAAGGAACTGCAGGCCCCGTACGAGCTCGTCAAGGAAATCGCCGCCACCGGCAAGCTCCCCGTCGTCCTCTTCACCGCTGGCGGCATCGCCACCCCGGCCGACGCTGCCATGATGATGCAGCTCGGCGCGGACGGCGTGTTCGTCGGTTCGGGCATCTTCAAGTCCGGCAACCCGGCACAGCGTGCCGCCGCCGTCGTGAAGGCCACAACCTTCTTCGACGACCCCGACGTCATCGCCAAGGTCTCCCGCGGCCTGGGCGAAGCCATGGTGGGCATCAACGTCGAGGAAATCCCGGAGCCTCACCGCCTCGCCGAGCGCGGCTGGTAAGTCTTAGTTAAGCCGGCGCTCTGTTGGTGCGCCGGGCGGCGCTGATCCTCGGCGTGCTATTCCCCGCGTTTCGCTGCCGCGGCTTTGCGGCGGCGAGGGGCGGGGGCCCTTTTACGCACGCTGCCGGATCACACCGTCCGGCGCCTCGGCCGGATCACATCGTCCGGCGCCTTGCGCGACCGGTTGGCGGGCCGGCAGGCCCCGATCCTCGGCCTGCTATTCCCCGCGGCCCGCTGCCGCGGCTTTGCAACGGCATAGGGCGGGGGCCCTTTTACGCAGGCTGCCGGATCAGTGCCCGCCTCGCTCTCCCGCTAAGTACGACGCCGGTCGGTCACCTTCTTCGGTGACCGGCCGGCGTCGTCCGTTAACCCAACTGACTCGCAGTTGTTGTCGTTATGAGGCTCCATAACGACAACAACTGCTAGCTAGTTGGGTCGGCCAGCCCACCTATTCGAGGCCGCGGCGCTTGAGGAGGGGCTCCAGGGCGGCGTCGCGGCCGCGGAGCGTGCGGAACGATTCCAGTGGATCCCGGCTGTTGCCTCGGGAGAGCAGCTCCGAGCGGAATCGTTCGCCGTTCTTGCGCAGCAGTCCGCCGTTTTCCGTGAACCAGTCGACAGTTTCCGCGTCGAGCACTTCACTCCAGATGTAGGAGTAGTACCCCGCCGCGTAGAAGTCCCCGGCGAAGATGTGCTGGAAGTACCCTGTGCGGTACCGGGGCGGTATGAGGGAGTGCGCCACACCGGCCGAAGCCAATGCCTTGGCTTCGAAGTCCTGCGCGTCCTGAGGAACGCCGTCGACGTCCAGCACGTGCCAGGCCAGGTCCAACAGGGCCGCCCCGAGGTATTCCGTGGTGGCAAAACCTTCGCCCCAGAGCTTGGACGCGTTGAGGCGGTCAATGATGTCCTGGGGGAGCGGTTCGCCGGTGGCATAGTGCCGGGCGTAGTTGCCGATAATCTCGGGCCACATGATCCACATCTCGTTGACCTGTGACGGATACTCCACGAAGTCCCGGGGGACCGATGTTCCGGAAAACCGTGGATACGTGACGTTGGAGAAGAGTCCGTGCAAGGCATGGCCGAACTCGTGGAACGTGGTCCGGACCTCGTCCAGGGTAAGCAGGGTGGGTTCTCCGGCCGGCGGTTTGGAGATGTTCAGGTTGTTGATCACAACCGGCTTGGTACCTAGCAAAGCTGACTGCTCGACGAGCGAGTTCATCCAGGCGCCGCCGCGCTTGGAGTCCCGAGCGTAGTAGTCGCCAAGGAAGAGGCCAAGCTCGGAGCCGTCCTCGTTTCGCACCTCCCAGACCCGGACGTCGGGGTGGTACCCCTCAAGGTCTTCCCGCTCGTGGAAAGTAATACCGAAGAGGCTCGTGGCTGCGAAGAACACTCCGTCCACCAGTACCCGGTCCAATTCGAAATAGGGCCGTAGCAGCTGTTCGTCCACCTCGTACCGCTCCCGGCGGACCTTCGAGGAGTAATACGCCCAGTCCCAGGCTTCCAGCGGGTGGCCTGCGCTCTCCGCCAAGGCGCCCGCTTCGGCGTCGGCGTTGCGGATGGCTGCAGGAGCGAGCCGGTTGAGCATCGCCTGAACGGCCGCGAAATCGGGGGCGGTCTGGCGGTCCATGACGAGTTCGGCGTAGTTGCCGAACCCGAGGAGTGTCGCCTTCTCTGCCCTCAGACGCACCATCGCCTTCGCTAGCTCCATCACGTCCAGGCTGCCGCCGTCGCTGCCCCTCGCAAGGGATGCCTCATAGAGGCGACGGCGGAGCTCGCGGTCCTGCAGAGAAGCCAAAGCAGGCTGGTTGCTCGGCTGTATGAGGGTCAGGAGGTATTTCCCCCAGTGTCCAGCGGTGCGTGCTGCCTCGGCGGCACTGGCGATCTCGTCCGCCGGCAGGCCGGCAAGTTCCGTGGCGTCATCCACCACAAGGGCGGCGGCCTTCATGGCTTCCTTGACGCGTTGCCCGTACTCCGTTCCCAGACGGGACAGCTCCGCATTGAGGCTCTTGAGCGTTTCCTGGTCATCTGGATCAAGCTGGATGCCCGACTGGCGGAATTCGCGGAGGTACTCCTGCACCAGCCGGATGGATTCGTCATCGAGTCCTGAGGTGTCTACGGCCGCGAATCGCTCGTACAGTCCGCGGTTGAGATAGACCGCGTCCCGATGGCTCGCGAAGCGGGGAGACAGCTCGGTTTCGAGTTCGCGGATGGCCTCCGAGGCGTCGGCGGAAACCAATGTGAAGAAGGATGCCGATGCCCGCTCCAGCAGGCGTCCTGAGCGTTCCATCGCAACCGCCGTGTTTTCGAAGGAAGCGGGCTCGGGATTGTCCACGATGGATTGGATCTCGGCCAGGTGCTCAGCGAGCCCCGCGTCTACGGCTTCGGCGTAGTGGCTGTCGTGGATTGTTGCGAAGGGCGGCAATCCGTAGGGAAGGGTACTCGGCTCCAAGAGAGGGTTCGTCATGAAGCAACCCTTTCATGCAGGGCCCCCGCCCACAACGGTTTTCCCGTGTTAGCGCGGCCGCCGTGCCGCGTGTTCGCGCGCGAGGCGGGCAAAGTCGTCGTCGGGCGTTCCGGGGACGAAAGTACCGTACTTGCGTTCGACGGCGGTCCGGATCAGGAAATCGGCGATGGCAGGATTCTTGGGCAGCAGGGAACCGTGGAGGTAGCTGGCAACAACATTCCGGTGCCTGGCCCCCTCATGGTTGTCTTTGCTGTTGTTGCCGGCACCTTTGGACACGGTGCCGAGGGGCTCGACGCCGGGGCCCAGGGAGGTCTGTCCGCTGTGGTTTTCGTAGCCCATGATTTCGCCGAACTCGGGCGAGGTGAGGGTGACGTTTCCGATGAGGCGTTCGTCGGTACCGACGGTCTCGACGTCAAGGATGCCGATACCGGGGATAACAGGGCCGCTCTTCGTCTTGAAGAACTTGCCGAAAAGCTGGTAGAGCCCGCAGATAACCAGCATGGGCGTTCCGTCCTCGGCCATCCCGCGGAGCTGCTCGCCGCGTGCCTGGAGATCGTCCTGGATGACGACCTGGCCACTGTCCTGTCCGCCACCGCCCACAATGAGATCGACATCTTCGGGGAAGTCGTCGCCCACGTTGTATTCAAGGAGTTCGGGCGTATATCCGTGCCAGAGCAAGCGCTGCCTCAAGACGAGTGCGTTTCCCCAGTCCCCGTAGATGTTCATGTCGCGGGGGTACAGCTGCAGGACCCGGATGTTGCCCTTGCTGGCGTGGAGGGTGGTGTCTTCGGCCGGGGTCATGAGACCACCTCTACTGTGGTGATTTTGGAGAGTTCACGCCGGATGGCCAACATCGCGGTGTAAGTGCAGAACACGCGTTTCGGCTTGCCCGCCGACCCCCGGATGAATTCAGCCAAGGCCGCAGGGATGTCCGTGTTCACGGAGCCGAAGCGGACCTCGTCGTACTGGAGGCGCAGGGCCATGTCGTACGCACGGACACCGCTGAGGACCTCGACGCCGTCCTCGCGCAGGGATTCGAATTCAACGTCCCAGAGCCACGACATGTCACGGCCATCGGCATAGTTGTCGTTGATGGCGATCATGGACGCGTAGCCCTTCGCCGGGAATGACTTCAGGCCCAGGCGGAAACCGCTCGGGTTCTTTACCAGCACCAACTCAAGGGGCTGGCCATCCACCGTCAGGCTCTCGCCGCGGCCAAATGCCGGAGCCACCTCGGAGAGCGCCTTGACCAGCTTGGCGGCATCGCCGGGCCGTCCGCTTGCCCCGGTGATGCTCCTGGCCAGCACCAGCGCGGCGGCGGCGTTGAAGATGTTGTAGACGCCGCGGAGTTTCATGTGCGTGGACACACGGGTTCCGTCGAACTCGAAGTCGGCGTCGTCCGTACCAACCCGGCGGAGTACGACGTCGGCTGTTTCGACGGCGGGAACGTCACCGCGAACGCTGGTTTCCGAAGCCGCGGCCCGCATGTCGTCGTCGTTCGGGAAGGTGCTGCGGAGCGATTCGTCCAATCCGAAGTAGAGCACCTCGGGGCCGCTCACGGCTCCGGCAATACGGGCGACCCGGGGATCCTCGCGGTTCAAGACCACGGTCCCGGTGGTGCGCTCAGCAATGCGCTGGAGGAGCAGCGCGGTGGTGTCGATTTCGCCGAAACGGTCCAGTTGGTCGCGCAGGACGTTGAGGAGAAGGCAATAGCGCGGCGGGACCTTGTTCACGAAATGCACGGCATGCGCCTCGTCGAGTTCCAATACCGCGACGTCGGCATCCAGCCTGCCGCGCCAGTCCACCTCACCCAGAAGGGCAGCTGCCACGCCTCGGGTGAAGTTGCTGCCCGTGCGGTTGGTGAAGACCTTAAGGCCTTGGCTTTCGAGGAGCTCCACCACCATTTTGGTGGTGGTCGTCTTGCCGTTGGTTCCGCTCACCACAGCCACGCCGTGGGGGAGCGAGGACAGGGTCCTCTGCATGAAGCCGGGGTCGATCTTCTCGACCACGAGGCCAGGCAAAGCCGAACCCCCGCCGCGAAGCCGGGACACAGCACGGACCAGCTTGCCGAGCGGAACGGTGAACGAAAACATGCTCTGTAATATATCCCAGTTGGTGCATAAACCACGTGCCGCAAGGCTGCCATGGGGTTGCAGGGCGAGCCCGGCGGTGGAGGCGCATTATGATGGTCGAATGACCAATCCCCCTTCCGAGGCGTCATCAAGCGTGGGCTCGGGCCTGCGCATCGGCGTCCTCGCCCTACAAGGCGATTTTCGTGAGCACATCCACGCCGTCGAAGCGGCCGGTGCCACCGGCGTCGGCATCCGGCGTCCGGCGGAACTCGACGACATTGACGGCCTCATCATTCCGGGCGGCGAGTCCACCACCATCGACAAGCTGGCGCGCATCTTCGAACTCGCCGATCCCATCCGCAAGCAGATCGCGTCCGGGCTGCCGGTCTATGGATCCTGCGCCGGCATGATCCTGCTCGCGGACGATATCGCCGACCCCGCCACGGACCTGGCCGGGAATCCGCAACAGACTTTCGGTGGATTGGACATCACGGTGCGCCGCAACGCCTTCGGCCGGCAGCGCGAGTCGTTCGAAACCGACCTTGACTTCAAAGGCCTCGAGTTCAGTGCAGGCGAGTCCGGCGTCGACCCAGTCCACGCCGTCTTCATCCGCGGACCGTGGGTGGAACGGGTCGGTCCCGGCGTCGAGATCCTTGCCCAGGTAGAACCGGGAAAGGCGACCCACACGGACACTTTGCATGGGTTGGCTAGAATTGTTGCAGTGCGCTCAGGTCGGTTGCTGGCCACCTCCTTCCACCCGGAAGTGACTGGGGAGAAGCGCGTGCATGAACTGTTTATTCGAATGATCAGAGGGGAAGTTTAAAGCATGTCAGGCCACTCCAAATGGGCGACGACCAAGCACAAGAAGGCCATCCTCGATAGCCGCCGGGCCAAGTCGTTCGCCAAACTGATCAAGAACATCGAAGTCGCGGCCCGCATGGGCGGCCCGGACCTTGCGGGCAACCCCAGCCTGGAACTGGCTGTCACCAAGGCCAAGAAGACGTCGGTCCCCGCTGACAACATCGACCGCGCCATCAAGCGCGGAGCCGGCCTGACCGGCGAAGTCGTCGATTACACGGAGATCATGTATGAAGCTCGCGGTCCGCAGGGTTCCGCCCTTCTGATCGAGTGCCTCACGGACAACAAGAACCGTGCCGCCTCCGAGGTCCGCCTCGCCATCTCCCGCAACGGCGGCACCATTGCCGACCCCGGCTCCGTGAGCTACCTCTTCACCCGCAAGGGCGTCGTCAACCTGCCCAAGAACGGGCTCAGCGAAGACGACATCCTGATGGCTGTGCTCGACGCCGGCGCCGAGGAAGTCAAGGACAACGGCGACACCTGGGAAATCCACTCGGAGCCCACCGATCTCCCCGCAATCCGCGAAGCCCTCAAGGAAGCCGGCATCGAATACGAGACGGACGAAGCTGAATTCGTCCCGTCCATGCAGGTGCCGCTGGACCTCGACGGCGCCAAGAAGTTCATGAAGCTCGTCGACGCCCTCGAGGATCTCGACGACGTCCAGAACGTGTACACCAACGCGGACATGAGCGAGGAAGTCCAGGCTGCGCTCGAAGCCGAGTAGTGCCTTTTGCGACATAGCCTGACAACAAACAGGGAGGCCCGGACTTGACTCTTCGCGTATTGGGAGTCGATCCGGGCCTCACCCGTTGCGGCATCGGAGTAGTCGACGTCGAACGGAACCGCCGCGCCACCATGGTGGCCGTCTGCGTCGTGGGAACCTCCCCGGAGCAATCATTGGACCAGCGCCTGCTGGTCATCGCCAAGGCCATCGATGAATGGCTGGACCTGTACAAACCCGACGTGCTTGCGGTCGAACGGGTTTTCTCCCAGTTGAACGTCAGCACGGTCATGGGCGTCGCCCAGGCGTCCGGCGTGGTCATCGCGGCCGCTGCGCGGCGCGGCATCCCGGTGGCGCTCCACACGCCGTCGGAGGTCAAAGCTGCCGTCACCGGAAGCGGCACCTCCAACAAGGAAGCCGTGACGAAACTCATCACCAAAATCCTTCGTCTTGACGCCCCGCCCCGCCCGGCCGACGCCGCGGACGCGTTGGCCCTCGCTGTCACCCACGCGTGGCGGGCCGGCAGCGGTGCCGCAGTTGCTACCACCGGGCCAGGTAGCAGCGCATTGACGCCCGCCCAGCGGGCGTGGGCTGAAGCCGAGGCGAAAGCGCGCCGCGCCCGGTAATTGTCGGCGGCCCTTGCTAGGGTATTCGTAGATATGTTCGGATAGCCCGCGGCGCAGCCGCACGGGGCAGTACTTCAGGAGCCGGGTCTTGATCAGTTTTCTCCGCGGAACCGTGGCACACGTCAGTCTCTCCACGGCCGTCATCGATCTCAACGGTGCCGGAATGAGTGTTTACGCCACGCCCCAAACGCTCAGCCACCTGCATGTCGGCGAGGAAGCGAAGCTGTTCACTTCGTTGATCGTCCGGGAGGACTCACTGACGCTCTTTGGTTTCTCGAACGATGACGAACGGGAAGTCTTCGATGTCCTGCTCAGTGTGAGCGGGGTGGGGCCGCGGCTGGCCCTCGCGGTCCTGGCCGTCCATGAGCCCGAAGCGATCCGGGTGGCCGCGCATTCAGGTGACGCCAAGTCATTCACCAAGGTCCCCGGTATCGGGCCGAAGGTGGCAGGCAGGATCGTCCTGGAGCTTGCGGGGAAACTCGTACCTCACGGCACCGCGCCCGGGGCAGCCCCCGCCGTCGCGGCCGAGTCCGTGTGGAAGCCGCAGGTGGTCGCGGCCATGACGAGCCTAGGCTGGTCGGAGAAGGACGCCGCCGGCAGCATCGACAAAGCAATGGCCGATTCCCCGGAACTTGCCGACGCCGGCAACGTCGCCCAGATCCTGCGCGCAACCCTGCGCTGGCTTGGGCAGGACGGGGCCCGCGCCGGAAACCGGGTAGGCAGCCGTGGCTGAACAGTCCCTCGTTACCGGGGGAGAGGAACCCGAAGAGCGCGTCATCGAGGCCGCGCTGCGCCCGAAGAACCTGCACGACTTCGTAGGCCAGCACCGCGTCCGCAAGCAACTCTCGCTCGTGCTGGAAGCCTCCAGGATGCGTGGTCGGAGCGCGGACCACGTCCTGCTTTCGGGCCCTCCAGGGCTGGGCAAGACCACGCTCTCCATGATCATCGCGGCCGAGATGAACGCTCCCTTGCGTATCAGCAGCGGCCCGGCCATCCAGCACGCCGGAGACCTCGCGGCCATTCTCTCCTCGCTTTCTGAAGGCGAAGTGCTCTTCCTTGATGAAATCCACCGGATGTCCCGGCCCGCAGAGGAAATGCTGTACATGGCCATGGAAGATTTCCGGGTGGACATCGTGGTAGGCAAGGGTGCGGGCGCAACTGCCATTCCGCTTGAGTTGCCGCCCTTCACCCTCGTCGGGGCAACCACGAGAGCCGGACTGCTGCCCGGACCGCTGCGTGACCGCTTTGGTTTTACCGGGCACCTGGAGTTCTATTCCGTAGCGGAGCTCGAACTGGTTCTGCGCCGCTCGGCCGGACTGCTTGATCTCAAGGTCAACTCGGCCGGGTTCAGCGAGATCGCGGGCCGTTCCCGCGGAACTCCGCGTATCGCCAACCGGCTTCTGCGCCGTGTCCGGGACTGGGCTTTGGTCCACGGCATCGAACAGATCGATGCCCGTGCCGCCTCCGCCGCGCTCGACATGTATGAGGTGGACCAGCGTGGATTGGACCGCTTGGACCGCGCAGTGCTGGAGGCGCTGATCCTCAAATTCAACGGCGGTCCCGTGGGGCTCTCCACCCTTGCGATCGCCGTCGGGGAAGAACCGGAAACCGTCGAGACGGTCGCTGAGCCGTACCTGGTGCGCGAAGGCCTTTTGGGGCGGACGCCGCGCGGCAGGATCGCCATGGCGTCAGCATGGACGCACCTTGGATATGCGGTGCCGGCGGGAGTGTTCGGGCAGGACCCGCTGGCGTTGTTCGAGGACAGCGAAAACGGGGCAGAAAGCATCGACACCGGCCGATAGCACGATCCTTTCAGCTTAACCCTCTAGACTGGTATGACACTCGGCACGTTCGAGTCCTTGGTTCTGTGCCCGCACGTCGGAGCATTGTGCGGCCAAGTGGGCGAAAGCTCCACGGCCGCCGGATCCACCGGGCAGACATGGCCGTGAAACCAAAAACGTAAGTAAAGAACGGAACTTCCCTGTGGATCCAATGACAATCCTGCTGTTCGCCATGCTCGGCGTCTTCATCTTCATGATGTTCCGCCGCAACAAGAAGACGCAGCAACAGCAGGCCAAGCTGCAGTCCCAGTTCGCCCCCGGCGTTGACGTCATGACCAGTTTCGGACTGTTCGGGCGCATCGTCTCGATGGACGACGCTGAGAACAAGGTTGTCCTTGAACTGTCTCCGGGCAACCTCGCCACGGTGCACCGCCAGGCCGTTACCAAGATCGTTGAGCCCGCCGAGGAGGCCTCGGTTGACGTTCCGGATGACGCGTCGTCGCTGACGGCCGCCGATGCCGAAGCGTCGGCATCCGCGGAGACCCCGGAGGAAACCCTCAAGCGCCTCAATGACGAGGGCAAGAAGGACAACTAGCCCGTACCCGCTCTACAAGCGGGAATAGTTCTACGGCAATGAATCGCCGCCGGCCTGCGCTCACCCGTGCATGTCGGCGGCTGTTCCGTCATCAACAGGAAGATCGAACATGGCACGAACCGGCCACAAAAATGCAGCCCGCAGGGTGCTGATCTGGCTTGTCGCAATATTCGCTGTACTGACAGCAGTCCTCGGTGGGGGCGTCATCACCGGTCATGCAAGCTGGGCTCCAAAGCTCGCGCTTGACCTTGAGGGCGGCACGCAAATGATTCTCGCGCCCAAGGTCGAAGGATCCACCGGCATCAACGAGGAACAGTTGAACCAGGCCGTTGCGATTATTCGCCAACGCGTTGACAGCTCCGGCGTTGCGGAAGCGGAAATCACCACCCAGTCCGGCCGTAACGTCGTAGTGAGCCTTCCCGGGACGCCCAGTTCGGAAACCCGTGCCCTGATCCAGGCATCTGCCGACATGAACTTCCGCCCGGTGATCACCACGGGAGACCCTGCGGCCGTTCCCGTGGCATCGCGGACGCCGGACGCAAGCCTGCCCAAGCCCACGGCTGCGCCAACCAACGCCAGCGACAGCAACTGGGTGACAGCGGACGTCTACAAAGCCTTCGAAGCCCTGGACTGCGCCAATCCCGCCCAGGACAAGCAACCTCGGTCAGATCCCGCCAAGCCGCTGGTGACTTGCGAGCCGGCAACGGCAACGACTCCTGCCGTCAAGTACATCCTTGGCCCGGTCGAGGTGAAGGGCCAGGACATCGTGTCGTCCTCCTTCGATCCCGTCCAGGGCGCACAGGGCTCGGTCACCAATGCGTGGGGCGTGACGATCACGTTCGACGCCAACGCCACCAAGACCTTCAAGGACGTTACGCAGAGGCTCAACCAGTTCTACGTGGCATCCCAGGCACAGGGCGGCAACGACCCCAAGGCCCAGTTCGCCATCGTCCTGGATGACCAAGTCATCTCCGCGCCGCGCGCCCTCGCCGTCATCACCGATGGCAAGCCGCAGATCACGGGTAACTTCACGCAGGCATCCGCACAGGCGTTGTCGGACCAGCTTCGCTACGGTGCTTTGCCCATCAGCTTCGATATCCAGTCCGAGGAGCAGATTTCCGCTACCCTCGGTGGCGAGCAGCTGCGTCTTGGCCTGCTGGCCGGTGTGATCGGCCTCCTGCTCGTGGTGGTCTATTCGCTCTTCCAGTACCGGGCCCTGGGCTTCGTCACCATCCTCTCCCTCGTGGTGGCCGGCGGACTCACGTACCTCGCCATCGCGATTCTGGGCTGGACCGAAAACTACCGGCTGTCCCTGGCCGGTGTGGCGGGTCTCATCGTGGCCATCGGCCAAACAGCAGACTCCTTCATCGTGTACTTCGAACGCATCCGTGACGAACTTCGTGAGGGCAAGGGCCTTGTGTCCGCCGTCGCGAATGGTTGGAAGCGGGCCAAGCGCACGGTCCTTGCCTCCAAGGCCGTCAACCTGCTCGCTGCCCTGGTGTTGTACTTCGTCGCTGTTGGAAACGTCCGCGGCTTTGCCTTCACCCTTGGCCTCACCGCGTTGGCAGACCTCCTGGTCGTCTTCATGTTCACGCACCCGACGCTCCAGGTGCTGGCCCGGACCAAGTTCTTCGGCGAAGGTCACCGCTTCTCCGGGCTCGACCCTGAGCGCCTGGGCGCCGTGCCGCTGTACCGCGGTGCCGGCAGGCTCCGCACGCCGACCGAGAAGCCCGCCGTCGTGCGCGCCCGCAACACCGGTGCTGCCGCGGAAGCCGAGCGCCGCATGACCATCGCCGAACGTCGGCTTGCCGAGAAGCAAGCTCAGCTGGCTGGTTCTTCCAACGGCACCAAGGAGGAGAAGTAATGACCACGAGCTTCGCAAAGTTCGGCAACGAGCTCTACACGGGCAAGCGCTCTTACAACTTCGTGTCCAGCAAGAAGATCTGGTTCATCATCGCCGCTGTGGCGGTGGCGATCTCCATCCTCCTGCCGGTGGTCAAGGGCGGCTACAACCTCGGAATCGACTTCCGGGGCGGTTCCGAGTTCACGGTGTCCAATGTGAAGACCACCGAGTCCGCCCCAGGCGAAAAGGCGGTCCACGACGTCGTACCCGGTGCGGTTCCCCGCGTCGCCAACGTCGCCGGCAGCACCATGCGTATCCAGACCGACAAACTCAGCGATGACCAGACCGTCAAGATCAAAACGGATCTTGCAAAGGCGTATGGCGTCACCGACAACCAGGTCACCTCGACCTTCATCGGCCCCACCTGGGGGCAGGATGTCACCAAGCAGGCCTTGATCGGCCTCGCGGTGTTCGTGGGCCTGGCCGCTCTTTTGATGGCTTTGTACTTCCGCACCTGGAAGATGTCGGTCTCTGCCCTCGCCGGCATGCTGGTCACGATGTTCAGCACCGCCGGTGTCTACTCCTTGAGCGACTTCGAGGTGACACCGTCTGCCATCATCGGCTTCCTGACGGTCCTCAGCTACTCCCTGTACGACACCGTGGTGGTTTTCGACAAGATCCGTGAAAACACCTCGGACATCGCCACCTCCAGCCGGCGTACCTTTGCCGAAGAGGTCAACCTCGCCGTCAACCAGACCCTGGTGCGCTCCATCAACACCATGATGGTGGCAGTATTGCCCGTCGCCGCGATTCTTTTCATCGGTGCCGGACTGCTTGGCGCCGGCACGCTCCGCGACCTGTCGCTGGCGTTGTTCGTCGGCATCCTGATCGGGACCGCGGCGACGATCTTCATCGCGGCTCCGCTCTACGCGTGGCTGCGGCAGAGTGAACCGGAGCTGCAGAAGCAGGCCAAAAAGGTGGCAACCCGACGCGCGGCAGCCGCCAGTTCGAGCGCGGAAGCCGCCGCCGTATAGCCTGGTTTCCCGTTGAAGGGCCGGTCACCGCTGAAAAGCGCTGGCCGGCCCTTTGCGTTCCCGGCTCCGTCATCTGGGTACCGGTTCTTGGAGAGGTCACCAGCGGGAATAGACTGGGAGAATTAAGTCAGTCGTGAGAGGTGCTTTTGTGGAGGAACGTACGACGTCGGCGCCGCCGGCGGGCGGAGAGGACGGCCTGAGCCGCGTGGCCGGCACCGCAACTGCAGCTACGGGCAGCACCGTGGATGGTGTGCCCGTGGACAGCCCGGGCGTGCGCCCGACGTTCCCCGGACGGCGCGAGCGGACGCGCTCCAGGCTGGCGAAATTGACTGGGCGGGGCGCGAGCACCTATTCGCCCATCCTCGAACCGCTCTTGCGGACGGTCAGGGCCAACAACCCCAAGGAAGACCTCGATCTCATCCAGCGGGCCTTCACCGTAGCCGAGCGCAGCCACCAGGGGCAGAAGCGGAAGAGCGGCGATCCGTACATCACCCACCCCGTGGCAGTGGCCACGATCCTGGCCGAACTGGGGCTCACCGGCACAACCTTGGCCGCTGCCCTCTTGCACGACACTGTGGAGGACACGCCCTACACCCTCGCTGACCTGACGCGCGATTTCGGCCCGGAGGTCGCGATGCTCGTGGACGGCGTCACCAAGCTGGACAAAGTCCAGTTCGGTGAGGCGGCACAGTCCGAGACCGTCCGCAAAATGGTTGTGGCCATGGCCAAGGACATCCGGGTGCTGATGATCAAGCTTGCGGACCGGCTGCACAATGCCCGCACCTGGCGTTTTGTTTCCGCTGAATCATCCGCACGCAAAGCGCGTGAAACGCTTGAGATCTTTGCGCCGCTGGCCCACCGCCTCGGCATGAACACCATCAAATGGGAGCTCGAAGATCTTTCCTTCGCCGCCTTGTATCCGAAGGTGTATGAAGAAATCGTCCGGATGGTGGGGGACCGCACTCCGGAGCGCGAGAAGAGCCTGAGCGTTATCCGCAACCAGATTGCCGAAGACCTCCGCGTTGCCCGCATCAAGGCCACCATCACTGGCCGCCCCAAGCATTACTACTCGATCTACCAAAAGATGATTGTCCGGGACAAGGACTTCGACGACATCAACGACCTCATGGGCGTGCGCGTCCTGGTGGACTCCGTCCGTGACTGTTATGCAGCTCTTGGCACCTTGCATTCGCGCTGGAACCCCCTTCCGGGGCGGTTCAAGGACTACATCGCCATGCCGAAGTTCAACATGTACCAGTCCTTGCACACCACGGTCATCGGTCCCGGGGGCAAGCCCGTCGAGATCCAGATCCGTACCCACGAAATGCACCGCCGTGCCGAGTATGGCGTGGCGGCGCACTGGAAGTACAAGGACCAGCCCAACCGGACCGCCGTAGGCCCGGGAAGTCCCAAAGACGGGGACATGGGCTGGTTGCGTTCGTTGGTCGACTGGCAGCAGGAAACGTCGGATCCCGGCGAGTTCCTGGACTCGCTGCGTTTTGAGATCAATGCCCGGGAAGTGTTCGTCTTCACCCCCAAGGGCGAAGTCATGGCCCTTCCCGCAGGATCGACGCCGGTGGACTTCGCCTACGCGGTCCACACCGAGGTGGGTCACCGGACCATCGGTGCGCGCGTCAACGGCAAGCTGGTTCCGCTCAACAGCGAACTCAATCACGGCGACTGGGTGGAGATCTTCACCTCCAAGGCCGAGGGCGCAGGACCAAGCCAGGACTGGCAGCATTTCGTCAAGAGCGCCCGGGCCCGCAACAAGATCCGGCAGTGGTTCAGCAAGGAACGCCGCGAAGAGGCCATCGAGCGCGGCAAGGACCAATTGACCCGGGCCATGCGCAAGCAGAACCTGCCGCTGCAACGGCTCATGACGCATGACGCCCTGTCCACGGTGGCGGAGGAATTCCACTACGTCGACATTTCCGGGCTGTATGCCGGTGTGGGCGATGGGCATACTTCGGCGCAATCCGTCATGGAAAAGCTCATGGAGCACCTTGGCGGCCACGAGACGCCCGATGAGGACCTGGACGAAGTCAGTATTCCCTCGCAACTCCAGAAGACCCGGTACTCGGATTCCGGCGTCATTGTCCGGGGTGTGGGGGATGTCTGGGTGAAGCTCGCGCGCTGCTGCACGCCTGTACCGCCCGATCCGATCCTCGGGTTCGTGACGCGGGGCTCGGGTGTGTCGGTACACCGCACCGACTGTACGAATGTCTCCGATCTGCGGGACCAGCCCGATCGGATCGTCGAGGTTGAATGGGCTCCGACGCAATCCAGCGTCTTCCTCGTTGAGATCCAGGTGGAAGCACTGGACCGGAAGTCGCTGCTCTCCGACGTTACCCGCGTGCTGTCTGAAAACCACGTCAACATCCTGGCCGCTTCCGTGCACACGTCGAGCGACCGGGTGGCCATCTCCCGCTTCGCCTTCGAAATGGGCGACCCGAAGTACCTGCACCATGTGCTCAGTGCCGTGCGCAGGATCGACGGTGTCTTCGACGTCTACAGGACCACGGGCAATCGCAGGAGAAGCTGAACGGTAGCAACTCAGGCGGCCGCCTCAGGTGGGAATGCCTCGGCCGGCATCGCGTCAACGGTTTGAGCCAGCGTGGCGAGCTTGCGCAAGGCGGCCTTCTTGTGGGGGACCCTCGCGGACGCCTCCACTGCGAGGGTCAAGAGCCGCAGCCGGACCCCCAGCTCATCCCGGGACAACAGCATTCTCAGTGCGGGCAGGGCCCTGTCCGCTTCGACGTGAAGTGCCACGTCCACGGCCGTCCGAAGGGGACTGGTCACGAGGAGTCCGCCGATGCTGACCACGTCCAGTTGACCCAAGCGCACTTCGTGCAGGATGCAGCCACGGGCCGATCGCACGCTCGATATACGGTGTTTGGCATCGACTAGGAGCGAGAGCCTTTCAGGTGCATCCGCGCAACCGTAGATCCAGGCCGCGGTCATGCGGCCCGCAATGACCTTCCTGCGGATGCGATCCGGGACCGCAAGGGCGGCCGCGCGGGCGCGGAGCTTCGGCGTGACAACCAGCCCGGAAGGAGTGAAGCTCTTCTCGTAGAGCGGGGTGAGCACGCCGTCCGCAGCCATTGATTGAAGCTCGGCCCACGTGAACTGCGGGCTGGGCGCGTACAGTTCCTGGGCAGGGAAGTCCTGTTGCTGCGAAGGCGGTAATCTCGGGGCCATTCAGCAATCATCGCGTGGCCACCGCAACGGGAACAGGCCCCGTCCCGGTTATGTGGATAACCGGGACGGGGCCTGTTGGTTCAAGCTTGTACTGCTAGGCGAGGTCGCTGGCCGAGCGCTGGATCTGGTCAAGCCAGGCCTCGCGGGCTTCAAGGGCCTCACGGGCATTCTTGATGCGGCGCTGGTCCCCGGCCTTTTCAGCCTTTTCCAGGTCTTCCTTCAGGCCGGCGATGGCCGCCTCCAGCTGGGACAAGGCACTGTTGGTGCGGGCCTTGGTTTCAGGGTTGCTCCTGCGCCACTTGTCCTCTTCGGCTTCGCGGACGGCGTCCTCGACCTTGCGCAGGCCGGCTTCGATCCTGCCCATGTCGGCGCGGGGGACCTTTCCGGCTTCTTCCCAACGGTCACGGATGGACTGCAGGGCCTTCTTGGCAGCATTGAGGTCCGTGATTGGCAGCAAGGCCTGGGCCTCGACGATGAGCTCTTCCTTGACGGAAAGGTTGGCCGTGTACTGCTGGTCGATCTCATCGTTGGCGGCCTGGCGGTTGCTGAAGAAGACGTCCTGGGCGGCACGGAAACGGAGCCAGAGGGCGTCGTCGTCCTTGCGGCTGGCGCGAGGCGTAGCCTTCCACTGGTCCATGAGGCGGCGGTATTCGCCGGCCGCGAAACCCCAGTCCGTGGAACTGGAGAGGGCTTCGGCCTCGACGATCAGTTGTTCCTTGGCAACCTTCGCGGCCGAGTTGGTGCTGTCCAGCTGGGAGAAGTAGGCGCGGCGGTGGCGGTCGAAGACGGTGCGTGCCGAGCGGAACCGCTTCCACAGCGCGTCCTCGTTGCTTCGTCCAAGCCGGATGCCGTTCTTCTGGGCTGTCTTCCAGCTCTCGAAGAGTTCGTTCATGCGGGCGCTCGACGTCTTCCACTGGACCTGGGATGGGTCCTGGGACGCGATGGATTCGGCTTCGGCAACGATCGCCTCGCGTGCCGCGAGCTCCGCGGAGCGTGCGGCGTCGTGCGCGGCCTTCTCGGACTTCTCCAATTCGGAAATCTGTCCGGCCAAGGCGTCGAGTCGGGCTTCGGCAGTGCGGATGTCGCCCACCATGTTGCGCTCGGCCAGCTGCTCGCGCAGGTGCTCGACCGTCTTCTGCATGTCCGTGGCCGGGGCCTTGGACTCCACACGGTGTTCCATCAAAACGATCTGCGCGACCACGTCGTCGTACTTCCGGGCGAAGTATGCCAGCGCCTCGTCGGTGCTCACACCCGGGTACTGTCCCACCGGCTGCTCTTCGCCGTCGATGGTCAGGAAGACGTGGCCGTCACCCTCGGCGCGCCCCCACTTGGCGGCTTCCGCCAAGGACACAGCCGTAGGCTGGGCGGCCGGCGCTGCCGGAATCACGCTGGCTGCGGCTTTCGGCCGGGCAGCAAATGCGGCGGGAGAAGGTGCATGCGAGGGCGCAGGGCGTGGCGTTGGAGAAGCAGGCTTGGCAGCGGGCTCTGCCGGGGCAGCTACGGGCTCTGCCGCATCCACTGCCGCGTCAGCTACGGGCTCTGCCGGGGCAGCCACGGGCTCTGCCGCGTCAGCTACCGGGGCAGCCACGGGTTCTGCCGGGGCAGTTGGCTCGACGCCGGGTTGCTCGGCTACCGGTGCCTGGGTTTCTTCGTCGTTGGCCACTACTGCAGTTTCGTCGGATTTCTGACTGTCTGTCACCGCTAAAAGTCTTTCGCTTGGAGGGATTACTAAGGTAATGCGCCGTGGACCATGGCCCGGGCTGGTTACTTCAGAGAAAATGAGTCTATCGTGACAGCTGCCACAGGGGCGCCGTCGGTGGCGCTGCTGCCCGGATTAATACCCGCTTGGGCAATCTTCGTCACAACATCCATCCCGCTCGTCACCTTGCCGACAATCGTGTACCCGCCGGCAGAATCCGGGGGAATGACCGTGTCCTTGTACACGATGAAGAATTGGTGCCCATTGCCGTAGGCGTTGTTGCCGGTCCTCGCGACGGCGATGGTTCCGGCCGGGTAGGTGTTGTTGGCGGGGGTGTTCTCGAGTGGTCCCCAGTGGAAGTTGGGGTCGTCGCTGGTGTCCGTTCCCTTGGCTCCGCACTGCAGCACCGAAAAGTTGTCGGCGGTGGTCAGTCGAGGGCACTTTAGTCCGCTGTAATAGCTCGCATCGGTGAGGGATTTGAATACGGCTGCTGCCTGGGGAGCTGTTGTGCCGTCCAGTTCGACGCCGACTGCCCCTCCGTTGAGGCTGAGCTGGCCAGTGAACGTCTTACCCGCGGCGGTATCCGCTTTGGGGATGCCGGCACTATTCGAGCCTGTCGCTGCGGCGGACGCGGAGGGGTTCGCGGAGGCCGACGGCGAACTGAGTCCGGCCTGCGCCGCTGCGAACTCCGACTCGCTCGGGTTCGAGTTGAACACCGTGAGTTGGAGTACGACGGCGGCAATCAGGGCGGCGGCACCCACACCGACGGCGATCACATTGTCCCGGCGGCGGCGCTTGCCCTGTGCACGCCGAAGCTCGCGCTTGGCTTCCATCTGCCTGATGCGCCGTTTGGCTTCACGGTTGTCCCGCGGCCTTGTAGACAAGAGTCCTCCTGGTTGTCTGGACAAGCTTCCATCGCAAGCAAGCCAAACCCGGGTGCCCGCATTAGATGTGCAGGCGCCGAAAGCATAAACTGGCTGCCGCACATAGTTTATGCATGACTGGCTGGACGCCCGCCTAACCTGAGCCGAATCGGGCCGTGGTTCGTGGCGCCAGGTCCGGCCCGCGCAATCATTGAGGAGAAATTTCCACCATGGCTCGTACTGCCTCCCTGTCCGGATTCCCCGAGTGGCTTCCCCAGGAGCGGTTGGTGGAACTGCATGTGTTGGACACGTTGCGCAAGACGTTCGAACTCCATGGCTTCTCTTCCATCGAGACCCGCGCTGTGGAAACAGTCGGCCAACTCCTCCGCAAGGGCGAGATCGACAAAGAGGTATACGGTCTCAGCCGCTTGCAGGAAGACGAGGACGCCGGCGAGGGCGGAAAGTCGGACAAGGCGGATCCAAACGCCCTGGCCCTCCACTTCGACCTCACGGTGCCGTTTGCCCGCTACGTTGTCGAGAACGCCGGCTATCTCGCCTTCCCGTTCCGTCGCTACCAGATCCAGAAGGTGTGGCGGGGTGAGCGTCCCCAGGAAGGCCGCGCCCGCGAGTTCACGCAGGCGGACATCGACGTCGTGGGCGACGGCGAACTGCCGTTCCGCTACGACGTCGAGATTGCCCTCGTCATTGCGGAAGCGTTGAGCGCCCTTCCCATTCCGGACTTCCGCCTGCGTATCAACAACCGCAAGTTGGCCGAGGGCTTCTACCGCGGTATCGGCCTCACGGACACAGCGGGCGTGCTTCGCAGCATCGACAAGCTTGAGAAGATCGGCGACGCGAAGGTTGCCGAATTGCTCAGGAGCGAGCTTGGCGCCACGGATGAGCAGGCAGCACTCGCCTTGAAGCTTGCAAGCATCCGCACCGAAGACACGTCCTTCGTGGCGCAGGTGCGGGCGCTCGGTGTCTCGGATGAGCTTCTTGAAGAGGGCCTCAGCGAGCTGGAACAAGTCATTGAGGCTGCAGTGCAGCGCGCCCCCGGCAAGGTTGTTGCCGACCTCAGCATCGCCCGCGGCCTTGATTACTACACCGGCACGGTCGTCGAAACCGTCCTGGTGGGACACGAGCAGCTCGGTTCCATTTGCTCCGGAGGCCGCTACGACGCCCTTGCCAGCAAGGGCAACCGCAAGTTCCCCGGCGTCGGCCTCTCGATCGGGGTGACCCGCCTCGTCTCCCGCATCCTGAGCCAGGAATTCGCGACGGCGTCGCGCTCGGTGCCCACGGCAGTGCTCGTTGCGCTGAACAACGACGACAGCTGGTCTGCTGCCCAGGATGTCGCGGCCCAGCTGCGCGGACGGGGGATCGCAACCGAAGTCGCGGCGAAGGCCGAGAAGTTCGGCAAGCAGATCAAATTCGCCGACCGACGCGGCATTCCTTTCGTCTGGTTCACGGACGACGACGGCAAGCACCAGGTGAAGGACATCCGCACCGGAGAGCAAGTCGACGCGGATCCGGCCAGCTGGGAGCCGTCGCCCGAGGATCTCCACGTCCGCATCACCACGCGGTAGGAAAGAACCGGCGCCTCAAGGGCCTCAACCCTTAGGCGTCAGCCGGGAGCAGACCGGGCCTGGTGGGTCCACGCTTCATTCATACGGGTAAACTCGAACGGGATCGTTTTGTCATGATCCTGAAAATCATGTTGAAAGGAATGCTGTGCTGCGCACACATGACCTCGGATCCTTGCGTTCCGAGCACATTGGACAGACCGTCACCCTGGCAGGCTGGGTAGGCCGCCGCCGAGATCACGGTGGCGTGGCCTTCGTCGATCTGCGTGACGCGTCCGGTGTCGCCCAGGTGGTTGTCCGCGAGGAAGAGGTCTTCCACGGGCTGCGCAATGAATACGTGCTGCAGATCGTTGGCACCGTCAGCAAGCGTCCCGAGGGCAACGAAAACCCGCACCTCGCCACCGGTGAGATCGAGGTCATCGCTGAGAAAGTGGTGATCCTCAACACCTCGGATCCCCTGCCGTTCCAGATCGACGAGCACGTGGAGGTCGGTGAGGAAGCCCGCCTCAAGCACCGCTACCTTGACCTGCGCCGCCCCGGCCCCGCCCGGAACATGCGCCTGCGCTCCGAGGCTAACCGCGTGGCCCGCGAGTTGCTTCACCAGCAGGGCTACGTGGAGATCGAAACTCCCACGCTGACGCGCTCGACGCCGGAAGGCGCCCGTGACTTTGTTGTTCCGGCGCGTCTGGCCCCGGGTTCCTGGTACGCGCTTCCGCAGTCGCCGCAGCTTTTCAAGCAGCTGCTCCAGGTGGGCGGTTTCGAAAAGTACTACCAGATCGCCCGTTGCTACCGCGACGAAGACTTCCGTGCGGACCGCCAGCCGGAATTCACCCAGCTCGACATCGAAGCCAGCTTCGTTGACCAGGACGACATCATTGAGCTCGGCGAAGGCATCGTCAAGGCACTGTGGCAGCTGATCGACGTCGAGATCCCGACGCCGATCCGCCGCATGACTTACCACGAGGCGATGGCCAAGTACGGCTCCGACAAGCCGGACCTGCGCTTCGGCCTGGAACTCACCGAATTGACGGAGTTCTTCAAGGACACAAACTTCGGTGTCTTCAAGGCGCCCTACGTCGGCGCCGTCGTCATGCCCGGCGGAGCCTCGCAGGCCCGCCGCGCGCTGGACGCCTGGCAGGAGTGGGCTAAGCAGCGCGGCGCCAAGGGTCTCGCCTACGTGCTGTTCAAGGAAGACGGTGAGCTCACGGGCCCCGTTGCCAAGAACCTCACGGACACCGAGCGGGCGGGCTTGGCCGACGCCGTCGGCGCAAAGCCCGGCGACTGCATCTTCTTCGCGGCCGGCGAGAAGTCACCCTCCCGAGCCCTGCTGGGTGCTGCCCGCGTCGAGATCGGCCACCGCACCGGCCTGATCGATCCCAAGGACTGGGCTTTCGTCTGGATCGTGGACGCCCCGATGTTCGAGCCCGCAGCCGCAGCTGTCGCCTCCGGTGACGTCGCGGTGGGTGGCGGACAGTGGACGGCCCTGCACCACGCCTTCACCTCCCCGAAGCCCGAGTTCCTCGACTCCTTTGACAAGGACCCGGAATCGGCCCTGTCCTATGCCTACGACATCGTGTGCAACGGCAACGAAATCGGCGGCGGATCCATCCGTATCCATGAGGCCGATGTCCAGGAGCGCGTTTTCGAGCTCATGGGCCTGGACAAGGAAGACGCGCAGACCAAGTTCGGCTTCCTGCTCGAGGGATTCAAGTACGGCGCACCTCCTCACGGCGGCATGGCCTTCGGTTGGGACCGCGTCGTGGCCCTGCTGGCCGGCGTGGACTCGATCCGCGATGTCATCGCTTTCCCGAAGTCGGGCGGCGGCTACGACCCCCTGACCGCTGCTCCTGCGCCCATCACGGCGCAGCAGCGCAAGGAAGCCGGAGTCGACTTCAAGCCTGAGGCCAAGGCGCAGGCAGTACCGGCAGCCAAGCCCGAGTAGCCGGAAACCGCAGAAGCAACCCGGAGGCCCTCGCACATTGCGGGGGCCTCCGGCGTACCATGACGGCGATTGATTTGAGGAGGACGCGTGGCGCAGGAGTTGAGCCTTGCATTGATTGAGGAGCTGATGGACCGTGCGTGGCCGGCCCCGGACCGTGAGGACACCGGGGGATGGGTCATGCGGGCCGCCGGGGGTGTCACGCAGCGGGCAAACTCGGTCTGGCCCAGGGAACAGGCCGAAGACCACGAATCGGCAGTCCGCGCCGCCACGCAGTGGTACCGCTCCCGGCGCCTGCCGCTGATCTTCCAGGTCTTCGACGACGAGCGGAGCACGGGCCTCAACGCGGTGCTTGATGTGCAGCGATTCACCCGGCAGTCCGAGACACTCATCATGGTCCGGCCGGACGGTGCCCTTCCCGGTACCCCGCGCGATGGCGTGGCGAACGACGTCGAGATCTCCGAAGAGCCTTCCGAGGAGTGGCTCCGGCTGTGGTGGTCGGTAGACGGGCGCGGGGGAGACGCCGAGCTGGAGATCGCGCGGACGATCCTGGAGTCTTGCCCCTCGGTCTACGCCCTCGTGAGGGACAGCGACGGCGCACCGGCCGCCGTCGGGCGCCTCGCCCTGATGGAGGGGAGGGGCGGCATCTATTGCATGGCGACCACGGCCAGGCACCGCCGCCGTGGCTTGGGGCGGCAGGTTCTTGACGCCCTTCTTTCGGCTGGCAGTCACCGAGGCGTGTCGGAGTTCTGGCTACTGGTGATGGCCTCGAACGCCGGCGCCCAGGCCTTGTACGAGGGCGCCGGGTTCGCAGAGCACGGCAGGTACCTCTACCGGCAGGCCCGGCCGCAGCGGGCGTTGTCGGGCTGCTAGGAGGCGCGGGCAGGGCTCGCCGGTGACCTGTAGGTGGTGTGGCCAGTGGGGTGGTTCCCAGTCCTGGTGTTCGCTGGGGTAGTGCCGGTGTGAGGGTGAGGTCCACCCGGGTGGACTGTTTTTGCCGGCGGGGGTGGGGGTCCATGCGGTGCGGTGTTTGAGGCGGTGGTGTTTGGGGCAGGGTTGGCCGAGGTTGGTGATGCCGGTGGTGCCGCCGTGGGCCCAGGCCAGGAGGTGGTCTGCTTCGTTGTCCAGGGAGTGGTTGTTGCAGCCGGGGAAGGGGCATTTGCCGTCGCGGAGCCGCAGCCATTGGCGCTGGGCTTTGGTGAGGCGGTAGCTGGTGCTTCCGATTTCCAGCGGGGCACCGTCGCGGGGGTCGGTCAGGACCCGGTGGAAGGACTCGGCGCCCTCGGCGACCAGTGCACGGGCCATGGAGGGCGGGATCGGCCCGTACCCGTCGAGCACGGCCGGTTCGTCGGTGGCGCCCAGGAGGGACAGGACCGGGACGGTGATCAGGACCTGTGCCCTCGGGGACGGGACCCGCCCCGCCAGCCCCGGTTCCATGCCTCCGGCGACCGTGCCGCTCAGCCCCGTGCCGCCGTCGGGCAGTCCGCCGTCGACCGTCGCGGAGCCGGTGTTGGTGAGGAGCCAGGTGGCGGTGATGTCGGCGCGGAGTTGGGCGAGGGTCCGGGTTTCGTGGGGGCCTTGGAGGGTGCGGGCGGCGGCGGTGCTCCGTTCCCAGATCCCTGCGGCGGTGGCTGCGGGGAGGTAGGCGGAGAGCCAGGCCATGCCGTCGCGGTCCGGGAGGTATTCGACCCGCCGGTCCGCGGCTTTTTGGGTGTGGCGTTCTTCGATGCTGACGGGGTGGTGGCGTTCGCGCCAGGTGCGTGCCTTGGTGCGGAAGCGGGAGGGGACGAGGTCCCCGGCGGGGCAGCCGCGGGCGGGGTTGGGTGCTTCGGGGTCCAGGAAGTGTGCTTCCAAGGCGGCCGTTGCGGCGGGGCCCAGGGCGCTGGTTTCGTCGATGATGATCCGGGCGTGTTGCCAGGAGATCGTCCCGGACTGAAGGGCTTCCAGGGCCAGGGGCAGCCCGGTTGTCAGTGCCTGGCAGTCGGAGAGGAAGGCCCCGGCGGTTCGTTCGCTGACGGTCAGGACGCAGGCGACCTCGGCGATCAGGGCAAGCTCGTGGGCGGTGGACTCCTGCGGTGAGGTGGCCGGTGGCGCCAGGGCCCTGGCCGCGTGGGCGTAGTCCGCGGCGAGCCTCGCTTTCAGCGCGGCGGTGCGGGCTTCCAGCCGGGCGACTTCGGTGAGGCCGTCCAGGCACTCATCGGCCAGATCCCGGAGCGGATCGGTGGTCTCTGAAGAACCGGCGTCGCGGGTGAAAGCGGCAAGCACGGCAACGGACGCGGCAACGGCCTCCACGGCCGCCCTGCTCTCCGCACCCCACGCTGTCCTTCCATCCATACCCACAGCATCGCAGGAGGCACCGACAATTTAGTTTCTCCACCACGCTGCATCTGATCCTGGATCCGGACCCGGGCGCAGCCTCCGGTTCCGGTTTTGGAGATCCGATGCTGCCGCTGTGGTTGACGTGGCAAATCTAGTGACCAACCGTCGCGTTCTGCATGGAATCGTCATCTGTCTGTTGATTGGCGACCCTCTCGGCGTCTTCGAGCACCCTGAGGACATTGCCGAAAGCGAGGCTGCGGAGATCTGCAGCCGACCAGCCCCGTTCAGCTAGTGCCATCTTGACGACAGGGTAACTGGATACCCCGGTTATTCCGCGGGGCAGCCGTTCGATCCCGTCGAAGTCCCCTCCGATGCCCAAGTGTTGGGGTCCCACCACTTCACGCGCATGTTCCACGTGTTTCACAACGTCGGCGATGGTTGCGTGTGGAGGCGGGTTCTGAGATGTCCAGCGGGCATATTCCGATATCGCGGCCTCGTCCTCGTCCACATGGCCTGCGTGGAATCCCGTCCGGAGGCCCAGCCTCTTCCGGATATCATCCGACCGTTGCTCGTGCTCGGCGCAGGCATTGGAGATGAAAGCGGGAACAAACGTAAGCATGAGCACTCCACCGTTTTCAGGCAATCTTTCAAGCACGGAATCCGGCACGTTCCTGACGTGATCGGTTACATTGCGACAAGACGAGTGCGAAAACATGACGGGGGCCCTGGTGATGTCCAGCGTGTTGTGCATGGTCTGTTCGGCCACGTGGGACAAATCGACGATGATTCCAAGGTCATTCATCTCGGCGATCACACTTCTTCCAAAACCAGTGAGCCCGTAGCCAACCTGTTCCCCCGTCGCTGATCGTGCCCAGGGCGTGTTGTCGTTGTGTGTCAGGGTCATATAGCGGACGCCGACACGTCTCATCATCCGGAGGACGCCGAGGGATGAGTCGATGGAGTGGCCTCCTTCAATTCCCATCAGGGAGGCAATCAGTCCCTTCTCAACGGCGGTCCTTACACCGGCGGCCGTGTCGACCAAACTGAACGTTTCGGGATACTCGGACATGATCCGGTGCACGCAGTCGATCTGTTCGAGTGTCGCCACGACGGCGTCGGCCGGCAGCATGTTGGACGGGACGAAGACTGACCAGAATTGCGCACCGACCCGGCCTTCCCGGAGCCGTGGAATGTCTGTGTGCAAGCTGGGCTGGTGCTGCGATAAGTCGATCTCCTCGACACGGGAATCGAATTTCTGTCGCAGAGCCCAAGGCAAATCGTTGTGGCCATCGAATATGAGAGCCTCGGCCATGACGGGACTCTCCAGGGTGGGTATCACCTGACGGCACTCAATTCCTCAAGGGCGACCCATGGCTCATGGAGTCCGAAAGCCTGGGGGCCAAAGACTTGCAGCGCTTCAGGGGTCCGCATGATGGCAGGAGTCGAGATTCCGTAGACGGCCACCCGCTGTCCGAACCGCAGGGCTTCGGAAGTGATGGGGGTGCCCAAATCAACATCAACTATCGTAATAAGATCCGGAACAATGGCAACGACCGCACCATTCTTGTGTGCAATGACGTTCTCGTTCCGGAACTGGATCCGCATTTCGTCGATACCGTCGAAGGATTCCACAACCGCAGAGCCGTGGGTGAACCCGTCTCTAACGAACCTCTCAACGTCAACGATTTTTCCCCGCATGAGCACGGTTCCGTGGCCGTATATTGTGTCCTTTAGGAAGGCACTGAGTTCTGCCAGCGGATCAAGATGTTTGTCCTTGGCCGTACGCAAAGTCCGGCCGATATTGAGGGCCAGGGTGACGGTGTTGCGGATCGCAGTTCGCTTGACGTCTGCTCCGCTCATTGGATACTCGGCGATGTATGCCGCGCCCCCCATCTTGATGGCGACCGCGCGCGCGAAAGTCTCCATCCTCTGGTTGTC
Source organism: Arthrobacter sp. NPDC058127 (assembly GCF_042884555.1). NCBI lineage: Bacteria > Bacillati > Actinomycetota > Actinomycetes > Micrococcales > Micrococcaceae > Arthrobacter > Arthrobacter sp. NPDC058127. The sequence continues at coordinate 276,758 of NZ_JBHVTT010000001.1, read as the reverse complement.
CTGGCCGGTATCGACGATGCACGTGTGCCCGTTTTCGTCAGAAACAGCGAGCGGTGATCCGGACACCCCGTAGACTCCGAACGTTTCCATTTGAAGCTCCGGGAAGGCTCGTCCCATTCCGTCGCCGTCCACCACCGGGATACCCGCTTCGGCGGCGACGACCAGAGGAATCATGGAATTCAGTCCACCGCACTCCATGGGGATTGTTGCGTCGGCTGTTTTTCCGAGGTGTCTCTCCAAGGCGCGGAGCGACCGGACTGCCTCAGTGCCGGCTGGGACTTTCTCGACTACGACAGTCGGAGCACCCATCATGGCCGTGGAAATGACAAAGTCATCGTCATCAAGTTCGGTCGGATCGAGGATTTCGATCTTCTTCCCGTTTTTGAGGCATTCCTCGACGAGGAGGCGGCCGATGAGCGGATCTCCGCCGCCGCCTGTACCCAGTATCGCCGCGCCCCGCGCCAAGTCAGGAACGTCGTTTAGTGAAAGATAGAAACTCATTATGTTTTCCTTCTAGTTCTTGCAGTCAGCATTCCGGGGTTACTTCGACGTCGGAAGATCGCCAACGGCCTTGATACGGACACGGGACGCGTTCCCTGGCAGATAAGCCAAGGGAAGCTCATCGATCTCCACGATTTGGACAGTGCTGGCTTTGGCTCCGGCAGCTATGGCCTTGCCGATTGCTTCCTCCCTGGCTTGGTCGAGCACTTCTTCGCGCTTTCCGGCCGGGATGGCAAAGATTCGGTCGACTTCCCCGCCTACTTGTGCAATAGCGGCGCCGATGGCATTCGCTACTCCGGAGTGCCCCGGACGGGCAACGTCACTGGCGCATGCCATCTGTTCGGGAACGAGGAACGCACCGCCGCCGACTGCAATCACCGGGACCAGGTCAGAGCTCGTCCGCATCCGGTCAACCGTCTCAGTGATCCTTCGGTGGATTTCATCTCTGGCCGCGTAGATCAGTGAGCGGTCCAGATGTTTGACGCGCTCCGGGTCGCCAATTACCGTGTCTCCAGCCGCGACCATGATGTCGGTCGCCGTCAAGGTTTGGCCGCCGAAAACGAGCGCCTCCTCCGTTACCCGATATCCGACGCTGTCCGGCCCGACGGTCACTCCATCGTCGAATCTGATTCTGCTGCCACCACCGACTCCCACGGACAAGACATCTGGCATCCGGAAGTTGGTGCGGATTCCTGCGACCTCAATCTCGGTGGCAGCCTCCCGAGGGAAGCCGGACTGGAGAACTCCGACGTCCGTCGTCGTCCCTCCAACGTCAACCACGATGCAGTCCTTGATGCCTGAGAGATACGCTGCCCCCCGCATGGAGTTTGTTGGTCCAGAGGCAAATGTGGCAACGGGGTATTTCCTGGCGAAATCGACGTCCATCAAGGTTCCGTCGTTCTGGCTCAGGAACAGAGGAGCGTTGATGTCCAGCGCCATGAGTGATTGGTCCAGGGAAGAACAAACTTCGGCTGAAAGGTCACGCAGGGCGGCATTGATGATGGTCGCGTTTTCCCTCTCGAGCAGTCCAACCCTGCCGATTTCGTTCGAAAGGCTGACCGGAAGTTCGGGAAATTCGATCCCGATGATTTCCGCCGCCATCTGCTCAAACTCGGAGTTAACCGGAGAGAACACAGACGAGATAGCGAAGCTTCGTGCGCCCCGGGGCACGGCATCCCGGACAGCTCTGCGTATTTCTTCACGGTCGATCGGAGATATCTCCCGTCCGTCGAACTCATGTCCGCCGTGGCACATGTAGGGCAGGGCCTTCACTGCTTCGGTGATCCGCGTGGGCCAGCCTACGAAGGGGGGCAGTCCACTCGTCGCAGGAAGTCCCAGCCGGATGGCCGCGGTCGGCGCCAGCCGCTCGGCCTCGATGAGAGCATTGATGAAATGCGTGGTGCCGATCATGACTGCGTCTATCTGCGTCGGATCGAAGGGGAAAGCACTCTGAAGACGGCGGAGGGATTCAGTAATGCCCAGTGCAACATCACTCATTGTTGGGCTTTTTACGCCTGCCAGGACCTCGTTGCCATCAATAAGCACTGCGTCTGTGTTGGTCCCGCCGACATCGATGCCTATTTTCACTGGTGTTCCTCCTGCAGTTCGCGAGTTTCAGTTTTCGGTTGGCGTGAGAGCACGTCTTCGGAAGTCCCTTTGATCAGGCCCAATTTCCCGGCAATGACGTACAGAACAATGGATGCACAGAGTGAGTTGAGGGAGCCTACCCCCCAGGGCAGGTACATCCCAATCAGCACCGACGCCCCCCACACCACGAGGGTTCCGATAACCCATGTGGGCTCAGTTGCGGGCAACCCGGGGGAAGAACCGGACAATACGCTCCGCCATTTCTTGACGATGTAGTATTCGGCGACCATGATGCCCGCGATCGGCGGGAATGTGACTCCAAGCAGGATCAGGAAATCCACGAAGTAGTTCAGGATTCCAGCGGCAGCGAGCATGGCTCCCAGGGCGCCGATAAAGATGGTGACACTGGTGCGGCTCACTCGTTTCCTGAACACTGTCTCGACAAAGTTCACGATGCCCAGAGAGGCAGAGTACAGATTCCAGTCGTTCATCTTGACGGTGCCCGCAACGATGACGATCGTACCGACGAATCCGCTGCTGGACGTGACCAGTGCGATGACGTCGTTGGTCTTGAGCGCGTGAGCAAGAAGGACCCCAGCGATAGCAACCATGAATTCGCCAAGGGTGACTCCCAAAAGCGTCTGCTTGACGACATCGGAGGGTTTGCGGTTGAAGCGTGTCATATCCGGAGTGATGACCATCCCGACAATGAATCCGCCTGCCACCAGCGTCGTCCCCGCAGCGAGGCTAAGCACCGGTCCAGGGGCCGGCTGACTTACAAGATCGCCCAGATTGTGGTTTTGCAACTCAGAGAAAATCGACCAGCCGGCCAGCAGGAGGAACGCCGGAATCGTAATGTACGCGGTCCAGGCCATGCTCTTGAAACCATAAATGACAATCGCGGTCACAGCTGCGCCGACCACAAGGGACCACGCCCAGGCGGGAAAAACGGGTGCCAGCTTAGCAAGACCATCTGCAGCCACGCCGCTCTGGACGCCAAACCACCCGACCAAGCTAAGTGAGATGAATAAGGCGATGATGCTGGATCCATGGCGGCCAAAGCCAGTCCATCTAGCCAGAAGCGAGGTCGAGAGGCCTTCCCGTTGGCCGAGGATGCCCGTCATGATAGCGACAACCTCGAGGATGACCGACCCAAGGAAGATCGCCAGCAAAGCGTCGGAAAATTGCATCCCAAATCCGAGAGCTGCGCCTAGGAGGAACTGTGACAGCGCTGACATCTGGCCGAACCTTTGAACAGCCACCGACCACCAGCTATGACGGGCGTGTTCAGGAACACGTTCGAGGGCAAAGTCCTCCTCCCCGGCATGCTTTTTCGTTGTTGTACCTGTTGTCATTTCGGCTCCTTTGCCTGCGAGGTGCCTACCCGCAAAGAGCTCAGGGGTAGGAGAAGAATTAAGACAACGCTACGGCTGATGATGCTCGACAACAATGGTCGATCTAACTACTAAATGCCGTGCCGGTGTGCATACTTAACACGTAGCATTTTCGTCGATGAGGATGGGAGGAGGCGGCCATGCCTTGGGTTCTCAAGTCGAGCGGTTTGGAGGCGCTGGAGTTTGGCGCCAGGATGCAGGGATCGGGGGGTGCAGGAGACACTCATGCCATATCCCTTCTGACACGAAACGTGCTGGAACAAAGGGGCGGAGTTACCGTATTTCCTCCGAGTAAAATCGCTCCGAACGATGTCGTCATTCCCGTCGGACTAGCGGGATCGCCGCTGGCCTTCAGCGAAAAGCCCGGCGGACCTGATCCATACACGAGGGCGTTCGAGGCGGTCGCCGCGAAATTTCCAGGGACGCGACCGCTCGTCTGCGCGTTCGAGATGGCCGGGATCAATGCGTATGCGCCGATTCTTGTGGCCGCGGCTCTGGACATCCCGATGATCGATCTGGACGGTATGGGGCGCGGACTCTCGGGGCTGCATCAGACGACCTTCAACGCACATAGCGTCCCGATGACCCCGTGTGCGCTCGTCGACGCTTCCGGCAGGTGTGTCGAAATCTGCGGAACGGGCGCGGAAGATGCCGAACGATCGCTTCGCTTACTCATGGGAATATTCGGTGGGTGGGTGGCATTCGCTGGATATGCCATGGACGGTGTCCAAGCACGCCAAGCAGGGATCACGGGGACACTCCGGCGGGCAATCGAGCTTGGCTACCAGTTCCAACAATCGAGAAAACTCACAGCATCGGTCAGCGACGCAATAATGCACTTCTCTCAACACACCAAAGGGTGTCTGCATGTCGGCAGAGGGAGCGTCGTGGACGTTAAATGGGAGCCGGCTCCCCGGGGGTCAGACGTCGGGGTACATGCCAAAGGCACGATAATCGTCCGTGCCCAGGGAAGGTACCTTCGGATCGAGGCACAGAACGAATTCCTTCTGCTCATAGACGAGGGCCGACTGCTGGCAAAGGCACCTCAAATCATTTGCCTCCTTGACAGCCACACCGGAACTCCCCTCCTCAGCGAGCGTATTGTCCCTGGCTACGGCGTAGACATCCTCGTCTTCGAAGCTCCGGGCAAGTGGACCGAAGCTTCGGCCCGGTCATTAGTAGACATTGCCGGCTACGGCTACACAATCCCCTCATATGGAGCCCCTCAATGACAGATCGGCTGACCCTACGGGAACTAATGCGGTGCCCGGCCCTGTTGCACAGCTCGGTCGTCCTGGCGGAGCCAACCGCAAGCTACTCGTTCGTCTGCGTCAATCAATTCACCGCAAACGGACAAGCCCGAATCGCGCACCTGGACGCGCCCGACGACAGGCAAATCGACGGGGTCGAAGGCATCTGGATATCTTCCTGGATGCCTTCCTACGGGCTGGAAATGATATTCCCCCATCTGAAGCTACAGGGTGTGGGCATGGTCATTCTCACACCATCCGAGAATGGAGAATCCGGGAGCAGTACAGAAATGAGCATCTCCACGCGGGAACTGGCAAGAAAACTGAAGATGAGCGTCGTGGTCCTTGATCAACCCCAGACAACTGTTTCTGTGGCTGCATCCCTCCAGGGCTTCATGAAATCCAATCTCATGACTCGGTCCACGAGCATGGCCGCCCTCTCCCGCGCAATCCAAGGCATGGAACCGAACCCGGACAATGTCGTCTCTGAACTTAGAAAGTATGTAAACGCGGAGATAGCCATCGTCAATTCACTTGGGCTAACGCTTGCTGGCGCGTTGGAGAGCCCACTTTCTCTTGGCGAATTAACCACAGCGCCGGGGCAAGGCCCCATTTCGGCTTTGTCGGCGAACTTGATATCGGTCCCGCTACCGCCCCTCATGGAAAACGACGATCCAGCACTTTGGATCCTTGCCGAATTCAGCACCGACGCCGCGCCCTTCGAGCTTGAAGGGGCCAGGGAACTCATGGAACTGACTGCATCGCCCTTGCTTCGCTGGCTCACTCGGCAGCGCTTTGCTGACGAGCTTTTTCAATCCGCGAGATCAGCGATCGTCTCACAGCTCGCTGTCAGCGGCGGAGCGGTTCCAGACCACCTCATCTCTCAAGCACTCAGCGTCGGATGGAACCTCAACGGATGGCACACCCTGGTAAGCATTCATGCCCCACAGAAATCCACAGCTCATGACATTGGCCGAATGATTCCAGCCGCCCTGACACGCTATGGATACTCCATCGCCTCATCGGAATACATGGATCACTGGCTTATCTGGGAGACCCAACCAAACCAACCGACTAGGACAGAGTACAAAGACCTTGTGGGTGCATTGGACTCCGTCCGACCGCCTTTGGAATCCGGCATCGTTTTTGGCGTCGCAAGACCACGACTTGGACCGGAGGGGTTTGCGAAAAGCATCGCCGAAGCCGAAGACTTCGCCCGACAAGCAAGTTACAGCAAAGGACGCCGCCAAATTGTTGATGCCCAGGAATCAATCGCCACCCAGTTGATCCGGACCACCCTCCACGACCCCGCACTTGTGCGCCCATCCATGAAGTTCCTGGGAGGATTATCCGAAGAGGATGCCGGGTACTTGCGGGACACGCTGAGCGCTTACCTGAAATGCGAATCCAGTCTCGCTGAGACTGCTCGCGTTCTTCATGTTCATCGAAACACTGTAGTCAAGAGACTTGAGAAGATTGAGCAACTGATGGAGGTTCCATTAGACAATCCCGACACGAAATTTGCACTGCGAATCGCACTCAGAATCCTGGACATTTCCGCCACCAAGTAAGTGGGCGCACAGTAGTCGGCTGTCGACCCCCGGCCACACGGTGAACGGCAAGAGCTTCTCCTTCAGGCTTTCCTGCACACAGGTGCACGCCGGGACCCTCCTGACCGGCTGCACACAACCGCCAGGTCACCGCGGAACTCCGAGATGATTCGAAACGGATGCCGGTTTCGGAGGTGACCAGCCCACCCAATGGGGAATGGTGGATACATTCATCGCGAGAATCCTCCAGGATCCGGTGTACAGGGAATCCGGGCTGACCATCGCGGACCTTCGCCGCAGCAGCCACGATTCCTTGGTGGCCATTCTCGGCGTGCTGCGGGGACGGGGGAGCCACCATGGACGCCCTCGAGTCCATCGCCGCAGAGTTGAGCAAGCGTCGCGCAAGGCAAGGCCTCCCCTTGGACAGCCTGGTGCGCGCCATCAGGTTGGACTTTTCGGTCGTGTGGGATGCATTGTCCGCATCCGCCCTGGCGGTGGATCCGGCGCTGCTGGTCAGCAGGACTGAACTCGTCTGGCGCACAGTGGACACCTTTGCCTCACGCGTCCAGGCGCGGTACGTCGCAGAACTGGAGGATATCGAGCGGGCCAACGCCGATCTCCAGCACCAGTACCTCTCGCAACTCCTGGCCCCCGGGGAACCGTCGGAATCGGACCTTGCCCGGATCGCCGGAGCCCTGCGCGTCGACGTCGGCGCACCCCTTGTAGCGGCGGTCAGCAGGGAAGATACCGGCTGGCGGCGTTCGAACGGTACACCGGGCTGGACCTTCAGAACCCTACCGATTTTGCGTTGTCGGGCTGCTGGCCCTGCTCACCCCTACAGCGGATCCGTGACCTCGATCCGCACGGCGCACGCGTCTGCCGCGGCCTTGCGGAGCACGGTCGCGTTGGGGTCGGCGACCGCGAGGAACGCGAGCCTTTTCCCCGAGGTGTATTCCTTCAGCGCCGCCTCCTCCAGGACCGCCGCAGAGAGCGCGGCGTCTCCGCCCAGAACGAGATATTCAATACTGTGTCCGGCGAATACAGCGGCGGCATAACCGGCCACGGCTTCCGTCAGTGCGTTTGCCTGGTTTTCGCGACGACGGGCAAAACGCTGCTGCGACGATCCTCCTGCCGACGAGCGTGACTGTACATAGCGGGAACCCGATTTGGACGCAGACACTTTGCCGCCGCTCACGACCCCCACCGCGTAGCCACCCCGGCGCACCAGGATGATTCCGAGCCGCCGTTCCTGTGAAGCAAGGGACGCCAAACGCTCAACGGTGGTTGCGCCCTTGCCCGGCCGTCCATCGACGGGCCAGGGGGCTCTCAATAGCGCGGTAGCGCCGTCAGCCGCCCGCAGGAGGGTACCGCCGTCGTCGGGCTCTTCCTCAACGGTGCCATGGCTCGCGGCGAAGCGCTCCACCCAGCCGGTCAACCGCGGACCAGGGATGAAGGCGGTGCGCGCCGCTCCAAGCGGCTGCTTGTCGCCGGGGGCGGATGGCCGGGTCTCCACGTCGATGTCTCCTTAACTGGAATCATGAGTAGCCTATCCATGTGGAAGATCTCTTTGGTGCCGACGCGGACAACGACGACGACGCCGGCGGCAAAGCGGCGGATTCGGACCGTTCCGGTGATGAGCGTGCGGGCACGGTACGTCGGGCGTCGCCGCGGAGCCCTTTGGCCGTCCGCATGAGGCCCCGGACGCTCGACGACGTTGTGGGCCAGCAGCATTTGCTGGGCCAGGGTTCTCCTTTGCGGCAGCTTGCCGCAGGGGCCGACGCCGCCGGTCCTGCCGGTCCGAGCTCGGTCATCTTGTGGGGACCTCCAGGTACGGGCAAGACGACGCTGGCGCACGTCATCGCCCGCGGGCCAGGCCGGAAGTTCGTTGAATTGTCCGCTATTACTGCGGGCGTCAAGGACGTCCGCCTGGTCATGGAAAATGCCCTGACTGCCCGGGATCTCTACCGGACCACCACTGTGCTGTTCCTGGATGAGATCCACCGCTTCAACAAAGCCCAGCAGGACGCCCTGCTGCCTGGCGTCGAGAACCGCTGGGTGGTCCTGGTCGCCGCGACCACCGAAAACCCTTCGTTCTCGGTGGTCTCGCCGCTGCTCTCCCGATCCCTGTTGCTCACCCTGAAACCGCTCACCGACAGCGACATCGAGGCGCTCTTGCAACGCGCTGTTGCCGATGCCCGCGGCTTGGCAGGGGGAGTGGAGCTCACCCCTGAAGCGCTCGAGCATTTGGTCCGCTTGTCCGGGGGAGATGCCCGCCGCGCGCTCACCGCACTTGAGGCCGCCGCCGGCGTCGCCTACGGAGACCGGAACCACGACGGCGACGCTTCCGAAGACGCTTCTGAAGAGGAAGGGCTGGCCGGTGACGGCGCCCCGGAGGCTCCGGTCGTCGTCGAACTCCGCCACACGGAGCGGGCCCTCGATGTAGCCGCCGTCCGGTACGACCGCGCGGGCGACCAGCACTACGACGTCGCCAGTGCGTTCATCAAGTCGATCCGCGGCTCAGACGTCGATGCGGCCCTCCACTACCTGGCCCGCATGCTCGAAGCGGGGGAGGACCCCCGCTTCGTGGCCCGCCGGATTGTGATTTCGGCTGCCGAAGACATCGGCATGGCAGATCCGACGGCGTTGCAGACCGCCGTCGCCGCGGCCCAGGCGGTGCAGTTGATCGGCATGCCCGAGGGCCGGATCATCCTCGCCGAAGCCGTGGTGCATCTGGCGACGGCGCCCAAGTCCAATGCGGCCTATATGGGCATCAACAAGGCCATCGCCGATGTGCGTGCGGGGATGGGGGTCGGGATTCCGGCCCACTTGCGGGATGCGCATTACCAAGGAGCGAAGGGCCTCGGCCACGGCCAAGGCTATAAGTACGCGCACGATGCCCCGCACGGCGTGGCCACGCAGCAGTACGCTCCGGATGATTTGGTCGGCAGGGACTACTACGAACCCACGGCAAACGGTGCTGAACGGGATATTGCTCCCAGGCTCGAGCGGCTGCGCAGGATCATCCGGGGCAAGTAGGCGTCATGGTAGGCTAGATGCTTGTCTGGCAAGGCTCGGGCGCACAATCCATCAAAATCCAGGTTTTGATGCTGTGCCCTGCGCCCCGTAGCAAAAGGCAGCGGTTGGCCGATGCTCTCCCTCATGGAGGCCAGTAACACTGACACACCGCAGATATTGGAAGGACACAAGTGGCTAACAACACTCGTGCTCGCCGTACCGCACGCCTTTCGCGTGCACTCGGCATCGCTCTGACTCCCAAGGCCGCCAAGTACATGGAGCGCCGTCCGTACGGCCCCGGTGAGCATGGCCGTGCCCGCAAGAAGCAGGACTCTGACTACGCTGTACGTCTGCGCGAAAAGCAGCGTCTGCGCGCCCAGTACGGCATCCGCGAAGCCCAGATGACTCGTGCCTTCGAAGAAGCACGGCGCACCAAGGGCCTGACCGGTGAAAACCTGATCGAACTGCTCGAAATGCGTCTCGACGCACTCGTGCTGCGTGCCGGCTTCGCCCGCACCATCGCCCAGGCCCGCCAGCTGGTTGTGCACCGCCACATCCTCGTTGACGGCATCCGCGTGGACCGCCCGTCGTTCCGCGTTGCTGAAGGCCAGCTCATCCACGTTCACAGCCGCAGCGAAGTCATGGCTCCGTTCCAGGTTGCAGCTGCCGGCGCACACGTCCTGAACGTCGTTCCGGCTTACCTGGACGTCAAGATCGACGCCCTGCAGGCACGCCTGGTTCGTCGCCCGAAGCGCTCTGAGGTCCCCGTGACCTGCGAAGAGCAGCTCGTGGTCGAATTCTACGCTCGCTGATTTTCAGCAAGCACATACAAAGAAGCCCGTGGCACGCGCCGCGGGCTTCTTTGTATGTAAGGTACTTGGGGAAGCCACGCCGGGGGTGCCCGCGTCGAACTACATGGCGCACCAACGGCAACGCAACAAATGCTAGGAGATGAGTGTCCATGACTGGTGGCGATATTGCAGGCCTGATCGCGGCCGGAGTTTTCGCGCTCCTTGTGGTGCTGCTCGCTGTGCCGATCCTCAAACTCGGGCGCGTCTTCGATGAGGTCCGCACCTCCATCCGCTCCTTGAGCGACGGAGCGACGCCCCTGATGGACGAGGTCACGGCGACGGTTTCCACCACAAACCAGCAGCTGAAAAAGGTGGATGGCATCACCTCCAACGTTTCCGACGCCTCCGCCAACATCTCTGCCTTGTCCTCACTGGTGGCTGCAACGGTCGGTTCGCCGCTCATCAAGGTGGCAGCGTTCAGCTATGGAGTGCGCTCGGCTTTTGCCGCCCGCCGCAAACCGGGCAGCGGCCGCCGCAGCCGCTGAATCCGTTCGTAAGTCACGATCTTCGTATGTCAGGAAAACTGTGAAAAGAATTGTCTGGATGGGGATCGGCGTGGCAATCGGAGTCATCGCCTTCCGCAAGATCACCCAAGCACAGGCCAATATTGGTCCCGACGGCCTGAACCGCGCCGTAGCGCGGCTGGCCGACGGCGTGTACGACTTCGCCGACGCCGTGCGCGCCGGAATGAATGAACGCGAAGTCGACCTCAGGGCCGCGCTCGGCATCGCGGAGTCCGACGCCGGCAGCCAGTAGCCGCCGCTAGTCACGGCGGTTCGCCCAAGCGGCCGTCAACAGGGCAGAATTAGAAGCTGCGGCAATGGCACATGCCAGAACCGCGCACAAACTCATGTGCAGTGAATTGAGAAGGGTAAGTAATCAGCTAATGAAGTCGCAGGAGATCACCAAACGCTGGGTGGACTTTTTTGTCAGCAAGGGCCATACCGCCGTCCCCTCCGCGTCGCTTGTATCCAGCGACCCTTCCCTGCTCTTCACTGTGGCCGGCATGGTTCCCTTCATTCCCTACCTGACTGCCCGTGAGGAACCGCCCTTCAACCGCGCCACGAGCGTCCAGAAGTGCATCCGCACCGGCGACATCGAGGAAGTGGGCAAGACCGCCCGGCACGGGACGTTCTTCCAGATGTGCGGAAACTTCTCCTTCGGGGACTACTTCAAGGAAGACGCCATCAAGTTCGCCTTCGAACTGCTCACCAAGAGCGTCGACGACGGCGGCTACGGACTGGACGTCGAGCGCCTCTGGGTGACCGTCTACGAGGAAGACGACGAAGCCCAGGATCTGTGGCTCAAGAACACGGGCATTCCCGCCTCGCGCATCCAGCGGATGGGGAAGGCGGACAACTACTGGTCCACCGGGCAGCCTGGTCCTGCCGGTCCGTGCTCGGAAATCTACTACGACCGCGGCCCGGCCTATGGCGCCGAAGGCGGTCCCATCGCGGACGAAAACCGCTACGTCGAAATCTGGAACCTCGTGTTCATGCAGTACCAGATCGAGAACGTCCGCTCGAAGGTGGACTTCGACATCGTTGGCGAACTGCCCAAGAAGAACATCGATACCGGCCTCGGCATGGAGCGCCTCGCGATGATCCTGCAGGGTGTCGAGAACATGTACGAAACGGACCAGGTCCGTCCCGTCATCGACAAGGCCGCAGCCTTGTCCGGCAAGGAGTACACCTCTGCCGAGTCCGCTGACGACCCGCACCACACGGACGACGTTCGGATGCGCGTCGTCGCCGACCACATCCGTTCGGCCCTCATGCTGATTTCCGACGGCGTGTCCCCGTCCAACGAAGGCCGCGGCTACGTCCTGCGCCGGCTGATCCGCCGTGCCGTCCGTGCCATGCGCCTCCTCGGGGTCGAAGAAGCTTGCCTCCCGCAATTGCTTCCGGCATCCCGCGACGCCATGAAGGGCGTCTACCCCGTCGTGGAGACCGATTTCGATCGCATCAGCCGCATCGCCTACGCCGAAGAAAAAGCCTTCCTGCGCACCATCGCTTCCGGCACCGCGCGCCTTGAAGAGGCCGTTGTGCTGTCCAAGGCTGCCGGCAAGCCGCTGTCCGGCGAGGATGCCTTCGCCCTGCACGACACCTACGGGTTCCCGATCGACCTCACCCTCGAAATGGCCGAGGAAGCCGGCCTGAAGGTCGACGAAGCCGAATTCCGCAGCCTCATGCTGGAACAGCGCCAGCGCGCCCAGGCGGATGCCAAGGCCAAGAAGGGTGGACACGCCGATGTCTCAGCCTTCCAGGAGCTCCTGGCTGAGGGCGAGACGGTCTTCACGGGCTACACCGAGCTGGAAGGCGAGGCGCGGGTCCGCGGCATCGTGAGCTCCGGGCGGCGTGTTGCCCACGCTTCCACGGGCGACGAAATCGAGCTCGTGCTCAACGAGACCCCGTTCTATGCTGAGGCCGGTGGCCAGTCCGCAGACAAGGGCCTCATCACCGGTGACGGCTTCGTCGTCGAGGTCCTCGACGTCCAGCGCCCGGTGAAGGGCCTGAGCGTCCACAAGGCGATCGTCCGCGAAGGCGAGATCGCCTCGGACGCTTTGGTGCGCGCCGCCGTCGACCGCGAACGCCGCCACGCCGCAGAGCAGGCCCACACGGGCACGCACATCGTGCACGCCGCCCTGCACCAGATCCTCGGCCCGGAAGCCACCCAGCGTGGATCCTTCAACAAGGCCGGTTACCTGCGTTTCGACTTCGCCTGGGGCGAGGGATTGAGTGCAGCCACGAAGTCCGAGATCGAAGAGGTCTCGAACATCGCCATCCGCAACAACTTCCGGGTGGACACCAAGGTCATGGGCCTCGCCGAGGCGAAAGCGCTCGGCGCCATGGCCCTCTTCGGCGAGAACTACGGCAGCGAAGTCCGCGTTGTGGAGATCGACGGCGCATGGTCGCGCGAACTCTGTGGTGGCACCCATGTGGCCAACACCTCCCTCATCGGGAGCCTGTCGCTGCTCGGCGAACAGTCCGTTGGTTCGGGAAACCGCCGCGTGGAGGCTTTCGTCGGCCTTGACGCCTTCCGGCACCTCGCAGCCGAGCGTGCCCTGGTCACCGAGCTCACGGAGATGCTCAAGGTCCCTTCGGGCCAGTTGGCCGACCGGATCTCCAGCACCTTGGCCAAGCTCAAGGCGACGGAAAAGGAACTCGACCGCCTCCGCAAGGAACAGCTGACCGCGGCCGCCGCGAACCTAGTCGCCACGGCCCAGGATGCCGCAGGCGTCCGGGTAGTGGCGCACGACGCCGGCCAGGTCGGGGGAGCGGACGACCTCCGCAGCCTCGCCATGGACTTGCGCAACCGGCTCGGCTCCGACGCTTCCACGGTTGCCGTAGCCGGTGTCAGCAACGACCGTCCCGTCATCATCGTGGCCACCAACGAGGCCGCACGTGTTGCGGGCGTCAAGGCAGGCGCCCTCGTTCGGGTTGCTGCAGGAATCCTCGGCGGCGGCGGCGGTGGCAAGGACGACGTCGCGCAGGGCGGCGGAACCGACGCCGCGAAGATCGCACCGGCCCTCGCGGCCGTTGTGGACGCGATCGCCAAGCGCTGATCTTGGAGGCCATTGCGAGCAACGACGACTACCCCCGGGGCATCAAACTGGGGGTAGACGTCGGCACCGTCCGTGTGGGAGTTGCCGTCTGTGATCCGGACGGGATCCTGGCAACGCCGTTCAAGACGGTGAGCCGGGACGCCAAGAAGAATTCCGACATCGGGGTCATTGTCCGGCAGGTCGCGGAGCTCGGCGTAGTCCAGATTTTCGTCGGCCTGCCGCGCACGATGAAGGGTGAAGAACACTCTTCTGCGGTCATGGCTACGGACTACGCGGAGTTGCTGGCAGCCCACTTGCAGCGCCGTGGACTCGACGTTCCAGTCAACATGGTGGACGAGCGGCTCAGTACCGTGACGGCCCACCGCAATCTCCATGAAGCTGGCATGAGCAGCAAAGATCATCGTAAAGTGGTGGATCAGGTTGCCGCTGCCGGAATTCTGCAGCACGCGATCGACATGCAAAAAGCCAGAGGTGCAGATGTGGGCAGGCGCGTGCAGGCGCCTATGCCACCCCAACACATTGACGGTGCCAGTGCGCCGCTGCCGGCCTCCGGCATTGATCCACACTCTCCAACGAGGGGAAGACAATAGTGAGCCCGGTCAACAACGACCCCTCCAACGACGCAGCAGAAGACCGCACCAGGCCTCTGACGCGTCGTGAAATCCGTGCCAGGGAACGTTTCCTGGAGACGCAGAACCAGGAGGTACTGCCACCGCCTGTGCCTGTCCACTTTGAACCTGTCGCAGTTCCGAAGCCACAGCCTGCATACGTCCCGGACTACGCGCCGGCAGCCCCGGGAGCGACCACCCACGCCGCTGACTTCCACGACGACGGCATCCACGGCGAAACAGTCCAGCCCCAAGAGGACCTGCAGCAGCAGCCTGACACGGCGCAGCCTGACGTCCTCCGGCAGCCCATTGACACGGCGCAGCCCATTGACACGGCGCAGCCCATTGACACAGTGCAGCCAGACGTCGAGCACTACGACGTGGCGCACCCCGACGCCGTCGATCATCACGCCATCGACCACGATGCTATGCACGATGAACCCGTTCACAGCTACGACGTCGCACACGGTGACGAATTCCACGAGCTGCATGCCCATGACGAAGGTTATGAGCACCACGATCCCCAGTTCGACTACGAGGTCCATGATGGGCACGCCGCCCATGACCTCATGGCAGCCTCGACTCCGGCGCCAAAGGTCCCCTCGAAGAAGGTCCGCAGGCGCCGCCGTCTTGTCGCGCTCCTGCTCACCCTCACCGTGTTCGTCGCAGCGGTCGCTGTTGGGGCGCAGTTCCTGAAGCCATTGCTCGGGATGGACAAGGTCAGCGACTACCCTGGCCCGGGTACCGGCTCGGTCACCATCACTGTGGCCCCGGGCTCCGGCCCCAAGCTGGTCGCGACCAACCTCCAGAGCCAGCACGTCATCGCCGACGCCGATTCTTTCGTGGCGGCCTTCACTGCTGCAGGGGGTGAACTCTCACCGGGTGATTTCACTTTCAAAACGGAAATGAAAAACTCCGATGCGGTGAATGTGCTCCTCGGCAAGGATTCTTCCAAGGTCATGTACTTCGCGCTGAGTGCGGGATTGCGCATCGGTGAATCCCTTGATGCGATCGCCAAGGGTTCGGGCATACCTTTGTCCGACTTGAAGGCGCTCAGTGATTCACCTGCCCAGTTTGGTGTCCCTGCCCCGGCAAAGAACCTGGAAGGCTTCCTGGCACCGGGTGAGTACCGTTTCCCCCTTGGAACCTCTGCCAAGGACATCCTCCAGAAGCTCGTCACGGCCACCACCGACGAGCTCAAGGCCCAGGGCGTCACGGATCCCGCCAAGCAATACCAGACCATCACGGTGGCCAGCATCGTGCAGGCTGAAGGCGGCCAGGCCGACTACGGCAATGTAGCAGGCGCCATCTACAACAGGCTCAAGCCGGGCAACACCGAGACGAACGGGCTCATCCAGTCGGATGCAACCGTTACCTACGGCCTGGGTACCAAGACTTTCCACTTGACCGATGCCCAGAAGGCTGACAAGAGCAACCCCTACAACACCTACGCCAACGTAGGCCTTCCTGTCGGCCCCATCGGTTCGCCCGGCAAGACGGCGATCGATGCCGCCGCCAAGCCGACAGCCAACAACTACCTCTACTGGGTGACCATCAACCTCGACACCAAGGAGACCAAGTTCTCCAGCACGTTGGCGGAACACTTGAAGTACGTTGACCAGTACAACGCGTGGTGTGCGGCCAACGCCGGACGGTGCGTGTGAGTAGACGTGCTGCCGTCCTGGGGCACCCCATCAGTCACTCGAAGTCACCAGCACTCCACCGCGCGGCGTACGCGAAGCTCGGGCTCGACATCGAATACTCGGCGATCGACGTAACCGTCGAGCGGCTCCCCGCCTTCATGGCGGGCCTCGAGGCCGGGGACCACTGGTGCGGTTTGTCCGTCACCATGCCCCTCAAGACCGCCATGGTGGACCAAGTCGACGAGGTCCGCGGAGCCGGCGCGTACTTGGGCGTCATCAACACGGTGGCTTTCGAAGCTACTGAGCAAGGCGTGCGGCGCGTCGGCCACAACACGGATGTGGCCGGCATCGTCGAAGCCGTGAGGAACGCAGGAGTCACTGAACGGCCGAACTCCGCGATCCTTGGCGGCGGAGGAACGTCCGCAGCGGCTATTGCGGCGCTCCGGGAACTCGGTTCGAAACACGTTGACGTCTTTGTGCGCGACGCCGGACGGGCCGCCGAGGCGAAAGCCGCGGCAGCCGCCGTCGGGCTTTCCATTCACCTCCGGCCGCTGGCCGAAGCTGCTGAAGCCATGTCGGGAGCCGATCTGGTGATCTCCACGCTTCCGCCGCGGGCGGCAGACGGCATTGCGACGCAGCTTGAGCAGCTTCCCGACGATGACAAGCTTCCCGACGACGACAAGCTTCCCGGCGCCACCGGCGTGCTGCTCGATGTCGCCTACGATCCTTGGCCCAGCCGCATTGCCGAAGCATGGCATTCGCGGGGCGGAGTAGTAGTTCCGGGGCTCGAGATGTTGCTCTATCAAGCCGTGGAGCAAGTCCGGTTGTTTTCCGGAGCTGACGTCACCGCCGATGTCATAGATGTGATGTGTGACTCAGTCGGGCTTCCCCGGCGGGTCTAGTAAGGGCCTTACATGGCAGGATTGGATATATGTTGCGTTGGTTGACTGCCGGTGAATCCCATGGCCCGGCACTGCTCGGAATTATTGAAGGCGTCCCCGCCGGTGTTGAACTCACCAGCGAGGAAATACGTGACGCCTTGGCGCGTCGCCGTCTAGGCTATGGCCGCGGCGCCCGGATGAAGTTCGAGCAGGACGAAGTGAGCATCCTCGGCGGCGTCAGGCACGGCGTGACGCAGGGCGGCCCCGTCGCGATCCAGATCGGCAACACCGAATGGCCCAAATGGGAGCAGATTATGTCTGCCGACCCGGTTGACCCGGCGCTGCTCGCGGACCAGGCCCGCAACGCTCCCTTGACACGTCCGCGGCCCGGCCATGCAGACTTCACGGGCATGCAGAAGTACGGGTTCCCTGAGGCCCGCCCGGTCCTGGAACGCGCCAGCGCCCGGGAAACCGCCACGCGTGTTGCCTTGGGTACCGTCGCTTCGCAATTCCTGAAGCAGCTTGGCATTGAGCTCGTCAGCCACACTGTTTCCATCGCGAGCGTGACCGTGCCCGAAGGCCGCCCCCTCCCGGTGCCGTCCGACGTTCTGGCCCTCGATGCCGATCCTTTGCGTTGCTTCGATCGAGAAACCTCCGACGCCATGGTGGCCGAGGTTGACGCGGCACACAAGGAAGGCGAGACCCTCGGCGGTGTTGTCGAAGTTTTGGCCTACGGTCTTCCGCCGGGACTCGGCAGCTACGTGCACTGGGACCGTCGCCTCGACTCCCGCCTGGCTGCCGCCCTGATGGGCATCCAGGCGATCAAGGGCGTCGAAGTGGGCGATGGCTTCCTGACGGCGGCCCGCCGGGGCTCCGCCGCGCACGATGAAATCGTGAAGGACGAGACCGGCCGGATCGTCCGCAAGACCAACCGTGCCGGTGGCATTGAAGGTGGCATGAGCATCGGCGAGGTCCTGCGTGTCCGCGCCGCCATGAAGCCCATCGCCACCGTCCCGCGCGCGTTGAAGACCATTGACGTGAGCACCGGTGAGGCTGCCAAGGCGCACCACCAGCGCTCCGACGTCTGTGCCGTTCCGGCGGCCGGTGTCGTGGCTGAAGCCATGGTTGCCCTCGTGCTGGCCGAGGCCGTAGCTGAGAAGTTCGGCGGTGATTCGGTCGCCGAGACCGCCCGGAACCTTCGGGGTTACCTGGACAGCATTCCGGCAACCCTGGACTCGGTCGGCCACTAGTGGTCCGCAGTAGCTCGGGCGCCGGTTATGGGCGCGCGATCGCTTTGGTTGGGCCGATGGCCGTCGGTAAGTCGGTCATTGGCCAGCAGCTCGCCCAGCAATTGGGCGTGCCCTTCGTGGACACGGACGCCGTCATCGTTGAGCACCACGGCACGATCGCGGATATTTTCGCCGGTCGCGGAGAACATGCCTTCCGGGAGATCGAGGCCAGGACGGTGGCACGCGCCGTCGAAGCTGCGAACATCCACGGCGCGGTGGTTTCGCTTGGTGGTGGCGCAGTGCTCGATTCCGGCACGCAGCAGCTGCTGGGTGATTGCACCGTGATCTACCTCGAGTGCGACGCTGAGACTGTCGCCGAGCGCATCGCCCGCAACACGGGCCGGCCACTCCTGGCCGGCGACGCCATGGCTCGCTGGGAGACCCTTTTTGCCGCCCGGCGTCCTGTCTATGAACGCCTTGCAGACATCATCGTCGACGTCCGGTCCGGAACCGTGGCGGAAATCGCCCTCCACGTGGAGGAAAGACTGCGTGAATACGCGGCCTTGAAAGAGGAAGTGCAAAAGTGAGCAACGAAGCAACTGTCATCAAGGTCACTGGCCAGTCCGCCAACGAGAACTACGACGTCGTCGTCGGACGCGGCCTCTTGGAGACCCTTCCCGCGAAACTGGGGGAGCGCGTCAAGCGGGTCCTGGTGGTCCACCCGCGTGCCTTGCGCCTTACGGGCGATACGGTCCGCGCCGAACTTGAGGCTGCCGGATTCACCGCCCTCACCGCCGAGATCCCGGACGCCGAAGAAGGCAAGCACATCCAGGTTGCCGCCTTCTGCTGGCAAGTGCTTGGCCAGAACGACTTCACCCGCTCCGACGCCATCGTGGCGGTCGGCGGCGGCGCGGTCACCGACCTCGCCGGATTCGTCGCAGCCACGTGGCTGCGCGGCGTCAAGGTCATCCACATGCCCACGAGCCTCCTTGGCATGGTGGACGCGTCCGTGGGCGGCAAGACCGGCATCAACACGGCGGAAGGCAAGAACCTGGTGGGTTCCTTCCACCCGCCCGCGGCTGTCCTCGCGGACCTGGACACGCTTCAGACGCTGCCCAAGAACGAGTTGATCTCCGGAATGGCAGAGGTCATCAAATGCGGCTTCATTGCTGATCCGGTGATCTTGGAGCTAGTCGAAAACAAGCCGGAAGAGGTCACCGATCCAGGCTCGGCAGTGCTCCGTCAGCTTATCGAACGTGCGATCGCCGTCAAGGCGAAGGTGGTTTCCGAAGACCTCAAGGAATCCGGTTTGCGCGAAATCCTCAACTACGGGCACACACTCGGCCACGCGATCGAACTCGTGGAACGCTACTCGTGGCGGCACGGCGCCGCCGTTTCGGTCGGCATGATGTTCGCCGCAGAGCTCGCCCGCAGCGTCGGCCGGCTTTCCGACGTCGACGCCGACAGGCACCGCACCATCCTCGAGGGACTCGGGTTGCCGGTCACCTACCGCCGGGACCGCTGGCAGGGCCTGCTCGACGGCATGCGCCGTGACAAGAAGTCCCGCGGAGACCTCTTGCGTTTCGTGGTGCTCGACGGCGTCGCGAAGCCCGGGATCCTCGACGTTCCGGACACCTCGTTGCTCTTCGCTGCCTACCAGGAGATCGCATCATGACCACCGAGACCTTCAGCAGCATCAGTGACTGGCCCACGGGCGGGTTTCCCGGTGTGCGCACCAACCCGGACACCCTCCTGCCCGCCATCGTCAACGAGGAAGCCATGCAGTCCGCACTGGCCGAGTCCAGCGATCCCGCCGACCGCATCATGGCGCTCATGCTCGAAGGCCACCCGGGAGAAGCCGCAGAGCTGTTGGCCGAGGCGCGCTACAACGATCCCGAGTCGTTCAAATTGCGGATCTTCGAAGCCGAACTACACCGCGCCACCAACCGCTTTGACCGTGCCGTGGAGCTCTTTCGCCAGCTACTGGGCGAAGTCCACGGAACCGCCAAGGAACCGGTCGTCCACCAGTATCTGGGGAGGGCCCATTTTGTGGCCGGCAACCACGTCGCCGCGGCAGAGTCGTTTACCAAGGCCTTGGATCTGCGCGTCGCCTTGGCGGCTGACGCTTCCCTGATCTACTCCTCTGCTGTGGCCCTGCAACGCGCCCGGAACGTCCTCGAGTTCGCCTCCTGAGACAGGCGCGGGCTGGCACATCGCATTTTGCCGGTAGAATGGACTTTGGATTTTTGATAAATACGCGCTGGCGGCCGTCACGGCATGCCTGCTTGGCATAGTCGGCTGGAAGCTAAACCAGTAGCTAAAGCGGTAGCTAGCACCAGTGAAAGAAACCAGAGGATACTAGTGGCAACCACAAATGACATCAAGAACGGAACCGTGCTGAAGCTCGAGGGCCAGCTCTGGAACATCATTGAGTTCCAGCACGTCAAGCCGGGCAAGGGCGGCGCGTTCGTGCGTACGAAGATGCGCAACGTCATGTCCGGCAAGGTGGTCGACAAGACCTTCAACGCCGGCCTCAAGATCGAAACTGCCACGGTTGACCGCCGCGACTACCAGTACCTGTACCAGGACGGCGCGGACTTCGTGTTCATGGACACCCAGGACTTCGACCAGATCACGGTTTCCGGCGCCACGGTAGGCGACGCCACCAACTTCATGCTGGAAAACCAGATGGTCAACATCGCCATCCACGAGGGCACTCCGCTCTACATCGAACTGCCGCCGAGCGTTGTCCTCGAAATCACCTACACCGAGCCGGGCCTGCAGGGCGACCGCTCCTCGGCTGGAACCAAGCCGGCTACCCTCGAGACCGGCTACGAGATCCAGGTGCCCCTGTTCGTTGAGAACAACACCAAGGTCAAGGTAGACACCCGCGACGGCAGCTACCTGGGCCGGGTCAACGACTAGTGAGCGCCCGTGGTAAGGCCCGTAACAGGGCCCTCGAAGTACTCTTCGAGGCGGAGCAGCGTTCCGCCTCCGCTTTCGAGGTCTTGAAGGCCCGCCGGGAAATGACCGACCTCGTGGTCAACCCATACACGGTGGACATCGTGGAGGGCGTGGTTGCCATGCAGCCCACAATCGACGAGTTCCTGCAGACCTACGCCCAGGGTTGGACCCTGGAGCGGATGCCGGCGGTCGATCGCATTATCCTGCGGATCGGCGCTTGGGAACTCCTCTACAACGACGACGTGCCGGACGGCGTGGCAGTCAGCGAAGCGGTAGCCCTGGCCAAGGTCATGTCCACCGACGAATCTCCTGCGTTCATCAATGGCCTCCTTGGCCGCTTGCAGACGCTGAAGCCTTCCCTGCTCGCTTAGGCGGCATCGTAAGCATACGAAGGGCCGGTGCCACAGGAAACTGTGGGCACCGGCCCTTCGCTTTAGCCGGGTGTGAGCAATAACGCACGGACCGGCCCTTGCCGGAAGCGGACAGGCCTCGCCCCTGTGGTAATTTTGAAGACCAAATGTTCCTTTTTTAATTCCGTCCCGTGAGGCGGGGAAAGGGGAGACGAGCGATGACTGAAGTCACTGCGCCGGTGCCGTCCCGGGTTGTTCTCAACCACGCGGATATCGACCGTGCGCTCACTCGTATCGCCCACGAGATCCTCGAAGCCAACAAGGGTTCCCAGGATCTGGTTCTTTTGGGCATCCCGCGCCGCGGTTATCCGCTGGCCGTGCGGCTGGCAGGGAAAATCGCCGCCGCGGATCCATCCGTCAACGCCTCCGCAATTGTTGGTCAGCTGGACGTCACCATGTTCCGTGACGATCTTTCCCACCAGCCCGCCAGGCCTCCGTACCCCACCAAGCTGCCCTTGTCCGGCATCGACAACAAGGTTGTTGTCCTTATCGATGACGTCCTGTACTCCGGCCGCACCATCCGGGCAGCCCTGGACGCCATCATCGACCTCGGCAGGCCACGCATTGTCCGCCTGGCCGTCCTTGTGGACCGCGGGCACCGCGAACTGCCGATCCGCGCGGACCACGTCGGCAAGAACCTGCCCACGTCTTCTTCGGAAAAGGTCCGGGTCCACCTTGAAGAACTCGATTCGGTGGACGGTCAGCCCATCAATGAAGTAGTGATCGAGGCAGGCGCATGAAACACCTGCTCTCCACCGAGAACCTCAGCGCAACGAACGCCATCCGGATCCTGGACACCGCCGAAGAGATGGCTGCCGTGGGGGACCGGGAGGTCAAGAAACTCCCGGCCTTGCGGGGCCGCACCGTGGTCAACCTTTTCTTCGAGGACTCCACCCGCACCCGCATTTCCTTCGAGGCAGCGGCCAAGCGGCTTTCCGCCGACGTCATCAACTTCGCGGCCAAGGGTTCCTCGGTTTCGAAAGGCG
This sequence comes from Arthrobacter sp. NPDC058127, assembly GCF_042884555.1. Lineage (NCBI taxonomy): Bacteria > Bacillati > Actinomycetota > Actinomycetes > Micrococcales > Micrococcaceae > Arthrobacter > Arthrobacter sp. NPDC058127. The sequence continues at coordinate 254,324 of NZ_JBHVTT010000001.1, read as the reverse complement.
AATCCCTCAAGGACACCGCGCAGACCCTCGCAGCCATGGGGGCCGATGCGGTAGTCATCCGCCACTGGGCTTCCGGGGCTCCGCACCGCTTGGCTGCCACCGACTGGATCGACGCAGCCGTCATCAATGCCGGTGACGGCACCCACGAACACCCCACGCAGGCTCTCCTGGACGCGTTCACGATGCGCCGGCACTGGTCCAGGTTGCACGGTTCGGCATCCACCGGCGCGGACCTCACGGGCATGCGCGTCGCCATCGCCGGCGACGTCCTGCACTCCCGTGTCGCACGCTCGAACGTGTGGCTCCTGCGCACCCTTGGTGCGGAAGTAACCCTGGTGGCGCCGCCCACTTTGCTGCCGATCGGCGTCGAACACTGGCCTTGCAAGGTCAGTTACAACCTCGACGAGACCCTCGAGGCCGGGGTGGACGTCGTGATGATGCTGCGCGTCCAAGGTGAGCGCATGAACGCTTCCTTCTTCCCCTCCACCCGCGAGTATTCGCGACGCTGGGGCTTCGACGACGCCCGCTTGCGCGCCCTCGACGAACTCGGGCTCAAGGACACCATCATCATGCACCCCGGCCCCATGAACCGCGGACTGGAGATTTCTTCCGCTGCCGCCGATTCGCCGCGCTCCACGGTCCTGGCTCAGGTCCGGAACGGTGTTTCGGTCCGGATGGCCGCCCTGTACTTGCTGCTTTCGGGGGATTCCCGTGAAGCCGCCCCCATGCCGGGCACCGCCCGTTCCGATAAGGAGAGCAACTGATGACCGAGACCGCAACAGGCACTTACTTGATCCGCGGTGCGGCCATCCTGGGTGGCGACGCCGAGGACCTGCTGATCCGCGACGGCGTCATCGCTGAGCGCGGCACCGGCCTTTCCGCCGAAGGTGCCACCGTGATCGAGGCCGCGGGCCTCGTGGCGCTTCCCGGCATGGTCGACATCCACACCCATTTGCGTGAACCTGGCCGCGAAGACGCGGAGACTGTTGAAACGGGTACCCGCGCGGCAGCCCTTGGCGGCTACACCGCGGTCCACGCCATGGCCAACAGCAACCCAGTGGCGGACACCGCCGGCGTCGTCGAGCAGGTCCACAGCCTGGGCCGTGCCTCCGGTTGGGTAGATGTGCGCCCGGTAGGTGCCGTCACGGTCGGGCTCGCCGGTGAGCAGCTCGCCGAACTCGGGGCCATGGCAGACTCCCGTGCCCAGGTCCGGGTCTTCTCCGACGACGGCATCTGCGTCCACGATCCCGTGCTGATGCGCCGCGCCCTGGAGTACGTCAAGGCGTTCGACGGCGTCGTCGCCCAGCACGCGCAGGAACCCCGCCTCACTGCGGGTGCCCAGATGAACGAGGGCACCGTCTCCGCGGTTCTCGGCCTGGCCGGGTGGCCCGCAGTCGCCGAGGAAAGCATCATCGCCCGGGACGTCCTCCTTGCCCAGCACGTCGGCTCGCGCCTGCACGTCTGCCACGTATCCACCGCCGGCTCGGTGGAGATCGTCCGTTGGGCCAAGGAACGTGGGATCAACGTCACCGCGGAGGTCACGCCCCACCACTTGTTGCTTACCGACGAACTCGTCCGCAGCTACGACCCCGTCTACAAAGTCAACCCGCCCCTGCGCACCGACGCGGATGTCCAGGCGCTCCGTGCCGGGCTCGCGGACGGCACGATCGACGTCGTCGGCACGGACCACGCCCCGCATCCAAGCGAGCACAAAGAGTGCGAGTGGGCCCAGGCGGCCATGGGCATGACGGGACTGGAGACTGCCTTGTCGGTAGTCCAGGAAACCATGATCGAAACCGGGCTCATGACGTGGGCAGACTTCGCCCGCGTCACATCCACCGTTCCCGCGGCCATTGGCCGTGTGGCGGATCAGGGACGTCCGCTCGAGGCCGGCGAGCCCGCGAACGTCATCCTGGTGGACCCGGCTGCCCGGTGGACGGTGGATCCGCATAAGATGGCGACCATGGGCCGGAACTCACCCTTCGCGGGCAAAGAGCTGCCGGGTGCCGTCGTCGCCACCTTCTTCAAGGGCCACCCGACGGTGCTGGACGGAAAGCTCAACACGCCGTACCGCTACGCAGCGGAGCCGGCCGGCGCCGGCAGCAACTGATGGACACCAAGATTGCTTCCCTGCTCCTCGTTGTGGTTCTCGCCGCGGTCGCGGCCGGACTCATTGCGATAGGTTGGCGCGGCAGGCTCAAGCGGCAGGCCGGCCTCGGGCAGCTTCCGGACGTACCTGAAACGCTCAGCCCGGCAGGCATTGTGGCTGAAGGGCAGTATGTGGCCACGACTACGGCGGGAGACTGGCTTGACCGGGTAGCCGTCCACGGGCTTGGCTTCCGCGGGAACGCGGAAATGAGCGTCCATCCGGAAGGCGTCCTCTTCGACCGGAAGGGGACCGCACCATTGTTCGTTCCGGCGGAAGCCGTGACCGATTACGGCAGCGCCAACGGCATGGCCGGCAAGTTCGTGGAGAAGGATGGACTCGTGACCTTGAGCTGGATGCTCGGTGAGCACGAACTCGATACCGGATTCAGGCCCAGGCGCGCCGCCGACAAGCAACCGCTCCTCGAAGCACTTCAAGAATTGATCTCTGCAGCCCCCCAGGCAGATGCCGATAGTGGAAAGTAACAAAGTGACGGATAGCAATGCAGTAGCAGGCAATACCAACCCAGCAGAGTCCTCAGCGGCAGTGCTGGTCCTCGAAGACGGCCGCACGTTCCGCGGCCGCAGCTACGGCGCCACGGGTGTGGCCCTGGGCGAGGCGGTCTTCGCCACCGGCATGACCGGCTACCAGGAAACCATTACGGACCCCTCCTACGCCCGCCAACTGGTGGTCCAGACGGCTCCGCACATCGGTAACACCGGAGTGAACAAGGAAGACGCCGAGTCCCGCCGCATCTGGGTGGCCGGCTACGTGGTCCGCGACGCCGCGCGCCGCCCCTCGAACTGGCGCTCGGAACGCAGCCTCGACGCAGAGCTCGTTGAACAGGGCATCGTCGGCATCCAGGCCGTGGACACCCGTGCCATCACCCGGCACCTGCGCGAGCACAAGACCATGCGAGCAGGAATCTTCTCCGGCGAGGCGGCCAAGGCAAGCGACAAGGAGCTCCTGGACACCGTCCTGGCCAGCGCACCCATGGAAGGCGCCCGTTTGGCCGAAGAAGTGAGCATCGACGAAGCATATGTCGTCGAGCCCGCGGACCATGGCTGGGACGGCGAGCCGAAGTTCAGCATCGCCGCGATCGACCTTGGCATCAAGGCCATGACCCCGGTCCGCTTCGCCGAACGCGGCGTACGCGTCCACGTCCTGCCGGCCACCGCAACGCTTGAAGACGTCAAGGCAGTCAACCCTGACGGCTTCTTCATGTCCAACGGCCCCGGCGACCCCGCCACCGCGGATGCCCAGGTGAAGCTGCTCCGCTCCGTGCTCGATGAGAAGATGCCGTACTTCGGAATCTGCTTCGGCAACCAGATCCTGGGCCGGGCCCTCGGATTCGGTACCTACAAGCTCAAGTACGGCCACCGCGGGATCAACCAGCCGGTGATGGACCGCCGAACCGGCAAAGTCGAGATCACCTCGCAGAACCACGGTTTCGCCGTCGACGCTCCCATGGATGGCGCCACGATGGCTCCTGAAGAGCGCTTTGGCCGTGTGGAGGTCAGCCACGTGAGCCTCAACGACGACGTCGTCGAAGGACTCGCCTGCCTCGACATCCCGGCCTTCTCGGTCCAATACCACCCCGAAGCCGCAGCCGGGCCTCACGACGCCGCCTACCTCTTCGACCGCTTCATCGACCTGATGGAGAGCACGAAGAACGGCCAGGACGCCGCGCAGGCCGCCGACACTCAGACATCGAACTCCGCGAAGAACGAGGACAACAAGTAATGCCAAAGCGTACAGATCTCAAGAGCGTCCTCGTTATTGGTTCCGGCCCGATCGTCATCGGCCAGGCAGCCGAATTCGACTACTCGGGAACCCAGGCCCTGCGGGTGCTCAAAGAGGAGGGCCTGCGCGTCATCCTCGTGAACTCCAACCCGGCCACCATCATGACCGACCCCGAGTTCGCCGATGCCACCTACGTCGAGCCCATCACGCCCGAGGTGGTCGAAAAGATCATCGCCAAGGAGCGCCCGGACGCCGTCCTGCCCACCCTGGGTGGACAAACGGCCCTCAACACGGCCATCGCCCTGGACAAGAACGGTGTGCTCGAGAAGTACAACGTCGAACTCATCGGTGCCAACATCGCCGCGATCGAACTTGGCGAGGACCGCGAAAAGTTCAAGGGCGTCGTGGAACGCTGCGGCGCCGAGTCGGCCCGCAGCCACATCATCCACACGATGGATGAAGCGCTGACCGCGGCGGAAGACCTCGGCTACCCGATGGTTGTCCGTCCGTCCTTCACCATGGGCGGCCTGGGCTCCGGCCTGGCGTACAACGAGGACGACCTGCGCCGCATCGTGGGCCAGGGCCTGCAGTACAGCCCCACCTCCGAGGTCCTGCTTGAAGAGAGCATCCTCGGCTGGAAAGAGTACGAGCTCGAGATGATGCGCGACAAGAACGACAATGTCGTTGTTGTGTGCTCCATCGAGAACTTCGATCCGGTGGGTGTCCACACAGGCGATTCCATCACCGTAGCCCCGGCCCTGACCCTGACCGACCGCGAATACCAGCGGCTGCGGGATATCTCCATCGCCGTCATCCGCGAAGTCGGCGTCGACACCGGTGGCTGCAACATCCAGTTCGCCATCGAGCCGGACACGGGACGCGTCGTCGTCATCGAAATGAACCCGCGTGTTTCGCGTTCTTCGGCGCTGGCTTCCAAGGCCACCGGTTTCGCGATCGCCAAGATCGCCACCAAGCTCTCCCTGGGCTACACCCTGGACGAGATCCCCAACGACATCACGCAGAAGACGCCGGCATCGTTCGAGCCGACGCTCGACTACGTCGTCGTCAAGGTTCCCCGCTTCGCGTTCGAGAAGTTCCCGGCGGCCGACAACACGCTGACCACCACCATGAAGTCCGTCGGCGAAGCCATGGCGATGGGCCGCAACTTCACGGAGGCCCTGCAGAAGGCCCTTCGCTCCCTTGAGCAGAAGGGCTCGCAGCTGGACTTCAGCCACGTTCCCGAATGGGAAGTTCCGGAACTCATCGAGAAGTCCAAGCGCCCGACGACGGACCGCCTCCACCAGGTCCAGCGCGCCCTGCTCGGCGGCGCTTCGGTCGAGGAGCTCTACGCCGCCACCAAGATCGATCCGTGGTTCCTGGACCAGCTGCAGCTGCTCAACGAGATGTCCCACGAGATCCGCAAAGCCGGTGCCCTGACGGAAGACATGCTCCGCAACGCCAAGCGCCACGGTTTCTCGGATGAGCAGATCGGCGCCTTGACGCACAACCCGGAGGCCGTTGTCCGCGGCGTCCGGCAGGCCCTGGGCATCCGTCCGGTCTACAAGACGGTGGACACCTGTGCCGCCGAATTCGCCGCGTACACCCCGTACCACTATTCGGCATATGACGAGGAGGATGAGGTCGGCCTGCACTCCAAGCCGTCCGTCATCATCCTGGGTTCGGGCCCCAACCGCATCGGCCAGGGCATCGAGTTCGACTACTCGTGCGTCCACGCTTCCATGGCGTTGCGCAAGGCCGGCTACGAGACCGTCATGGTCAACTGCAACCCGGAAACTGTCTCCACGGACTACGACGTCTCCACGCGCCTCTACTTCGAACCGCTGACACTCGAGGACGTCCTCGAGGTCATCGCGGCAGAGGAGCGCACGGGCGGCGTCATGGGCGTGTTCGTACAGCTCGGCGGCCAGACCCCGCTCAAGCTCGCACAGCAACTGGCGGACGCCGGAGTCCCGATCCTGGGTACGTCCCCGGAAGCTATCGACCTTGCCGAGCACCGCGGCATGTTCTCCCGCGTGCTTGACCAGGCCGGACTGATCTCCCCGAAGAACGGCACCGCCGTGTCCTTCGAGGACGCCAAGAAGATCGCTGACGAAATCGGCTACCCGGTCCTCGTCCGTCCGTCCTACGTACTGGGCGGCCGCGGCATGGAAATCGTCTACGACGAGGCCAACCTCTCGCGCTACATCGCCAACGCCACGGAAATCACCCCGGACCACCCGGTACTGATCGACCGGTTCCTCGAGGACGCCGTCGAAATCGACGTCGACGCGCTCTTCGACGGCACGGACATGTACCTCGGCGGCATCATGGAACACATCGAGGAAGCCGGCATTCACTCCGGTGACTCCGCTTGCGTCCTGCCTCCGATCACCCTCGGCAGCAACGTGATCGAACGCGTCCGCACCGCCACCCGGGCCATCGCCGAAGGCGTCGGCGTCCGTGGCCTCATCAACATCCAGTTCGCGCTGGCGTCCGACGTGCTCTACGTGCTCGAGGCCAACCCGCGCGCTTCCCGCACCGTTCCGTTCGTCTCCAAGGCAACGGGCGTGCAAATGGCCAAGGCCGCGGCCCTGATCGGTACCGGCGTCACCATCAACCAGTTGCGCAGCGCCTACAAGATGCTGCCGGAGACGGGCGACGGTTCAACCCTGCCGCTCGACGCGCCGGTTGCCGTAAAGGAAGCCGTGCTGCCGTTCAGCCGGTTCCGGACCCCGGAAGGCAAGGTAGTGGACTCACTGCTCGGCCCGGAAATGCGCTCCACGGGTGAGGTTATGGGCATCGATAAGCACTTCGACACCGCTTTCGCCAAGAGCCAGGCCGCGGCCAACAACGCGCTGCCCACCGAAGGCAAGATCTTCGTCTCTGTCGCCAACCGCGACAAGCGCTCGGTGATCATGGGCGTCAAGCGCTTGTCCGATCTCGGGTTCGAGATCGTCTCCACGGGCGGCACCGCGGATGTCCTGCGCCGTAACGGCATCCAGGCCACCCCGGTCCGCAAGGTCGCGGAAGGCAGCAGCGCCGAAGGCGAAGGAACCATCGCCGACCTCATCATCGCCGGCGAGATCGACATGGTCTTCAACACGCCTTCCGGCGGCGAAGCCCGCAGCGACGGCTACGAACTCCGCGCTGCCGCGACGTCCATCGGCATCCCCTGCATCACCACTGTTGCGGAGTTCAACGCCGCCGTGCAGGCCATCGAGGCGCTGCGCACCTACGAATGGTCGGTGACGAGCCTGCAGGAGCACGCTGCCGCGCTGTCAGCTTCGCAGGCCGCGGCAGCCGAGGCCGTCAATGCCTGAGTCTGCCGCAGCCGGGCAGCAGGGACGGGAGCCGTTCGGTTCCCGCCTGGCTGCCGCGATGGCCGCCCGGGGCCCCTTGTGCGTCGGCATTGACCCGCACCCGGGGTTGCTGGCGGACTGGGGATTGAACGACGACGTCGCAGGCCTGGAGCGCTTTTCGCTCACCGTCGTGGAGGCCGTGGCGACGCTCGCTGCCGCGGTCAAGCCGCAGGTGGCGCTCTATGAGCGCCACGGCTCTGCAGGAATGGCGGTATTGGAGCGGACCCTTGGGGCCGCATCCGATGCCGGAGTACTGAGTATCGCCGATGCCAAGCGGGGAGACATTGGCTCCACGATGGCTGCCTATGCCGACGCCTGGCTACGGGATGGTTCCGCCTTGGTCGCAGACTCGGTGACGCTGAGCCCGTACCTCGGCTTCGAGTCGCTGCGTCCGGCGCTCGACCTCGCGGCGGAGTCCGGCCGTGGTGTTTTCGTGCTCGCCCTGACGTCCAACCCCGAGGGCAAGTCCGTGCAGCACGTTGGCGGTTCGGAATCGGTGGCTCGGCGGATCGCCGAGTCAGCGGCCGATGAGAACCGCCGCTACTCCGGCGCCATGGGGTCCGTCGGTCTCGTGGTGGGTGCCACGATCGGCACCGCCTTGGTGGACCTTGGCTTGGACCTCGACGCTGTTCGTGGGCCCATCCTGGCACCCGGGCTGGGCGCGCAAGGAGCTACGCCGGCGGATCTGCGTGCCACTTTCGGCGCGGCACACCCGGCGGTCCTGGCAACCTCGAGCCGCGGAATCCTCGCGGCTGGTCCAACGATTGCCGGGCTCCGCTCTGCCACTGAGGCAACCCGCGACGGCTTGCTGGAAGGCTGAGCCTGATGTTGGTGGCTCCAATGCATTGCGCTGCGTGCTGACCACACGATAGCTTCGGGATCAGTCCAATCCGCTACGCACTCGATGCCGGCCAAAGGGGGATGTGTCAGTGACCTTAAAGGCTTTGTCTCCAGAGGAACGTTCCGATGCCTTGGAAAAGGCAGCGAGAGCCCGGGCAAGGCGGGCTCTCGCGAAGGAACAGCTCAGGACGGGCGAACTCAGCATTGCCCGGCTGATCAAGTCGGCGCAGACTGACGAAGCTATCGCGCGCATGCGTGTTTCCGAGCTCATCGAGGCCGTTCCGGGCATTGGCCCGGTCCGGGCTGCGGCCATCATGGCAGAGATTGGAATCGCCCCGTCACGCAGGCTCAAGGGCCTGGGAATTCACCAGTCCCGGTCGCTGATAGATTTTATGGAAGACAAATACAGCGTTTAAACGAATGCAGCGTACATAGCCTCTCCACGAAGGACGATGTGAGCAAGAATCCGGGACTGACCGTCCTCGCAGGCCCCACTGCCGTTGGCAAGGGAACAGTATCCACATATATCCGGGACAATTACCCCGAGGTCTGGCTGTCAGTTTCAGCCACCACCCGTGCGCCGCGGCCGGGGGAGAAGGACGGTGTCCACTACTACTTCAAGTCCGCCGAAGAATTCGACGCACTTGTCGATGATGGCCAGTTGCTTGAGTGGGCCGTCGTCCACGGAAAGAACCGCTATGGAACGCTGCGGAGCACGGTGGACGCTGCCATTGCCGAAGGCCGGTCCGTGCTGTTGGAGATCGATTTGCAGGGCGCCCGCCAGGTCAAGGCAGCGGTTCCGGACGCCAACTTCGTCTTCCTCGCTCCGCCCAGCTGGGATGAAATGGTCCGCCGCTTGGTCGGTCGCGGCACCGAAACCCCGGAGGAACAGCAGCGACGGCTGGAAACCGCTAAACTGGAACTTGCCGCTGAACCGGAGTTTGACCACACCGTCATCAATGACGACGTACGCCGGGCAGCGGACGAGCTTGTTTCACTCATGGGGCTTACCCCGCACCTGCGCTAAGCGCTAGCACTTGTCAGCCCGTTAGAATTTGGAGAATTCGTGTCCACGAACCTTGAAGGCATCATCAACCCGCCGATCGACGAGCTGCTTGCTGCTGCCGATTCAAAGTACGGCCTGGTGATTTTCGGCGCCAAGCGCGCGCGCCAGATCAACGCGTACTACGCCCAGCTGCACGAGGGCCTCTTCGAGTACGTTGGCCCGCTGGTCGACACGAAGCTGAACGAGAAGTCGCTTTCCATCGCCCTGCGCGAGATCAACGAAGGCCTGCTGGTTTCCACCCCCATCGAGCCCGCAGAGTAAAACAGACTGCCTGTTGACGGAGGTCACGTGCGCATAGTCCTCGGAGTCGGGGGAGGGATCGCAGCCTACAAGGTTGCATCGCTCCTCCGGCTTTTTACTGAAGCCGGACATAACGTCACGGTCATTCCCACGGAGGCCGCCATCCGCTTTGTCGGCGTGGCTACCTGGGAGGCCCTCTCGGGCAATCCAGTGAGCAACAGCGTCTTTGACGACGTGGAGAAGGTCAACCACGTCCGTCTCGGCCATGAGGCGGATCTCATCGTGGTCGCCCCGGCAACTGCCGACTTGCTGGCCAAGGCGGCAACCGGCCAGGCGGGGGATTTGCTGACCAACACACTCCTCATGGCCCATGGCCCGGTGCTGTTCGCTCCCGCAATGCACACTGAAATGTGGCAGAACCAAGCCACCCAGGCGAATGTGGAGACACTGCGCAGCCGGGGCATCACCGTCCTGGAACCCGCAGTCGGCCGGCTGACAGGCGCGGATTCCGGTCCAGGCAGGTTGCCGGAGCCGGAGGCGATCTTCGCAGCCGCCATGGCGTTGGTCGACTCAACCGCGCCCTCAACGGGAATTGCCGGCCCCAAACCCCTGGCCGGGCGGACCATCACGATTTCCGCCGGCGGCACGAGGGAAGCCCTGGATCCGGTCCGGTTCCTAGGGAACAGGTCCTCCGGCAAGCAGGGTGTTGCGCTGGCCGCCGCGGCCCTTGACGCAGGCGCCCATGTTCGGTTCCTCGCTGCGCACATGGACGTCCAGGCACCGGCGGGCGTCGAACTGATCCAGGTTGAGTCGGCTTTGGAGCTCCGTGACGCCGCGGTGGAAGCCGCCGTCGGCTCCGACGTCGTGATCATGGCCGCGGCCGTCGCCGACTTCCGCCCCGCCGAAGTTTCAGACACGAAAATCAAGAAGGTCAACGGCAACGACGCCCCCGTGGTGCGCCTCGTGCAGAACCCGGACATCCTGCACGAGCTGGTATTGCGCCGCGACGCAGAGGCATCTACGCAATTGATCGTTGGATTTGCGGCCGAGACCGGAGACGAGGACGGCAACGTCCTGGAGCACGCCACTGCCAAGCTCAAACGCAAGGGCTGTGACCTTCTGGTCGTCAATCAGGTCGGCGTCGGGCGCGTGTTCGGCCAGGACCAGAATTCTGTGATCATTCTCTCCGGCCATGGCGCGGCCCCGCAGTCGGCGGCAGGTTCCAAATCCGACGTCGCCGCCGCTGTCATTGACCGGATCAGCACTGAATTGAGCCGAGTACACCCGGCCACCTAGGCCCCGGGTGAGGCTCGTTCCTTAGCTGGTCCATCCTTAGCATAGGGACATACGGCGGAAGCCGGCCGCCCCCAACCAAGTAAGGTAGTCGAGTGACTTTACCGCTGCACCATGAATCCCACGGCATCCCGTCCAAGCTCCGGCTCTTCACCTCAGAGTCGGTTACGGAAGGGCACCCAGACAAGATCTGCGACCAGATCAGCGACGCCATCCTCGATGCGCTCCTGGCGGCAGACCCTGAGTCGCGCGTGGCTGTTGAAACCATGGCCACTACCGGCTTGGTGCACGTAGCCGGTGAAGTCACTACGGATGCGTACGTTGAAATCCCGCAGATCGTCCGCGAGACCATCCTTGGAATCGGTTACGACTCGTCAGCCAACGGCTTCGACGGCGCCCGTTGTGGCGTGTCCGTCTCCATCGGGCAGCAGTCCAACGACATCGCCGGTGGCGTCTTCAATTCGCTCGAAGCCCGCGAAGGCCGCCAGGAGGACGACTACGACCTCCAAGGCGCCGGTGACCAGGGCATCATGTTCGGCTACGCGAGCGACGAGACCCCCTCCTACATGCCGACGCCCATTTGGCTCGCCCACCGGCTCTCCGAGCGTCTCACCGAAGTCCGCAAGAGCGGCGAACTGGCCTACTTGCGCCCTGACGGGAAGACCCAGGTGACCGTCGGTTACGACCGCGACCGTCCGGTTTCCGTTGAAACGGTGGTCATCTCAAGCCAGCACGCCGAAGGAACCCACCTCGATCGCTTGCGCGCCGATCTCGCCTCGCACGTCATCGACCCCGTCCTGGCAGTGTCCAACCTGGATATCTCCCACGTCGCGAATATCCTGAACCCAGCCGGTGCCTTCGTCATCGGCGGTCCCGTCGGCGACGCCGGGCTGACAGGCCGCAAGATCATCGTTGACACATACGGCGGCATGGCCCGCCACGGCGGCGGTGCGTTCTCCGGCAAGGATCCGTCGAAGGTGGACCGTTCGGCGGCCTACGCGATGCGCTGGGTAGCCAAGAACGTTGTGGCGGCAGGCTTGGCCAAGCGTGCCGAGATCCAGATCGCCTACGCGATCGGCCAGGCGCGTCCGGTGGGCACCTACGTCGAAACCTTCGGGACCGAGACGGTTGACCCTGCCAAGATCAGCGAAGCGATTGCGGAGATCTTCGACCTCCGTCCCCGCGCCATCATCGACGCGCTCGACCTCAAGCGCCCCATCTACGCCAAGACGGCGGCGCATGGCCACTTCGGCCGCGACGAGCCCGATTTCACGTGGGAACGATTGGACCGCGTGGACGAACTGAAGGAATTCTTCAACGCCTGACTTGGCTGCTCCAGCCAGAGCCGGAATTGTCGGTGGTGCCTGCTTGGATTGACCCAAGGCATCCGGCACTCCAGGGAGGTGACAAGCATGAGCGATGGTTCGCTGCTTCCGTTTGCCATGGCGACGCCTTCCCCGTCCCATCAACCGTCCTTGTTGCAAGGCTTCCCTTCGCGCGGGAGCGACGTCGCCGGGCCACCCCTCGCGGCGAGCAATCCGGTGGCACGGGTCTTGATCGAATCATCCTTGCCGCATCTCGACAGGCCCTTTGACTACAGCGTCCCGGCCGAATTGGATGCGACCGCCCTGGCAGGCGTCCGGGTGAAGGTCCGCTTCAGCGGCCAGGAACTCAACGGCTATGTCCTGGAGCGCGCGGAATCGTCGGAAGCCGGACATGCCCTGACTCCGCTTCTCAAGGTGGTTTCAGCCGTCCCGGTGCTGACTCCGGCGTTGCTGGAGCTTGCTTCCAGTGTCGCGGCCCGCTATGCCGGGACGCTCAGCGATGTCCTGCGCACCGCGATTCCGCCGCGCGTCGCGCGGCTGGAGAAGCTTTTCCTGTCCGGTGATTCCCTCCTGGACGAGCCCACCGGGGCTGCGAGAGCCGCTGAGAGCCCCTCGTCGCAGGCGCACGCGGGGTGGGGTTCCTACGCCAACGGAGCGCCGTACTTGCAGCACTTGGCAGGGGGCGGCTCACCCCGTGCCGTCTTGACGGCGACACAGGGTTTTGGAACCGATGGCTGGCCCGAGCTTGTGGCGTCTGCCGTGGCGGCAGTCCGCTCCTCAGGGCGGGGCGCCCTCGTCGTCGTTCCCGACTACCGTGATCTCGACCGGATAGAAGCGGCGCTGCGCGCTGTCCTTCCGCCGGGGGATGTCGCGCGGTTGGCGGCCGACGACGGCCAGACACCGCGGTACCGAAGCTACCTTCGCCTCCTCAGCGGCGCCGCGAAGGTAGCAGTCGGCACCCGCTCCGCCGCGTACGCTCCGGTGCAGGACCTTGGGCTGGTGGTCTGCTGGGACGACGGCGACGATCTCCACATTGACCAGCGTGCCCCTTACGCCCATACCCGGGAAATCCTGCTCTTGCGTTCGGAACAGGAGTCAGCCGCTTGCCTCATGGCCGCGCATAGCCGCAGCACCGAGCTTCAGCGGCTTGTTGAGGGCGGCTGGGCGGTACCGGTGGAGGCCCCTCGGCCGGTGGTCCGCTCCAGCACGCCCAGGGTGCTCAATACGGCTGACAGCTTCGAGCAGGAACGCGATCCGCTTGCAAGGATCGCACGCTTGCCGGGCGCCGCGTGGCGGGCCGCCAAAGAGGGACTGGAACGAGGACCTGTCCTGGTGCAGGTTGCCCGGGCCGGCTACGCCCCATCCCTTGTTTGCGAAGATTGCCGGGAATCCGCCAAGTGCAACAATTGCCAGGGCCCCCTCGCAATCGCCGGACAATCGGCCTTGCCGCAGTGCCGCTGGTGCTCCACCCCGGCCCCGGAGTGGCGATGCCGGCATTGCGGCGGAGGCCGTCTTCGAAGGGGAGCCGCCGGTGTGCTGCGGACAGCGGAAGAACTCGGCAGGGCTTTTCCGGGCAAGGCCGTCGTGACGTCGTCGGGAGACCAGGTCAAGGCCACGGTGTCAGATGCCCGTGCACTGGTGGTGGCGACCGTGGGCGCCGAGCCGGTCGCAACCGGCGGCTACGCGGCGGCCCTGCTCCTGGACGGCAATTCGCTCCTGCGCCGGGAAAACCTGCGCGCCGGTGAGGACACCGTGCGGCGATGGTTCAATGCGGCAGCCCTCGTACGGCCCGCGCATGAAGGCGGGCTCGTAGTCATCACCGCCGACGACACCACCGCGACAGGTGCCCTTTTGCGCTGGGACCCTGCGGGATATGCCTCCCGCGAGCTGGCACTGCGGCAGGAACTCCAGTTACCGCCCGCCGTGCGGATCGCGTCAGTGACGGGCAAGCGGGCCGACGTCGTGCACTTCACCGAAAGCCTGGCCAACACCATCCAGCTCCGCACCGCGGGCCCCGCACCGGTTTCCCTCACCCTGTCGGCGCAGCGTGCTACGGGGCGGGACGACGATCCGGACGTCCGGACGCTGGTCTTCATTCCTTATGCACAAGCCGCTGTTGCCACCCGTTCCATGCGGGCAGTCAAAGCTGCCAGTGCGGCGAAGCGCACCTCAGGACCGGTGCAACTACGGCTCGACGGCGTCGACGTCCTCTAGCGTCCTCTAGCGCCGCTTGCGGCTTCGCATCGCAACGATCTCTTCGGCCACTGCCAGCAGTTGCCGGGCCGATTCGTCCCAGTTGAAGTCTGCCGCGCGTTCCACACTGCGGCGTGAGCGCGCCTGCCACAGTTCGCCGTCTTCAAGGGCCTTGACTGCCGCGGCAAATTCGCCCGGCGATTCGGGGTGCACATAGCTCACGGCGTCTCCTCCGACCTCACGGAAGATGGGAGTGTCGCTGGCGATCACGGGAGTGCCAAGAGCCATCGCCTCGACCAGGGGCAGCCCGTAACCTTCCGCCTTGGACAGGCTGATGAGGGCGGTGGCCCGGAGCAAGAGGGAATCGTATTCGGCATCGGTGACGCCGTTGTGGAACTCGACCCGTGCACCCGGCGGGACCAAGGGCTCCAGCTCGGCACGGCGCTGGGGGGTGATCCTGCTGAGCAGATGCAGCGTGAATCCGGGCAATTCGGCCATTCCCTGGATCATCGTCTCCACATTTTTGTAGGGCATGAACGAGCCCATGTAGAGGAGGGACTTCTCGGCACCGGCTGCGGGATCGCGCGGCGTCTGGCCTGGCTGTGGTGCGTTGCCCACAATCCGGACCGGACGCCGGGTCAAATTGAACTTGGCCATGAGCGCCTCGGTGGTGTGGCTGATGGTCGCGACGATGTCGGCCCGGTTGAGAAGCAATCGCTGCGGCCAGTAGGCCTTGTGGTAGAGCCGCCAGAGCAACCGCACGGGCGCCGGAAGGAAGCCCGGAGGGGCGGGGTGCTCGTAGTAGATGAGGTCGTGCAGGGTCAGGACCAGCCCGTACTTGCGGCCCCAGGTTCCCATGGTCTGCATGGGGCAAACCACAACATCGGCCCCGATCTTATTGACCTCGCGTGCCACGAACAGTTCGCGGGGTGACAGCGGGCTGCTGATGTGAACGTAGGGGACGTCCGGGAGGAGCGCCAACTGGCGCTTGTCGCTGATGAGCATGGTGACATCGGCGATCTTGGACGTCGCTGCTATGAGGCTCGATCCGTAACGGCTGATCCCGTCATGATGGTCCGTGCGGGTAAATCGGGCATCGATGACGATCTTCACGCGGGGTGTTCCTCCAGGAAGCTGCGGATGGCGGCGGCGGCCGGCGCCGGTGTCTCGTAGTGGATCAAATGCCCGACGTCGGGAATCACTTCCAGCGCGCCGTCGGGCAGCATCTCCAGCAGCTTGTGCTGGTCCCGGAGCAGGGCGATCTCGTCTTTCTCGCCGGCCACCAACAACACGGGTAGGTCCAATTGCCCGGCAACCTCGGCCACATGGCTTGACACCGAAGCCCGGAAAGACTCAAGGAGGCTCGAGCGGTCAGCGAACGCGGAGAAGTAAGCATCGTGCTGGCCGTGGACAAAGGCCCGGAGTTCCTTGTCCCGGGTCTTGGCCATCGCGGAGCTCATGACGCGGACAATGAGGCGGCTGCGCAAGACGGCGAGCCCCAGCCGGCGCGGGAGCTTGGCGGAGACCTGGTAGTACAGGACTGCCAACTTGGTCATGAGCCCTTTGGGGCCCTCAAGCGCGGGAGCAGCGATGGGATTGACCAGGATCAGCGGACGGATGGCGCCCGGGTTCGCCGCGGCGAAGTGGCTGGCAACAATGGATCCGAAGGAGTGCCCCAAGAGAACCGTGTCCGGTCCAAGACCCAGGGCCGCCATGAAGCCGGTGATGAACTTCCCATAGCGTTCCACGGTGTGGGGATCTCCGGCGAAAGGCTCGGAGCTGCCAAAGCCGGGAAGGTCGGGCATGATGACGCGCATTTCCGGCAGGTGGTCTACGACCCGGAGAAGGCCGTGGTGGTCGCCGCGGAAACCGTGGATGACCAAAATGGTCCGGGTCGACGCGGTCACCGTGACCGGCTCATAGCACCAATAGGCGACGTTGCTGCCGTCGAGGTCGATGTCCGAGGCACTCGTCCGGGAGGACAAGGCCTTGCTGAAAAACTCCCGTGGGGAGGTTCGTGCGGGTTCGGGGGAGTGGTTGGTGTCCACTTGTTCCATTCGGCAGGTCCTAGTTGACGTTGTCCGGGTGTGAGCCGGTGCGGTGGTGGCGTTCGAGGGCGGCCAAGCCATCCATGTCGTCGGCATCCAGCTCGAAGCCGAAGACATTGAAGTTTTCCTGGATGCGTGCCGCGGTACTCGCTTTGGGAATCACGATATTGCCCAGCTGCAGGTGCCAGCGGATGATGATCTGCGCCGGCGTCTTGCCGTATTTGTCGGCGAGCGCCCTGACGGCCGGATCCTGAAGGACCTGGCCGCGGCCCAACGGGCTCCACGCCTCGGTGCGGATGCCCAACTGCTCGTGGAGGGTCCGGAGCCTGGTCTGCTGCAGCCATGGGTGCAGTTCGATCTGGTTCACGGCCGGAACCACTTCGGCTTTTTGCATGAGTGCTTCGAGATGGGCGGGCTGGAAGTTGGAGACTCCGATTGCACGCACCCGGCCTTCGCGGTACAAGGTTTCCATGGCCCGGTAGCTTTCCTGGAACAGTCCGCGCCCCGCGCAGGGCCAGTGGATCAGGTACAGATCGACGTAGTCGAGGCCCAGATTCGCCATGGAGGAATCGAACGCGCGCAAGGTGGAATCGTAGCCCTGGTCGTCGTTCCAGAGCTTCGTGGTGACGAAGACGTCCTCGCGGGAGAGACCATGCGTGCCCTCGCCGGAGCCTCCCGTGTTGCTGTCGACGCCGGGCGGGGGTATGACCGCACTGCCGATGCCGCGGCCGACTCCTGTCTCGTTGCCATACATGGCGGCTGTGTCGAAGTGCCTGTAGCCGGAGCCTAGCGCGGCGGCAACCAATGACGTGGCGTCCGCCGGCGGCACCTTGTAGAGCCCGAACCCCAACTGGTCAATCAAGACACCGTTGTTGAGACTGAGCCTGGGCGAGGGTTTCATAGCCAAGACTCTACCTACCTCGATGCCGGGAATGTTTCAGGGTCGTTCATTTATTCAGGAAGGGCTGCCGAAACTCACCAGCTGCTTCGCCGTTGCTTCATCCACGATCAGGTCCGTTGCCAGCCTCGCTTTGAGTGCTCCGCGAAGCCCGTTGATCTTGGATGCACCCGAGACGACGCAGATTCGGCGACGGACCTGCCGTAGTTGCTCGTGGCTTGGGCCGGTGGACCGCTCGTTGAGGGTGATGCCGTCGGAGGATCCGTCGGCGCGGAAGAAGACGGTGGCGACATCGCCCACGACGTCCGAGCTGGCCAACAGGTTAAGGTCGGTTTCATCGAGGTAGCCGCCTGCGTAAACGTGGCTGGGATAGTCCGAATGCACCGACCCGACACCGAAGATGGCGATGCTCATCCTGGACTGGAGGTCGAGCACCCGTTGGACGCTGCGCTCATTCCACATAGCGGTCTTCGTGGAGGCATGGTCGAAGAAGGCGGGCACCGGGAACTGCTCTACCCGTGCACCATAGGCGATGCCGAATCGGCGCATGATGTCGCTGGCGTAGGTAATGCCGGTGGTCTGCATGTTGCCGGCGCCGTTGAGCTGCACGATAGTGCTGCCGTGCGTGATCTTGCGGGTCAGGTGCCTGCTGACGGCGCTGATGGTCGCACCCCAGGCCACTCCGATAATGGCGTTGGAATCGACCAAGGGACCAATGGTCCGTGCGGCTTGGGTCGCCACCCGGTCAAGGGTTTCCGCCTCGTTCAAGGTGTCCAGGACGGGCACCACATGCACATCGACGCCGTAGTGGTTGCGGATCATACGCTCCAGTTCCGGGGCGGAATCCAGGGGACTACGGATCTGGATCTGGACCAGGCCCGACTCGCGGGCCGATGACAGCAACCGGGAGACCGTCGAACGCGAGGTCCGAAGTTCGCGCGCAATGGCGTCCATGGTGAGGTCCTGGAGGTAGTACATCTGTGCTGCCCGGAGGGCCTCGGAATGTCGTGATCGTGGCATCTCAGTTCCGTTCTGCACGTTTGTGCAAGTAGCTTGATTTCATTTTCCATTCTTTCGAAGAATAGTTGTGCAAGGTGCGACGTCAAGTGATGCAGCGCACAAACCAAAGCCCAAGGGAGCAGTTTTGGGATACACCAGCAATTCCGGTTCCGCAGCAGGATCACCCCGTCGGGCCTCGGCTTCGGCACTTCGCGAACGCCCGCAAGCCCAGGTGCTGATCATCGGCGGCGGCATCAACGGCGTCGGAACATTCCGCGATTTGGCGTTGCAAGGCGTGGACGTCGCCCTCGTGGAACGCGGTGACTACTGCCAGGGCGCCAGCGGAGCCTCATCCCACATGATCCATGGAGGAATCCGCTACCTCGAGAACGGCGAATTCCGCCTCGTTCAGGAATCGGTGGTGGAGCGCAACCGGCTTTTGAAGATCGCCCCCCATTACGTGAAGCCGTTGCAGACAACCATCCCCATCTTCAGTACCTTCTCCGGGATACTTTCCGCCCCCACACGCTTCCTCACGCACAAGCAAGGCAAGCCGCAGGAGCGCGGCGCGTTCCTCATCAAGCTCGGTCTGAGCATGTACGACTTCTTCTCCCGCGATGGCGGCAGTGTCCCCCGCCATCAGTTCCGTGGCAAGGAGAAGGCCTTGGCCGAGTTGCCGCGATTGCACCCCGGCATCAAATACGCAGCCACGTACTTTGACGCGTCCGTGCACAACCCTGAGCGACTGACGCTCGATGTGCTGCAGGACGGTGAAAAGGCGGGTATCGGAAGCGGTTTGCCGGGCGGCAGCTCCCGGGCCAGCAACTACGTCTCCCTTGTTTCGATGGACTCTGTTTCGATGGACTCCACCGCTGACTCACCGCGCACTGTTTTGCTGCGCGATGAGCTCACGGGCGAGGAATTCAGCTTCCAGGCCGACGTTATCGTCAACACCACCGGCGCCTGGGTGGACCTCACCAACGAGGCAATGGGTGCCGCGAGCCGCTTCATGGGAGGAACCAAGGGTTCCCACATTGTCCTGGACCACCCGGAATTGCTCTCAGCTTGCGGAGGCCGAGAGATCTTCTTCGAACACACGGACGGGCGGATCGTGCTCATCTATCCGATGGGTGACCGCGTCCTGGTGGGCACCACCGACGTCGACGCCGACATGGCCCAGGATGCCGTGTGCACCGAAGCCGAGATCGACTACTTCTTCGACCTCGTCGGACATGTCTTCCCGTCCATCAAGGTTGAGCGCAGCCATATCGTCTACAGCTTCGCCGGCGTCCGCCCGCTTCCGCGCCACGACGACACCCAGCCGGGCTTCGTGTCACGCGACTACCGCATCGAGCGAAGGGAGCGGGACGCCTCCGGTCCTGCGTCCGCCCAAGGCGGCAAGGCCGCCGTCGTACTTTCATTGATCGGCGGAAAGTGGACCACGTTCCGGGCCCTCGCCGAACACCTGAGCAACGACGTCCTCCGGGAGCTGGGCATGGAACGGAAGGTCTCGACGGCGAAACTCGCCATCGGAGGCGGCTTGGGTTTCCCTGATAGCGAAGACGGAATCCAGGACTGGGTCAAGAAGCACATGGCTCCCGGTCTCGGCGCCGACCGGGTCGGTGGCTTGCTCACCCGTTATGGCACCCGTGCTGAGGACGTCATTGCCTATCTCAAGGCGGGAGAGGACCGGAAACTGCGCTCCACGAACGAACTCAGCGTCCGGGAGCTCGAGTTCATGGCTGCCAACGAACAGATCGGGCACCTCGTGGATGTCCTCATCCGCCGCACCTCACTGGCCTTCCGCGGCCTCGTGACGGGGGAGCTCCTGAACGAAATCGCCGAGGTCCTCGCCACGCAGTTTGGCTGGGATTCGGCGCAGCGTGAAGCGGAAATCCAGCATGCACAGGAGGTGCTTCTGCGTTTTCATGGCGTGACTGTTCACAGCCTCGTCGCATGAACGTAATGTACGTCACATCAGCTTGATTGTTCCGGCCAAGAAGCCTGGACACAAGGGTTGCGGTCTTCCGCTCCGTGAGGGAGGACCGCAACCGGGCCGGCGCTAACAGACGCCGGCCCAACGGCCCCAACAAAACCTGCAGGGCTGACAACAGAAGAAAATGAGGAGTCAAAGATGTCTCTCGGAATTGTTTTCCTTTCCGAAGTGTTCGGAACCGGCATGCTTACCCTCCTTGGCTGTGGCGTTGTGGCAAACGTCGCGCTCAAGGGCACAAAGGGTAACAACGGCGGGTTCCTGATGGTGAATTTTGGCTGGGGCATCGCAGTATTCGCCGGCGTATACGTGGCGGCCATGTCCGGCGCGCACCTGAACCCGGCCGTCACGCTTGGCCTCTTGGTTGACGGCAAGGCCGAGTTCGCCCCAGGGGTAGCCGTGAGCGCGGCGTCCACGTTCACCTACTTCGGTGGAGAACTGACCGGCGCCTTTCTCGGCGCCATCTTCGCCTGGCTCGCCCACAAGCAGCACTTCGACGCCGAGCCGCTGGCAGCAAGCAAACTCGCGGTGTTCTCCACGGGACCGGCTATCCGCTCGTACCCTTGGAACCTCGTCACGGAAATCATCGGCACTTTCGTGCTGGTCTTCGTGATCCTGACCTTCGGCGGCACTCCGTCCGGCCTCGGGCCGCTCGCAGTGGCATTGCTCGTCGTGGGTATCGGCGCATCCCTTGGCGGGCCCACGGGCTATGCCATCAACCCGGCCCGTGACCTCGGTCCGCGCATCGCCCACGCCATTCTGCCGATCAAGGGCAAGGGCTCCAGCGACTGGGCCTACTCCTGGGTTCCGATCGTCGGCCCGCTCCTGGGTGGAACCATCGCCGGACTCGTCGCCCACTCAATACCGATCATGGCCACTGTCGCCAAGTAGCAAACCGCTCAGAAACTTTTCCCGCAACTACCAAAGCAAGCAGACAAGGACGTCAAAATGTCGCAATACGTCATCGCCATTGACCAGGGAACCACCAGCTCGCGTGCCATCGTTTTCGACCACTCGGGAAACATCGTTTCGTCCGGCCAGATGGAGCACGAGCAGATCTTCCCCCAGGCCGGATGGGTGGAGCACAACCCGGTTGAAATCTGGGACAACACCCGCGAGGTCATTGGCTCGGCGCTCTCCAAGGCGAACCTGACCCGGCACGACATCGCCGCCGTCGGCATCACCAACCAGCGCGAAACCACCGTCGTGTGGGACAAGAACACGGGCGAACCCATCTACAACGCGATCGTCTGGCAGGACACCCGCACACAGCCAATCGTGGACGAGTTGGCCCAGGACGGTGGACCCGAGCGCTTCAAGCAGAAGGTCGGCCTGCCCTTGGCCACCTACTTCTCCGGCACCAAGATCAAGTGGATCCTGGACAACGTCGAAGGTGCGCGGGCCAAGGCTGAAGCCGGGGACCTCATCTTCGGCAACACCGACTGCTGGGTCCTGTGGAACCTGACAGGCGGTGTCGACGGCGGCGTGCACGCCACGGATGTCACCAACGCCTCGCGCACCATGTTCATGGACCTCGACACCTTGCAATGGGACCAGGACATCCTGGACACCTTCGGGGTGCCGGCATCGATGATGCCCGCCATCAAGTCCTCTTCGGAGGTCTACGGCACGGTGCACACCTCGCAATTGCTGCGGGAAGTACCCGTCGCGGGCATCCTGGGCGACCAGCAAGCGGCAACCTTCGGCCAGGCGGCGTTCCAGGCCGGCGAAGCCAAGAACACCTATGGCACGGGCTGCTTCCTGATCTTCAACACGGGCGAAGAAATCGTCCACTCGAAGAACGGCCTGCTGACCACGCTGGGCTACAAACTGGGCGACGCGAAACCGCACTACGCGCTGGAAGGCTCCATCGCCGTCACGGGTTCACTGATCCAGTGGCTCCGCGACAACCTCGGCTTGATCAGCTCCGCTCCCGAAGTCGAGACGCTGGCTGCCGGCGTCGAGGACAATGGCGGCGTCTACATCGTGCCGGCGTTCTCCGGACTGTTCGCCCCGTACTGGCGCGCCGACGCCCGAGGTGCCATCGTTGGCCTGACCCGTTTTGCGAACAAGGGCCACATCGCCCGCGCGGCACTCGAGGCCACCGCCTTCCAGACCCGCGAAGTGCTCGACGCCGTCAACGCGGACTCGGGCGTTCCGCTGACCGAGTTGAAGGTCGACGGCGGAATGGTCGCCAATGAGGCGCTCATGCAGTTCCAGGCCGACATCCTCGGCGTGCCCGTGGTCCGTCCGAAGGTCGTGGAAACCACGGCCCTGGGTGCCGCCTACGCTGCAGGCCTCGCCGTCGGCTTCTGGAAGGACCTCGGCGAACTCAGCTCAAACTGGGGCGAGGACAAGCGCTGGGAGCCGCAGCTTCCGGCCGAAGAGCAGGAGCGGCAGATGCGCCTGTGGAAGAAGGCTGTGACCAAGTCCATGGATTGGGTGGACGAGGACGTTAAGTAGGCCTCACCTCGGTGGAGGGGCCGCCTCACCTGTTTCGATGGGGCGGCCCCTGCCCCGCCCGCTTCGCGGTGCCCACCACACCCGGGCGAGGGGCCGCCCCATCGAAACGCGGGTCAGTCACCGCGGCGACCGGGCCATCTTCCTCGAAACACGGTCCGCTCACTGTGGTGCGCTAGAGTAGTTTTATGCGTGCGATCCTTCTGCTTAGCTAGCCGCCCGGTATTCGTCGATTTAGATCATCGCGAACCGAGCGGCCGCCCCTCCTTGTCGAGGGGCTTTTGTGTGTCCGGGACCTTCCGGGACCCGGAGCAGGAGGCAAAACCGTCATGGAAGAACAGAAGAGGGCAGCAGTGAGCGTTCAGCCGGAGACAGAAACCGGAGCACAGTCAACAGTGGCAGGCGAGACGCCCGAGGAGGGTGTCTACAGCTTCGCCTCGATGGAGGCCAAGTGGCCGCAGGTCTGGGAAGACCTCAAAGTCTTCACCCCTGTTGACGACGGCTCCCGCGAGCGGCGCTATGTCCTGGACATGTTCCCCTACCCCTCAGGCGACCTCCACATGGGCCACGCCGAGGCCTTCGCGATGGGCGACGTCGTGGCGAGGTACCTCCGCCAGAAGGGTTTCGACGTCCTGCACCCCATCGGCTGGGACTCCTTTGGACTGCCCGCGGAAAACGCCGCCATCAAGCGCAACGCACACCCCAGCGAGTGGACGTACGCCAACATCGACACGCAGGCCGCATCGTTCAAGCGCTACGCGATCTCTGCTGATTGGTCCCGCCGATTGCACACTTCGGACCCGGAGTACTACCGCTGGACGCAATGGCTGTTCAAGCGCTTCTACGAGCGCGGGCTGGCATACCGCAAGGATTCGCCCGTCAACTGGTGCCCGAAGGACCTGACCGTCCTGGCGAACGAACAAGTGGTCAACGGCGCGTGCGAACGCTGCGGGACCCCTGTCACGAAGAAGTCCCTGAACCAGTGGTACTTCAAGATCACCGACTACGCCGACCGCCTGCTGGACGATATGTCCGAGCTCCAGGGACACTGGCCCGAGCGCGTCCTGGCGATGCAGCGGAACTGGATCGGCCGCTCCGAGGGCGCACACGTGCGGTTCGCCATCGAAGCCACGGACGGCCGCGCCGAGCGCGAAGTCACTGTCTTCACCACCCGACCGGACACCCTGTACGGTGCTACGTTCTTCGTCGTCGCCGCGGACGCGCACCTGGCATTGGACCTGGTCACACCCGAACACCACGACTCCCTCATGGCCTACCGCGAAAAGGTCAAGGCCCTGTCCGACATCGAACGCCAGTCCACTGAGCGCGAGAAGACAGGCGTGTTCACCGGCCGCTACGCCATCAACCCGCTCAACGGTGAAAAACTGCCCGTCTGGGCAGCCGACTACGTGCTTGCGGACTACGGCACGGGCGCCATCATGGCAGTGCCCGCGCACGACCAGCGCGACCTCGACTTCGCCCGCGCCTTTGGCCTGCCCGTGCGGCCGGTCCTGAACACCGGCGGGGAAGACCCGGCGGAGACCGGCGTTGCGACCGCCGGCGAAGGCACCCTGATGAACTCAAGCGAACTGGACGGCTTGTCCAAGGCCGAAGCCATCCCCGCAGCCATCGACATCCTGGAGAAGCTGGGCACAGGGGAGAAGTTCGTTAACTTCCGCCTGCGCGACTGGCTCCTGAGCCGGCAGCGTTTCTGGGGTACCCCGATCCCGATCATCCACTGCGCGGAATGCGGCGAGGTGCCGGTACCGGACGATCAACTCCCTGTCACTCTGCCCGAAAACCTGCGCGGCGAGGCGCTGTCGCCGAGGGGCACGTCTCCTCTCGCCGCGGCACTGGAATGGGTCAACGTCGAGTGCCCGAACTGCGGACGGGCCGCCCAGCGCGACACGGACACCATGGACACGTTCGTTGACTCGTCCTGGTACTTCCTGCGCTTCGTTTCCCCGCACTACACCGAGGGACCGTTCGATCCCGCCAAGATCAACGACTGGATGCCGGTCGGCCAGTATGTGGGTGGCGTGGAGCACGCCATCCTGCACTTGCTCTACGCCCGCTTCTTCACCAAGGTCATCCACGACATGGGCCTGCTTGACGCGGACGAACCCTTCAGCGCCTTGCTCAACCAGGGGCAGGTCCTCAACGGCGGCAAGGCCATGAGCAAGTCCCTCGGCAACGGGGTGGATCTTGGCGAGCAACTGGACAAGTTCGGTGTCGACGCCGTCCGCTTGACGATGGTCTTTGCTTCCCCGCCGGAGGACGACGTCGACTGGGCGGACGTCTCGCCGTCGGGCTCGGCAAAGTTCCTTGCCCGTGCCTGGCGCCTTGGCCAGGACGTGGCAAGCGAGC
The DNA here is from genome assembly GCF_042884555.1 of Arthrobacter sp. NPDC058127. Classification (NCBI taxonomy): domain Bacteria; kingdom Bacillati; phylum Actinomycetota; class Actinomycetes; order Micrococcales; family Micrococcaceae; genus Arthrobacter; species Arthrobacter sp. NPDC058127. Next base: position 229,354 of record NZ_JBHVTT010000001.1, on the reverse strand, counting down.
CCGGCGTCGATGTCTCCACTGGTGACCGCGCGCTGCGCACCGTCACCCACAGGACCATCGCCGACGCCGCTGATCTGTTGGACAACAACAAGTTCAACGTCGTGGTGGCCAAGCTGATGGAGCTCGTCAACGCGACCCGCAAAACCATCGACTCCGGTGCCGGTGGCGCGGACCCGGCTGTCCGTGAAGCCGTGGAAGCCGTCGCAGTCATCCTGAGCCTCTTCGCGCCGTACACGGCCGAGGACCTCTGGAACCAGCTGGGCCACCCGGCCTCGGTGGCGAACGCCGGTTGGCCCTCCCACGATGCCTCACTTCTTGTCCAGGACACCGTGACGGCTGTCGTGCAGGTCCAGGGCAAGGTCCGTGACCGCTTGGACGTTTCTCCGGACATCAGTGAGGACGCCCTGCGCGAACTCGCCCTGGCCAGCGAAAACGTGCAACGAGCACTCGATGGCCGCGGCATCCGCACGGTGATCGTGCGCGCGCCTAAACTGGTCAACATCGTCCCGGCCTAGCCGGGAACCGGCCGCCGGCGCTTGCCGGCGGCCAGCCACCAGCTCCAGGAGGCTCCCTTGACGGACCGCGAACCACCCGCATGGTTGTGGCTCAAGGAACGTTTGGCCCGCCTGCGCCAATCCACGACGCCGGGCCGCGCCGGAACTGAGCCGGCGCCCGCCGTCGTGCGCACCGCCGTCGTCACCGATTCGGCTGCCGCGCTACCGGCCGAATGGGTCAAGGCGTTCGTCGCCGACGGCCGCCTCGCTGTCGTGCCGATGCCCGTGATGGTGGGCGAGGAGATCTACGGCGAAGGGGAGGACGACATCACCCAGACGCTAGCGTTGGCCCTGGCGGCGGGATCGTCCGTGAAGACTTCCAGACCCTCACCCGGCCAGTTCGAGCAGGCTTATCTCGCCGCCCGGGATCGCGGTTTCGAAGCCGTCGTCTCCATCCACATTTCCGCCGGACTGTCCGGCACCGCCGATTCAGCGCGGATGGCCGCGCAGCGCGTCTCGATCCCCGTCGAAGTCATTGACTCCCGCACCGTGGGAATGGCGCTAGGGATGGGCGTCCAAAGCGCACTGGTTGCGGCCGCAGACGGCCGTTCGGCAGCCGAAGTCCGTCACTTTGCCGAGGAACGATTGAGCCGCACCAAGGTCTACTTCTATGTGCCGAGCCTTGAGCAGCTCCGGCGCGGCGGCCGAATCGGCACTGCTGCGTCGTGGCTCGGGGCCATGCTGTCCATCAAGCCGATACTCGCGGTCGACGACGGCAAGATCGTGCCGCTCGAGAAGGTGCGCTCGGCTGCCAAGGCCGTTGCCCGGCTTGAGGAAATCGTTGCTGCGGATGTCAATTCCCGGCCTGCAGGACAATCGCGGCTCGCCGTGCACCATTTTGGGAACCTGGCAGAGGCAGAGCGCCTCGCGGCCAGGCTGGGAGAGAACTGCCGCGGTTGCCCGCCTGCGCAGATCAGTACCCTGCCTGCCGTTCTCGCGGCCCACGCGGGGCTCGGCGTTTTGGCCGTGGTTGTCGGGGAAAGCAGTACTCCTGGCGCCGGAACGCTCCTCAGCGGCACTGCGGGAGCCACAACGGATCAGGCGAACACGATGCGGAGCAAACCGTAACTGCGGGCGGGCTCCCGCTGAACGCGCAAAACTTCTTTCCGGCGTGGATGCTCTCATACAAAGCCTGGCCCATCAGGTCGATCTCACAAACACCGGGATGGCGTCATCCCATTCGGCCGGGGTGCGGAACGGGAGCTGGGGCTTGAGCACGCCTTCTTCTACGTCAGAGCTTGTTGCCGGGCCATCGTTAGCTCCACGAAAAAGGCATAGCCCCCAACTGCCGCCACACTTGCGAACGACGCCGCGACGCGGAGGTTTTCACATGAGGCAACGTATCCGGCTACGCGGAGGTTGCCATAAGCCGAAGTCCTGACCGACGGCCTTATATTGTCGTACCCTCCTGGCAGAGTGTTGCCATGGCTCGCTGTTCCAGGCGCGATTGACGGGTTTGAGGGGTGCTGGCTTCTTAGTCAGGGCCAGTGTTTCCAGTTCCGGTCGAGCGCGGATCTTGTGTGAGAGGGCTCCGGGCTTGATGCGTTTGAAGGCGGCGTTCATTGCCTGTTCTGGTGCCGCTGCTGCGCCGGGACCGGGAGCTTGAGCTGACCGACGAACAGGGCGGACTGCTGGTGCGGATGAGCGCAGCGACTATAACCGGAAACTCGCCAGCGAACGCGCAAAACCTTTCCGGCGTGGATGCTCTCATACAAAGCCTGGCCCATCAGGTCGATCTCACAAACACCGAGATGGCGTCATCCCATTCGGCAGAGCTTGTTGCCGGGCCATCGTTAGCTCCACGGAAAAGGCATAACCCCCAACTGCCGCCACACTTGCGAACGACGCCGCGACGCGGAGGTTTTCACATGAGGCAACGTATCCGGCTACGCGGAGGTTGCCGTGAGCCGAAGTCCTGAGCGACGGCCTTATACTGTCGTACCCTCGTGGCAGAGTGTTGCCATGGAAGCGATCGGATACTTCGACACTCGGCAGGGCCCTGCGTCCCGCGGGTATTTCGGGGTGTCCGATCATGGCCGTGGTCTGCGTTTTGCCGGGGTTCCGGGCGGGCGTCCGGGCGGACTGGCGTTGGTGGATCCGGGCGGTCGGGACGGGCCGCAGGCTGCCCTGGACGGGGCCGTGGAGGCAGTCAGGTCGCTGGCCGGCAAGGCGGCCGACGACGTCGGACGGCTGGGTTTCCAGGAGGCCGTCGCGTTCGCGTCCGGGGTGGAGACACTCTCCCGCACCATGGATTATCTCCAACTGCTCGCCGCTGCAGGGCTGGACCGGGCCCGTAACGAAGAACCCGCCGCCGGGCCGGGCCGGACCACGGGCTGGACGACAGGCTGGGCTGCCGATGCGGAGACCGGCTCCGGCGCGGGCTGGACGTCCGGGACCACGCCAGCCCCCACGGACACGCAGGATGGTGCCGCCGGCTCCGGGCAGGATGGCGCCGCCGGCTCCGCGCAGGCTGGAAGCGGCCGGGGCGGGGAGTTCAGGTCCACAGCCGAGCACCTGCGGTCGTTGCTGCGGATCAGTACCGCCGAGGCCGGCCGCCGGCTTGCGCTGGCCCGGGAGTTGCTGCCGGGCCGCGGCCTGACCGGAGAAACGGTCCCTGCCCGGCATGAGGAAACCGCCGCGGCGCTGGCGTCCGGCGTGATCGGGTCCCGCCCGGCCGGGATCATCACGACGGCCGCGGCGAAGGTCCGACCGCTGTGCGGCCCGGAGAAGGCCGCGGAGATGGAACACGCCCTGGTCCGCACCGCGGAGGAAAACGACCAGGACTTCCTGGCCAGGTTGGCGCGGCGCTGGGTCGACGCGATCGACCAGGACGGCCCGGAACCGTCCGAAGAATCCCTGCGCCACCACCAAGGAGCGTTCCTGCGCCGCCCCAAGCACGGGCTCCAACACGTGGAGATCTTCGCCACCACCGAGCAATACGAGCACCTGCTCACGGTCATGAACACCGCTGCCAACCCCCGCACCCGCACACCCCAGGGCACAGCAGCCCAGGGCGCCGGTCAGGTCAGCGCGGTTCCTGCCTGCGCGGAAGCATGCGGCAAGGCATCCGCCGAGGCATCCGGCGAACCATGCGTAGATCCGTCACCGTCCGGCGATTCGTCCGAGAGTGCCGGGGCGCTGGAGCCGCGGTCGAGGGCGCAGAAGCTGCTGGACGGTCTGGTCGGCGCCTGCCGGCTCGCCCTGGCCACGGGGTCCCTGCCCGCCGCGGGCGGGCACCGCCCGCAGATCCTGGCCACCATCAACCACCGCGACCTCTTCCCCCACGACCACCGGCATCCCCAGCCCGGGCAAGCTTCACAGGCCGGACAACCTTCACCCTTCGGGCAGTCTTCACCCAGGCAGCCCGCCCTGTTCAACCACCCCCGGCAAGGCAGCAGCACCGGGTCGTTCACGTTCACCGGGCCCGTCCCGGCAGCCACGTTGCGCAGACTCGCCTGCGACGCGGACATCATCCCCGTGGTCCTGGGCGGCGAGGGCCAGGTCCTGGACATCGGCCGGGCCTCAAGGATCTTCCCGCCGCACCTGCGCAAAGCCATCACCGCGCGGGACAAGGGCTGCGCCTTCCCCGGGTGCACCATGCCGGCCCCGTGGTGCGAGGCCCACCACATCGAGTACTGGTCCCGCGGCGGACCCACCAGCGCCGCCAACGGCACGCTGCTCTGCAGCCACCACCATCACCTGATCCACAAGGAAGACTGGCGCATCCAAGTCCAAACAGGCGTGCCCTGGTTCATCCCGCCACCCCACACCGACCCGGACCGGAAACCCCGAAGAAACCACTACTTCCAAATATGAGCCCGCCTTGGGCCGTGTCATGCGGCCACTGATCCTCCACAGGCACTCTGCGGCGGCCCTGTCCACATAGCACCGATCCGGGCTGCAGCTGCGAGCATGGAAGTTCTAGGCTCGTGGATATGCCACGTAGGAACCGAGCTTCACCCGCGGACGACGCTGCGAGTGCCGCCCGGCTCCGATTCGCTGTCCGTCTTGCGCCAACGCCGGACGACGAGGCGGTCGCGAAACCGAGGCACGACAACAAGACGGAACCTTTGCTTCCGATGGGTACCTTGATGGCATCCGCATCGGGTATGGACGATGCTGGAGCGCAGTCAGCCACCGAAGACTTGTCCGAAGAAGCAGGATCTCCATCGCGGCTTCGGTGGCGCACACCATGGCGCGTGGCCGTGTTGTTGGCTTTGCCTTGTTTGCTGGTGGTGGTTTGGTTCTTCTGGCAGTCGTGGTCCGGGCAGCCGACCATTGCGCCTCTCGTCCGAAGTTCACATGCGGGAGGAACTCCGGAAGCGGGCACGGGTAGCGGAAAAGCCGGTGTCAACGGGGCTCCGGAATCTCCCGACGGCGCCCAGTTACTTATCGTGCACGTCGCGGGTGCGGTGAAGAATCCCGGGATCGTCAGGGTGCCCGCCGGTGCGCGGGTATTCGATGCGATCGCTGCAGCTGGTGGTGCGGATCCAACAGCCGAGTTGGACAGCCTCAACCTTGCCGCCGTCGTCGAGGACTCGGCGAAGATTCATGTTCCGAGGATAGGGGAGGCGGCTCCGTCGCAGCTTGCGGGACCAGTCGGCGGTGCCCCAACGGCCGGTGGCACCGGGGCCGGGACTTCTGCCGGTGGCAAAGTCAATCTCAACACCGCGACCGCTGAGGAACTGGATACCTTGCCGAAGGTCGGCCCCGTCCTGGCAAAACGGATCGTCGAATGGCGGCAGCAACACGGTCCGTTCGCTTCCGTGGAGGACCTCGATGCAGTGGATGGTGTTGGTCCCAAGATGATGGAATCCCTTCTGCCCTTGGTGACGGTCTAGGGTGAGCGGAACCAAGGCGGGCCCGGGGCGCGTGGACCTTCGACTGGCCCCCTCTGCCATTCTCACGTGGGCTGTTTCCCTTGCCTCCGCCTATCTACCTCCGCTGTGGACGGGAGTTGTGTGCGTGGCTTTGGCCGTCGCCGCGTGTCTTCTTCTCAGCGCTCGGGCCGTGGCCCCTCAAAGCCTGAGGACCTTTCCTGCCACGTTGGCTGTTGCGTGCTTGTTTGCCGCAGCCGTGGCCGCCCACGCCGCGACGCAGGCCGGACCGCGCCAGGACGGTCCGGTTGCCGACGCTGCGGCGGCGCGCGACTCGGTTGTCATTCATGTGTTAATCGTGGGTGATCCCCGCGAATTTGGCACGGACTCACGTGGATCGGGACGGTGGGCCGTACCCGCCGAAGTGATTGATATGGCGGCCGACGGCATGTTGATCCGCACCCGCACAAGAATTCTGCTGACCGGAGGCGAAGGTTGGGACCAGGTCGTCAAGGGACAGGAGGTACGAACCGCCGGCAAGCTGAAGCCGGCAAAGCCAGGACAGGTCGAGGCCGGTGTCCTTGCCGCCGCCACCCCACCCATGCGGCCGGACTCGCGGCGCAAGACGGAAGCAAGGCACCAGACGGGGGGATCTGCCAACATTCCCCAAGGTCCAGCGCAATTGAAAAAGCAATTCAGTTCCGCCGCCGAGTGGTTGCAGGGCGACGCCGCCGGACTCCTACCAGGAATGGTCACGGGCGACACCACCGGCCTGGACGAAGGCCTGGAGGCCGCGATGAAAACCACCAGCACCACCCACCTCACCGCCGTGAGTGGTGCAAACTGCAGCCTCATTCTTGGCGGCCTGGTGCTCCTCGCGAGGAGCTTTCGGCTTGCCAGGGGAGTCGCGGCAATCGTGGCCCTTGCTTGCTTGGCGGCCTTTGTCATGATGGTCGGACCGGACGCGAGCGTCCTGAGGGCGGCAGTCATGGGTGCTATCGGCCTCACCGCGCTGAGTAGTGGCCGGCGGGGCCGGAGCCTGGGCTTTCTCTGCCTCGCGGTCACTGGCCTGCTCATCCTGGACCCCTCACTTGGTACGAGTGTGGGGTTTCTCTTGTCTGTCCTCGCTACCCTGGGAATTGTCCTGTTGGCACGGCCCATCGCCTCCTGGGCTCCGACGTGGGTGCCTTCCTGGCTAGCCTCCGCCGTCGCGGTCCCCTTGGCCGCACAACTTCTGTGCAGCCCGGTCATCGTGGCCTTGCAACCCCAATTCTCCGGCTACTCATTGCTGACCAATATCGCAGTCGCCCCGTTTGTCGCACCCGTGACGATCCTGGGAACCATTGCGGTTCCCCTCGTTCCGCTGATTCCCTGGCTTTCGGTCATTCCCATGGCCATCGCCGGGGCCAGCGCGGAAATCGTGGCGGCAATCGCCAGGTTCTTCGCAGGACTTCCGGGAGCGGCCCTGCCGTGGCCTGAAGGTCCAACGGGAATCGCCACCATGCTTCTCTGGTCTGTTGTGACCATCCTGATTGTGTGGCTGGTCCTGCATCCGACGTTGGCGGGCTCAGCTGTACTGTCGTTGCACCGCCGCTTGGTGTTGCTCATGGCCGCGGGGGAGTCGGTCGTCCGGCGTCGACGGGCCAAGGCCCATTCCGGGTCTCGCCGCCGCCCCGTAGGCGGGCCGCGCGTATGAGGATCACCGCCCTGGACGCTGAACGTGGGAGACTGGGATTCTGCAAAAACCCTTCTGGAAGGAAGCAACGTTGGCTGCTGCCCAGGTCTCCAAGGCTAAAACTTCCGCGGCAAACACCGCCAGCTGGCGGGACGTTACCCCGTCCGCGGTAGTGCTTATCACCGGCCCTGAGGAATACCTCGGAATCCGTGCCATGGATCGGATCCGCTCTCAGGTGCGGGCCGCAGCACCGGAAGTGGAAATCAGCAAGCTCAATGCCGGAAGCTACGAGTCCGGTTCCCTCGCAATGGCGGTCACGCCGTCGCTGTTCGACGAGGCCAAACTTATCGAGATCGAGGGCCTCGAGTCGATGACCGATGCCTTCCTTGCCGATGCCTTGAAATACGTAGCCCAACCGGAGAGCGACGTCGTGTTGGTCCTTCGCCACGGTGGCGGAGTGCGCGGAAAGAAACTCCTGGACGCCATCAAGTCCTCTGGATGGCCGGTGGTGGACTGCCAACCCTTGAAAAAGGACGCCGAGAAAACAGCATTCGTCGTCTCGGAATTCAAGGCAGGCGGCCGCCGCATCGAGGCGGAAGCCGTCCAGGCCCTCGTCAATGCGGTCGGCGCCAGCCTCTCCGAGCTCGCTGCCGCATGCAACCAGCTCATCGCGGACGCTACCACCGCGGTCGACGCAGCCACAGTGGAGCGCTACTACGGCGGCCGCGTGGAAGCCACGGCATTCAAGGTTGCGGACGCCGCCATGGCCGGCAACGGGCCGCAGGCCCTGTCCAGCCTCCGGCATGCCCTTGCCACTGGGGTTGACCCGGTGCCGCTGGTGGCCGCCCTTGCCGCGAAGCTCCGCACCTTGGCCAAGGTTGCAGGAGCCCAGGGGTCGTCGGCACAGATCGCCAAGCAGCTTGGCATGCAGCCATGGCTGGTGGAACAAGCCCAGCGGGACGTCCGGCGTTGGACCCCTGAAGGCCTGATCCGTTCCATCCAAGTCACGGCAGAAGCGGATGCCCAAGTAAAGGGCCTCTCCCGGGATCCCGTGTACGCGGTAGAGCACGCCGTCACGGTCATTTCGAACGCGGCCCGAGGCCGCTAAGCCCACGCGTGACACCCATATTGTTGGGCGACACGCACATTTCCTGGCGACGCCCGAATCCCCTGCGTCGCTAGTCCATTTGCGCGTCGTGAGTCGAACCCCGAAGTCCTAAATACCCTGATGCCGGAACCCGGCGCGTCGCACGCATAACACTCACAGGCGGCACACTCATAGGCGGCCTGGCTACCCACTCAATTCCGCGGCAATCACTACTCAATTTCGGGCAATGACCACTCAAATTCAGGCAAACGGCTACCTCGGCGGTCTTTTTGACCGTAGATTTCGCCGTGGGGAAGTCCTTCCTCCGGATGACGAGCCCGCTGTGTCAGCCCTCTGAGATGCCGGACGGGTGACTACGAAAATCACTGTATGAAAGGAACATTCATGTCAACTCCCGTTGAGAGCCGGAGCCGCACCAACGGCTCACTCACATGGAAGATGGCGAAAATTTGGTCTGGCCAAGAAGTGGGCGCTGAAGCAGTTCGTTGCATGGTAAACCGCTAACACTTACGTACCAGCCCATGAGAAGGCCACAATGAACTCGCCTGACGTCACCCAAAGGCGTACTCGTGTATACGCTGTGGTCCTCTCCGGGTGCAAGGCCACCTTCACAAACGATTTTCGGCGCAGGTCCCATCGGTTCCAGGACCTTCTGTCGAGTTTAGGCTTTCCAGCTCACGCTACGACCATCAACAACGCACTGATCTTTGGGCATTTGTTGACATTACTCATCATCGGCGTGGGTATGGTGTGGACGCCCCAGCCAGCTGGGTTAGCCACATTGGGAATTCCGCTAAGCACTCCTGACCTGGTGAGCATCGCGGCGGTGCTGTTGGCAGTAGCGCTCATACAAGCGAGGCGTCGCTACAGCCAATCCCACCGTTGCTGGAACACCGTGTCAGCACCCCTGGGGGTTGGGATGCGCGCGGGTTTGGTCCTTACGGATCTGGGTCTTGCTGGCATGCTCATCCTTCAGAACCTGCGGTGGCACGAGGTTAGTAATCTATTAGCCGTCGGGGCGCTCGTTATCTCATCATTTCTTGTCGTGGCACCCCTGAAGAGAACGGCGAACCGGGTGCTCGTTATTTTGATTGTTGCCTTATCTGCGAGCAGCCTGATTCTTCTGTTTGCGAATGCATGGTGGTTGGAGGTCGATGACACCCTAGGCTCTGGATTGGGTTACAAATTGTTGTTGATCATGGCAGGCACTGTTCTTACGGCAGCTTCCACGCCTGTTCTATACTGGGTCGCAGCCCATCCCCGTGCGCTGCGTGGCTGTGAGTTGCTGACTGATTTATCAATTAAAGCAGCATGCATTTTTCTCTTGTCAAGCTTGGCCTTGTCGGTCATGGAAATGACACCGTGGCCGTGGACGGCGCCGTTTATTGCTCTCGTTGTCTTCTTCTCGGGGGTAGTTCTGTATCGATCGTCTTTCGTAAGGATCTCGTCACCCGAAACCTTGGGCTTTGCCCTATTCCTAGTAAGGCTTAAACCGTCCTGGGTAAAGCCCCTCATCATCCGCAGCCTGGTAACTGCGATCGTAGTAACCGCACCCTTGACCTTTATGTTGTGTGTATTCCTCCTTTTGGGAAAGTACACCCAGGCGGCGGTCTTGCTCGCTGCCCTTGTCGCTCTCGAGATAAGCATCGACGCCTTGATCGTCCAGCGTCGGACGGCCGTTATGCCGGCCTCGCACGTCGCGAAGTTGGCGCAGAAATCCAAGGCCGGCTTAGGCGCAGCACTTTGCGCTGGCCTCGCAGTTGTGTTCTCAGGCATTCTGAGCACCGCTGCACCGCAAGCAACAAACGGTCCTTGGCTTGGCATCGCGTCTGGCGGACTGACTCTCGTGGCTGTGCTCTTGGCCGCCCTTGTTCTCAACGACGCGCCTGCATGGCTGCGTGAACTATCTGCCACCGAAACGGAGGACACCTGAAATCTCTCGCGCGTGTCGATCATGCCTTTGGATCCCACGTCATTTTTGACGGAGCTGCCGTAGATCTTCCGGACCGCGGCGTTGTTGCGCTTCGAGGGCCGAATGGATGCGGCAAAACGACGCTACTCAAGCTCCTCGGCGGTATGATCTCGACGTCGTGCACTGAAATCGAGCGGTGGAGAAAGGACTTCACGGCGGTCTATCTAGACACGGACTTTCTTACCCTCGACTACCTCACGGTAGAAGAACACTTGGATATGGTCAGGCCGCTGATTGGCACGTCGGAGATGCCGGAAGATGAAGGGCATCATCTTCTGACGGAACAGATGATGCCAGCCAAGGTCGCAGACCTATCCCTCGGACAGCGCCAGCGACTGGTTCTGACAGTAGCTTTGGCACTCAGGAACGTCGATGTCCTACTTCTCGACGAGACCCTTAACGGATTGGACCAGCAAGCCTCTTTAGTCGCACGCCAGTCAATCCTCGCCGTAGGAAGAGGCCGACTGGTCCTCGTGGCTACACACGAGGATGACCACTGGACCGACTACGATCTCGCGATCCGCCAAAAGGATACAGTCGAACTGCGCCCAACAGGAGCGCGAAAATGAGCAGTCGTCTCACCAATAGCGTTCGCGCTCCTTTCAAGGCCGTGCGTTCCCACTTCCCATATCTGGGCACCGATTCCTTGAAAATTCTGATCGCCATGGCCTGCGGGATAGGTTTTGCTTCTCTCTTCACGTGGGGCAGCAGCAGTGACGTGACTTCGATTAGCGTGCCAGGAATACTTCTGCACAACGCTTCCTTGGCTGTTCTCGCTCTTTTCCTGACCCACTACGGTGCGATCGTCATGATGATCCTCAACGGCTTTTGGCTCGGGATGGGCCTGGTTGCCAGTACCGCGGCTGTTGGCCTTCACCAGACCGTTGCGCTCACCGCGATCCACGTTCCCCTCGAGATCGTAGCGTGGACGCTCACAATCCACGGGGCACGCCTATTTTGGCCAACACTTCTCGGAACGGTCAGAGGAGAACACGGTTGGCGTCACGTGGCTCACAAGATGTGCGAAGTCCTCATCGCCGCAGCTACCTTCTACTTCCTGGCTGCCCTGGCCGAGTGGGCCGAACACGCACTGCTCGAAAGGTAAGTCATGACCTCCACGAGCCCAAAGACGTCCGATCAGCCCACACCGCAGAGCCCGAAGAAGATCAACCCGGTCTGGATCATCTGCCTCCTGCTCGCATACACTGCTGCTGCCCAATTCGCTGTGGGGCCGAGCATTGGACGGCTGGCCACGGAAAATGCCGAACACAACCAGTTTTCGAGCCAAGAAGTGCTCCTCACCTTCCTCCGCGTAGGCGTCATTGCCTGGAGTATCCTGGCATCGTTTCTGCAAGCCCTCATATTGAGGCTTATATACAAGGGCATCGTCAAAGGACATGGCCCCACCTTTGGAGCCAGCTGGTTTTGGGTTCTTCTAGGTCAAATCCCGTTCATGGCCACTGTCCTCGTCATGGGTCTGTTTTTGCAGCCCGAAGCGCTCGGTCTCCTCGGTCAAGCCTGGGTGCGTATTCTGTTCGGCACCATCGCGGGGGCCATCTACATTGCGGCTGCAAAGAAGGTGTTTGTTGCCCCGAACGGGCGCCTTGCGATGCTCTTCGTCATCGTCGCCATCGTGAACTCCGTCCTGCTCGTCTCAGGTAGCTCAGCCTTAAATACCTGAGGCCGGCACCCAATGGGTGCCGGCCTCACGCGTTCAGCTCAGTCGAACTGGAAAAACCTTAGAGTGCGTTGACCTTTTTGGAGATCGCCGACTTGCGGTTTGCAGCGTTGTTCTTGTGAATAACGCCCTTGCTGACAGCCTTATCCAGCTTACGGCTGGCAGCAACAAGAGCCTTTGCAGCGGCATCCTTGTCCGTGGACTCAACGGCGGTGGCAACGGCGCGGATGGCCGTCTTCAGCTCAGACTTGACAGCGTTGTTACGCAGGCGAGCCTTCTCGTTGGTGAGGATGCGCTTCTTCTGGGACTTGATATTAGCCACGTGTGTGAACTCTCTTTTTAATGCGGAAATGGTCTAGAGGGTTTTCAGGTTGGCCATCGACTGAGCGGCGTGGGGATGCCTATGGCAGCCAACCATGAGTGGCCGTCGACCTGCACGGACACACAGCCATAAATATTATCAGACTCGGCGCTTTTCCGGGGATTTCGGGTCTATGCCGGATCGTGTCGCCCGTTGAGCCGACGCGCCACTAGTTGGAAAGTGCGTTTGTCGAGGACGGCACCCTCGCGCCGGACGTCCGCCGGACTGACGCGAACTACCCGGTCTACCTTGACCTCACTGGGCCGGCCTTGGGGGTCCCAGGCGCCGGTCCCGATGTCGATGTAGTCGTCTGAATGGAGCCCGTTGTCGTGGTCTTTGCTGGTCAGCATCAGCCCCAGCAGCCACCCGCCGTCGTGCCCAATCAACAGGACCGGCCGGTCCTTACCTTGGGAATAATCCTCTTCGTAAGGGACCCAGGACCACACGATTTCTCCGGGGTCCGGTTTGCCGTCGGGGTTGGGGGCGTACCGCGGAGACACGGCGCCCCTGAAGTCGCCCGGATAGGGGCGTGAAAGCTGCCCGACGCCGGTGCTTGCGCTTCGTGTCCGGCTCGCTGTCGCCGCGGCCCCGGCTTTCGGGGATGGGCGAGCGGGTGCGCCAGCCGGGGCTCCGATGATCCGTCGAAGGTAGCCCAAGGAGCCTTTGAGGAGTCTGCCAAGCAAATGTGTGTCCGATGCCATGGCTCCACCGTACTTTCCATTGCCATGCCGCGTCGCGCATCAAGTTGCTCACCATGCGTCTCCCACATTGCGACGGCGCCCGATCACAGTGCACAAGCGGCGTCGTGTTCATGGGAGACTATTAGTTCAGATATGCGGCATCGGCCGGAATGGTCCAGGCCAGTCCGGAGTCCGGCCGTGTGAGTATCGACAGTAAGGACCCTGCGTGTCTCCCATGGCCCGCACCGCACCGGTGCCCGCCGCGACAGATCCGGCCATCATCCGGAACTTCTGCATCATCGCCCACATCGACCACGGTAAATCCACCTTGGCCGACCGCATGTTGCAGTACACCGGCGTCGTTAAGTCCCGCGACATGAAGGCCCAGTATCTGGACCGCATGGATATCGAACGCGAACGTGGCATCACCATCAAGTCCCAGGCTGTCCGCATGCCTTGGGAACTTGACGGCACCAGCTACGCCCTGAACATGATCGATACCCCTGGCCACGTTGACTTCACCTATGAGGTTTCCCGTTCCCTCGCGGCCTGTGAAGGTGCGGTCCTGTTGGTGGACGCGGCGCAAGGCATCGAGGCCCAGACCCTCGCCAACCTCTACCTGGCGATGGAAAACAACCTGACAATCATTCCGGTGCTCAACAAGATCGACCTCCCGGCCGCCCAGCCCGAAAAGTATGCGGCGGAACTCGCCAACCTGATCGGCGGCGATCCCGAGGACGTGCTGCGCGTGTCCGGCAAGACCGGCGTCGGCGTGGAGGCCCTCCTGGACAAGATCGTCCGCGATCTTCCAGCCCCTGTCGGCGACCCGGACGCTCCGGCCCGCGCCATGATCTTCGACTCCGTGTATGACACCTACCGCGGCGTGGTCACCTATGTCCGTGTCGTGGACGGCATGCTGCACCCACGCGAGCGGATCCAGATGATGTCCACCCGCGCCACCCACGAGCTCCTGGAAATCGGTGTCAGCTCTCCGGAACCCACTCCCTCCAAGGGGCTCGGCGTCGGCGAGGTAGGCTACCTGATCACCGGCGTGAAGGACGTCCGCCAGTCGAAGGTCGGCGACACTGTTACCAACCTGGCCAAGCCCGCGGCGGAGTCCCTCGCCGGTTACGCCGATGCCAAGCCCATGGTCTTCTCCGGCCTGTATCCCTTGGATGGCACCGACTATCCCGTGCTCCGCGATGCCCTCGAGAAGCTGATGCTCAACGACGCAGCGCTCGTCTACGAACCCGAGACGTCTGCCGCCCTGGGCTTCGGTTTCCGTGTGGGCTTCCTCGGCCTGTTGCACCTGGAAATCACCCGTGAGCGCCTCGAACGCGAGTACAACCTCGACCTCATTTCCACCGCTCCCAACGTTGAGTACGAGGTCACGCTGGAGGACAAGCGGGTTATCCACGTCACCAACCCCAGCGAGTACCCCACGGGCAAGATCGCCGAGGTCCGCGAGCCGATGGTGTCGGCCACCATCCTGGCGCCCAATGAGTTTGTGGGTGCCATCATGGAGCTCTGCCAGAGCCGCCGCGGCGTCATGGGCGGCATGGACTACCTCTCCGAAGACCGGGTGGAAATCCGCTACCGCTTGCCGCTGGCCGAAATCGTCTTCGACTTCTTCGACATCCTCAAGTCCAAGACCCGAGGCTACGGTTCGCTGGACTGGAAGGCCGACGGCGAGCAGGTCGCCGACCTGGTCAAGGTGGACATCATGCTCCAGGGTGAGCAGGTTGACGCTTTCAGCGCCATCACCCACCGTGACAAGGCCTACGCCTACGGGGTCATGATGACTGGCAAGCTGCGCGAGCTCATTCCCCGCCAGCAGTTCGAGGTGCCCATCCAGGCCGCTATCGGCTCGCGGATCATTGCCCGCGAGAGCATCCGCGCCATCCGCAAGGACGTCCTTGCCAAGTGCTACGGCGGTGACATCACCCGTAAGCGCAAACTTCTGGAAAAGCAGAAGGAAGGCAAGAAGCGCATGAAGATGGTGGGCCGCGTGGAAGTTCCACAGGAAGCGTTCATCGCCGCCCTGACCACCGACGAATCCAAGGACAAGGCCAAGAAGTAATGCGGCTTTTCGCCCGGAACGCTGCGGGACAGGCTCACCCTGGAGCGACGCGCACAGGACGGGCCCGGAGGGAATTCCGTGCCTAGCGTTCTTCCCCTCGGGGATCCGGCACCTGCGGACGGCCTCTTGCCTCCGCAGGTGCTCGACGGCGTCGATTCACGCAAGTTCGGACTGTACGTCCACATACCCTTCTGCGCCGTGCGTTGCGGATACTGCGATTTCAACACCTACACTGCCACCGAGCTTGGTGGCGGCGCCTCCCAGGACGCCTACGCGTCCACTGCCATTTCGGAAGTGGAGTTCGCCGTCCGGGCCATGGAAGCCTCAGGGCTGCCTCAGCGGCCCCTGAGCACAGTGTTCTTCGGCGGCGGCACACCGACCCTGCTGCCTGCTGAAGATCTCGCACGCATCCTGACGGCCGCCGTCGGGCACTGGGGACTGGAAGCGGGAGCCGAAGTCACCACTGAAGCGAATCCGGACTCCGTGACGCCGGAATCCCTCCAACTGCTCGCCGACGCCGGCTTCACCCGGATTTCCTTCGGCATGCAGTCGGCGGTCCCGCACGTGCTCAAAGTCCTGGACCGTACGCACACACCCAGCCGGGTTCCCTTGGTTGTCCAGTGGGCGCGCGACGCCGGCCTTGCCGTGAGCCTCGACCTCATCTACGGCACTCCGGGCGAGTCCATGGCTGATTGGCAAACGTCCTTGGAGACTGCTTTGTCCTACGGTCCGGACCACATCAGTGCCTACGCGCTGATCGTGGAAGAAGGCACCAAGCTCGCGGCACAGATCCGGCGCGGAGAAGTGCCCGGGATCGACGACGACGACCACGCCGCCAAGTACGAACTCGCCGATCAGCTGATCAGCGCCGCCGGGCTGGACTGGTATGAAGTCAGCAATTGGTCCCGCACACCGGAACAGGCGTGCAAACACAACCTTGCCTACTGGCGGGGGGACGATTGGTGGGGGATCGGACCCGGCGCGCATTCCCACATGGGCGGCGTCCGCTGGTGGAACGTCAAACACCCCACCGCCTATGCCAACAGGCTCGGTAGCGGGGTCTCGCCGGCCGCTGGACGCGAAACGCTCGACGCCGGAACCCGGGAAGTGGAACGCATCATGCTGGAGGCGCGCCTCGGCACCGGGCTGCAGGTCGATGCCCTCGACAAGGTGGGTCGCCACGCCGTCGCGGGCCTCATCGCGGACGGCCTGGTTGAGCCTGGAGCAGCCTTCCAAGGACGGCTGGTCCTGACACTCAAGGGCCGGCTACTCGCGGATGCCGTGGTCCGCCGGATCCTTCCGGACTAACGTCCGGCGCGGGAACCGGCACAGGGATCGCGAAGACCCGCTACTTGATCCAGCGCAGGTTGAAGCGGTAGCGGTGCGGCTGTCCGTGGTTCACGCGGATTCCGGCCGACACCGAGAAGCAGGTCACTGCGACCCAGATTCCCGTGGCAAGGACAGCGAACAGGTTTCCCACCACCGGGAGCAAGACCAGGATGTTGGCGAGCACTGCGGCAATCGTCGGGGGCAACGTGAAGTTCAGCGCCTCCTTGGATTCCTGGGCCGTGAACGGGCCACGTTCGCGGAAGATCAAGTAGATCAGGAGCGACGGCACGCAGCCGAGGATCCCTCCGAAGTGCGCCAGGGTTGCCCACTGCCGGTCTTCCGAGGCGGTCAAGGGCAGCGCGTTGGCAGGAACGCCGTGGTACTGGGACTGGCCCGAGGCGCCGTCCCGATCGTCAGGAGCGTTGTCTGCCACAGTTTCTTCCTTCGAGTATCTATCGGTGCAGTGTTGCTGTCCCAGAATACTTGCTCGGCACGCGATCAGCCGACCAACCACCGTGCCCGAGGCAGGTAATCATCAGGGAACGGTCAGGAAATCGATGACTTCCTCCACGCGACCCAGCAAAGAGGCTTCCAAATCGGCGTAGCTGTGGACGGCGCCCAGAAGCTTTTGCCACCCCAGTCCGATGTCTTCGGCCGTCTCATGCGGCCAGCCGAACGACTTCAGGATGCCGGTCTTCCAATCAGTGCCCCGCGCGACGGTCGGCCATTGCTCGATCCCCAATACTTTGGGCCGGATTGCCTGCCAGACGTCCACATAGGGGTGACCGACGATCAGGACGTTTCCCGTGGCGCCCGGCAGCGTCATGGCGTCGGCAGCAATCCGCGACTCCTTCGAATCCGGGACCAAGTGGTCCACGAGGATCCCGAGCCGTCGGCCCGGCCCGGGGGAGAACGCGGCAATGGCCGCCTTGAGATCGTCCACGCCGTGCAAGGGCTCGACGACGATGCCCTCCACCCGGAGATCGTCTCCCCACACCTTTTCCACGAGTTCGGCGTCGTGCTTGCCTTCCACCCAGATCCGGCTTGCCTTGGCGACCTGGGCCCGCTGCCCGGCGACGCGGACGGAACCTGATGCCGTCCTACCTGCTTGCGGCGCGCCCTTGGCGGCCGGGCGTGGCGCTGGCGGCAGGAGTTTCACTGCTTGGCCCTCCAGCAGGAATCCGAAGCCGAGCCGGAACGATTTGGTCTTACCCCGACGGTCCTCAAGCACCACAATGTGCATGCCTCCGGACTTCTCCACCCTGGTCACGGCCCCGACCCAACCGGACTGAACGTCCTCGAGAACCATCCCGCGTTCAACGGGCACTTCAGGCAGTTGCCGTTTGGCCGGCGAGGAGAGGTCTTGCGGGCCCCAATTGTCGTAAGACACGGTCTTCACACCACTTTGCGCTAGGGGATCGGTCACGGTCCGTGGCATGCCGCAGGACCGCGCGGGAATCATGTTCGCCGCGAGCGGTACCAATGCTAACAACGAGGTGGCTCATACTAGACTTGTTAGCACTTGGGCATGTTGAGTGCTAACTGTTGAAATGTTGATCGGAGGTGGGCAGTGAGCGAACCACGCAAGCTTGAAGTGTTGCGCGCCATCGTGGAGGACTACGTTCACTCCCGCGAGCCCGTCGGCTCCAAAGCCTTGGTCGAACGGCACCATTTGGGAGTGTCGAGCGCCACCATCCGCAATGACATGGCCCTCCTGGAAGAAGAAGGCCTCATTGCGGCGCCCCACACGAGTGCGGGCCGCATCCCTACGGACAAGGGTTACCGCTTGTTCGTCGACCGTATTTCCGAGGTCAAGCCGCTTTCGGCTGCCGAGCGCCGGGCCATCCACTCGTTGCTTGAGGGACCCGACGACGTCGAGGACATCCTTGAGCGCACCGTCCGGCTCCTCTCCCAACTGACCAACCAGGTCGCCGTCGTACAGTATCCGCACCTGAGCCGCGCGCGCGTCCGGCACATCGAGTTTGTCCTTTTGGCGCCGCGCCAGATCCTGGTGGTGTTGATCGCCGATTCGGGCAAAGTGGAACAGGGCGTTGTGCACGCAGCGGCGGACGCCACCGACGAAGAGCTCATGGCCCTGCGCGGGCGATTCCTTGGGAGTATTTCCGGCTCCCAGCTCGACCTCATGCCGCAGGTCCTGCCCTCGGTGGTTGCCTTGTGCCCGCCGGCGCTCCGGAACCTTGCCGGCGCCCTTGCCCTCGGCCTGGAAAGGCTTGCCGAGCGGAGCCGCGACGAACGCATGGTCATGGCAGGCACGGCAAACCTGGCCCGCTCCAATGTGGACTTCCCGCTGAGCATCGGTCCGGTCCTCGAAGCGCTCGAGGAGCAGGTGGTCATGTTGCGGCTGTTGTCGGACATGGCGGAGGACCCCCGGGGCGTCACGGTGAGCATCGGGCGCGAAAACCCCTATGACGGGCTCTCCGAAGCTTCCGTCGTTGCCACGGGCTACGGTCCGGGCAGCAGCGCCAAGATCGGGATTCTTGGACCCACCCGCATGGACTATCCGAACACCATGGCGGCCGTCCGTGCCGTCGCACGCTACCTTTCCCGCATTCTGGGCGGCTGACGGCTTCGGCTGGAAACCGCCGCACAAGAAACGCAGTGTAACCGTAAAACAAGGAAGAGATACCGACTTTGAGCAGCCACTATGACGTTCTGGGCGTCTCGCCGGAAGCAACCGGCGAGGAGATCAAGAAGGCCTACCGCAAGCTCGCACGAAAGCTGCACCCCGATGTGAACCCAGGTGCCGGCGCTGCCGAGGAATTCAAGGCCGTAACTCATGCTTACGAGGTCCTCTCCGACCCCCAGAAGCGCCGCGTCTACGACGCCACCGGCAACGAGAACGGGACCGACAACGGTTTCGGCGGAGGCTACGCGGGCCAGGGATTCGCCTTCCAGGACATCTTCGACACCTTCTTCGGTGGCGGAGGTGGCGGAATGCAAGGCCCCGCATCACGCATGCGCCGGGGGCAGGACGCCCTGATCAGTGTCCGCATCGACCTGCGCGAGGCCGTCTTCGGTGTCAACAAGAAGCTTGAGGTGGACACCGCTGTCATCTGTCCCACGTGCGAGGGCTCATGCTGCCGTCCGGGCACCCACCCCGAGCGCTGCGACATCTGTGGCGGCTCGGGCCAGGTCCAGCGCGCTGTGCGCTCGATTCTCGGCCAGGTCATGACGGCCGCACCGTGTGGATCGTGCGAAGGTTTCGGTTCGATCATCAAGGATCCTTGTAATGAGTGCAGCGGCCAAGGCCGTATCCGCAGCCGCCGTTCACTGACCGTCAAGGTGCCAGGCGGCGTTGCTACCGGAACCCGCATCCAGCTATCGTCGCAAGGCGAAGCAGGTCCCGCCGGCGGACCTCCCGGTGACCTCTACGTGGAGATCCGGGTCAACAGCGATTCCACCTACATACGGGAAGGCGACGACCTTCACGCAACGCTGAGCGTTCCCATGACCGCCGCGGCATTGGGTACCGAGCTTCAGCTTGATACTTTCGATGGCCCCCAGGAGATCGACGTCAAGTCCGGCACGCAATCCGGCGAAGTCATCACCCTGCGCGGGCTCGGCGTCACCCACCTCCGCGGCTACGGCAGGGGAGACCTCAAGGTGCACCTGCACGTCGAGACGCCCGGCAAGCTCGACGCCGCACAGGAAGACTTGCTACGCCAACTGGCGAAGTTGCGCGGAGAGCAGTTCACCGAAGGCAAGCTTGTGGCCAGTGGCGGTATGTTCGCGAAGCTGCGGGATAAGCTCGGTAACCTGTAGCGGTGAGCAACCCCGTATTCTTCACAGCAGCCGGAACGCTTGACGGGCTCGGCCCTGGTGACGCTTTCGTGCTCGACGGCGCCGAAGCAAGGCACGCTGTCACCGTCAAGCGCCTTGAAATCGGCGAATCGGTCGATATCGCCGACGGTGCCGGTAAACGGCTCACGGGCACCGTGACGGAATCCGGGCAGGGAACCTTGACAGTCCTTGCCTCCACCGTCCAGGAGGAGCACCAGCCGACAGTGCGGCTCGTGTTGGTCCAGGCCCTCGCGAAAGGCGACCGGGACGAGCTTGCCGTCGAAACGGCAACGGAACTCGGGATCGACGCCGTCGTGCCCTGGCAAGCGGAACGTTCCATCGTCCGTTGGAAGGGTGACCGGGCTGCCAAAGCCCACGCCAAATGGCAATCCGTCGCCACAGCAGCCGCCAAGCAGGCGCGGCGCGCGTGGATTCCCGAGGTGCGTGCCGCCGTCGACGGCTCGGGCTTGGCCGCGGCCGTTGCCGCGGCCGATCTGGCGATCATCCTGCACGAGGACGCGAAACGCCCGTTGCGTGAGGTTCTGGAGAAGTGGCAGGGCGAGGCTTCTAACGCGGATGCCGGAGATGGACTGGAAGTCCTGCTCATCGTCGGCCCCGAGGGTGGCATTTCACCGCGCGAAGTGACCAAGCTCAGCGACGTCGGTGCCGTCACCGCACTCTTGGGCCACCACGTGCTTCGCTCGTCGACGGCGGGCCCCGCCGCCGTCGTGCTGGCCAGCGACATTCTGGGGCGCTGGTAGGAAGCCTGCCGGATCAGCGAACGTTGAACGAACGGGTATCCGTCGCGACGTCGGCGCCATCGGGGCCAACCAAGGAAACCCGCAATTCATAGCGGCCCGCTCCGAGCCCCACGGTGAGGCTGAATACCCCGCCTTGTCCCGGGACGGTCGACGCGGTTGTCTGCCCGGCAAGGTAGGACGACTTGTCGCCATTTGAGTTCTCGCGGAGGATCTGCCAATGCAGTTTCTTCGAGGGGTCCGTGCTTCGCCCGTTGAACTTGACCGGACCGGCAGGCAAGGTCAAATCCTCCTGCGGGTCAATGATCCACACAGGTGCCACCATGGTTGCGTCGCGGACCATGGGATCGCCCAGTTTGACTTGTCCGAATGCCATGTAGTCCGTGTGCCCGTCCACCAAGATGGTCACTTTGATCTGCTGTCCGGCATCGATCAGGCCGGAGCTCGCGGCCGCAGCGGTCGCGGTGTAGACGAGTTGCTGGACGGCCCGCTGAGCCATCCCGGCATCGAGATTGGAATTGAACGCGTCGCGGGATACGTCCACCGTGACCACGTTCTTACCGGAAATCGAGGTCGCCAGGCTGCCCGGATTCTGCCACGGCGTGAAGAAATCGTGATCCAACGGCTTCTGGGACATCATGATCCGCAAGGCCGTGGTGATGGGGTTCTCGTTGCCCGGGTTGTCACGGAATTCGCGGTACAGGAAGGTGTCAGTGTCGCTTCGACCGATCCAATACACGGGGATCTTGTTTGAGGCCTGGGTTGTTTCGAGCGGAGCATTGCTGTCCGGGGCCACCTGCAGGGCGGCTGTCGGGGTGGGAACCGGCGTCGTGGATCCCTGTCCCGTGCGATCGGCAATGCAACCCGACAGGAACAAGGCAGCCGTCAAGGCGGTCGCAAGCATGGCGGAACTTTTCCGGATGCGTGTGCCGTGTGAAATGCCGGCTGGCCTGGTGATGGTGGATTCCTGCTCGTGTTCGGCCGCTGTGGTGCGGGTGGAGTCGTGCGCCCGGGTGGCCGGGTACAAGGGCATTTTTGCCCATGAATCAGCTTGTCATAGTCCCGCGGGCGTCGGCTGGCGTTTCGATACTCAGGCGGCGAACTGCAATGCGATTGATACGAGGTCGATGCCGAGTTGATACCAAAGCGTTCGAATCGGCCGTCTGCAGCCCCGCCAGGCACAGGCCTGGAACGACTGCGGAGACTGGCTGGCGTAGGATTGAAAGCAATCCGAGGCCCGCGATCCTGCGCCCATCCAGCAAACGGACATCGGAGGAAATCGATGGACATCACCAAGCCGGAGGAGCACAGGCCGCGAGGCCAGCACTATGACAGAATCATTGAACGGGCGGCCCAAGGCCGGCAGCGTTGAGACAGGTCCGGCCGAGTTCCCACACTCTGTCCCGGGCGCCCGGACGGAAGTTGTCATCTTCGACAACTCGGATCAGATGGTTCAGACCCTTGGTAGCCATGACGAGGCGCTGCGCTACATCGAAGCCCAGTTCCCCGGCGTCGACTTTCATGTGCGCGGCAACGAGCTCTCCTTCAGCGGACCGTCAAGCGATGTCCCGCGGATCATGCGGCTTCTGGAGGAAGTCCGCGGCCTGGTCGGCAAGGGGACGGTCATCACCCCGGACGTGCTCCAGCAGCTAGTTTCCTTGTTGCGCAGCCAATCGCTCCAAAACCCCGTGGAAGTCCTGACTCACAACATTCTTTCCAGCCGCGGGCGCACCATACGCCCCAAGACGCTGAACCAGAAAAACTATGTCGACGCCATTGACGACAACACTGTGATCTTCGGGATCGGCCCTGCGGGCACGGGCAAAACTTATCTGGCCGTCGCCAAGGCTGTTCAGGCCCTGCAGCTCAAGGAAGTCAGCCGTATCATCCTCACGAGGCCGGCCGTCGAAGCCGGAGAGCGCCTCGGCTTCCTGCCGGGGACGCTGAGCGACAAGATCGATCCGTATCTGCGCCCTTTGTACGACGCATTGCACGACATGATGGACCCGGAATCGATCCCGCGGCTCATGGCCGCCGGGACCATTGAGGTAGCACCGCTCGCTTACATGCGCGGCCGCACGCTCAACGACGCGTTCATCATTCTTGACGAGGCGCAGAACACCACCGCGGAACAGATGAAGATGTTCCTGACGCGGCTCGGCTTCGGTTCCAAGATGGTTGTCACGGGGGATATCACCCAAGTGGATCTGCCCTTCGGTGCCACCTCCGGGCTGCGTATCGTCCAGGAAATCCTCAGCGGGATCGACGACGTGAACTTTACGATGCTGGACGCGTCCGACGTCGTCAGGCACCGGTTGGTCGCCGACATCGTGATCGCGTACAGCAAATGGGATGAAAAGCACCGGGCGCGTGTCCAGCACACGCCCATCCATGACAAACGGGGAGAACACCGATGAGCATAGAGGTCAACAACGAGTCCGGCGTCCAGGTGGACGAGGCACAATTGGTGACGCTCTCACGCTTCATCTTCGAGCGGCTCTACATTCACCCCCAAGCCGAACTTTCCATCCTCCTGGTGGATGAAGCTGCGATGGAAAAGCTCCACATCGAGCTCATGGACGAACCCGGCGCCACCGATGTCCTGTCTGTTCCTATGGATGAGTTGACGCCGGGAACGCCGGGGAAGCCGACTCCGCAGGGCATGCTGGGCGACATCGCCATCTGCCCGCAAGTGGCCGAGGTGCAAGCGCGCAACGCCGGTCATTCGACACAGGATGAAATGCTCCTGCTCTGCACGCACGGAATCCTTCACCTGCTCGGTTTCGACCATGCCGAGCCGGAGGAAAAAGAAGAAATGTTCGGCCTGCAGCGTGAGCTGCTGTCCGCGTTCCTTGGCAAGGACGCCCCCATGGAGACAATGCTGTGACCTCGCTCATCCTGGTCGGGATGGCGTTGGTGTTCCTCAGTTTCGTCGCCCTGCTGACCGCGGCTGAGGCTGCCTTCACCTTCCTGCCGCGGCACGACGCGGAGCAAGCCATCGTCAGGAGCCGGGGGAATTCGCTTCGCAGTATCCTCGCCCAGCCTGTTGCGCACATTCGCGCGCTGCGGTTCTGGCGGGTCTGGTTCGAGATGGCGGCAGCAGTTGCAGTCGCAGTCGTCATGCATAGTCTCCTCGAGAACGTCTGGCTTGCCGGTTTGGCGGCGACCGGCATCATGGCCGTCATTGGTTTCGTCTTGGTGGGTGTCTCGCCCCGCCAACTCGGACGCGCCCACTCAGGCGGGGTGGTTCGCTACTCGGCCCCGCTCATCAGGTTCCTGTGCTGGATCCTCGGTCCTATTCCCGGCTGGCTCGTGGCGATCGGCAGCACGGTGGCTCCCGGTGCGCCCAGCGGCGACGAAGCGTTCTTCAGTGAGGAAGAATTCCGTGAACTCGTCGACAGGGCTACGGAATCAGACATGATCGAGGACAGCGAGGCCGAACTTATCCAGTCTGTCTTTGACTTCGGCGACACCCTGGTCCGCTCGGTGATGGTCCCTCGAACGGACATTGTGAGCATCGAGTCCGGATCCAGCCTGGAGCAGGCCATGGCCCTGTTCCTGCGCTCCGGGTACTCAAGGATCCCCGTCATCGGCGAGAACGCCGACCAGATCCGCGGCATTCTCTATTTGAAGGACGTTGCTGCAGCACTGCACCGCCCGGAACAGCCATCGGCGCGCCAGGACGTCGATGCCATAGCCCGCGAGGCACGATTCGTTCCCGAATCGAAGCCTGTCAGCGACCTCCTGAGTGAGCTCCAGCAAGAGTCCACTCACGTGGCCATCGTCATTGACGAATACGGCGGCACGGCAGGACTCGTGACGCTGGAGGACCTCATTGAGGAAATCGTGGGGGAGATCGTGGATGAGTACGACTCCAATGATGCCGAGGTCACTGACCTGGGTGACGGCACGTACCGCGTCAGTTCACGGATGAGCATCGACGACCTCGGCGAGCTTTTCGACATTGACCTCGACGACGACGAAGTGGACACCGTGGGCGGCCTCCTGGCCAAGACCCTGGGCAAGGTGCCGATCGTAGGCAGCGCGGTGCAGGTGGATGGGATCTCCTTGAAAGCCGATAGGCTGGAAGGCCGGCGAAACCGGGTCAGCCATATCATTGCGGCAGCCATTCCAAAAGAAGACACTGACCTTGAAGACCTTCTCGACGAGGCCGACACAACGCAACAGGGAGTTCCACGTGAGCAAGCACAATAAGAAGTTCGACGCCGATCAGGACTTCGGCGGCTTCCACGCGGGATTCTCGGTTCTTGTGGGCCGTCCCAACGCCGGCAAGTCCACCCTCACCAACGCTTTGGTCGGCCAGAAGGTGGCCATTACCTCGGCAAAGCCGCAGACCACGAGGCACACGATCCGCGGCATTGTCCATCGGGAGGACGCCCAGCTGATCCTCGTGGACACCCCCGGCCTGCACCGCCCCCGCACCCTCCTTGGTAAGAGGCTCAACGATCTCGTCGCGGACACCCTCTCGGAAGTGGACGCGATTGGCTTTTGCCTGCCCGCCAACGAGAAGATCGGGCCGGGCGACAAGTACATTGCGGCCCAGCTCGCCGCCGTCGGACGCAAGCCCATCATCGCCCTGGTCACCAAGACCGACCTGGTGGACCGGCAGGCCCTGACCGAGCAGCTCCTGGCGGTAGCCGCCTTGGGCCGCGAAGTACTCGGCGAACAAGGCTGGGCCGATATCGTTCCGGTTTCGGCGACCGATGGCTTCCAGGTCAATACCGTCGCCGACGTCCTCATCGGCCACATGCCGCCCTCTCCTCCTCTGTACCCGGACGGTGAACTCACCGATGAACCGGAGGCCGTCATGGTCGCCGAACTTATCCGGGAAGCAGCCCTGGAAGGGGTTCGCGACGAGCTTCCGCACTCCCTGGCCGTGGTGGTGGAGGAAATCCTGCCCCGCGAAGGACGCTCCGAAGACAACCCGCTCCTCGACGTGCGCGTCAACCTGTACGTCGAGCGCCCATCCCAGAAGGCCATCATCATCGGCAAGGCCGGAAGCCGGCTGCGCGAGGTCGGAACGAACGCCCGCAAGGGGATCGAGGCCCTCTTGGGAACCAAGATCTACCTCGACCTGCACGTGAAAGTGGCCAAGGATTGGCAGCGCGATCCGAAGCAACTCGTGAAGCTGGGATTCTAGCCGCTGGGGAATTTCCCAGATTGGGCCCGTAAAATGGTCCGAATCCCATTTTCCGAGGAAAGGTTGAGCGCGCAGTGCGACGTCGCGATGCACGCGTTCAGGAGCCCGGCACCGTTGGTGCGCGCGGCACTGCACGCCACGGGGAAGCCCCCGGCACCCCCCGCCACATGAATGCTCCGAAGGGCCTCCCGCTCTGGCTCAAGGTCACTGCCGTGACGGTGTCGGTGCTGTTGGTCGGCGGTATCGCCTTCGCTGCTTACTGGGTCATCCGCTTGCAGTCGAACATCAGCAAAGCACCTTTGTCGGCAGGCGCTTCCAGGACCGAGGCGGCAGCAAACGATGCGACGGACCGCCTGCAGATCCTGATCCTCGGGTCCGACACCAGGGACGGGAAGAACTCGCAATACGGTTCAACGCAGGACTCTACTGGCTATGGCCAGTCGGATGTCATGATGCTGCTGGACATTTCGGCGGACAACAAGAGGGTGAGCCTCACCAGCTTTCCCCGCGACCTCCTGGTGGATGTCCCGTCATGCACTGATCCCAAAACCAACACTGTGTATCAGCCCCATTCCAACGTCATGATCAACTCGGCCATGGCAGAAGCCGGAATCGGTTGCGCCGTAGACACAGTGAACAAGCTAACGGGACTGCAAATCGACCACTTCATGATGGCCGACTTCAACGCCGTCAAGGAGCTGTCCAACGCCGTAGGCGGAGTGGACGTGTGTGTAAGCGACGCTGTCTACGACCCCGACTCCGGGCTCCGGCTGCCCCAGGGAACCTCGAAGGTCCAGGGGGAGCAGGCCTTGGCCTTCCTCCGGACGCGCCACGGTTTTGGCGATGGAAGCGACCTCGGCCGCATCCAGGCGCAGCAGGGTTTCCTCTCCTCGCTGACCCGGAAGATCAAGTCCGACGGCACGTTGGGCAATCCGCAGAGCCTCCTGTCCATCGCGGATGCCGTGACAAAGAACCTGACCGTGGATGAAGGCCTGGCGTCCGTCCAGTCGCTCCTGACCATCGGGAGCCGCCTCAAGGACGTTGACTTGTCCAAGGTCGCTTTCGTCTCGGCTCCCACCCAGCCCGCCGCCGTCGACCCCAACCGGCTCGAATTGGTTCAACCGCAAGCCTCCCAGCTGTTCGCCGCCATGCGCGCGAACCTGGACCTGACCACTCCGGGCGCTACGGCCGCTCCCTCGCCTGCGGCGTCGGGCGCCCCGAGCAACAGCGCGGCGCCAACGCCGAGCGCTCCCGCCGCTCCTGCCTATGACAAGGCCCTTCAGCCAGTGACCGTTGCCGACGGAACAGGCATCGCATCCCGCGGCCAGGAGATCGCCGCCGCCCTGGTTGGCGGCGGATTCACGAAAGCCGCACACTTCCTTGCGGCCGCTGTGCCCAAGACCGTTGTCTATTACGGCCCCGGCTACGCTGACGTCGCGCCGGATGTCGCAAGTCTCCTAGGGATCCCGGCCTCGCAAATAGAAGCATCCAACGGCGTGGTCGGAGTCCAGGTCTACATAGGCAGCGACTTCGATTCCGGGACCAAATACGGAGTGGCCTCCGTACCGTCCAACGTCGTCAAGCAGACCGCGGGCGACGTGAAATGCCAGGCGGTCAACCCGGCACTCGTCGCTAGGTAGTTGCCGCTGCCTACCAGATACTGACTCGGTCCTCGGGCGACAGCCACATCCCATCCCCGGCTTCCACCGTGAACGCCTCGTGGAACGAGTCCAGGTTCTTGGCGATGGCATTGGTCCGGAACTCGTTGGGGGAATGCGGGTCCGTGGCGACGCGACGGATGGCTTCCTCGGGACGGATGACCTGGCGCCAACCGGCAGCCCAGGACATGAAGAAGCGCTGCTGGCCGCTAAGGCCTTCGAGAACAGGGGGTTCAGCACCGTCAAGGCTCAGGAGGTAGGCCTTGTAGGCGATGGTCAGGCCGCCCAGATCGCCGATGTTTTCGCCGAGCGTGAGCTTCCCGTTGACCTTGTGCTCCGGAGCGGCATACGGGGCGAGGGCGTCGAATTGGGCAACGAGCTTCGCCGCAAGTCCTTCGAAGGCCTTGCGGTCTTCCTCGCTCCACCAATTCCGCAGCGCACCGCTTCCGTCGAACTGGGAGCCTTGGTCGTCGAAGCCGTGGCCGATTTCATGGCCGATGATGGCGCCGATACCTCCGTAGTTGACTGCGTCGTCGGCCTCCGCCGTGAAAAAGGGTGGTTGCAGGATCGCAGCAGGGAAGACAATCTCGTTCAACATCGGGTGGTAATACGCGTTGACGGTCTGCGGGGTCATGAGCCACTTGTCGAGATCGACAGGCTTGCCGACCTCATCGAGGTGGCGGTCGACGTCGGCGTTGTGGGCCCGTTCGACGTTCCCCAGAAGATCGGCCGGGTCGATGTCGACGGCGGAATAGTCTATCCACTTGTCCGGGAAACCAATCTTGGGCCGGAAGGCCTCAAGCTTTTTCAACGCCTCGGCCTTGGTGTCCTCGCCCATCCAGTCAAGCGCCGTGATGCTCTCGCGATAAGCCTCGATCAGTTTGGCGACGAGCGTCTGCATCCTGGCCTTGTACCCCTCGGGGAAGTGGCGCTCCACGTAGATCTGGCCTACCGCCTCGCCAAGGGCGGCTTCGACGACGGCGACGCCGCGCTTCCAGCGGTCCTTGTTCTGTGGAGTGCCACTCAGGGTGGTCCCATAGAAGTCGAAGTTTGCGTCCACGAACGCCGAGGAAAGATAGGGGGCGGCGGCATTGAGGACACGCAGGGCCAGCCACTCCTGCCACGTGCCAAGGGACTCGGACTCGACAAGGGCGGAGGCGCCGGTGAAGAAATCAGGAGTGCTCACCACCAGCTCGGTGAATTTGTCTTCCTCAACCCGGGCGGAATCGAACCATGCGTCAAGGTACGGGAACAGCTCACGGCCCTCCTCCGCGGTCTTGAGGTTGTAGGTCTTCTGCGGATCGCGCAGGGTGACGTTGTCCCAGTGGTGCGAGGCAAGCGCCTTTTCAAGGGCGACAACACGATCGGCGGCACCGTCGGCGTCGGGAATGCCTGCCAGGCCGAAGAGCTTGGCGACGTATTTCGCGTAGGCGCTGACAATTCCTTCGAACTTCTCGTCCCGGTAGTAGGACTCGTCGGGCAGGCCGAGGCCGCCCTGACCGATGTACAACAGGATCCGGTCCGGGTTCCCGGCGTCGGGCGCAGGATAGATGGAGAAGAGGCCGGAAACATCCGAGCGGAACAGCCGCCCGGTCAGGGCAACCACTTCGGCCGGCGAAGCTGTGGCAAAGACCTCGGCGAGCCGGGCCCGGATGGGCTCCATGCCCTTGGCCTCGGTGGCTTCCTCGTCCATGAAGCTGTTGTAGAGATCGCCTACTTTGCGTTCGATGCCGCTGGCATCCTCGCCCTTTGCGGCAGCCTCCTCGATGATCGCTTTGACCGCGAGTTCAGCGCCGTCCCGTAGCGCGGTGAACGTTCCCTCAAGCGGGCGGTCGTCAGGGATGACCGTCGACTTCAGCCACGCCCCGTTGACGTGCTGGTAGAGGTCGTCCTGCGGCCTAACGCTTTCATCGATGTTGGACAGTGTGATCCCCGACTGTGGCACAAGAACTCCTTCGGACGACGAGCGGAACCGGCTCACCACCGTTCCCGCGTCTGCATAGTGGACGTTGCTTCTGGTATTGCATTGTCATCATACGCACCCGTGTTACTGTGAAATGGTGCGTGCAGGAATGCTTCTCCTTAGCTGCCGCGGCGGGGCCTCGAAGGCGATCATTCGCTAGGCCAACCCTCGCTGCGGAGTTAGCTATGCCCGGCCAATCTTCCATCAAGATTAAGAGAAAAGGCCCAAAGTCATGCGCAACGCACAAAAGCCCTCCGGAATGCCCATTCACCGGTACCTGCCTTTCCAGGACCAGATCAATGTCGAGCTCCCGGACCGCACCTGGCCGGACAAGGTCATCACCAAGGCTCCGCGCTGGTGCGCCGTGGACCTCCGTGACGGCAACCAGGCCCTGATCGACCCTATGAGTCCGGCACGCAAGCTGAAAATGTTCCAGCTGCTGGTCAAGATGGGCTACAAGGAAATCGAAGTCGGCTTCCCCTCCGCTTCGCAAACAGATTTCGACTTCGTGCGGCAGCTCATCGAAGGCGGCCACATTCCGGATGACGTTTCCATCCAGGTCCTGACCCAGGCGCGTGAGCACCTGATTGAGCGCACCTACGAATCCCTCGTGGGCGCCAAGCAGGCCATCGTCCACCTGTACAACTCCACCTCGGTTCTGCAGCGCCGCGTCGTGTTCAACCAGGACGAGGACGGGATCCTGGACATCGCCCTCCAGGGTGCCCGTTTGTGCAAGAAGTACGAGGAAACCCTCACGGACACCCACATCACGTACGAGTACTCGCCGGAGTCCTTCACCGGAACCGAGCTCGAGTACGCAGCGCGTGTCTGCAACGCGATCGCAGACGTATTCGAAGCATCCGCGGACAAGCAGGTCATCATCAACCTGCCCGCCACCGTGGAAATGGCCACACCCAATGTCTACGCCGACTCCATCGAATGGATGCACCGTAACCTGCATCCGCGCGACGGCATCATCATTTCCCTCCACCCGCACAACGATCGCGGTACGGGCGTTGCCGCTGCGGAGTTGGGCTACCTGGCCGGCGCCGACCGAATCGAAGGCTGCTTGTTCGGCAACGGCGAGCGTACCGGCAACGTGGACCTTGTCACCTTGGGACTGAACATGTTCGTCCAAGGCGTGGATCCGATGATCGACTTCTCGGACATCGACGAAGTCCGCCGGACCGTGGAGTACTGCAACCAGCTGCCCGTTCCCGAACGTTCCCCCTACGGCGGCGATCTGGTGTTCACAGCGTTCTCCGGTTCGCACCAGGACGCCATCAAGAAGGGTTTCGAAGCCCTCGAAAAGGACGCTGCCGCCGCCGGCAAGGCCGTGGACGACTTCACGTGGCAGGTTCCGTACCTGCCGATCGATCCCAAGGACCTCGGCCGCAGCTACGAGGCCGTCATCCGCGTCAATTCACAGTCCGGCAAGGGCGGTGTGGCGTACCTGCTCAAGAACGAGCACAGCCTGGACCTGCCGCGCCGGGCACAAATCGAATTCTCCGGCGTCATCCAGCACCGCACCGACACCGTGGGCGGCGAGGTCAGCGGCGCCCAGCTGTGGGCCATGTTCCAGGACGAGTACCTGCCGGCCAGCACGGCGGATGGACAGTGGGGTCGCTACTCTCTGGGTTCCATCCGCACCGAAACCGATGAGTCCGGCGAGCTCACCCTGCATGCGGCCCTGCGTGTTGACGGCACGGTAGTCCAGCGAACCGGCACGGGCAACGGACCGATCGCGGCCATGCTGGACATCTTGCGCCAAGACGGCGTGGACGTCCGCGTCCTGGACTACACGGAACATGCATTGTCCGAAGGTGGCAGCGCCACCGCCGCGGCTTATGTGGAATGCGCCGTTGGCGAGCGGGTCCTCTGGGGAGTCGGTATCGACCCCAACACGAGCACCGCGGCACTCAAGGCAGTCATCTCCGCCGTCAACCGTGCCATCAGGGCCGTCCGGGCGTAGCCATTTGCCGTGCGGCGCCGTCAACACGGCGCCGCACGGCTTCGCTGGACCCGAGAAGGCCCGGCGTGGTGCGAAGATTAACTGTGGCCAATCCTTCGTCGTTTGCAGCGCGCTCCTATCGGGACGATGCCGTGGTGCTGCGCACCCACAAGCTGGGCGAAGCGGACCGCATCATCACTTTGCTGACAAAGCACCACGGACAAGTAAGGGCAGTTGCCAAGGGCGTACGGCGTACCAGTAGCCGGTTCGGGGCCAGGCTGGAGCCGTTCATGGTGGCCGACCTGCAACTCGTTTCCGGCCGCACCCTGGACATCGTCACCCAGGCCGTCGCTAAAGGAGCCTACGGGAGCTCGATTGCTGCCGATTACTCCCGCTACACGGTCGCTGCCGCCATGACGGAAACGGCAGAAAAACTGACAGACGCCGACGCCGATTCGGGAACCGCCCAATACAACCTGCTTGTCGGGGCTCTTGCCGCGTTGAGCCGTTCCGACCATCCTCCGGAACTCATCCTCGATTCCTACCTGCTCCGTGCGTTGGCAACCGGCGGTTGGGCGCCCAGTTTCACGGATTGCGCCCGCTGCGGGGCGAGCGGTCCGCACTCAGCCTTCTCCGCTCCCTTGGGTGGAATGATCTGCAACGACTGCCGTCCGCCCGGTTCGCCGGCACCCGCACCCGAGACCGTCGTCTTACTGGGTGCGCTGCTGACGGGGGACTGGGCTGTTGCCGACATGTCCGAGTCCTTGCACCGCCGCGAGGCCGCCGGATTGGTGGCGAGTTACCTGCAATGGCATCTTGAACGAGCATTGAAGTCCCTCAAACATGTGGAGCGAAGCTGAAAGTGGCACTGGGAAAAAAGAAGACGGCAACGGCGCGGACCACCCCGGTGAGGGCCCCCTACCACCATCCCTCGGGCGCCAGGCCGCCGGCCATCCCTGCAGAACTGATACCGCGGCACGTGGCCATCGTCATGGACGGCAACGGCCGCTGGGCGAACCAACGAGGCCTCCCGCGCATCGAAGGTCACAAGGCGGGGGAGCCGGCCCTGCTGGATGTGATGGCGGGCGCGATCGAACTGGGCATCAAGTACGTCAGTGTCTACGCTTTCTCCACCGAAAACTGGCGCCGTTCTCCTGAGGAAGTGCGCTTCCTCATGGGATTTAACAAGGATGTGCTGCGTCGGCAGCGCAACCAGCTTGATGAATGGGGAGTGCGGATCCGCTGGGCAGGACGGAGGCCCAAGCTGTGGGGCTCCGTCATCAAGGAGCTGGAAGACGCCGAGGAGTACACGCGCGGCAACGACACCTGCACCTTGACCATGTGTGTCAACTACGGCGGCCGCGCCGAAATCGCCGATGCCGTCGCCGCGATTGCCCAGGATGTTGCTGACGGCCGCCTGAAACCCGGCTCCGTCACCGAGAAGACCATCCAGAGGTACCTCGATGAACCGGACCTTCCGGATGTGGACCTGTTCCTGCGAAGCTCCGGCGAGCAGCGGCTCTCGAACTTCCTCTTGTGGCAATCCGCCTACGCGGAATTCG
Source organism: Arthrobacter sp. NPDC058127 (assembly GCF_042884555.1). Lineage (NCBI taxonomy): Bacteria > Bacillati > Actinomycetota > Actinomycetes > Micrococcales > Micrococcaceae > Arthrobacter > Arthrobacter sp. NPDC058127. The sequence goes on along the minus strand of NZ_JBHVTT010000001.1, from coordinate 196,246 downwards.
TCTTCATGGACACGCTGTGGCCCGACGTCGACCGCCGGACTTTGTGGGACGCCGTCGAGATCTATGCCAAACGGGACCGCCGCTACGGGGGCGCGGTAGACGCTGCGGCACCCCGCTGACCGCGGTACCGAATTAGCACAAGCGTGCTGCGAACCGCTCAGTCCGGGTAGGAAGCCAACCAGATAGCTACGTCCCGGTAGGCCTGCTGTCGGATGGTACGCCTTGACAGGAATACATCGTGAAGGGCGCCCGGATAGCGGAATACCGCTGTCCGGCGGCCAAGGCCCAGCGCCCGGCGGGCCGTCTGCTCTACGTCAATCACGGCGTCGACGCGCATGAGCTCCGCGGTCCATTCGGCCTGGATCCGGGTCCGGCCGGAAAGCAGCACGAGCACCGGGGCGTCGATATTGAGTTTGCGTTCGACGGCGGCGTGCCCCGCGAGGACTGCCTTTGTCCACCCTGCACGGATCGGGAAGGAAGCCCGGGGCCTCCATTCCGGATCGAGGGTCCATTCGCCGTGGGCCAGGTTGCTCACGCTTTCCCAGTAGGCCGGCATCTCAGGGAAACGAAAGGGTCGTTTGGGGTCGGTACGCGCAAATGGTTCCACCAGACGCATCGCCATGCTGCGGATCAGGCTGCTGCCCTGGAGCTCCAGCCACGGCGAATTCAACGTCAGCGTGGCAATGCGGCCGGGGTTCCGGTCAGCCCACAACGCCGCGATCAGGCCGCCGAGCGAGTGGGCCAGGAGGTGGACGGTGGGTGCCTCCGCGCTACCCGTCAGCTCGGCAACATCCTGCTGGATGGCACGCAGGGCGGCGTCAAGGTCTTCGTCATAGACCGTGAGGTCGGTGGTGTAGCCGGGAGTCTGGCCGGGCCGCAGGCTCCGCCCGAACTTGCGCAGGTCAAGGGCATAGAAATGGAATCCTGAGGCGCCGAGAAACTCGGCCAGCTCCGTCTGCATGAAGTAGTCCGCCCAGCCGTGGATGTACAGCACCACCCTCGGCGGCCCCTGGGTGACGGGAACGTCGTGCCGGCGTCGCCGTCGAGTGAATGCGGTCAAGGCATCCAGGAGCCCGTGCGGCACTGACGGTGCGGCCACCTGGCGGATGTGTCGGACGAGGGTGGCGCAGACGGGACCCTCCTCGTCCGGTGGAAGTTCCAGCTCCAAGGCCTCGAATCCACCGCCCAGGAAGTCGTGTTGCCAGACCGGCACCCCGAGTTCAGTCGTCATGGCGTTTCCCCCGCTTGTCCCAGCTCACGGTCCGCCGGAGGTTCAGGCCGTGGCCCGTTGGTGATGTATCCGTGAATCCAACGCGCAAGCCTGTCATAGGCATCGGCGCGCACCGGGCCGGCCGACAGGAAGACATCGTGGAGGCCGCCGTCCACCCTTTCCAGGGTGACGGTCCGGCCAAGGGTCATGGCCCGGACTGCCATGGTGTTGACGTCCAGGACGGCGTCCGAGTGCCGCATGGACTCTTGCCAGACCATGCCGTTGGCGCTCGCTCCGGAAATCAAAACCAGGATCGGGATATCTATTCTCAGCCCCCGGGCTACCCTCGTGTGGCCGCTGAGGACCGCACTGAGCCAACCGGCCCGCATGGGAAAGGCCAAAGGCGGGCGGTATTTTTCGTCGACGAGCCATTCGCCTTCGGCCGAGCTGCTGATGCTGCGGAAATAGAAGCCGCGTTCGGGCAAGCGCAGGATGGTGGTGGGCCGGAACCGTGCGAGGGGCTTCACCATGGTCTGCGCGGCACGGCGGACCATGGAACTTCCATGCATTTCAAGCCACGGGCTATTCAGGACGAGGTACTGGACCGAGCCGGGGTGGCCACTGACCCACAACGCGGCCACGAGGCCCCCGGTGGAATGCCCCATGAGGGTCAACGAGCCGGGCTCCTGACTACGCTGGTCCGCGGAACGGATCATATCGATGGCTTTGCTGATTTCGGCGTCGTAGTCGTTCAGGTGCTCGACGTAACCGCCAGGCCTATCCGCTTGCAGGCTGCGGCCGTGGTTGTGCATGTCCAACGCGTAGAAATGGAAGCCTTGACCCGTCCAAAACTCCGCCAGGGCGACGTTGAAAAAGTAGTCGCTCCATCCGTGCAGGAACAGGACCGAACGGTTGGCCGGCGCGGGAAAACCACCGGGGCTGTCCGCGCCTTGGCGCGGGACATGGCGGACCAGCGTTGCGCGCCGGACAACTCCATCAGGTCCGGCCGCCTCGAATGCGCAACTTTCGAAGTCCGCACCGAGGATATCGGTCTGCCACTCCATGGGAACAGCTTAGACACTCGCCGCGGCATCGCGCCCGGCTGCGCGTCCGGAGAACAGGCACCCGCCAAGGAAGGTTCCTTCCAACGCCCGGTAGCCGTGGATGCCTCCTCCGCCGAAGCCGGCGGCCTCGCCCGCCGCGTACAGTCCGGGGACGGGAGCTCCGGAATCGTCAAGCACGCGTGAACGAAGGTCCGTTTGAAGTCCGCCCAGGCTCTTGCGCGTCAGGACGGAGAGGCGAACGGCCAGGAGCGGACCGTGTTCCGGGTCGGTGAGCCGGTGCGGAGGGGCCACCCGCATGATCTTGTCGGTGGCGAAACGCCGCGCCGCCCGGATCGCGGCGAGCTGCGGATCCTTGCCCAGTCCGCTCGCCACCTGCAGGTCCCGATCGTGGATGAGTGAATCGAGCCGGGCAGGATCTATCAGGGCCGAGCCTGTCAGCGAGTTCATTTTCGCAGCGAGCTCCGCGGCCGTTTCGGCTTGCAGGAAATCCACGCCGCGGTCCAGGAAGAGACGCAATGGAGAATCGCTGCCGGGATTGAGCCTGGAAACAAGGAGCCTGATGTCCTTGCCGGTGAGGTCCGGGTTCTGTTCCGACCCCGACAGGGCGAATTCCTTCAGAGCGATGGTGCGGTTGCACACGAACCACGAATGTCCGTGTCCGCTCGCCAGGATATGCCGGAGGGCGCCCAACGAATCGAAGCCCGGAAAGAGTGGGGCGGGCAACTGCCGGCCTGTCGCGTCAATCCACAGCGACGACGGACCGGGCAGTATGCGGATGCCGTGCGAAGGCCACACGGGGGAGTGGTTGTGGATGCCTTCGGGGTAGTGCCACATGCGGTCGCCATTGATGAGCCTTCCACCAGCGGCAGCAGCGGCGGCGAGGAACTCGCCGTCGACGGATGCCGGTACACCGCTCAGCATGTGTTCCGGCGCACGGCCGTCCGGCCATTGCCTCCGCACCATGGTGTGGTTCCCGCCGATTCCGCCGGTGGTCACGATGGTCGCTCCTGCGGTCGCCTCAAAGCGCCCGACGACGGTCCTTGGCGATGCTTCGCCGCGTCCGGCTCCGGACGCCTCGAGGATCTCGCCGACGACCCCGGTGACGCGGCCCGCCGTCGTCGTAATTTCCGTGGCGCGATGCCGGAAATGGAGGGATATCCTTCCGCGGGCCACACCCTCGTTCACTTTTGCCAGGAACGGTTGCACGACGCCGGGTCCCGTGCCCCACGTGACGTGGAACCGCGGGACCGTGTTGCCGTGGCCTTGGGGACCATAGCCGCCGCGTTCGGCCCACTGCACGAGTGGAAAGATCCGCACGCCAAGGGAGTTGAGCCAGCGGCGCTTCTCGCCGGCGGCAAAATCCACGTAGGCTTCCGCCCACCGCCGGGCCCAGTAGTCTTCCGGCCGGTCAAAAGCCGCGGACGCCAGCCAGTCGCTCAAGGCGAGCTCGGGGCTGTCCCTGACGCCCAGCCTCCGCTGCTCGGGAGAGTCGACCAGGAACAAGCCGCCGAAAGACCAATGTGCCTGGCCGCCCACGGAGGCGGAGGGTTCCTGGTCCAGGACAGCAACCCGTTTGCCGTCGGCGTAGGCTTGGGCCGCGGCGACCAGTCCCGACAGTCCCGCCCCAATGACGACGACATCGGCTTCAATAGTTGCCTTGGAGTGAACTCCATCACGCGGATTGCTCGGCATTGGTACATGCTACCGTCCGGTAACCGCCCTGGTTTGGTGCGCGACCCGTAAACCGGAAAACTAGGACCATGCGCGTTTACCCCACATTCTTCAAGTTGGCCTTCTCCTGGATGGATGCCGAAAAGGCCCACAAGATCGGCTTCCAGGCGATCCGCTTTGCACACAGCTCAGGAGCAGGACGCGTTCTGGCCAAAATGACGGCCCCGCACCCCTCCCTGCGCACGGAGGCTTTCGGGCTGACGTTTCCGTCGCCCTTCGGTCTTGCGGCCGGTTTCGATAAAGAGGGCCACGGAATCGAAGCCCTCGCTGAGTTGGGCTTCGGCCACGTGGAGGTAGGTACGATCACCGGCCAGGCACAGCCCGGAAATGAGAAGCCACGGCTTTTCCGCCTGATCGAGGACAAGGCCGTGATCAACCGCATGGGCTTCAACAACGACGGCGCGGCGGCCGTGGCCCCGCGGCTCAAGGCCGCCCGGGCGGCGTTGCAGCGGGCGCACTCAGGCGTTCGTCCCGTGATCGGAGTCAACATCGGCAAGACCAAGGTTGTCGAGCTCGACGACGCAGTTGAGGACTACTTGGTCAGCGCCCGCAGCCTGGCACCCGCCGCCGACTACCTGGTAGTCAACGTCAGCTCGCCCAACACTCCGGGATTGCGCCTGCTCCAGAACGTCGAAACACTTCGCCCGCTCTTGCGCGCCGTAGGCGACGCCGCGGACGAATCCGCCGGCCGCCATGTGCCGCTGCTCGTCAAGATCGCACCGGATCTGAGTGACGAAGACATTGACGACGTCGCCCGCCTCGCCTTGGACCTCAAGCTCGACGGGATCATTGCCACAAACACCACCATCGGCCGGGAAGGCCTGGTTTCCGATCCGGGCAAAGTGGACGCGTGCGGCGCCGGCGGACTCTCCGGTGCACCGCTCAAGGAGCGTTCGCTCGAGGTATTGCGCCGCCTGAAGGCCGCTGTGGGGGAGGGGCTCGTGCTCATCGCCGTCGGCGGTGTGCAGTCTGCCGCGGACGTCCAGGAGCGGCTCGACGCCGGAGCAACCCTCGTGCAGGGCTATACGGCGTTCCTGTACGAAGGTCCGTTCTGGGCCGCCGGCATCAACAGAGCCCTCGCGAAGCGTCGCCGCTAAACAGGGAGCCGACGGCCGGGCACCTGAACCGCCACGTGCGGACAATCAAAAAGACCCTGGAACAGCTGTTCCAGGGTCTTTTTGATTCGTCGGACTCGTGTTCTTGGCGATGGGGGGACTTAAGCGGGGTACTGGCCTCGCTGCACCTGCGGCTTCGGCAGGCGCAGGCGGCGGAATTGCAGGGAACGCATGCTGCCGTACCAGACGGTGCCACGCTCGACGTCGCCGAACTTCTGCGTCAAGCCCTTGCGCAACTTGCGGGAGAGTACGAACACATCCGCGAAGACCGCGAGGAACATGACCCAGAACCCGATCAGGATGTAGCTGAGGACGTCGCTTCCCGCAGGAATGATGAAGGAGATGACCACGAACAGCAGGGCACCGAACATCAGGTACTCACCCAGGCTGAAACGGGCATCTACATAGTCGCGCGCAAAACGCTTCTGGGGTCCCTTGTCCCGCAGCGGCAAGTATTTTTCATCGCCGGTGTCCAGGGCCTGGCGCATTTTCTGGCGCTGGTCCTGCATGGCGATGCGCTCGGCTTCTTTCGAGGCCTTGCGGTCCGTCGGCACCAGGGGGCGCTTGCGGGCTGCTTCCTGCTCCTTGCGCTTGGGCGTGGGAGCGCCCTTGCCGGCGCCTTTCACGAGGGCTTCGGCGGCAAGCTGGTCTATTGAGTCCTGAGCGCTCGGCTCATCCTTTTTACGTCCAAACACCACTACAGAATACCCCGCACGAACCGCGCCAAAGTCGACGTGACGTGCCGCCCTCCGATAGCGCCCGCCACGCCGCCCGGTCCGGTTCCCCAGCACCACTCCCGGCGGTAGTCTTTTCGCCATGACTTCAATGAATGCGGAGATCCCGCAGACCCTTTCCGGCGGCTCCAGCACAATCAATGTTGATGCGCTCAAGTCCTCGATCGATGCTTCTTTTGACGAGACCATGGCTCGTTTGAAAGACCTGGTCGCTATCCCGGGGATCGCCTGGCCAAGCTTTGACCCGGCGGAACTGGAGCGGAGCGCCGAGGCTGTTGCGGCGCTGGTCCGTGAGTCGGGCTTCCGCGACGTACAGATCCTGCGCTGTGACAAGGCCGACGGGACTCCCGGGGGCCCCGCTATCGTTGCTCGCCGCGTTGCCGCGCCAGGCAAAGCAACGATCCTCCTCTACGCGCACCACGATGTGCAACCGCCGGGCGACGTGACCTTGTGGGACACCGAGCCTTTCGTCGCCGAGGAACGCGACGGCCGCCTTTATGGCCGTGGCGCAGCCGACGACAAAGCGGGAATCATGGCCCATCTGGCTTCCTACGCCGCGGTAACACAGGTACTGGGAGACGATTTCGGCCTCGGGGTCACCTTGTTCTTCGAGGGCGAAGAAGAGGCCGGCTCGCCGACGTTCCGCACGTTCCTCGAAACACACCGCGAGCTCCTCGAAGCGAACGTCATCGTTGTGGCGGATTCAAGCAACTGGAAGGTCGGCGTTCCCGCGCTGACAACAAGCCTCCGCGGCTTGGTGGACGGCACCTTCGAAGTGCGGGTCCTTGATCACGCCGTGCACTCCGGCATGTTCGGTGGTCCGGTACTGGATGCGCCGACCCTGCTGTCCCGCCTCATCGCTACCCTTCACGACGACGACGGCAACGTGGCCATCGAGGGCCTGGTGGCCAGGGACGACGTCGTTGAGGACGTGGACGAGGAACAGTACCGCGCCGACGCCTCCGTGCTCGACGGCGTGCGGCTCGCCGGCAGCGGCAGCATCGCTTCGAGGCTCTGGACCAAGCCCGCCTTGTCCATCATCGGCATCGACGCACCCGCCGTCGACGTCGCATCCAACACCCTGCTCCCCTCCGCGCGGGCCAAGTTCAGCCTGCGCTTGGCTCCCGGGCAAGATCCCGATGCCGCCATGGACGCAGTGGGGAGGCACCTGGAGGCGAACGCGCCCTTCGGGGCGAAGGTGACGTTTGTGCCGGGGGAGCGCGGCAATGCCTTCTCCACCGACACTGGATCGGCGGCGGCCCGGATCGCGATGTGGGCCCTGGGCGAAGCCTGGGGTGTGCCCGCCGTTGAGATGGGGATCGGCGGATCCATACCGTTCATCGCGGACCTGACGGAAACCTATCCCGATGTCCAGATCCTGGTGACTGGTGTCGAGGACCCGGATTCACGGGCCCACAGCGCCAACGAATCGCTTCACATCGGAGATTTCCGCAACGCCGTTCTGGCAGAAGCACTGATGCTGGCCCGGCTGAACTCGGAAGGCGCCTGAGCCCACACCCGCATTGACCGGGAACAACGTAAGGGTCCGGCCGGTTACGTTAGGAGTTATAGCTATGCGCTGGCTGGACGTAGCATGTAGCTATAACCCGCACGTATTTGGGTAAGGGCAGGCAGCGCGAAGGCGCAGCCGCCAAGAGCGTCATAAGAAGGTAGGCCAATGAGCACTGCAACCAACGAAAACAGCACCGGAGCGCAGCTCGCAGGCGGCGAGCTTCCTGAGCACGAGGTCAAGTTGACCGATGTCGCCGCAGGTAAAGTCCGGAGCCTTCTCGAACAAGAAGGCCGCACGGACTTGCGGCTCCGCGTCGCTGTTCAGCCGGGCGGCTGCTCGGGCCTGATCTACCAGCTCTACTTCGACGAGCGCCTGCTCGACGGCGACGCCGTCCGCGACTACGACGGCGTCGAAGTGGTTGTCGACAAGATGAGCGTGCCTTACCTGAGCGGTGCCAGCATCGACTTCGAGGACACCATCTCGAAGCAGGGCTTCACCATCGACAACCCTAACGCCGGCGGGTCTTGCGCCTGCGGCGATTCGTTCCACTAAACCCGGGCATTCGCAGACTGTTGGCCCAGTTCAGGAACGGGTTGAACCCGTGCCGACGCACTGGGCCAGCATGTCAGCGAAAACCGCTCGGTAGCGGTAAGCTCTACATCGGGTAGTAAAACTTTAGTGTGCCCGGTGGGCTTTCGGCCTGCCGGGCTGCAGCAACAAGAGGAAGGGCCGTCTGTGAGTTCGCAGAACCGAACCGGCAGCCGACGCATAAAGATCACCTCGATCACTGGCTTGGCACTAGCCGGCGCGTTGGTTTTGACCGGATGTTCACCAGAGGTAGAAAAAGGCTGGTTGCCCACGGAACGTGGAACCACCAGCAACACCGATCGGATCATGGACCTCTGGGTCAACTCATGGATCGCCGCCCTCGCCGTGGGCATTATTACTTGGGGCCTGCTGGTCTGGTGCATCATCGCCTACCGCCGCCGCAAGGGCACCACGGGTTTCCCGAAGCAGCTTAGCTACAACCTCCCTCTGGAGGTCTTTTATTTGACCATTCCGCTGTTCATGGTGCTGGTGTTCTTCTACTTCACCGACCAGGACCAGCGAGCAATCGATGATCGTTCCCAGCCAGCCGACGTCACCATTGACGTCCGCGGCAAGCAGTGGGCTTGGGACTTCAACTATGTGAAGGGCTCGGTCATCTCCGAAGACCTTCACGAGGCCGGCGTCCAGGCGCACCTCACGGGCAACAACGTGGACAAGGACAAGCTCCCCACCTTGTACCTGCCGGTCAACAAGTCGGTTGACCTGGAATTGAACTCCCGTGACGTCATTCACTCTTTCTGGGTACCCGCCTTCCTTCAGAAGCGCGACATGATCCCCGGCAAGACCAACTACATCAGGTTGACCCCCACCAAGGAGGGAACCTATGACGGCAAGTGCGCCGAACTTTGCGGTGAATACCACTCAGAGATGCTGTTCCGAGTGAAGGTCGTTTCCGAGGCTGAGTTCCAGGCTCACATGGACCAGCTTCGCCAGAGCGGCAACACCGGTCTTCTCGATTCGAAGTACGACCGCAACCCGAACCTGAACGCAAAGAATTAAGGGAAGCGACGTGGCTACTTACACTCAATCCGCCGGGGTCCTCGACGCTCCGGTAGTACCGAAATCCAAGGGACGCATCGTCGTCAACTGGATCACCTCCACTGACCACAAGACCATCGGGTACATGTACCTGATCGCGTCCTTCGTGTTCTTCTGCCTGGGCGGTGTCATGGCGCTGCTGATCCGTGCCGAGCTCTTCGAGCCCGGCATGCAGATCCTGCAGACCAAGGAACAGTACAACCAGCTGTTTACGATGCACGGCACCGTGATGCTGCTGATGTTTGCGACGCCCCTCTTCGCAGGGTTCGCGAACGTCATCATGCCGCTTCAGATCGGTGCCCCCGACGTTGCCTTCCCGCGACTGAACGCACTGGCTTTCTGGTTCTTCCTCTTCGGTTCCACCATCGCGGTGTCCGGCTTCATCACCCCGCAGGGTGCCGCCTCCTTCGGCTGGTTCGCCTATGCCCCCTTGTCGGACACGACATTCACCCCGGGCGTGGGTGGAGACCTTTGGGTCTTCGGCCTGGCATTGTCCGGTTTCGGAACCATCCTCGGTGCCGTGAACTTCATTACCACCATCATCTGCATGCGCGCTCCCGGCATGACGATGTGGCGCATGCCGATCTTCACCTGGAACACCCTCGTGACGGCAATCCTGGTTCTCATGGCCTTCCCGCCGCTCGCCGCCGCGCTCTTCGCCCTCGGCGCAGACCGCCGCTTCGGAGCCCACATCTTCGATCCGGAGAACGGCGGAGCTGTCTTGTGGCAGCACCTGTTCTGGTTCTTCGGCCACCCCGAGGTCTACATCATTGCGCTGCCGTTCTTTGGCATCGTCTCTGAGATCTTCCCGGTATTCAGCCGCAAGCCGATCTTCGGCTACAAGGGCCTGGTCTACGCGACCATTGCCATCGCTGCCCTGTCTGTTACTGTCTGGGCCCACCACATGTACGTCACTGGATCGGTACTGCTGCCGTTCTTCTCCTTCATGACGATGCTGATCGCGGTACCCACCGGCGTGAAGTTCTTCAACTGGATCGGTACGTTGTGGCAGGGCTCGATTACCTTCGAGACGCCTATGCTCTGGAGCATCGGCTTCCTGGTCACCTTCCTCTTCGGCGGCCTGACCGGCATCATCCTGGCCTCCCCGCCGCTTGACTTCCACGTTTCAGACTCCTACTTCGTCGTAGCGCACTTCCACTATGTGGTCTTCGGAACTGTCGTGTTCGCCATGTTCGCGGGCTTCTACTTCTGGTGGCCCAAGTGGACCGGCAAGATGCTCAACGAACGCCTCGGCAAGATCCACTTCTGGCTCCTGTTCCTGGGCTTCCACGGCACCTTCCTGATCCAGCACTGGCTCGGCGTCGAGGGCATGCCCCGCCGCTACGCGGACTACATGCCGCAGGACGGCTTCACCTGGATGAACCAGTTCTCCACCATTTCATCCTTCGTGCTGGGCGCTTCACTCCTGCCGTTCTTCTGGAACGTCTACATCACGTGGCGCAGCAACAAGAAGGTGGAAGTGGACGATCCCTGGGGCTTCGGCGCTTCGCTCGAGTGGGCCACATCCTGCCCGCCGCCGCGGCACAACTTCACCTCGCTGCCGCGCATCCGTTCCGAACGTCCTGCCTTGGACCTCCACCACCCGGAACTCGCTCAGCACCACACTGCGCTGAGCCCTGAGCCGGCAGCAAAGGTGCTCGGCAACGCTGATCAGAAGGACGCCAAGTGAAAATCGAATCATGGATCTTTGGAGCCGGGACCTTCTTCTTCGTCCCCGTCGCACTGGCCTACGGTTTCCTGACCCACTGGTCTGAGTGGGTTGGAACCCTGGGCATTCTCCTGGTCGGTGGCCTGGCAGGCATGATCGGCGGCTACCTCGGGTTCACTGGCAAGCGAGTCGGCATGCGCCCGGAAGACCGTGCGGATGCTGAGATCCACGAAGGCGCCGGCGAGCAGGGACACTTCAGCCCCTGGAGCTGGTGGCCGCTGGTCCTCGGTCTGGCTTGCGCCGGTGGCTTCCTTGGCCTCGCCGTGGGTTTCTGGATCACCTTTGTCGCCGCGGGCCTGGCCCTCGTTGCCTTGGTCGGTTGGGTCTTCGAATACAGCCGTGGAGACCACGCGCACTAGAAGTACCTGAATACGACGTCGGGCCCCACCAAATTGGTGGGGCCCGACGTCGTTGTTGTTAAGGATGATGACCGAAAGCTACCCCCGGGGGAGGCCCGGCTCGTCGGCATTGCCCGCTCACTGACCTTCTACGGCCTCCAGGACGGCCGAAAGCGCGGCCAAGGCATCGTTGACCTCATCAAGCGTGAGACCAGCTTGTAGCGCTTCTCCGGAGACCGAGAGGACCACCTCGCAACCGTGGCCGAAATCTTCGGTCATGACCTCGAGCAAAGAACGCGCATCCACTGCTTGCTGGCCGGGCTTGCGGATCGTCACCGGAAGGCCTGTGGCTGTCACAGCCCGCACGAACACGGCGGCAGCACGTGCGTGGAGGCCGATCTCTGCGGCGACGATGGCTTTGTGCTCGGGCAAACCGGCTCCTTTGACTCGGACGGCCGAAATGCCGACTGCGATTTTGATCCCTACAAGCCTAGCGCCGCCACGCGACGGCAACGTTCGCAGCGCTCAGCTGGTCTAGACCTGCCGGTGGATTCGCCTACGCTTAATCCATGAATGATTTTGTGGCCGGAGTCCGTCGTGCCAGCTGAGGCAGCACGTATCGCGGGGGAGATCGACCGCAAGAGCGGCACTCCCATCTACGTTCAGCTGCGCGAGATCCTGCGCAGCTATATCTCCGAGTCCTGCAAGCCCGGTGCGGCATTGCCTTCGGAGCGGGACTTGTCCGAACGCTTCGGACTTGCCAGGATGACGGTGCGGCAGGCCATTGATGCCCTCGTCGGCGAGGAAGTCATTGAACGGGTGGTTGGACTGGGAACTTTCGTCCGCAAACCGAAGCTGGACCTCCAAGTGAAGCTCACGTCGTACAGCGAGGAAATGCAACGGCGCGGCATGGTTCCGGCAGCCAAGGTCCTGAGCTTTGAACAAATCGCGGCGAGTGCCTTCCTGGCGAGGGAACTCCAGCTGGAGGAAGGGACGCCGTTGGTCCGCTTCAGACGGCTCCTGCTCGCCGACAACGAACCCATGAGCGTGGACGAGAACTTCATCCCCGCCCATCGCGTGCCAGGTCTTTTGGACGAGGCGCCTCCCACCTCCTTGTACAACGTGCTGAGTGAGAAGTACGGACTGGTGATGGAGTGGGGAGAGGACATGATCGAAGCGACGGCAGCATCGCCATCGACAGCGCGGCTGTTGAACGTGGATGTCGGTACGCCGTTGCTCAAGATTCAGCGCCACGCTTTCGTTGCCCGCGCCATGGTGGACTACTCCGTGTCCTACTATCGGGCCGATCGGTACAAGTTGTGGGTCCCGTTGCAGCGCCCGGGCGTTCGCTCCACCCGAAGCCAATCCACGGGGTACCGCACCCACTAACTCAAAGCGTCCAGGGCCGCCCGCCTGAAAGCCCGAACAACGAGAGAAGGCCCCGTCCGCGTGGACGGGGCCTTCTCTGTGCTCTCTGCGGGAGCTAGTGGCTCAGGCTCTTGTGCTCTTCGCCGGACTCGATGGCCTCATGGTGGCCGTGTCCGTGAGCCGCTTCAAGCTCGGCCGGTGTTGCCGGAGCAACACGGTCTTCGAAGAACCACTTGGACAATGCCGCGCGGCGCTTCTCCTTCGGGGTGACCACACCGTGCTCGTTCGGCTCGGCCGGCAACGGGGAAGGCGACTCGAAGCCTACAAGCTTGTAGTGCTTGTAGTCGTCGAGGGGTGCGTGTACCTCGATGAACTCACCGTGCGGCAGGCGCACGATGCGGCCGGTTTCGCGGCCGTGCAAGGCAATTTCGCGGTCCTTGCGCTGGAGCGCAAGGGCCACGCGCTTGGTCACCATGAACGCAATGATCGGGCCGATGAAGAACAGCGTACGCAGCCAGTACGTGACGTCGTTCAGGGCAACGTGGAAGTGCGTCGCGATGAGGTCCGAGCCGGCAGCGGCCCACATGACGCAGTACCAGGTAAAGCCTGCGACGCCAATGGCGGTACGTGTGGGAGCGTTACGCGGACGGTCGAGCACGTGGTGCTCGCGGTTGTCCTTGGTGATCCAGCGTTCGATCCACGGGTACATGAACAGCACCGTGAAAATGATGCCTGCGGGAACCAATGCGGGCAGCAGCACATTCAGCGTCAGCACATGGCCGAAGATGATGTATTCGAAGTGGAAGTCGTTGACAACACCAGGCATGAGTCGCAGGGCGCCGTCGACGAAGCCGATGTACCAGTCGGGCTGGGTACCGGCCGACACTGGGGAGGGGTCGTACGGTCCGTAGTTCCAGATCGGGTTGATAGTGAACATCGCGGCCATGAGCGCGACGACACCGAACACGATGAAGAAGAAGCCACCGGCCTTTGCGGCGTAAACCGGTCCCAAGGGGTAACCGACGACGTTGCCGTCGTTGCGACCCGGGCCGGGGTACTGCGTGTGCTTGTGCACAACCACCATGAAGAGGTGGATGACGATCATCAGCAGAATCATGGCCGGGACCAGCAGGATGTGCAGCACGTACAGGCGGCCGATGATGGCCGTACCCGGGAACTCGCCACCGAAGAGGAAGAACGAGATATACGTACCGATCACCGGGATGGACTTGATAACACCATCGATGATTCGCAGGCCGTTACCGGAGAGAAGGTCATCGGGAAGCGAGTATCCCGTGAAGCCTTCAGCCATGGCCAGGATGAGCAGGACGCCGCCCACCACCCAGTTCATTTCACGAGGCTTGCGGAAAGCACCCGTGAAGAACACACGCAGCATGTGGACGCCAAGCGATGCCACGAAGAGCAAAGCCGCCCAGTGGTGGACCTGGCGGAAGAACAAGCCACCGCGAATGTCGAAGGAAATGTTCAGCGACGAGTTGTACGCGACCGACATTTCGACGTTGGTCAGCGGCGTGTAAGAACCCGTGTAGTGGGTCTCGGCCATCGACGGGTCAAAGAAGAACGTCAGGAAGGTACCCGACATGAGGAGAATGACGAAGGAATACAGCGCCACCTCACCGAACATGAAGGACCAGTGGTCGGGGAAGACCTTGCGGCCGAATTCACGCAGGATTCCGGATCCGCCGACGCGCTCGTCAACGAAGTCCGTGATCCGGCCAACCTTGGTTTTGGGTACGAAGGGGACTTCAGCTGTTGATGAGGCGCTCATGCTCGTCACGCTCCCAGTAACTCGGTCCTACAGGTTCTTTGAAATCGCTCGTGGCTACGAGGTAGCCCTCAGCGTCTACCGCGATGGGCAGCTGGGGGAGCGGACGGCTGGCGGGGCCGAAGATAACCTTGCATTCCTTGGTGAGGTCGAAGGTTGACTGGTGGCACGGGCACAGCAGGTGGTGCGTTTGCTGCTCATAAAGGGCAACGGGGCAGCCGACGTGGGTGCAGATCTTGGAGTAGGCAACGATTCCGTTGTAGCTCCAGGTTTCGCGGCCCTTGGAAATCGTCAGGTCATCCGGGTTGAGGCGCATGAGCAAAACGACGGCCTTGGCCTTCGCGTTGAGCTTGCCCTCCTGGAGTTCGTTGAGGCCTTCCGGGATCACGTGGAACGCAGAACCAATGGTAACGTCCGATGCCTTGATCGGAGTTCCGTCGGGGTCGCGGGTGAGGCGCTTGAGCTTGCCGTCCTGGGGAGCCCACATGGTGTGAGCGAGGGTGTTGTCCGGGCGGGGACCAAGGTCACCGAATACTGCCAAGGCCGGGAGGGGCGCCAGCGCCACGGCACCCAGAAGGGTGTTGCGGATCAGCGGGCGACGCTTGATGCCGGTTTCCTCGACGATGTCCTCGACGATTCGCACGGCTGCCTGGCGGTCTTCCTCGGTACGGATGGCGTGGCGCTCTTCCGATACCTCGTGGTCCGGCATGAGGGCCTTGGCCCAGTGCACGATGCCCGTGCCGATGCCAAGCATCGCGAATGCGGTGCCAAGGCCGAGCAACAGGTTCTGGGTGCGGATCGTTGCGATCGTGGAGTCTTGCCCAAGATCGATGGCAAAGTACGACACCAGGAAGATCACCGTGCCGATGACGGAGATGCCAAACAGTATGGCTACCTGTCGCTCGGCTCGCTTAGCGGCTCGCGGGTCCGTGTCAGCCAGGCGCAAACGGTGCGGAGGAAGCCCAGGATCCTGGAACTTCTCCACAACATTCTGACCAGCCGTAGCTACGGTGCCCGAGTGGTTCGGACTGCCGTCACTATGGTTGCCCATAATTCGCCTCATCCTTCTCTCGTTGTCCCGGCCGTAACCGGGTTAATGTTCAATTCAAAACTGCTGTGGGGACAGCAGAAGTTCTTGTAGTGCGCTGGCCTAGGACGTACGGGACGTCAGCCAGATGGTGAAGGCGATGATGACGCCGAGGCCTGCAACCCAGACGAAGAGACCTTCGGATACCGGACCCAGGCCTCCGAGGTCGTTTCCACCCGGCGAGCCGTTGGTTTCGATCTTCTTCAGGAAGGTGATGATGTCGCGCTTGCCTTCAGGAGAGATGTTGGCGTCGTTGAAGACGGGCATGTTCTGCGGACCAGTGGCCATGGCTTCATAGATGTGCTGGCCTGAGACTCCAGCCAGGGCCGGAGCGAACTTTCCACGGGTCAAGGCACCGCCGGCGGCTGCGGCGTTGTGGCACATCGCGCAGTTGACGCGGAAGAGTTCGCCACCCTTGGCGGCATCTCCGTTTTCGTCGAGCAGCGATGCATCGGGAATTGACGGGCCAGCGCCGAGCGAGGCGACGTAGGCTGCCAGCTGCTGGGTTTGCTGGTCGTTGAACTGCCTCGGCTTTTCCTGGGCCTGGGGTCCGTTCATCTGCATGGGCATACGGCCGGTGCCAACCTGGAAGTCAACTGCAGCAGCACCCACACCGACCAGCGAGGGGCCGTCCTTGGTTCCGCTGGCGCCCATGCCGTGGCAGGTGGCGCAGTTGGCGGCGAAGAGCTTGCCGCCTTCCTGGGCGTCGCTTGCGCTGAAGGTAGTGGTGTCTGCCTTCGCCTGGTTGACCGTTGTGGCAACGGCGTAGAGCCCACCAGTGACGAGGAGTCCCATCAGCAGCAGCGCAATGGCTGCCAGTGGATGACGTCGCTTCTGCGAGAGTGCCTTCACGTGGTGGTTCCTTTTTTCGATCCTGCGTCGGCTCCGCGAGCCGCTTCTTTAAAATTCATCCTCTTGTGGAACAAGAGTCGGTGCCGGGCTACTTCAGTACGTAGATGACCAGGAAGAGGCCGATCCACACAACATCCACGAAGTGCCAGTAGTACGAGGTGACGATTGCCGAGGTCGCTTCAAAGTGCCCGAACTTCTTGGCGGCGTATGCGCGCCCAATGATGAACAGGAAGGCGATGAGGCCGCCAATGACGTGGAGGCCGTGGAAGCCGGTTGTCATGTAGAACGCGGAACCGTAGGCATTGGCCGAGAGCGTAACGTGCTCGGACACAAGCATTGCGTATTCGGTGGTCTGGCCGGCAACGAAGAAGGAGCCCATGATGAACGTCAGGATGAACCATTCGTTCATGCCCCAGCGGGTGAACTGCAGAACACCACCTCGACGGCGCGGCTCAAGTCGCTCGGCGGCGAAGACGCCCATCTGGCAAGTGAAGGAACTTGACACAAGAACGATCGTGTTTACAAGCGCAAACGGGAAGTTGAGCTTGCCGGTTTCTTCCGCCCACAGCGCGCCCGACGTGGAGCGCAGCGTGAAGTACATGGCGAAGAGACCGGCGAAGAACATCAACTCACTGGAAAGCCACACAACGGTTCCAACGGAAACCAAATTGGGGCGATTCAGCGTCGGGTGCGCCGGGGTACTGGGGGCATGGGTCGCAGATGTCACAAGGACATTATGTCTGTAAAAGTCCGGACTTCCCAATGCGAACCGCCATTTGGGGAGACTTTTTCTACAAACACGCGAATTCGCGCGGAAAAGTTCCCGACGTCCTTAGCATTGGTCACGGAGCAGGGTGGATCGCTAGCATCAAGTGGTGACTTCACAGGCATCTGCAGAGCAGGCAAGCAACTCGTGGCCCGGACTCATCTCCGCATTGATCGACGGGCATGACCTCTCGGTCGGGAACACGGCATGGGCCATGAACACGATCATGTCCGGGGAGGCCGCCCCTTCCCAGATTGCCGGTTTCCTGGTGGCCCTGCGCGCCAAAGGGGAGACGGTGGATGAAGTCACCGGACTGGTCGAGGCGATGCTCTCCAACGCCAAACCTGTGAGCATTCCGGGCGAAAAGCTTGACATTGTGGGAACCGGCGGCGATCGCCTCAACACGGTCAACATCTCGACGATGGCTGCCCTTGTGGCGGCGGGGGCGGGTGCGCGCGTCGTAAAGCACGGCAACCGGGCGGCATCGTCGTCGTCGGGCTCGGCCGACGTCCTGGAAGCCTTGGGCGTGAGGCTCGACTTGCCGATCGAGCGCGTAGCCCGCAACGCCGAGGAGGCGGGGATCACTTTTTGCTTCGCCCAGGTATTCCACCCGTCATTCCGGCATACCGGCGTGGTGCGGGCGGAACTTGGCATTGCCACGGCGTTCAATTTCCTGGGACCGATGACCAACCCGGCCCATGTCCAGGCTTCAGCCGTGGGTGTTGCCAACGCCACCATGGCTCCGTTGATCGCCGGGGTCCTGGCTCGGCGAGGGAGCCGCGGACTGGTGTTCCGCGGGGAAGACGGCCTTGATGAACTCACCACCACAGGTCCATCCACGGTGTGGGAAATCAGGAACGGGCACGTCACGGAGCAGCGGTTCTCGCCGGTGGATCTTGGGATCGCTGCGGCGACCGTCGCCGATCTTCGAGGCGGCAACGCCGAGGCGAATGCCGCCGTCGTGCGCGAAGTACTTGAGGGGAAGCCGGGCCCGGTCCGCGATGCCGTGTTGCTCAACGCCGCCGCAGGCTTGGTGGCCTTCGACACTGCCGCAGACGGATCGTTCCTGGAACGAATGAAGTCAGCTTGGCTGCGGGCTGCGGAATCGATCGATTCCGGAGCGGCTACCCGGGTCCTTGACACGTGGGTCGGACTCACCCAAAGGTAGGCAAAGCGCCAGGATGCCGGCGGTTACTGCTCGAAGCCGAGCGAAAACGCGGCATCCAGATCATGCTGTGAGTACGCGCGGAAGGCGATGTGCGTGGTGGTGTGAACCACTGCGGGAACCTTGGAGAGTTTGTCGGCAATGACGTCCGCCAATTCCTCATGCTTCGCCACTCGCGCCACGGCAATAAGGTCCCATTCCCCTGTGACGGAGTAGACCTCGCTGATCCCTTGGATGGCGGAGATCTCCTCGGCCGTCTCCGGGATGCGTGAAGCGTCAGTCTTGATCAGGACAAAAGCGGTGATCACTGGGGGCGGCCTTTCCGAAGTGCAGCAGTGGACGTAGCAAGCCTAGTGCATCGGCGGGTGCTTAGGACCGGCGGGTCCGGCGGCGGACCCGCACCACGAGGGCGATCACAGAACGGTAGCCAAGCAGCAGTATCGCCAAGCTGATGAGAGCGACAATGATGAACGCTAGTACTACTGTCTGTCCGGTAGCCGCACGCAAAAGCATGCCCCCGGCCACGGTTGCAAGCCACACGGCGACGCCTGCCGGCCACGTCTGGAAGGGTGCCCGCCAGACCTTCACGGTGAGCCATCCGATCGCGGCGCCGGCAAGAAACGGCCAGGCCGTGGCAAAGACCCCTGTCAGAATGTCAGCACGCTGGTGTGCGTCGCGGCCGATGGCAGCGAAAACAAGAATGAGAATGGCGTCGGCCAATCCGGCGATGAGGGCAGTGCGGACCAGGGCGGGTTTTGCAGCAGGCATGGACACGACACTATCCCGCACTGATGCCGAACTCGAACCGGCACATCTTGAACCAGCAACGTGGACCGCGGAAGATATGGCTACCGAAGTTGAGGTGACGCCAATCCCCGGAGGTACAACATGAGGTTAATCCAGGTTGCCCAGCGGGCAGTGGACCTCGACCGTGCAGCGGCGTTCTACTCCCGGCTGCTGGGCAGCGGGCCAAGCGGAAGATTCGATCCGCCCGGCCTGCTCTTCTTCGATCTCGACGGCGTCCGGCTTCTCCTCGATCGCGGCGCTCCGGCGTCGCTGATCTACCTTGACGTAGTCAATCTCCAGGTCGCTGTTGACGAACTCCGCGCCTCAGGGACAAAGATCATCCAGGAACCACAATTGGTCTACAGTCACGTCGACGGGAGCCTCGGACCAGCTGGAACCGATGAATGGATGGCCTTCGTCGAAGACAGCGAGGGCAACACCGTAGGCCTCGTCGGACGGGAGACGAGCGGCAGCTAGGAAGCGGGCGGCCGCCGTCGGGCAGGACACACGACAGCGGCTGAGAGCGCCCTCCGGGCGCCGGACAAATTGCCTGTGGATGGTCCCGTCCGGCGCTGTTAGCATGACGAAAAGGTAGCCGATCGCGCTGCCCCAAACACTGAGGAGCCACGTAATGACCACGAACCTCAACCCGTACATCAGCTTTCGGGACAACGCCAAGGAGGCGATGGCCTTCTACCAGTCGGTCTTCGGAGGCGAGCTGACTCAAAGCACTTTCGCGGAGTTCCACGCGAGCGAAGACCCCGCCGAAAGCGACAAGATCATGCACTCGGCACTCAAAACAGACAACGGACTGCTGCTCATGGCCGCAGACACCCCCAACAGCATGGACTACAACCCGGGAAACAACATCTCGGTGTCACTCAGCGGCGAGGACGAAGCGGAACTCCGCGGCTACTGGGACGGACTGGCCGACGGCGGGACTGTCACCGTGCCGATGGAGAAGGCACCCTGGGGAGACATCTTCGGGATGCTGACTGATAAGTTCGGCATTGCCTGGCTAGTCAACGTTTCGGGGGAGCAGCCTCAGTAGTACAAACAGAAAGCGCCCTCCGCCCCGCAATGGGGGACGGAGGGCGCTCTGTCTTCCGGCTATCCGACCGGGTTGGTCGTCTGGCAGGTCTGGTCTTGGGCGGTCTGGGCAACTACATCGTTGGGCTTGGGGGCCGGAAGCGTCGGCTTGTTGCCACTGGCGAAGTCTTGCCCGGCGTAGAGCTGGACCCCCTGGACGCTGGCGACCTGCTGCACGCTCGTCGCAGGCAAACCGAACATTGCGGCGACGTCCGCGGCAACGTCGGCAAAGCCTGCACCGTAGTAGACCATGGTTTGTGCCCTGGCGTCGGCTTGGATCCTGGACAGCTTCGTGAATCCGCCGGCGGAGAGAATCGATCCGATCTCCTGGCTTCTGCCGGTCACGCCCGTTCCATTCGCGACGGTGATCGGTTGAAGCGACTTGTCGTATCCGGCTTTCGGGGCTTCCGTGGATGGAGCAGGGGACGCCGCGGCGCTTGGTGCGGGCTGGCTGAGGTCGGGGCTCTTGGTCAGGGCAGCAAAGAAGTTGCTTGCAGCAGGCTGGTCGAGGTCGAGCCGGTTGGGATCGGACGCCGCCGGGACGTTGGGCACAGTGATGAAGTTGACCTTGGCCGGGTCAATGTTCTTGAGCCTGCCCGCGATGGTCAACAGGGCCGGAACCGAGGCAAGACCGTTGTCGACGGTGAGGTTCTTCGTAACTGTATCGGCGATGCTCAGCATCTTCTGGGGGTTTCCGAGCGTTCCGTCGGCCTTGAGCTTCCGTACGAGGGAACCGAGGAACGATTGCTGCGCCTTGATTCGTCCGAGGTCTCCGCCGTCGGAAAATGCATGGCGGGTGCGCAGGAAAGCCAGGGCCTGGTCGCCTTCCACCTGCGAGGTGCCCTTGGGCAAATGCAGTCCGGAATCGGGGTCGTTGACTGCAGTGCTCACGCAGACATCGACGCCGCCGACGGCCTTGGATAGTTCGGTCACGGCGTTGAAGTCGGCCATCATGAAGTGGTCAACCTCCAAACCCGTGAGCTTGTTGACGGTGTCAACTGCGCAGCCGATGCCAGCCTCGGCCATCGCACTGTTGATCATGGCATTTTGCCGTTCGGGGTATTGCTTGCCGGTTTTGTTGTCGGTACAAGCCGGTACGTCGACCAACAAGTCCCGGGGGAAACTGATGACGTTGACATGGTTGTTGTCCGCGGAAATATCCAGCAACATCATGACGTCCGATTGGCCGTAGCCCGAAGATTGGTCGGTCGTGCCGAACTGCCCGTTCTTCCCGCTCCTGGTATCGGTACCCAGAACGAGGATTTGAAGCCGGTCCTTGCTGTCGTCCACCGGTCCTTCCGTCCTGACGCCTCCGGCGCCGAGTGCGGATGATGAGATGTTGGACTGAAGGCGCCACACCCAATACCCTCCAAACGCGATGACTGCGATCAGCAAGACAGCCACTGCGGCGCTGGTGATTTTGAACCAGCGGGGCGAACGGCGGAAGCTGAACCGCCGGCTGCGGGCAGCCAGCTTTCCCTGGCCCGGGTAGGCAACAGGGGGTGACTGACCCGGCTCCGGGCTGGGTGCATCGTGGCGAGTGACCAAAAGGGAACTACCTCTCCAGGGGAAATACGGACCGCCCTATTGTAGCTGTGGGCTCTGGGAAGGTTCCGTGAGGCCCGCGGCGCCCAGTGCAGATACCGCGCAATGATTCAATGGGAGCATGACTCTGAGTTCACTTGCGGCGTTTGTTGGGTTGTGCGTGATTTTGGCCCTCACTCCGGGTCCTGACTCGTTCCTCGTCTTGAGGTACAGCCTGTCAAACGTCAAGGCCGGCCTCTCAGCGGGTCTCGGCTCCTCGCTCGGCAGCATCTTTTGGGCAGGGCTTGTCGGCATTGGATTGGCGGCGCTTCTGGAACAGTCGGCCGAGGCCTACCGGGTAGTGAAGATCATTGGTGGCTTGTACCTGATCTACCTGGGGATCAGCGCCTTTATCCACAGCCGGCGCGGCCAGTCCACCCACCAGGAAGAAGACGTCCCGGGGACGGGCCCCAAACTGCGCTCGAGCTTCTTCGCGGGACTTGTATCGTGCATGCTCAACCCCAAAGTCGGCCTGTTTTTCCTCGCGGTTGTGCCCCAGTTCCTACCTCCGGGGGAAGCGTCGCTTGGACTGACGATGATGCTCGGAGTCATCGACTTCGCAATTTCGATGCTCTACCTCGGAGTCCTGTCCTTGGTGGCGACCAAGGCCGTTCTCTGGCTGAAGAGACCATCTGTCACGAAAGCGCTCGAACGGACGTCTGCCGCGATCCTCACGGCACTTGGCTTGGGGACTGCGGTTTCGGCAAACAGCTGAAGGGGATGACGCAGGTCTCGCCCTGAGCCAGTTCGAGTGCCGTACCTTCCTTGGCCTGTGGGGAGCGGCCGTTCCCCAGCGTTAAGCCGTGGTCAGTTCACGCTGTTTCATACCTACTGTCGCCAGAATGGCGACCACCACCGCGATGCATAGCATCCATATGCCTCCGCTCCAGTCCGTGGAGGTGCCGATCGGCACAGGGGAGTGGGTGAACGGCGACATGTCGCGCATCCATTCCGGCATGCCCACGAGTCCGCCGAACAGCCCGAATACCGTGCCGAGGCCCAGCAGGGTCCAACCCAGGCCCACGGTCAACCCGGGCAACACGACGAACACGAGTGCCAGCACGCTGAGGTACAGCAATGCTGCCGGCAGTTGGGCGGCTGCCGCCGCGAAGGAGTCGCCGACGCGGGCAGAATCATCGCCTACTGCCACGGCACTAAGCCCCGACGCAGCCGCGCCACTAAGAAGCACCAGCACGATTGAAGCGGTGCCCACCGTGAGGTAGCCAACCAGCCACCGGCTTCGCGATACCCGCGTGGCGAGCACTTGTTCTGCTGTTCCCGAGACCTCTTCCTGGCGCATCCTGATGATGACTTGTGTTGCACAGGCGGCCGCAAGCACGCCGACCATCACGAAAATCGCTGAGATAAAGAGCTGGACGAGCGAGCCTTTGCCTCCGGGAATGAGGCTCTCCATGACTTTCTCCACATTTGGGTCGGCTGTTGCCGCGCCGGAGACTGCATGTGCAAGCGTGCCCGTGAGGAGACCAGCGACGGCGCTTCCAACGCACCAACCCACAACTGTCGGCCATTGCAGTCGCCACGCGAGACCCAGTGAAGTGGAGAGGGAATTGCGGGCATCCACGCGGCCGAGGCGGCCAGGGAGCAAGCTGGCACCGCTATCGCGTCGTGCCTGAAGTACGAAGACCAGCGAGAGGAATGCGGCGGTAAGCGCCAGGTTAAGCAGCAGGGGAGTGAGGGTGTTCGCGTCGTAGGCCAGGGTTTGCTGGCCCCAACCGATGGGTGAGATCCAGCTCCACCATGCCACCGTCATGTGGAGGTGGTCGACGGATGGCGTGCCGAGCGCGTCACCGATGCCACGGATGACATATGCGGCTGTAACGGTCGCAGCGGCCACGCCGTTCGCGCCCCGGGAGGTGCGCATGAGTTGAGCGGCGAATAGTCCGACGGCGAGGAAGGTGAGCCCGACGGCGGCGGTCGCGCAGCCGGCGACGAACGATCCCTTGGCATCCAGTCCACCGGCAATGAAGGCGAGCGCCACGAAGAGCCCGTTGACAACGTTGACGAGCGCACCGTAAATGATCGTGGCCACGGTGGGCAAAGTGCGCCCGGCCGGAGTCGCGGCGAGGAGTTCGGCCCTCCCGGACTCCTCCTCGGCCCGCGAGTGCCGCACCGACAGGAAAGTGTTCATGAGGCTGGCGAGCACGGCGATGAACGTGAAGATTTCAAAGAAGACGAATTGATCAAGCCCGCCTCCTTCGGGTGTTCCCCGAAGCATCAGAATGCTTGGGTTGGCGACGGCGAGCTGCAGGATATTCTCGCGTCCCGCGGGGTCGCCGTACGTCTTTTCAACCGCGGAGACGGAGAAGAGAGCCAGTAGCGCGATGCCGACAACCCAGATCAGCAGCTGTAAGCGGTCGCGCCGTAGTCGCTGAAGGAGCAACGTGAGCAAAGTGCTCATCGCAAGCTCGCCTCCTTGGCCGCTTCCCGACGTCGGGCCTTGCGTGACGGGTGCAGCGCGAGCGACGCTTCAGCCGGGTTGAGCTCGTCACCGTAGTGCCGCAGGAACAGTTCCTCGAGCGACGGCGGAGCGACCCTCAGGCCTTTGACGTCAAGTTCCGTAAGCACGGGCAACAGGGACGAAATCTTGTCGCTGTCCACTGTGAAGCGGGCACGACCGTTGACCAGGGCGACGTCGTGGACTGATGGAATGCGGGCAATGTCGGCGTCCGTCAGCCCGTTGCGCGCGAATGACACCTCGGTCCGGGTCAGGTGGCGCAGCTCGGCAAGGGTTCCGGACTCGACCGTCTTGCCGGCGCGGATGATGGTCACCCGGTCGCAGAGTTGCTCTACCTCGGACAGGATATGGCTGGAGAGAAGCACGGTGGTGCCTAGCGACGCCGCCCGCCTGATCTCCTGGTTGAAGACGCCTTCCATGAGCGGATCCAGCCCGCTGGTGGGTTCGTCGAGGATGTACACGTCGGCTGGCGACGCAAATGCGGCTATCAGGGCTACTTTCTGGCGATTGCCTTTCGAATAGGACCGCCCCTTCTTGGACGGGTCCAGCTGGAAGACTTCGATGAGCCGGGCCTTGCGCTCAGCGTATGCCGCCTTGTCGGCTGTGCCGCCGCGCAGGCGGCTGAGTAGGTCGATCGCCTCGCCACCCGAGAGGTTGGGCCACAGGCTAACGTCGCCCGGCACGTATGCAATGCGCTTGTGCAGTTCCACCGCGTCCGTCCACGGATCCTGACCGAAGACCGTCGCGCTTCCGCCGCTGGCCCGGGCAAGACCAAGCAAAACCCGGATGGTGGTGGACTTCCCCGCGCCGTTTGGGCCGAGGAAGCCATGCACCTCCCCGGCGTCGACAGATAGCTCGAGTCCGTCGAGTGCGCGAACGCGTCCGTAGCGTTTCTCAAGGCTGTGGGCCTCAATCACTGTGTTCATGTTTCGCACGCTACGCCCGATTCACAAATTTGTGAATGTTCTTAACGGAACCTTAATGCGGTGGCGGAAATGGCCGCACCGCCACACGGCGCGCAAGTGGCCGGTGGCGGTGCGTGGCTGGCTCAGTTCCTGGTCCAGCTCATCCGACGGAGGCAGCAGCCTTCCTGATCACGTCGGCGACCACCTTCGGCCGCGACACATAGACGGCGTGGCTTCCCGGCGTCTCGCTGACCGTTGCGCCTATCCGCTCTGCCATGCTCGCCTGGGCCACCGGCGGGATCATATTGTCCTCGGTGACATGCAGATACCAACTTGGCTTCACCCGCCAGGCGGCTGAGGAAACGACTGCACCGAGCGCTTCGAGGCCCCACGGAACTTGTGCGTCGGCCAGGAATGCAGCTTCCTCGGGGGTGACGTCGCCGGCGAAGGACTCATGGAACTTGTCGCGGTCGAGGAAGAGGTACCCGTCGACGGGCGGCAGGATGGGTGGCTGCGGGCCGTCGGCGGGGAACGTCCCCAGCAATGAGTTAACGGACTCGCCCTGGTCCGGGGCGAACGCGGTGATGTAGACAAGGGCCGCTACTTTTTCGTGATTGCCCGCTTCGGTGACGACTGCCCCTCCGTACGAATGACCCACGAGAACGACAGGCCCATTGGCTTTGTCAATCACTTGCAGGGTGGTTGACGTGTCGTCGGCGAGCGACTTTGTGGGGTTCTGCACGACGCGCACCTCGAAGCCATCGGCTGTCAGCTCGTCGTACACGCCCCGCCAGCCTGATCCGTCGACGAATCCGCCGTGAACGAGAACGATCGTTGGTTTCATGCTTTGCTCCTCACAGTGTTGGACAGGAGCAACGCTAGGCTTCCGGCCGCGCGTGGTAATCCGTCAATTGACGTACATTCAGGGACGTAGATTGTTTGGCCCGGACGAGAGGGCGTCACGCAAACCGGCCCGCGTCGAGATCCCGAGCTTTGAGAAAGTACGCGAGAGATGAGTGGAAACAGTTCGCGGCGACAAGAAGAGCGATTCTGCGATCTGTTTGTTCGAGAGCCCCGTTGCAGCGAGGTCGGCCACCGCGGATTCTTGCGGGGTCAGTGCGGCGGAGCGCGCCTCAGGTGCGCCAAGGGCGCGAAGTTCCCTGTCCGCGCGCGAGGCCCACGCCTTGGCACCCAATTGGTGAAACACGGTCTTCGCTTCGCCGAGTTGGATCTTGGCGGCCGAGCGTTCCCGCCGACGTCGGAGTTCCTCTCCGAACAGCAGCTGGATCCGAGCGTGATCGAACCGCCAATGCTCGCCGTCTGGCGCGGCAAGTGCAGACTCGAACTTTTCCTTCCACGCCGGGCCCTCGTCCAACAATCCATGGGCGGCCAAGACAAGGGCGCCGAGCCGCGAGGAGTGGCTGGCGACTTCAATACTTTCGAACGCCCGTAGGTGCAATAGCGCCTGGGGCCTGCGGCCCGATCGCGCGCCTGCTTCAATGAGATCGAAAGACGACCAAATGGCGTGCGGGATGTACTCCGGAAGAATGCCTGGCGGGCTGATCGTCGCCGCGTGAGTGAAGGCCTCTTCGAACCGGCCGGCCGGCAAAGCCGTGAGGCACCGGATGTGTGACGAATAATTGGCGAGGGCGACAAGCCTGCGGGGCGCCGCCCAAATGAGTAGCTCCTCGGCGATGCTATGGGCTAGGGCTTCCTCTCCACGGGCCGCCTGAACCAGCGCTATCAGGAACCTGGCCGGTGCAGTGGTCAGTGCGTAGCCGTGTTCTATCGAGAGTTCCATACCCTCTTTGACTAACAATTCGAGCTCGTCCCAGCTGCCACTGAAGTAGTCGTCATTGGCGAGCAGAAAGAGGGCCTGAATGGCGGGGGTGATGGCTTCCCCTCTACGACCGTCTTCGACGACGTGCCAGAGGGCATCGCGCATGCCTCGGAGAGAATCGATGTAGGCTCCAGCGGTGGCGAAACGAACTATGTGAAGCGGGTCGGTAACGAATCGAAGACCATCTATCGCGCGATGAAAGCGCTCGATGGCTGCTCCCTCAGCGCGAGCCGTATCAACGAAGAGTTCGAGCTGAAACTGGAGTACTTCGGGCAGCCGGCCTTCAGGTGACGACTGGGCCAAGAGAGATTGCCAGAAGTCGCCATTGCCCCCGAAAAAGCCGACCAGGACGAGCGTGTAGAGAGCTTCGGCATAATCGCGGCCTTCCGCTTCTTGCTGCGAAGTCCCTGCTGCGAGGGCGGCAAGCAGGAGTCTGCGTGCGGTTGCAACGTCCCCCTCGCTGTTGAGCAGGTTGTACGTGACAGCGATGACGGTCGCCAGCTGTGGTGAACGGGACTGGTTTCGAAGCGACTCCGCGAGCAGAGCCGGACTCTCTCCGATTGCCCCGGCAATCGATGATCCAAGGTATGCCGCGCGTGCCACTCGGCGCTCACGGCCGCTGAGGGAAGGAGTCAGTTCCGCAGCCCTGAGCATTGCAGCGGTTGCCCGGGTGCCGTCGCCGATTTCAATGAACCGCTGGGACACGTTTTCGAGAAGCGCCGCAACATCTTCATCGGGGCCTGTTGCCGCTTGGCCGAGGTGCCAGGCCCGCCTTTCAGGTTCGTCGGCGAAGGCGTCGGCGAGGGTTGCGTGCACGCGCCTGCGCTCTTCGTCCGTTGAGCGCTCGAACACCGCCGAGCGGATCAGCGGGTGACGAAATTCCCAACGCCCGGAACGGGAGTTGAAACGCACTACGCCGGCGCGCTCAGCGGGTGAGAAATCATTGTGGCCCGTGCTCGTTGGAATGCATCTTTCGATGGTCATCCTGTTCTCGGCCCCGGCAAGGACCACGAAGAGCAACATTTCACGGGTGTGCGGAGGCAGCGCCGAAAGCCGGTCTTCGTAAAGCAGTTTCAGCCGGTTCGTGAGCGGCAGCATGCTGGGCAACGGCTGCGCACGGGGGTATTTGAGAGCTGCGGGGAGCTCCAGCAATCCGAGTGGATTGCCGAGCGCCTCACTTTGGATCCGCCGTCGAACGCTAGCGGGCAGAGCCGGAAAGCGGTCGACGAGCAGAGCGTCCGCGGCGTCGTCGCTGAGCGGAGGAACAAGAAGGGACGGAAAGCCGCTGCGGACGAAGACTGTGTCCTCATCCAGTCGTGCTGCCACAAGGATCTTGGCCGATGCGCCGCGAAGACGGCGGCCAAGGTAGGTCAGCGTCATGGCGGAAAGAAGGTCCATCCATGGAGAGTCATCCACCATCAGGAGCACGGATTCCGATTTTGCGGCGGTCAGTTGCAGGAGGGAAAGCGCCGCGGCGCCGGCAGCGAGGAGGCCGGGCATCGCCCCGGTCCGAAATCCGCAGATGATGCCGATTGCCCTCTGGTGATCCGGCGCGAGCTCGGGGAGCGAGTCGATCAACGGGAGCAGCAGTTGGTTGACTGTGCTGTACGGAAGTTCCGCTTCGAACTCAAGGGCCCGCGCGCGAAGCACTTGAGTGCCGTTCAGTGCTGCCCGATCGCCGAGGAATTCAAGCAGGGCCGATTTTCCGACTCCGGGTTCTCCGCTGACCACGAGGAGGGAGTCTCTTCCGGATTCGTTCAGGAAAGCATCGATCCACTCGACCTGGACATCCCGACCATGCAACTTTGCTTCAATCAACTTGAGTCTCCGACGCGCGGTCTTCACCTATGAGGAAAGGTTAGGAGACGAGTTGAAGCGTGACAAGGATTTGCTCGTGACAGCCATGACCCGGCGGGCGGCCCCGGTGACCACCCGCCGTCGGGCTCAATGCTCCGCGGCGACGGCCGGAACGCTGCGGTCAAACGCCGTCAGGAGAACCATGGATGCACCGATGGCGACCAGGATCCACGCCAAAGTGTGGAAACCCGCATCGGTGGCGGACGGCCCGAAGGCGATACCGATGAGGCTGGAGGACCCGATCGCGCCCAAGTACATCGACGTCCGCAGCAACCCGGAGGCCACCGCGATCTCCGCGGCAGTCGTCTGCAGGTACAGCGCCGCCTGATTGGCGAAACTGCTGAAGCCGTTGGTCAGGCCCAGCAGGAGGGTCATACCAATGAGCAGCGCGACGCCGGATCCGTGGTTCACCAGCAGCATCACTCCTGCGGAGAGCGCCAACGCGACGCCCGCAAGGATCAGGGGCCAACGGATCCACGCCCGAGCGGAGACGACCCGCGCCACGACGATGCTCAGCAGGCTTAGCGGAATCAGAATCAGCCCCACTGTCGCCGCGTTGAGCCCCATGCTTTGTTCCATCCACTGGCTGGCCCCGTACATCGAGGCATATGTGGCCAGTGCGGCCAGGATCGAACGCAGGTAGGTGCGCTGCAGCGGTCGGTTCCTGCCCAGCATCCGGACATCGATCAGCGGACTGCGGGCGTGCCGTTCCCGCAACAGCAGCACCCCCGCCAGCACCACCGCGAGCACGGCCAGCCACCAGGCCGGCGTCGTAAGGGCCGAAAGGAACACGAGCAGCGAGACGATCGCACCAGCGAAGAGGGCGATCCCCGGCAGGTCCAGCATGGTGAGCAGGCTGCGCAGGCCCTGTGTGCGGACCGGCGCATCCTTCGCCACTCCTAGCAAAGTGAAGGTGAAGGCCAGCAGGGAGAGCGGAATGTTGACTGCGAACAGGGCCCGCCAGCCGAACGAGCCGGCCAGCACTCCACCAAGGGGCAAGCCGACGACGGCGGTCACTTGGGCCGCGATCGAAAAGTTGCCGAGGACGCGGCCCGGCACGCCGATACCGGATTCATCGGCCCGCCGGCGGACCAGCGCCATCGCCGTCGGGTAGCACGCTGAAGTCCCGACACCGATGAGTGCCCGCGAAACGAGCAGAACGCCGAGGTTTGGAGCCAGCACTCCTACAACCCCTGCCAGCAAAAGGACGGCGACGCCGCAGAGGAATACGCGCCTGGGCCCGAAGAGCACGGAGAGTTTCCCCATGGTCGGTTGGGCGACTGCGCTGCATAGATAAAGGACGGATATGAGCCCTGCGGTGGCGCCCGGACTCGAGCGAAAGTCAGCCCCGATGCCCACCAGCGCGGTGGCGATCATCGAGCTGTTGATCGGGTTCAGCGTGGAGCCAAGGAGGAGCGGTGCCGTGAACCTCCAGCCCAGCGGGTTCGAGGACCGATTCCCTTGGCCTGAAGTCTCGGCCCCAGTCGCGGACCGTGGGGGAGTCTGTGGCCGGTCGCCTGTGTCAGCCGACGGGCTCGATGGTAGGGCAGCGTCCCGCGCGGTCACGACCGGGTGGCTTTGAGCACGTCCAGTATTTCTTGCGTCGTCCCGGTCTCGCCCAGTCGGGGAAAAATCGTGGTGACGGAGTTCTCGTGGGCGTTCATCGTCAGGTCGGTCATCGCATCGAGGGCCAAAGTGACATTGAGGCCGGCTTCGTGGGCGCTCCGTGCAGTGGATTCAACGCCAATGCTGGTAGCGACACCGGTCAGAACCACCTGGGTTACACCGAGGTCCTCCAGGAGTGCCCCAAGGCCGGTGTTGGTGAATGCTCCCCAGGTCTTCTTGGTGACAAGGTGGTCGCTTGGTTGCTGGTTCAGTTCAGGCAGGAGCTCGGCGAAATCGGCGGGGAACTCCCTTCGCGCGCTGCTGCCTTGATCTGTCCGGCCGGGAGCGCCGCCGGCGACGTTGACCAACACCACGGGCAGTCCGTGGCTACGGAAGGCATCCGCAAGCGCAGCGGAATTCTGCACGATTGGCTCGAGGGGATGAGCTTTCGGGGAAGCAACTATTCCCCGCTGAAGGTCAACAATTATGAGGGCGGTCTGTGGGTCCAAGGTGGTGATGGTCATGGGTATCACGGCTCCAGAAAGCGTTTGAGTAGGTGGATGGCGCCGGGCAGCCGTTCCCGCTCGTCCGGAGTGAGTTTGGACTGGATGGTGCGGTACAGCCAATCAGCCTTGGCCGCACGGCTGGCGCTGATACTCTCCCGGGCTTCGGTTGTGAGGGACAGGATCCGCTGGCGGCCATCGGCTGGATCAGGGCCGCTCTCAACGAGTCCTGCGCTGGAAAGGGCGGAAATGATGGCGCCCATGGACTGGGGACGCATTCCCTCTGCGCGGGCCAGCGCGGACAAGGTGGCCTGGCCGTCACGATCCAAATGGATCAGCACGGCCTTTTGCGCATTTGTCAGGTTGTCCACTTGGGTCAGGTTGTCCACTTGGGACTGCTCACGCAGCCGCCGGGTCAACTGGCCAATAAGGACACGAAGCTCCGCGGCAGCTTCGAGCATGCCCGCCGCATCTGCGTCCGGGGGAGGGTTCATAACAACGACGCTAGCAGATAGTAAGGCAAACTGAAAAGGTTGCCTTACTATCTTTATTCTGTGGGGCCCGGATTGGTTATGAGGGCTCGGCAATCTCTACGGCTTCGCCACTCACGACAATCCCACCCTGCGGCGGGATGTCGACCGTGAGGACACTCGGGCGGCCGATGTGGCTGCCTTGGTGCACAATCACCCGGGTGGGCGTCTCCACGAGGGAAAGCAGCCGAAGGTACGCGCCGAAAGCCGCGGCGGCTGAACCTGTCGCTGGATCTTCAGCGATGGTTCCTACGGGGAATAGATTGCGTGAATCAAACTCGCCGCCACCGATCTCGCAGAGCGTCGTGACGGTGCCGGCCCAGCCCTGGACATCCATCAGCGCGCGCATGGCATCCGGGTCGAAAACGAAGGAGTCAAAGGTGCTCCGTTCGGCGAAGACCAGAATGGGGTGCCAGTTTCCAGCAAAAGCAACCATCGGCGGGTAGCCCGGGTGCAGTTCGCTTTGGCCCACGCCGAGCAATCCGAGCAGGGAACCCAGAACACCGTCGGAGAACTCGGCAATTTGGGGCTCCACGCTCGTGAAGCTTGCCGTGACCGTGTCGCCGCGGCCCGCCGTCTCAATCACCACTGGCCCTACCTCAGTGTCGAATACGAAGGTTCCCGCACCGTCGCGCCCTGACAGCGCGACAGCCAAAGCGATAGTCGCATGGCCGCAAAACGGTACTTCGGCGATGGGGGAGAAGTACCGCACACGGTTTCGACGGGCGTCCCCGTCAACGGCCATCTCGGTAACAAAGACCGTTTCCGCGTAACCGATGTCAGCCGCGATTCCCTGCATGCCGGCGTCGTCAACGCCGCTTGCGTCCAGGACGACTCCCGCCGGATTTCCTCCGTCGGGAGTGGCGGTAAAGGCGGCATAACGCAGTACATCCGGGGTCTGTTCCATCCGGATATCGTCGCATGGAAGGCGCGGCCATGGTCGAACCGCTCGTGGCACTCTTTAGCGTTCGACGGCGATACTACGCCGCGGGCGTGAGGCTTGGGAGAATGTGGGCAAGTAGCGTGGATCCAGAAGGGGTCCGCGGCCGTTGTTCGACGGGGTGAAACGACATGAGGTTGAAGACCACGACCAACGTCTCAGTGGACGGCGTGATGCAGGGCTTGGGCGGAGCCGACGAAGATCGCAGAGGCGGCTTTGACCGCGGGGGATGGGCCATACCGCTTCTCGACACCGAAGCGGGGGACTATCTCAGCGAGGTCTACGGCGGTGCGTCCGCGTTCCTCTTCGGCCGGCGGACGTACGAGATTTTCGCCCCTTACTGGGGAGCGATGATCGATCCGAGCACCAACCCGATCGCGGCCGCGTTGAACAGCCGCCCCAAATACGTCGCATCAACGAGCCTCACCGACCCGCAATGGGCGGGCACGACTGTCCTGGCCGGCGACCTCGCCATGGCAATCGCTGAGCTGAAGGCACATCACGACGGCGACCTGCTGGTCCCGGGCAGCGGCGTCCTGGTCCGATGGCTGCTCGCGAACAATTTGGTGGACCAGCTCGATTTGATCACCTATCCCGTGGTGGTCGGCCAGGGCACACGGTTGTTCCCCGAATCCGGCCCGGACCTGGCGCTCAAGCTGCTCAACTCACGGACGACGTCCCGGGGCATCACCATCCAGTCTTATCGGCCCGCCGGGCGTCCGGAGTACGCAACATCCACGGTGGATCCGGAGGAGGTGTTTTAGGGCAGCATTCTTTGTCGCGGTTCGCACGCGTTTCTGAAGGACAGTCACCGTCCATTCTGGTTGATGTTGGCTGGATTATGCCCTGTTCATCGTGCGAAAGGCCCATTCCATGTTCATACGACCGTTTGTTCCCACAGATGAGCAGCCAATTTTAGATCTGACTTTGTCGGTCTTCGAACCCTTCTACGAAGAATCGTTCCGCCCGCTGATGGGAGAATTGATTTTCTCCGTCCAGCACGGGAGCTGGCGCGAAGATTATGTGTCGATGATCCCCGAACTGCATAAACCTGCTGACCACCAATATGTCGATGTTGCTGAGGCTGAAGGTTGCCTTGCCGGTTATGTTGGCTGGAGCGTCGAACCGCTGCGAGACCATGGGATGATTCGCATCCTCGCGGTGACCCCCGCGTTTTGCGGCGGCCATGTTGGCCGCGATCTTTGCGAGCACGCCATGCGTGGAATGAAGGCTCTCGGGGCGAGGATCGTCGAAATCGGAACAGGTGGCGATTCATTTCATGCGCCTGCCAGAGCACTTTACGAGAGTCTTGGCTGCAGGCAGATTCCCGTGACGGTCTACTTCAGGGAACTCTAGGCCAGCCGGCGAAGGAAGCTTGCCGATGAACGGGGGAGAGAGGGGCATTCCGCTCTCAATTAAGTTGACCCAAATCGTCGAAATCCTGCGTTTGATGTCGTGTCAGCCATTGTTCAACCGAATTGTAAATAGTGGTTCCGCCAGCGCAAGGTCCCGTGAGGGGAACTTTGAGCGTCCGTCGAGCGGCCATCCTTCGTAAGGCAGAGGTGGTGTCGGGAGCCACTTACGCTCGGGTTTTGGGCCATTTACGCTGATGAGATGGTGGACTGGGAAGCAGCCGGTCAAAAGAGCAACCTAAAGTTGTTGCGCTCGATGTTCTGGATTCAAGTCACGCTGTGCGTGCTGAGTGTTGGGGCCGTGCTTCTCGTTTTCTATAGAGCCGACGCCAAGACAAGCGTGTGGGACTTTGCTCCGGGAGTCGGCACATTGGTCTTGTTCACATTCATGCTGCCGTACACGTACAAACGTTGGCAGCAGGCGCGTTTGCTTCCGGTAGATAAGTATCCTGTCCGCGCCAGCCTCGAAGTCCAGCGGAGATTCCGCCGGCTCACTTACTACATGATGTTCTTCACGCCAATCGCGCTGGCCTTGAACTTGCTGCCGTTCACCTCCGAGCCGTGGATCTGGATCAAAGTTGCCATCCTCGGGGCTGGAGCCATCGTTTTGGGCGTCTGGGCCACCCGGTTTTCACTGTGGCAAAGGGACGAATTCTGGCGAGAACAAGGCAAGGACCCCAAACTCCCTGAACGCCCTGCCAGGCCGGACGCCCCATAATCCAAAACACACTACTGTCGGTCATCGCCGTCGCGGCGATGACCTGCCTTCTTCGTCAACCCATCGAATCCCGTAGGCCTGAGAGAGCCATTTCCCTTGACGCGGGTGTCATTACGTGCGCTATCGCTTCGGATTGTCCCCAGAAGTATCGGGTGGCCATCGGCTTAGCCTGCGGTTGGGAGGTCGAGACTGCGGGTGATCCGCAAAGGCCTGGTTATGATTCGATCATGGCGGGTTTCCGAGAAGGAATTTTTCTGAACGGAACGGTAGGGTCTGGCAAGACCACCGTGGCCGATTGTATTGGTGAGGCTTTAGAAGTACTCGGAATCGCCCATGCCATCATCGATCTGGACGCGATACGCAGGGCTTGGCCAACGCCAAAGGAAGACCGGTTCAACCACGAACTTGAACTCGTCAATCTCGCAGCGCTGGTCAATAACTATACTGGCGCCGGCATCGAAGCTTTCGTCATCGCCGGTGTCATTGAGGACGCCTCCGAAGTCAAGCGTTATTCTCGCGCCCTCGGAGGCAGACCACTCCGGGTGTATCGAATCACCGCCAGCGAGGGCGTCATAAGAACCCGCCTGATGAAGCGGCATCAGGGGGATCCGAAGCGACTTGGCTGGCATTTGGCCAGATCGGTCGAGTTGGAGAACATTCTGATCAATGAATCCTTGGACGACGTGGTCTTGGACTCAACGGACAGGACACCAGAATCCGTAGCGCGGGAAATCTTGGAGTTGGCAGGCGTCCGGCCGATGCAGCGTGACCAAGGCGTCGCTGGCGTTCTCGGCGTGCAGGAACGCCCGCGGGAGTCCCGGGAGGCATAAAACCGTGCAATTCCGGGATCGACGCATCTCGACGAAGCCCAGGGGATCGGGGCGAATTGATTCATGTGATGAGATACGCAGAATATTACTTTACATAATGTAGATTATCGGCTAAAAGTCAGGCTAGTTGATGGCCTGATATCAGGCTATAATTCCAGCATGAGAACGGTACCGCTCAGCGAAGCCAAGGACAAGCTGTCCGCCCTCGTGGAGGAAGCCGACAGGACGCACGAGATCATCCAGATCACCCGTCACGGGCACCCGTCAGCGGTGCTGATGTCCGCCGATGACCTGGAATCCCTGCAGGAGACCATCCACTGGTTGTCACAGCCGGGCATCCGCGAAGACCTGGATCAGGCCCGGCGCGACATCGTCGAGGGCAACACGACCAGCGGCGCAGACCTCCGCCGCGAGTTCGGGCTGCCGCCGCGGTGACCGACGCAGAATCCACTGGTTCCGCCCCATGGAACGTCGAAGTCACCAGCCCGGCACTGAAGGGTTTCCGGCGGCTACCGGAGAAAGCAGCAACCGCGATCGTCGAATTCGTCACCGGCGCACTTGCCGACAATCCCCACCGACTGAGCAAACCCCTTACGAACGAACTGCTCGGACTCCGCACCGCACGGCGCGGCGACTACAGGGTGCTGTTCACACTCGACATCGAAGAACGCATCCTGTATGTTCTCCGCATCGAACACCGGTCCGACGTCTACAAGCCGCGTTAGCCGAACTCCTTGAGGAAAGATGCGCCATTGGTGAGCAACGGCGAACTTCCTTAACGAAAGCCCGGACGCTCCCTGGGCGTGACCGAACCCGCGTTGGCCCTGTCCGCCCGTTTCAACTGTCAAGTTCTTGACAGTTGAAGGCGCTGAAAGCGTCTCTTACAAGCCCTGACAGTTTGAAAGCCAAGCCCTTCTCTCGGACTGCGATTTGTCCGGCTCTCTACAAACAGGACCACCCAAAGCGTGGTCATCGCGTCTATGGGCGCGTTTGAAGAGAAGGGAACATAAGTGAGTCAAGGAAGATTCGAACCAGACGCCGGAAACCCGCCGGGACAGACAAGGGGCCGGCGGGCGTTCGCCAAGTCCGGTGCCCTGGCAGCTGCCGGCGCCCTTGTCCTCTCCGCTATCGGGACCGGAGGCATCTTGGCCGCGCCTGCGGCGCAGGCCGCAACTGACCTGCCGGGCATGCACCAATCGGGCATCATCGTCCAGGCTCCGCCGCCCCGGGCGTTTGGAGATTGGTCGATGTGGCTGGGTTCCCTGAACCTGAACGGCGCCGCCGGGGGTCCCACGGCCTTCTGCTTCGACGTCGGGATCCCGGCCGGGCCAGCCGGGTCCGGGGCGGTGGGTTCCCTCGGAAACCCGCAGCTTAACTACGCGATCCAGAAGTACCAGGGCGACCCTGCAAACCACCCCGCCTTGGCGTACCTGGCGCACGAACTCGCGGATCCGAGGTTCAACGTGCCGTGGAACGGCATCGGGGCTCCCTACCCCAACCTCCGGGACTCGGCTGATCCGCAACTGCCCGGTGTCCGTGCCCAGGCCGCGGCGATACTCGCCGACGCCCGGGCCAATTCCGGTCCGTACTCCACGCAACCTAAACTCTCGATGGACGCGAACGGTCGCGGCGGTATAGTCACCTCGACGGAACTGATTTCCGCAGCCGGGAACAAGTTGAACGGTTTCTCGGCCCGCGCCATCCTGAACGGCCCCGCCGTGTGGGCAGGAACGAACTCACAGGCAGTCAACGCCCGTACCGGAGATCGGCTCGGCTTCACGGCTACTGGAAACGGAACAGTGTCGGTGACGCTGACGATCGACGCACCCGGGTCGTCGGCTACCACATACTCTGTGCCGGGCTTCCAGAACCTTCTCGTCGCCGGCGGGGCTCAACCTGTCGCGGGAACATCGGCCGATGCCAAAGTGATCTTCGATTTTCAGCCCGTAGCAACCTCCACAGCTGGCCGGTTTGTCGAGGGCGGCCAGGCGCTGGTGGACGTTCTGCACGTGAACACGTCCACGGGAAACGCCAATGACTGGGCGTTCGTGAACGGCGGCCGCGTCCCGGCCCGCTTCGACATCGACTGGTACTACAGCCCCGTCAAACTCGCCCCTGCCGCCCAAGTCCCTGCAACCGCTGTGAAGGTCGCCTCTGGGACGGGCACCGCAACGGGACCGGGTGACGTGAAGGTGACCGCTGACAAAAACGCGGACAAGGCCGGCTATTACTACCCGGTGGCCCGCTTCTCCAAGGCAGCCCAGCCCGCGGAACTGCAGCAGTACTTTCGTGCTGATTGGACGGCTGGTTTCAACGACCCGAACGAGGAAACGATCCAGAAATACCAGCCCGAGGTCGTGACCAAGGCATCGGCCATTGAAAACGGCAAGGTCCACGACATCATCACCGTGACCGGCAACGAGCCCGGTAAGACACTCTCGGCGATAACGGATCTGATCCTGACCTCCGCCTCCCCGATTGCCGGCGGCTCCGACACTGCACCGGCCGATGCCGAGGTCATCGGTACCGTCACCACGAAGGTCACGGGCAACGGCGAATTCAGGACCGCGGCCGTCGAGGTTCCATGGGAGAAGATCGTCGCCGAGAAGTGGGCCAGGGGCCTGAAAGCCAACCTGTACTTCTCCGAGAAGATCGACGGTACCGAGTCCACCAAGGCATGGGACGGCAAGGAACTGCTGCCCAACGAAACCGTCCCAGTCGAGAAACCTTCGATTGTCACCAAAGCCTCCGAGAATGGCACCGTACCGCTTGTGGCTCACGACATCGGAATCATCTCGGGCACCATCCCTTCCGGCACCGGCATCAAAGTCACCACCAAAGTGAACCAGTACAAGTTTGACGACTCGACCGACGGATCCGCCCAGGCCGTCTGCGCCAATCCGTCCTGGTCCTCCCCCGACCAGGACGTCACCGGTGCCGGTGAAATCACCTACCCGAGCCACACCATCGCCCACAAAGGCACCTACGGATACGTAGAGGAACTTAAGCTGACGATCGACAAGGGCGAGGGCAAGAAACCATTCACCGCGCAGTTGCATAAGGGCAACTGCGGCGAGAAGAACGAAACTGTCATTGCCTTCCCCGAAGCCGTCACCGTTAGCCCGGCCAAGCCGGCCCTGATGGTCAACACCGGATTCGCGCCCACCACCGGCACGGCGCAGGAAACAGGGCCGAACATGCCGCTGCTAATCACAGGCGTCACCGCCTTCGCACTGGCACTCCTCGGAGGAGCAGGGCTGTTGTACCGCAAACGCTTCGACAACCGCGGAGTTGAAACGGACAACGTCCCAGCGGACGAACATGCTGACTAGAAGCACCCAGCTCTCAGATTGACGCGGGGCACCCGGATCCAGCCACCCATGCTGATCACCGGGTGCCCCGCCCCACACCCAAGGACAATCCAATGATCAAAACCTGCAGCTATCCCCGCGCCCGATGGAACAACGTTGCACTGACCACTGTCGTCAGCTGTAGCGTGGCCGGAGCCACCGCAGGCATCTTGGCCTTCACAGCGCCATCCGCTCCCCCGCCGACTCCGCGGGCACCTGTGCTGGCGCCGCCTACTTCCGCCGGACCGGACACCTACACCGGCCAGGCCGCGATCCCCAGCCTTCGGCCTAACACGCTCTCGATCCCGGGCGTGGACCTCAAAGTGGGGCTCGTGGACCAAGGCCGTGACGGTTCCGGCTACCTGGTAGTCCCGGATGCCTCCGAAGCTGCCCGCTACACAGGCTCGGCGGCTGTGTGTGCCGCGAAGGGATCGACCCTGCTGGCCGGGCACGTGAACTTCCCGGATGGGTCCCTCGCGCCAATGGCTTCCCTCGTCCGGGTGACCCCGGGCATGCCCGTCTACGTATCCGACAACGCCGGCGTTTCCTGCAGATACAAAATCATCGGTTTGGAATCATTGGCCAAAACGTCCCTGCCCGCAAATACCTTTGCCACCGACGGCCCACACCTACTGCGGATCGTCACCTGTGACCTTGCCAGCCCCATCGTGCCAATTGCGGGGCAAGCCCAGTTCGCCAACAACACCGTGGCCACCGCAATCCCCTGGCCATGACGAACCACTTCCAGTCCAGACCGGGTTGGCTCCGTCATGCAGGGATGTCCTCCCGCGAATGCATTCCACGTGACGCGTAGCTCCCGGTTCTGGCGTTCTTAGGTCTCGCCTTGTTCCAGACCAGCGAAGCCAACGCCTCCTGGACCCCGGGCAGGGCAAGGGCATTGGCAGGGGAAATTCCCTGGAGACGGCCCCAGAGATATCCGCGTTCGCTGCAGACGAAGTCCACGAGCGCCCTCTTATGGCCTCTGGGTACGCAGCTCAAGGCCCTGTTCGTTTCTAAGCGGGAGAG
Organism: Arthrobacter sp. NPDC058127; assembly: GCF_042884555.1. Lineage (NCBI taxonomy): Bacteria > Bacillati > Actinomycetota > Actinomycetes > Micrococcales > Micrococcaceae > Arthrobacter > Arthrobacter sp. NPDC058127. Next base: position 156,690 of record NZ_JBHVTT010000001.1, on the reverse strand, counting down.
CGCGGCCCCCGGCTCTGATCCGAAGGAGATCTCCTCCATGTGCCGGGATGCCCTTTGCTCGATCACCTGCAGACCCTGCTCTGCGACGTCGCGATCCCAGCCAGCCCTGATCAACAACGCCTTTAGTTCCTCCCAGAGAGGCGATGAACCGGCGGGCATTGGCGAAATGGCCAACGGAATCTGGGGCCATTCGCACTCATGTCCGTACACCGACACCAGCGGCGCCCCCTCCCCCAGGGCGTGGTTCTTCTTCACGTCTGCCCACACACCGTTCCGCACATCTCGCTCTGAGAGCCAGTGGCGTTGGGTGACTGTCCAGGTCCGGAGTCCGTTGCGGACAACCGTCAGCAGCCACGCGCAAGCCGGGACGTCCACAGGTATCCCCCGGTCGCAAAGAACTTCCGTGGCGTAGAACAGTGCATCGTCCGGGGCAATCGAGGGGAACTCGTGCTGGAAACGGGACAATAGCGCCGGAAGAAACGAACCGAACAGCAGCCCGGCCGAAGGGCCGTCCCGGCCTTCCCGCTGCCATCTGGCTACGAGGTCCCGCAGGAGGGCATCGCGTTCGGCCGGCGTCGAAAACCGGCCATGGGTTCCGGGACTCATGCGGCGACACCCCACTGCTTCGCAACATCGCTCATCAGTTCCGCGGCCGCGTTGAACTGGGCAGCCAGCCGGCGTCGTCGTGCGGGATGCGCCTCGGGCAGTCGCTGGACGACTAGCTCAGACGATCCCATATTCCGGATAGAGTCCATCAACTCCCGCAGCTGGAGTTCGGCCAGCACAGCCGCGTCGGAAGGACCGTGATCTACGTCCAAGGCGCCGACATCGGCCAAAAACCCCTCCACATCGAAGATTCCCTCGTTGGAGTCCGAGTTCGAATCCGAATGAACCAGTTCGCCTGCTATTGGTACTGCGGGTGCAGTGCGGCGCATTCTGCCGTCCAGCGACAATCTCAGGGACGGCAGCGTTCCACCCGCTGCAACGCCCTTTGCGAGGAGGGTCTTCACGGTCTCGTGGGATACGCCCAGGACCGGTGCGATCGCACGAAGCGACAAATTTCCAGCCGCCAACTCCATGGCGATACTCACCCGGGCGCTGCCTCCCAGGCTCGGAAGGACCAGCCGCTCAGCCTCCACCAACTCAGCCCACGTACTCAGGCCAAAGGCCGTCCATGCCCTCGCCTGATACAGCTCCAAAGCAAGCTTCACGACCTGGCCGAGCAATCGGTCAACCACGCCCACTTGTCGATCAAGCTCAGCCAAACGCAGGCGCAACCGCTTCACCTTGACACGCGCACCCCCGACATCCAGATCCCCCTGCATACCTGCGCACCTCCCCAAATGCACTAAGGACCGCCCTGTTGCCGTCCAGCCGCTCGGCGAACTCGGCAAACGGACAAATGGGCTGCTATTAGAACTAGTGGCCCGTCGCTTCACTTTGTGTCGCAGAAGCTTTGGAGGCCCTGAATGCGGTTGAGTCCGCCGGTTCCCGAAAAACAGGCGGGACCCCTAAAACGTCCACATTTCCACGCCCTGCCATTGTCAACGGCATCTTCGTCGCCAACAATGAAGCATGCCGGTCTACGTGAGGTCTCTGGAAACTGCCGTACCGCCCACAGTGCTTGTGCAACCACAGGCGCGCGACGTTTTTGCATCCCAACCCGGCCTGACACGGCTCGGGTCCAGACTGGTGCGAACCTGTTTTGATTCAGCAGCCATCGACACCCGATTCACCGCAGTGGCCGAATTGTCCTTGGACAACCACTCCGAGAATCCGTCATTCTTTGACCCCGCGACAGGCCGTGTACTTAGCCCCAGCACCAAAGTCCGAAACGAGATATTTGCCGTCGAAGCCACCAAATTGTTCATTGAGGCCGCCAAGGCCGCCGTCGGGAAATGTCCCGATATTGATTTACTTGACATAACCCATGTCATCACCGTTTCCTGTACGGGTTTTTTCAATCCCGGCCCCGATTACAAAGTGGTCAGGGCCCTCGGACTGAGTCCGGCCGTGCAGCGCTATCACCTTGGCTTCATGGGTTGCTACGCAGCGTTCCCCGCGCTCCGCGCAGCCCGGCAGTTCTGCCAGGCCGATCCCTCTGCCGTCGTCCTCGTTATCTGTGCGGAACTTTGCTCGCTCCACGTCCGGACCTCAAATGATCCGGACACCATCATGGGGTCGGCCATCTTTGCGGACGGCGCGGCGGCCGCCGTCGTGACTTCCCGTGAGCCTGAGCGGCCGGACCCGGTGATCAGGCTGGATCACTTCGAGACTGTCCTGACGCCGGTCGGCGAAGAAGCCATGGCCTGGAACATTGGCGACGAAGGCTTCGAAATGGTTCTCGGCACGTACGTGCCGCACATCATCGAGGAGCACATCACCGGCGCGCTCGAACCGCTGCTTGCCCGGGACCCCTCCCTGGCCGGACTCCCCTACAGGGACATTACGCATTGGGCCATCCATCCCGGCGGCCGCAGCATCCTCGACAAAGTCGAGTCGAAGCTTGAACTCACCGAAGAACAGATGATTCCCGCCCGTGACGTCCTCCGCGACTATGGCAACATGAGCAGCGCCACCGTGCTCTTCGTCTTGAAACACATCCTGGGACAAACCCCGGCTGAGCGGGAGGAACGCATCTGTTCCATGGCATTCGGGCCCGGCCTCACGGTGGAGACGGGGCTCTTCACCCGGGTTTCACCGGCTCTGTGATGCCGGCTCTGTGATGCCGGCCCTCCCCCGCCTGGGCGGCTTTCTCGGCGCACGGGATGTGACCGCCGTTGAAGACATGGACCGCCCCGATTGCGAGCTTGACCGGCTCAACCGAAGTTACGCGCGGTTTCCGATCGTCAACGCTGTGGTGTCCGGCTGGCGGGATACCTACAGCTCAAGGATCAAGCCTTTGCTCACGACGGCGGCGCCCACCACGGTCCTTGACATCGGCTGTGGCGGTGGAGACGTTGCCCGTAGCCTGGCGCGCCGGGCCGCAGCAGACGGTTACCGTCTGGAAGTCACCGGAATCGACCCGGACGAGCGCGCCTTCCAGTTCGCGAACTCCGCACCGTCAGTGGAGGGCGTAAGCTACCGGAAGGCCTTGAGTTCCGAGCTCGTGTCGGAAGGGCGCACGTTCGACGTCGTTATTTCCAACCACGTCCTGCACCACCTGACCACCCCGGAACTCGCCTCGTTCCTTCACGACTCCGAACGCTTGTGCCGCCGGATTGCCTTGCACAACGACCTCACGCGCAGCCGTGTGGCATACGCACTTTTCTGGGCAGGATCCTGGCCCCTCGGCATCGGTTCCTACATCCACGGTGACGGCCTCACGTCCATCAGGCGCAGCTACACGGCAGTGGAACTCCGGGCCGCCACTCCGTCGACCTGGACGGTAGAACCGAGCGGCTTGTGGCACAACCTCTTGGTATACCGGCCCGGGGAGGTCCACGATGTTTGACGTCGTGGTGGTCGGAGCCGGACCTGTCGGGCTATATATGGCAGCCCTGCTGCTACAAAACGGACACCGCGTTGCAGTTCTCGAAAGACGCGCGACGTCGAGCCGCCAGACCCGTGCCATAGGAATCCATCCGCCCGCCCTGGCAGCTCTGGACGCAATAGGTGCCGCCCATCCCTTGGTCTCTTCAGGGGTCCGGATCACCCATGGTGCCGCGTACAGCGGCGGCCGGAAAGTTGCCGACATGGACTTCGCCCGTCCCTCGGCCGAGTACCCCTTCATCCTTTCCGTTCCGCAATACCTCACCACCCACGCCCTGGAGTCCAGGGTGACCGACCTCGATCCGGGAGCCCTCCACCGCGGGGTGCAGGTCGAGGAAGTCGTCGACGACGGCGGGCGCCTGCGTTTGCGCGGGCAGCAAGACGGAGCTCCGGCCGAGTTTCTGGGCCGATTCGTAGTGGCCGCCGACGGCGTCCATTCCGCCGTCCGTGAGGGACTGGGTTTGGAGCCACGCTTGCGCACCTATCCCGACTACTACGTCATGGGCGATTTCCGGGATGAATCGACCTACGGCAACAACGCCGTCCTTTTCCTTGAGCCCGGAGGAATCGTGGAGTCCTTTCCCCTGCCCGGCGGCATCCGCCGGTGGGTGGTCCGGCTTGGCACCCCGTGTCAGGAACCCACTCCCCACGCGCTCGCCGACCTCATCAAAAAACGGACCGGCAGCGTGGTGGACTCCGCGAGCAATACGATGATCAGCGCGTTCGGCGTCACCTCTCGCATGGTCTCCCGCATGGTCCACGGACGGGTCGCCCTGCTTGGCGATGCCGCACACGAGATCAGCCCGATCGGCGGCCAAGGGATGAACCTGGGCTGGTTGGACGCCGTTGCCCTGGCGCCGATCATCAGCGAAGCATTGCGCACATCCGCGAAAGTCCCTGCCGGCAAGGAACTCGCAGGCTTCGAGCGGGACCGGCAGCGCGCGGCGAAGAAAGCCATCTGGCAAGCCAGCCTGAACATGGCGCTGGGGCGTCCCTTGCCCCCGAAAGTCCTCAGCGCACGGAACGCCTTGATCGGCCGCGCCATCACCTTGCCGATGTTCTCGGAGCTTGTTGCCCGCAGATTCACGATGCATTGACACTAAGCTCAATCCATGGACTTTGAGACCCGCCCCCTGGCTGCCGGCCCGGACACGACGTTTACTGCCTCGGAAATCCGCAGCGCAGTCCAGGCCCTGCTCGGTCTCGAGGGGCTCCCTCCCATCGTGCAGGTCGGCCATCCCGTGCTGCGCCAGCGGGCCGCGCCCTATGATGGCCAGCTCGACGACACCGAACTGGCGCAGCTGATCGAGCGCATGCGGGATGCCATGCATGCCGCTCCCGGAGTGGGCCTCGCCGCGCCGCAGCTCGGCATCCCCTTGCAGCTGGCTGTGCTTGAAGACCATTTCGATGTTGATCCTGTTGCCTCGGAGATCCGGCAAAGGACGCCGCTGGGCTTCTTCGCGATACTGAATCCCGGCTACGAGCCCGAGGGGACTTCCACGGCGTCGTTCTATGAAGGCTGTTTGTCGATGCGCGGATTCCAGGCCGTGGTCACACGCCACCGCGATGTTCGTTTGCACTACCAGCGTCCGGACGGAAGTGCAGCCTCGGCCGGATTCTCCGGATGGCAGGCCCGGATAGTCCAGCACGAAACCGATCACCTGCACGGCGGACTATATTTGGACCGCGCCGAACTGCGGTCGCTCGCAAACGATGGGGAGTACTCCGCCCATTGGGCGTACCCCGGAATCGACGAGGCACGCCGCGGACTGGGATTCCTCAATCCGTAGCTGAACCGGATTCGCGCGGCGGGTTTGCTGCCGAAGGCAGGTGCCTTGCCCACCACGCGAGGATCTGCTCGAATCGCTGCCGCCTGTGGTGGGGCGTGCCCGATCGCGATAGTTCGTGGTCTTCACCCGGGAAGAGGAGCAACGCCGTCCCCACGCCCTGCGCCTTGAGGGCGGCGAAGTAGCGCTGGCCTTGTTCAACCGGGCATCGAAGATCGTTTTCGCTGTGGATTACCAGCGTGGGTGTCCGGACTGCGGTCACCACGGCCATCGGGCTTTGGGCCGCCATCTGCTCCGGCGAGCCACCCGTGTATTGGCCACCGAAGAACCATCCGATATCCGAGGAACCGGCAAAGCTGACCGGGTCGAGGAATCCGCGCTCCACAATGGCTGCCTTGAAGCGGTGTTCGTGGCCGATGACCCAGGCCGTCAGATATCCGCCGTAGGACCCGCCCATGATTCCGATCGATTCCCTGTCCATCGCAGGAAAGGCTTCGAGTGCACCATCCAGGAAGGCGAGCACATCCGCCATGTCCGCGGTGCCCATCTTTTCCTTGATAGCCCCTCCGTGTGCTTGGCCGTACCCGGCAGAACCGCGCGGGTTGCACATCAGCACGGCGTATCCCGCTTCGGCGTACACCTGGGCTTCGTCAAAGAACGCCCCCGTGTACTGGGCGAAAGGGCCGCCGTGGATGGTGAGCAGCACTGGATGGGGGCCTGGCCCCTCTGGCAGGACCACCCAGCCATGGACCGGGTAGCCGTCAGTTCCGGTGGTGGTGAACTCATGCGGTTCAAGGATTGTCGCTTGGTCCCGAAGCGCCTTGGCGAAGTCCGTGAGCACTCGCAGTTCACCCTTCTCCAGAACGCCGAGCTCGCCATTGCTGAAAGCGTCGCTGTATGCGACAGCCACGATGTCTCCCACTGCGGAAGCGCCGATCGCTACGCGGGGACCCTTGACGAGGACCTCGGCCTCGCCGGCGGGTGTCCATTGGATCAGCTGGACGCTGCCACGGCTGGTGTTGAGCGCGAGCACCCCATCCGCTCCAAAGGCTTCGAGGTGGCCGCCAATGTCCTGGTTTTCGACGTCGCTGAGCATCGTTGCTTTGCCACCCCGGACCGGCATTGCGTACAGCGCCGTGTTTCTCGCGACGAAGTCCAGGCCGTCGTCGCCGAGGTCCTGCGCCGCAAAGAACAGCCATTCACCGTCCGCGGACTCGCAGATTTCCTGGACGGATTGTCGTGCGGCGTCCGGACGAAGTGCTTTGGGCTCGCCGCCCGCGACGGAGACACGATAGATACCGGAGGCGAGGTCGGCGTCGTGCCCTTCGTGGAGCGAGGCGACGAAGTAGACGCTCTCGCCGTCGCGGCTGAAGGACGGCGAGGTGTGGTCGGCTTCGCCGAACGTCAACTGCACCGCCGGCGGCACCAGGCCTGCCGCATCGGCTCCGTTGGCTTTGGCCGCCCTCCCCACAGGAACCACGGGAGGTTCCGCTCCGGGCTCGGGGACCTCGACGACGAACAGTTGCGCGGGCTTGTCCGCGGTGTAACCCAGCCCATTGAGCCTGTATTGGTTGTCGGTGATCAACCGTGGGTCTTCGCTGCCCGCCCCGACGCCGTCAACCGTCCCGTAACGGCCTTCCTCAGGAACGCGCGAGGAGAACACAATCATCCGCGAATCAGGCGCCCAGGAAAACTCGGAGACTCCCAATTTCTGTTCCGTGATCGCTTGCGGTTCCCCGCCGTCGGACTCAACCACGTGCAGTTGCGGCTTGCCGTCCGGCGTCGCCCGAAGGAACGCCAACACCCTGCCGTCGGGTGAGAATGCGGGTGCGGTGTCCCGGAAGCCACGGGTGATCCGCCGGGGCCGGATCTCATGGTCAAAAGGAACACTCCAGAGCTGGCCGACGTAGGCGTCGGCGTCGAAATCGGGCCGCGTGACGGACACGACGGCGCGGGTCCCATCGGGATGGGTCGCGGGAGCAGAGACGGAATTCAGCAGCGGGAGTTGTTCGGCTTTCACGCTGGTGAGCCTAACGGCCGTCAAGGCATGAGGATATGTGCCACTCCGGCAGCCGTAGGATTGTCCATATGCTTTCCGACGCCGTCCCTTCCCTGCGCTGCCCGGTCTGCGGGGGTCCTTTCGGACTGAGCGCGGCTGCGCCGTTTTCGCTCGGTTGCGTCGCCGGCCACAGTTTCGATGCCGCCAAACAGGGCTACTTCAACCTGCTCACGGGCAAGGGCACGGTCTTCGAGGCCGACACGGCAGAGATGGTCGCGGCCCGCAACGATTTCCTGGGCGCGGGCCATTACGCTCCCCTCGCCGAGGCCATCGCGGAGCTGGCGGCACCGGTCCTATCGGCGCCGGGATCCCTGGTCCTGGATTCGGGGACCGGCACCGGCCACTACCTACGGACAGTGCTGGACCGCACGCCGGTTGCAGCGATTGGCATCGACATTTCCAAGTTCGCCCTCCGCCGGGCCGCACGGTTGAATCCCGGCGCCGTCAATCTCGTATGGGATGTCTGGCGTCCACTGCCGATCGCAGACCATGCCGTGGATGCGGTCATCGTGGTCTTTGCGCCGCGGAATCCACCGGAATTTGCCCGCGTGCTCCGTCCAGGCGGCCGCGTGATCGTCGTGACTCCGCGCAACGGGCACCTTGGGGAGATTGCGGAACGGACTGGGATGTTGGGTATTGAACCGGGCAAAGACGAGCGCCTTGCCGAGTCCATGCAGGAGTTCTTCACTCCCGCGGACACCATTCACCTCGACGTGGATCTCAAGCTCGACGGGCGCGACATTGCCGATGTCGCCTTCATGGGACCCGCAGGCCACCACCTCGAACGCTCCGCCCTCCTGGCGTCGACGGCCGTGGAAACGTCCGTCAAGGCCACCGCGAAGTTCACCCTCAGCGTTTTCACAGCACGGGAGCAAGGCTCCTAACGGGAACCTTCGCACCGGGCTAGGATGGAAAAACAGCGACTGTGATCTTGCCGACGCTGCAGTCCGGATCAGGCCGGCTGCCGCGGCAAGTCCGGAAACAGGGGGAACGATGTTTGAGTGGCTTGGCAGCAACTGGTGGGCTCTCTGGCTCACGGTGTTTCTCGCATTTGCCGTGGTGGAGATGCTGACGCTCAGTTTCTTCTTCATCATGCTCGGGGCCGGCGCGCTGGCTGCCCTCGTCGCTGACTTCGCCGGAGCTGATCTCTGGTTGCAGATCGTTGTCTTTTGCATCGTGTCCCTGCTGATGATTGCGTTCGTCCGTCCTATCGCACTGAAGCATTTGCACAAGGGTCCTGCCGAGCAACGCACCAACGTGGACCGCTTGATCGGCCAATCGGCGCTCGTCATGGAGCCCGTCAGCGCGACGGCGGGACTGGTCAAGATCGGTGGCGACGTATGGAGCGCCCGCAGCGCGGCGGAGACCATCGGCGCCGGCCAGACCGTGCAGGTCACCAGGATTGACGGCGCGACGGCGGTAGTCGCCTCGACAGCGGAAAACAGCCCGCACTGAGCGGCGTCCCGTCATGGCTCAAGCCGCTGCGTTCGACGATGAGCGTTCGACGACGAGCGATCGGCATATTGCCGCACATAACCGCATCAAATACGTAACTGGGGAATGAAGGAGATGTATGGACAGCTTGGGAGGAACTGCAGCCGCGATCGTGCTGCTAGTTCTCGTCATATTCGTGATTATCGTTTTGGTCCGCTCGATCAGGATCATTCCGCAAGCGCGCGCCGGCGTCGTAGAACGCCTCGGTAAGTACCAGCGCACGCTCAACCCCGGGCTCACCATCCTGATCCCGTTTGTCGACCGTCTGCTGCCGCTGTTGGATCTTCGCGAACAAGTGGTTTCCTTCCCGCCGCAGCCGGTGATTACCGAGGACAACCTGGTTGTCTCGATCGACACCGTGGTCTACTTCCAGGTCACGGATCCCCGGGCCGCGACCTACGAGATCGCCAACTACATCCAGGCTGTTGAACAGCTGACCACTACCACGCTCCGCAACGTCGTGGGCGGCTTGAATCTTGAAGAAGCGCTCACCTCACGCGACCAGATCAACGGCCAGCTCCGCGGGGTCTTGGACGAAGCCACCGGGCGCTGGGGAATCCGCGTTTCGCGCGTGGAACTCAAGGCAATCGACCCGCCGCACTCTATCCAGGACTCAATGGAGAAGCAGATGCGGGCCGAGCGCGACCGGCGTGCTGCGATTCTGACCGCCGAAGGCACCAAGCAATCGCAGATCCTGACGGCCGAAGGCCAGCGGCAAGCAGCAATCCTCGCCGCAGAGGGTGACGCCAAGGCAGCCATCCTCCGCGCCGATGGCGAAGCGCAGGCCATTCAGAAGGTCTTCGACGCCATCCACAAAGGCAACCCGGACCAAAAACTGCTGGCCTACCAGTACCTTCAGACCCTGCCGAAGATCGCGGAGGGCTCATCCAACAAGCTGTGGATCATCCCCAGCGAGGTCGGAGAGGCCCTCAAGGGCATCGGCGGCGCACTGGGTGGCACCAATGGTGGATCAGGCGTTGCGGACCTGTTCAGCGATTCCGCGAAGCCGACAGCCGAAGTTCCTGCACCGGCGGGCACAGCGGCTGTGAGTTCCGGACACGCGCAATCAACGCCAGCTACGCAAGAACCGTCTGCGTAACGAACAGTTTCCAAGGGGGATCGGCCAAATTCTCTGGCCGGTCCCCCTTCGCTTTGTCCTGTCCGCTTCGATCCGCGTATAATGGTGTATTTGTCCGGCCGGTTCAGTCCGAACGGAACATTAACGCTTGGTCAGGCGTTTCATCTAGTGATGCAACGTGTGCAGACAGTAGTCCGGGCGGCGCCGTTGCGGCGTCCGGCTAGCGCGGAGCATGGTTCCGCGAACAGACAGAGGGAGTAATCATGAGCGATCGCAGCCTGCGGGGCATGCGTCTTGGCGCCCAGAGCATGGAAACCGAATCCGGTGTGGAGCCGGCGCCGCGTCAGCGGGTTGAATACCGCTGCGCGGACGGAGAGCAGGTCTTCGTAACCTTCTCCTCCGAAGCCGAGATCCCTCCTGTCTGGGTTTCCAAGACGGGCAAGGAAGCGCTCCTGGTTGATGGCGAACGCCCCATTGACACCAACGAGAAGGCCGTCCGCACGCACTGGGACATGCTGCTGGAACGCCGCAGCCTTCCCGAGCTCGAGCAGATCCTCGAAGACCGCCTGAACATCCTGCGCGAACGTCGCGGGGAACGTCGCTCGGCATAAGGGCCAGTGTTTTCAAGGGCCATAGTTCTTAAGGGCCACAGTTCCTAAGGAACGGCCCGACGGCAAAGGCCGGGACTCAAAGTCCCGGCCTTTGCCGTCGCGTTTAATACCACTCACCGTGGCTGACGACTGAGGTCGAATGTCCCGGCCTCCGGCGGTTGGGTGGTCCATTCAGTCTCGGTGGCCCGCATCCAGGGATACGGCAGGAGTTCGGCTAGGCCGACAGTTCCAACCTCTCCCCCGGCATCAACCAGGACGGTTGCCTCGGCCCCGTAGTCACGAATCAGTTCCCGGCAAACGCCGCAAGGATTGGTGACCTGGGGCTCGCCGTGTTCGTCCATGCTGACCGCAACGGACGACTGGATCGATGCTTCCTGGGCAATCCGGGCGTTGGCGAGGGCGCTGGATTCGGCACACACGTTGATTCGTTTGGAACCGATGTGAAGGCCGAGGTAGATCGCCCCCGACGCGCCCCGCATGGCAGCGGCAACACGATGGTTCTCCGTGTGGTGGGCCGTGAGGAGCAGTTCACGCGCCGCGGTGTAGAGCTCCACATCCGACTGACTGAGGTCAAACGAGATCACGTTCCTAGCTTCCAATGAAGATGCCACTCTTTCGCCGTGCCAGCAGGTAGAACACAATGCTCAACACGGACAGCACGGCGACGTAAACCGGGAAGATCCACGATGCATTCATCGACTGGAGCCAGACCAGGAGGTAGGACGCCGTGCCACCGAAGACCGCCACACCAATTCCGTAGCCAAGGGAAGTTCCGGCGCCGCGGCAGGATTTTGGCATCAGGGAACTGGTGACGACGTTGTACAGGGTCATGTTGAGGACCAGGACAACCGAGCCGCCCAGGAGGACCGCGGCGAATCCGCCGATGCCTGGACGGACATACATGAGCATCAGGAAGACCGAAGGAATGGACAGCGCACGGGTGATCAGGAACCACTTGGAAATCGACTTGCCATCGGCGAGCTTGCCGACCACGAGGCTGCCGACAACCAGCACAGCTCCAAGAATGGTGGTGAGGGCGAAGACTGCAGTCGCGTCTTCTTTGAAGCCGCTGCGGGCCGCGGTGGGAAGTCCCGTATTCCAGGCGTAGTTGTAGGCCTGCGCAGCGCCAACGACGAAGGTAATGGCCAGCACGCTCAGCCAATGCTTGCGTACCCCGCCCCAAACAGCTTTCGAGGAATTCTCCGCAAGTTCCTCGGGCCGCATGGTTTCCGGAAGAGTGCGCCGAAGGTAGACCACGATGAAACCGAAGATTGCCCCCACGATGAAGGGAACACGCCAACCCCAGTCGGCCATGACAGCCCCGCTCAGCATCAGGCTGCACAGGTAGCTGACCAACGAGGCGAGGAGAATGCCCGAGTTGACGAAGAAGGAGATGATGCCGGCGACGAAGCCTTCGCGTCCCACGGGAACCAGTTCGACGGCGTGTGCGGTGGAAAGCGGAGCTTCAACGCCGGTGGAGATGCCTTGCACGATGCGGCAGATCAGGAGGATGACGCCGGCCGCGCCGCCGATCTGCTGGTACGTCGGACACAGGGCGATGATCAGCGTGGTGACTGCCATCATCATGATGGACCAGAGCATCACTTTTCGACGACCGATTCTGTCGGCGAAAGTACCGAGCAGGACACCGCCGAGCGGACGGAACGCGAAGCCGACGGCGAAGACCGCCAGGGCGTTAAGGGTTGCGGCGGTGGGATCCTGCGAGGGGAAGAACTTTGGCCCGATGAAGGCCGACAGGAGTCCGAAGACCATCCAGTCATACCACTCAAGGGTGTTCCCGAGTCCGAGGCCCAGCAGCCCACGGCGGATTTCCGGGGAGAGCCGCGATTTCCGGGCGCTCTCCGGGCCATTCTTGACGACAGTGTCAGTCATGATTCTTTCCTTCCTCCGCACCTTCGCGGTGCGTGAGGGTACGGATCACCGTTGACATCCAGGGGGTATGGACGGTGATCGAAACTATCATTTTGGCTTGGTCCGGCAGGGCTGCCGAACCAGCTCACCTCATGGGAAGCGAGTTAGCCCAGATAGCTACGCGTGCCTCTTCGTAGCGCTTTGAAGCAAACGGGGACATCCAGTCCGGTAATAGGGGGCGTGGATGGCTTGCTTGGGTGTCGCGGGATCAATAGGGGAACACGAGGGTGGACGTGGGGCTGGGCTGGGCCTTCCGCCAGAAGGCTTAAGCGCCCACATCTCTGATCGTGCTGCAAAACGCCCCACGTGATGCGACTCACTTAACTATATTGAAGATATTCACCAGGTCAATGCTTTTTGATAAATAGCCCCCACTGCCCCGCCGGCGCTGAAGAGTCTGCCGACGCAAGGGCGCCGCTGACCCGGCGAGCGAGAAAATTTCACCAAACCATTGATTCGCTAAAATTTTTCACTATAGTTATGTGAGTCAGCTCACCGAGAGAAAGCTGGATCATGACCAACGAGATCATCACGGCATCCTCACCGGCCGGCACGAGCGCACTTCTTGCAACTGTCGGCAACAAGGTCCGCACGATGCGCAAGGACAAGGGGATGACCCTGTCCAAACTCTCGGAAATCACCGGTCTCAGCCCGGCGATCGTCAGCCAGATCGAACGTGGTCTGGCCAACCCATCATTCACCACCTTGGCGCAGTTGGCTCATGGCCTGGACATTCCCGTGGGGAAGTTCTTCCTCGGCCAGGAAGAAACCAGGTCGCCGGTTGTCCGTAAGTCCGAGCGGCGAAACCTCAAAGGCGTCACCAAAAAGTCCGTGGGAGAGGCAGTCTATGAGCTCCTGACCCCGGACCTCAATGGCGCGTTGGAGGCCCAATGGATCGTGAGTCCGCCAGGCCACGACACCAGCGCCACCCCTTTCCGCCATAGCGGCGAGGAATTCGGCATCATCTTGTCGGGAAAGAAGGACATCTTCCTCGACGGTGAGTGCTTCACGCTAGAGGCGGGCGATTCGATCACCTTCTCCTCGGATACGCCTCACTGGTACAAAAACAGCTACGAAGAGGTATGCGTAGCGATCTGGGTCAACGCCCCGCACGTATGGTGACCAGCCGGCGCTAGCCGCCGCTCGCTCCCATACACGTACGGACCCTTGGACGTCCGTTCGCAAACATCTCAACTTTCCGTGTCCAGGTCCCCCGGGACCTCTACTCGTCATGCCCTCCGCCAGGCCTGGTCCGCTCCGTGCATCGCAGCGGGCTCCTCCTGAGCACTCCGTCTATACCCCGGCAACCGTTCCAACGGCATGCCCGCCGGGAAGTAAGGATCCTCCACCATGAACTCCTTTGCCACCACATCGTCACTGGAACTCAGTACGACGACGGCGGACCTCACCGCACCCGTCATCTCCCGCTCCGACGTCCTCGTGGTCGGCGGTGGGCCCGCCGGCGTGGCCGCCGCGGTCACCGCAGCACGGTCCGGCGCATCCGTCACGCTCCTGGAGCGCTACTCCGCGCTCGGTGGACTTGCCTCCGGAGGGATGGTCCTGGTGCTCGACGACATGATCAACGGCCAGGAAATCACGGTCACAGGCATCGTTTCGGAGTACGTGGAACGGCTGCAGAAGCTCGGCCTGGCGATTGTCCCACCTGCCGATGACCGCAAGACCTCCGAGGAACTCTGGAACAAGTGGGGCCGCTACGGCACCTTCGACTTCCACTCCCACACCAACCCCAAGCCGATCTGTTATGCAGCGGCCTTCGATCCCGACGGCTGGAAGCGGGTGTCCAACGACCTGGTCCGCGAAGCCGGAGTCAACCTCCGCCTCCACTCGTGGTTCTCCCGCCCGATCGTGGACAAGGGCGTCATCAAGGGCGTCATTTGCGAGACCAAGTCCGGCCCGCAGGCGTTCATGGCGGACATCGTCATCGACACGACGGGAGACATCGACGTCGCCTCCCGTGCCGGCGCCAGCCACATCAAGGACAGCTACCTCACTACCCTCGTCTTCCGCCTCGGCAACGTAGACACAGCCGCCGCGGAGGCTTTCGAGCAGGCCAACCCTAAGGAAGCCCGCGCCATCAACCGCACCATCAAGCGCCTCCTTGGGGGCGCCTGGGAACTGTGGTGGCTCAAGACGCCCATCGACGGCGTCGTCTGGTGCAACGCTCCCCACATGACCGGGTACGACGGCGTGGACCCCGCGGACATGACCGCCGCAGAGTTTGCCGCACGGGACCGGATCAGCGAGGCCGTGGAGTATGTCCGCGCCCACCTGCCGGGCTTTGAGAACTGCTTCATGCTCGACGTCGCCTCCCAGATGGGCGTGCGGCAGACCCGCCTGCTCGAGGGCGAATACGTCATGACGAAGGACGACGTCACCTCCCGCCGCCACTTCGCGGACACCGTGGCCCGCGGACGCGATTACTACTACCCGTACCGCTCGCTGCTTCCGAAGGAAGTGGACCAGCTGCTCGTCGCCGGGCGCCACTACTCGGCCACCCCGGAAGCGCAGAAGATGTCCCGCGAGATCCCGCCCTGCATGGCCATGGGCCAGGCAGTCGGCGTCGCCGCGGCGCTGGCGGTCGAAAACGGCACCCTCGTCCGCGACGTTTCCGCCCTGGACATCCAGCAGGGCATGCGCCGGCACGGTGCGGACCCGGGCGACGTCCCGTCGTCGAACGCTACCGTCGACAGCGAAGCGGTGGTGGGGGCATGAGTACCGACACCCTTCTCGATGAGTTTGAGGAAACCACGACGGCGGCGCCCGCCGCCGCTGCCAAGCCCAACAGCATCCCGCTCCCGCTCGACGGCATCAAGATCGTGGACTTCACCCAGGTGTTCATGGGACCGTCCTGCACCCAGCTCCTGGGCGACTACGGCGCGGACATCATCAAGGTGGAACGTCCGGGTGCCGGCGATATCTCGCGCAACTCGTTCCCGGACAAGGACGGCCAGGACAATCCCATCTTCCTGTCCATCAACCGGAACAAGCGCAGCGTTTCCGTGGATACCCGCACGGACGAGGGCAAGGCCGTCCTCCGCCGGGTCATGGCCGACGCCGACGTCGTCGTCAGCAATTTCCGTTCCGGCGTGATGGAACGGATGGGCTTCGGCTATGAGGAACTCAAGGCCGGGAACCCGGGCATCATCTGGGCCTCCGGCACTGGCTTCGGCCCGGTTGGGCCGTACTCCCACAAGGGCGGCCAGGATGCGATCGCCCAGGCCTACTCAGGCGTGATGTGGCGGCGCGAGTCGGACGACGTGAAGCCGGCCATCTACCCCACCACGCTGTGCGACTACATCACGGGCATGCACCTCATGCAAGGCATCCTGCTGGCATTGCGCACCCGGGAGTCGTCCGGCGTCGGGCAAAAGGTCGAGGTCACGATGTACGACTCCATGCTCCACCTGCAGATGCAGGAGGCGTGCATGCAGCTCAACCGCGGCTACGAAGTCAATTGGGGCGCCATGCCGCTGAGCGGCGTCTTTGAAACCACCGACGGCGCCGTCTGCATGGTGGGCGGCTTCACGCCCGATCCACTGGCTCGGATTTCCGAAGCGCTGGGCCTGGACGAAGACCTCACGCAGCGGCCCGAATTTGCCAACCTTGAGCAGCAGTTCAAGCACAAGCCGGCCCTGCAAGCGATCTTCCGGGAACGCATCGCCACGAACACCACCGAGTACTGGACCAACCAGCTGGAAAGCCAAGGCCTGCTCAACGCACCCGTCCACACCCTGGAACAGGCCCTCGCCGATGCCCAGACCGAGGCCAACGGCATGATCGTGGAAGCCGAGCACCCGGGCGTCGGCACCGTGAAGATGCTCAATGCCCCGATTCGCTTGTCTGCGACGCCGCCTTCAGTCCGCCGCGTGGCGCCGCGGCTCGGCGAGCACAACGTCGAGGTCCTGATGGAAAACGGATTCGACGCCGAAGCCATCGAGCGCCTGCAGAAGTTGGGAGTCCTCCGGTGACTGTTTCGATGGATGAGAAGAAGATCGTTGACCAGGTCACCCTGACCATCGAGAACCACGTGGCCACGGTGGTGATCGACCGTCAGCACGTGCTCAACGCCGTCGACGGGAGCGCCCAGGACCGGCTGAATGACATCTGGAACCGGATCGAAGCCGATCCTGACGTTCGCGCCGTCGTCATCACGGGCGCCGGAACGCGGGCCTTCTGCGTCGGGGCGGACATGTCCGCCTCTGCCGTCGACAAGACCGGCCTGCAGTACTGGGCGGAGCTTGACCCCAACGGTTTCGGCGGACTGAGCCTGCGCACGAGCCTGGACATTCCGGTCATTGCCCGCGTGAACGGTTACGCGCTGGGCGGCGGCATGGAGATCGTCCTCGGCGCCGACATCGTCGTCGCCGCGGACACGGCCCGCTTCGGCCTCACCGAACCGCGGGTCGGGCGCTTGGCGCTCGACGGCGGCATCCACCAGCTGGTGCGCCGCGTCCCCTACACCCAAGCGATGGGCATGCTCCTCACAGGCCGCAAGGCCGAGGCTGCGGAAATGCAATCGATGGGCCTGGTCAACGAAGTGGTTCCCGCGAAGGAGCTCGACGCCGCGGTGCAGCGCTGGGTGGACCAGATCCTCGCCTGTGCGCCCAGCTCCGTCCGGGCCGTCAAGCAAATGGTCAGCAGGACCAGCCACCTGGGCGCGGCGGAAGCCCGCGGCCTCAGGCTGCCGGCGCTCATGGCCGCACTGGACAGCGAAGACTCCGCCGAAGGCGTGCGCGCCTTCCAGGAAAAGCGCCCGCCTGTGTGGCCGGGCCGCTGAATGCAGCATGAACAGATTCAAGACACCGAACTTCAGCACGAACGGAAGGACAATCCAATGCGGGAATCACTGACACCCGGCGTGTGGGGTGTCGTCGCCACGCCCTTCCAGGGCAGCACCCTCGATCTGGACACCGACAGCCTGGCCCAGTTGGTGGAGCACTACGAATCCATTGGCGCCACAGGGCTGACTGTCCTGGGTGTCTTCGGCGAGGCCGCCGCCCTGACAGCATCGGAGCGCAGCCTGGCGCTGGAAGTGGTGGTCGAAGAAACCCGATTGCCTCTCGTGGTGGGTGTGACCTCGCTCTTCACGGGCACGGCAGTCGAAGAAATCCGGGCTGCCCAGGCAGTGGCCGGAGACCGGCTCGCCGCCGTCATGGTGCAGGCAAATTCGGCCCGGCCGGAGGTTGTCATCGCGCACCTCAACGCCATCCACCAGTCCACCGGGGCCAAGGTCGTCCTGCAGGACTACCCGGTGGCCAGCGGAGTCAGCATCAGCACGGAAGCACTCATTTGCGTGGTCCAGGCCTGCAAGTTCGTTATCGCGGTCAAGGCCGAGGCCCCGCCCACCAGTGTGGCCATCGCCCACCTGGCGGCCGCCGTCGACGTTTCAGTGTTCGGCGGGTTGGGAGGTCAAGGGCTGCTGGACGAATTGGTGGCCGGCGCAGCCGGCGCCATGACGGGGTTCTCCTACCCGGAAGCCCTCGTGGCTTGCGTCCGTGCCTGGCAATCGGGCGGTTACGACGCCGCCCGGGACGCACTGCTTCCGTACCTGCCGCTCATCAACTTCGAGCAGCAGGCCCGGATTGCCTTGGCGGTCCGGAAGGAATGCTTCCGTGAGCGGGGCTTCATCAAGGACTCCGGTGTCCGCCCGCCCGCGGCTCCTTTCCCGGAGGTCCTCAGGAACGGAATGCTGACGCACCTGGCTGAAGCGGCCCGGGCCTTGGATCTCTCCCTTACCCCAACCGCCCACACCGCAGGAAGGCTCTGATGGACCTCGGAATCAGCGGCAAGACCGCATTCGTCGCCGCCTCCACAGGAGGACTGGGACTGGCCGTCGCCCGCGGACTCGCGGCCGAAGGCGTCCGGGTGGCCATCACGGGCCGGCGTGGCGAACTGGCCGAGAAGATCGCGGCGGAGCTGCAGGCTGACGGCCACAGCGCCGTGGCTGTCGAGGCCGACCTGAGCACCGCGGAAGGAGTGACCGCCGCCGTCGAACGCGCCGTGGATCTGCTCGGCCCCATCGACATCCTCGTGCTCAACGGCCCCGGCCCCAAGCCCGGGGCGGCCGCCAGCCTTGGCGCCGACGACATCGCGGCGGCGTTCGAGCTGCTGGTGAAGCCGCACCATGCGCTTGTCTCCAAGATCCTGCCGGGGATGCGGGAACGGCGCTGGGGACGGATCCTGGCCATCGGATCCAGCGGCGTTGTGGCACCCTTGCCCAACCTCGCCGTCTCCAACACAGGCCGTGCAGCGTTGGCCGGTTACCTCAAGACGCTTGCAGCGGAAGTGGCCCTCGACGCCGTCACAGTCAACATGCTCTTGCCAGGACGCATCGCAACCGACCGCGTCGCCGAACTGGACCGGGCGGCGGCTAAACGCCGCGGCACCACACCGGAGGAAATCCAACTCGAGTCGCGCAAGACCATCCCTGCCCGACGCTACGGCGAACCGGAGGAGTTCGGCGCTGCCGGCGCCTTCCTCTGCAGCGCCCCCGCTTCGTACATCACCGGCGTCGCGCTTCGCTGCGACGGTGGCCTGATCCGGAGCCTCTAGGCCCTGATCGCCTCCCGAACAGCCCCAATACCCAATCCGAACCGCTAAGCCAAAGGATTACCATGACTTCTACCGCCACCGAAGCCGCAACTTCCACCCGCCAGGATGTTGCCGCAGCGCAGCACTTGATCAACGGCGAATGGACCGGAGAGCCGGAAATCCAGCGAATCAACCCGGCCCGACCGGAGGAACTCGCTGCACTCTCCCCGCGAGGCACCGCCGACGACGTCGACGCGGCCATCACCGCCGCTGCCGCCGCCCAGCCGGCCTGGGCAGCCCTGCCCGCCCCGGCCCGCGGCGCCATCCTCATGAACGCAGGCAAGCTGCTGGAAGATCGCCAAAGCGCGATCGCCGAGGACCTCGTCCGTGAGGAAGGCAAAACCCTCGCCGAAGCCAAGGGAGAGGTCAAGCGCGCCTCGGACGTGCTGCGCTTCTTCGGCTCCCTCGGCTGGGCAGCCACCGGCGAAGTACTTCCCAGCGGCCTCCCGGACACCACCATCACCACCCGGCGCGAGCCGCTCGGCGTCGTCGGGCTCATCACCCCCTGGAACTTCCCCATCGCCATTCCGGCATGGAAGGCCGCCCCCGCACTCATCAGCGGCAACGCCGTGGTCATCAAGCCGGCCGAACTGACCCCGCTCTCGGCGACGCACCTCGCCCGCGCACTCCAGGACGCCGGACTTCCCGCCGGAGTATTCAACGTGGTCCACGGAAAGGGCCGCGTGGTCGGAGACGCTTTGGCACGCGATCCCCGCATCGCCGGGCTGTCCTTCACCGGATCCACCAAAGTGGGGCTCGGACTCCAGGAAATCCTGAACGCCCGCCGCGCCCGCGTCCAGCTCGAAATGGGCGGCAAGAACGGCGTCCTGGTCCTCGACGACGCCGATCCGCTCAAGGCCGCCGCGGTAGTCGCAGCCGGCGCGTTCGGCCTCACGGGCCAGGCGTGCACCGCAACGTCCCGGGTCTATGTCACGCCGGGCATCCGCGATGCCTTCCTCGAAGCCCTCATAGCCGAGGCGGCCAGCTACACTGCCGGTGACGGGCTCGACGGCGCCAAGATGGGCGCCGTGGTGAGCAGCCAGCAGTTCGAGCAGGACCAGGCCGCGGTGCGCACCGCCGTCGAACGCGGCGCCACCCTCCTTCACGGAGAGTACGACGGCGACCCCTCCGGAGCGCTGCTCTTCCCGGCCGCCGTGCTCACCGATATTCCGTTTGACGACGCCGCTGTGATGGAGGAAATCTTCGGTCCGGTTGTCGCGGTCCTGCAGGTCCCGGATTACGAGGCCGGACTCGCAGCGATCAACGGCTCCCGCTACGGACTTACCGCAGGCATCTGCACCGATTCCTTGGCCCTGGCCACGGACTTCGCCGCGCGGGCGCAGGCCGGCGTCATCAAGGTCAACCGTCCCACGGCCGGCCTGGACTTGAACGTGCCGTTCGGCGGCGTGAAGGACTCCTCCACCAACACCTTCCGCGAGCAGGGCAAGTCCGCGCTGGACTTCTTCACGTGGGGCAAGACCGTTTACACCGGTGTGTAGCGCGCCATGACCTACGTGATTGCTCAGCCCTGCGTGGACGTCAAGGACAAAGCCTGCATCGACGAGTGCCCGGTGGACTGCATCTACGAAGGCGAACGCTCGCTCTACATCCACCCGTCAGAATGCGTGGACTGCGGCGCCTGCGACCCCGTGTGCCCGGTCGAGGCGATCTACTACTCGGACGACGTTCCGGATGAGTGGGCAGACTATGTCCGGGCGAACGTCGAGTTCTTCGAGGAACTCGGATCCCCGCAAGGGGCGTCGGCGCTGGGCAACCTTGGGCGGGACCACCCGGTGGTTGCAGGGGTCCACGTTCCGGCCTGATGTTAAGCGGCCAACCTGGCCTGGATCGCGATTCGAAGCGACTCCAGGCTGGGCAGGCCGGAGAGGCTCGCGGCCGTGCGGTAGACGCGGCACGTCATGGCTGGCTCTGCAGTGGACGGGAAGAGGTCGATTCCGTCCACCATGAAGGCCGGTGACCCGTGGAATCCGGAGGCTTCGGCCTCCGCGTCGGTCATGATCTCCCTGACCGCGATCAAGGCCGGATCGTTCCCTTCCAGTTCCACGGCCCGGGAGAACAGTTCCCGGGCCGCCGAGCTGTGGGGACAGTCCTGGATGGTGAGCAATTCGAAATCCATGGCCCCATTATCCGGCCGCGCGCTGTCAGGTTCACAGCAGGTCGGCGTGATGCTCCGCGACGACGTTCGGGTGGGCCCGAAGCCGGTAGCGGAGGGCGTTGTCGCCGTAGGTTTCCAGAATCGGACTGTTCGTCGGGTCAACCGACAAGCCGCGGGCTTTTGCCTGGAACTCCGGGCTCACGGCAAGCTGCGGCATGGTCGCGTCAAGTGCAGGATTGTAGAAGAAGGGAAGGGAAATCCGGTCTGTGCCTCGAAGCGGTGAGATGACCCGGTGCAGGGTCGCCTTGAGGTAGCCGTTGGTGGCCAGTTCCAGCATTTCGCCGATATTGACCACGAAAGTCCCCGGCACTTGTGGCGCGTCGATCCACTTCCCTTGGTACTCAACCTGGAGACCGCCCTTCCCGGGCTCAACGAGGAGAAGCGTGAGCACTCCCCCGTCACGGTGGGATCCCACGCCCTGCTTGGGTTCCGGGTTCGACTCCCCCGGATATCTCACAATCTTGAGGACAGGGAACGCCCGTGCGGCGAATGCCGCATCAAAAGTGTCCTCGGGCGCCCCAAGCGAAACTGCCAGGGCCCGCAGCAACGCCAGCGAGATAGTGCTCAGCCGTTCGGTCCATTCTGAGACAATGTCCCGCATTTCCGGCAACGCGGCCGGCCACAGGTTGGGCCCCTCGAGGCGCCAATATTCCGCGACACCCGGGCCAGGCTCAACAGCATCGCGCTCGACGCCGATATCGATCTGCTCGCGCCAGTCGATCCCACCGTCGGTGAGCTCGCCGCCGACGCGGGTATAGCCGCGGAACTGGGGGCTGTGGACGTTCTCGATCGCGAGTTTCTCTTCTTCCGGTAGCTCGAAAAAGCGGCGCGACACGTCGAGAATGGCGTCCGTCAACTCCTGGGGAATGCCGTGGCCGGCGAGATAGAGAAAGCCAACCTCATGCATGGCATCGCGCAGTTCGTCGCGGAATCGGGCGGCCGCTTCCGGGCCTGCATTCAGACGGGAGAAATCGATCACGGGCAATGTCTCGAGTGTCAATTCACTTCGTCCTTTTCATCGAGTGTCGCAATCGTGCGCGTTGTCCATCGCTTCAGCTTTGCTGTTTGGGACGCCACACACCGAAACGGTTGCCGTGCGGGTCCAGAAGGTGCGCGAACTCGATCGCGCCGTTGTCGACAAACGGGATGGCTACACTCGCACCCAGGGATTCGGCCCTGGCGATTGCGGCTTTCACATCGTCGACTTGGACGTAGAAGATCGCCCACGATGTTCCCTCAAGAGAGGACGTGTCCCACAGCCCGCCCTTGTCGCCATTCACCATCTGGTAGCTGGCAGGCGAGGACTCACCGAAAGTCCAGTCGAAGAGCGAGCCGTAGAATGTCCGTGCGCTCTCGGGATCGGGCGAACCGATTTCGAAGTAGTTCACTATGGACGCCATGACTGTTTCCTTTCCCCTTCCGCCGCGGATAGACGGAGGCCGCCCTCGAGACCTGGGGGCGGCCTTCTGAATCGTTAGGGCATGACCTTGTAGAGATCGACGACGGTCTCTTCCGGGGGCGACTCGAATCCGCCCTCGATACCCGCCTGCATGCGGGGCATGAGAATGCCGTCCCGGAATTTCTCCCAACTTTCTTTCGACTCGTGGACGGCCATGATGGTCCAGCCACCGGCCGACGGGCCTGCGGCATGGAAAGTCTGCCCCTCGGGCAGGAGCCCCTCTCCTGGGTGGACAGCGGCAATTGACGCTTCGTATTGGTCCTTGGTGCCTCCTGGGAAGAAGTGCACGACTCCGTAGGGCGCGGCTTCCATCTCTGCTCCTTGCTGGTGTGGTCGGGTGTGGACATGCCAAGCAATAGACCCTGCTACCTGGGATGTCAATGAGTTTTCACAGGCAGGATCCAAATCCGATACTCAGGTCCAGAATTCGTCTGCCTTGGCCGTGTCCTCGAAGAATTCCCGGCCCTCTACAACCTTTCCGTCGCGAAGTACGAAGGAGATGGCGGTTGCAATGTCCAGGGTTTTTCCGTCGCTTTCGGCGCGGCTTTGCTGGAGTCCGATTGTGTGGTTTTCTCCGCCGACGATGTCCTGCACCGACGCTTGGAATGTACCTTGGGAACGCGCTCCCAGCTCGCCAAAATAGGCCAGGATGGCGTCGCGCCCTTGTTTCGTCCCGGACAGTACGCCGTTTCCTGCTGCGTACCAGACTGCGTCCTCCGCGAACAGCTCGCTGAGTGTCGCCAGATCACCTGAATTAAAGGCCTCGTATCCCCGCCGGACCAATTCGGCGTTTTCTGTAGCTCCCATGTCGGTACCTCTCCGTCATCCTTGTCGGTCAATGGGACGGCTTAAGGCTATTCCTGGCCAGGATGCCTGTCGATGGGAAAGCTTCAAAGTTCGGGGACTGCACCAAGGGCAGTTACCGGCAATTCGGTGGCAAGCTAGACCACAAGTGGCCGCAACCAGATGGAGGGCAAGCCGTGATTGACACCGCTGAAGCCGTTCTTCACGACGGCACGACGATCCCCGTCGCCATCCACGGAAACGGACGCGCCCTGGTGATCCCGGCCCGCTTCGCCGCCTATCCGCCGGAGGAAGCCGAAACGATGCGCCGCTGGGGAGCTGATCCGGATCTGGGGTCCAATCTGGTCAAAGGACTCGGGCGATCACACCGGGTGGTCATCGCCGATTACGAAGGTCACCGGATGGCCCACCCTGCACCGGACACCCTTACTCCCGGGAATGTCACGGCTGATCTTCTTGCCATCGCCGACGCCGCTGATGCCGGCACGTTCGCTTACTACGGCTACTCCTGGCTGGCACTCTGCGGCTTGCAACTCGCAATCCGCACTGACCGGCTCTGGGCACTGGTAATGGGCGGATACCCACCCCTCGACGGGCCTTACGAGAGCATGTTGGCGGTCACCCGGGCAGCGCACTCGATGTCCGGACAATCCGCCGACGTCGTTCCTTCACCTACCGCTGACGTTGAGCCTGGAGACTGGGACTCGGTGCCCGTTCAAACGAACGAGGCACAAACCCGCCAATTCGTCACCCTCTACGAGGCCCTGCAAGACTTCGACGATTCCGCCGCCGAAGTCCCGCCGGGTTTGCCCCGCCTTGCCTTCGCAGGGGCGGACGACCGGATCGACTACGGCCCGGCATGGGGCAACGTTCACGTAAGGATCGGCGAGCCCCTGATGGCACGCAAGCAAGACCTCATTGACACCGGGTGGGATGTCGAAGTGCTTCCAGGCCTCGACCACATCGGAGCGATGCATAGCTCCGTCGTCTTGCCTCTCCTGACGGACTGGCTCCGGAAGGTCGGCTAGGCCTGCCCGACGTGCCCTCTTGAGACAGGTCCGGGCCGGTGGGACGATGAAGCGGTGAATCCCTTCCTCGAATTTGTCAGCCACTACTGGTGGCTGGTTTTTCCGCTGAGCGGATTGGCTGGCGGTTGGGCGCGGTCCTGGTCCCGGGCCACCGAACGGCGGCACCGCCGCCGGGTGGAGCTTTATCAGCTCAAGAACCGCGCGGCGGAAGCGGAGCACGCCAGCCAGGCCGAGGTCGTCCGGCTGCAAGAGGCACACGACGCCGTGAACCGGCGTTGGCTCGAATACGAACTCGACGTCGCTAAGCTCATTGATTTTCCGGTCATGTCGGATGTCCGCGAGCCGCTCACCGTGGAATTTCTCCGGGCCAAACGGGAAGCTGACGGCTTGCGTCCGGCAACGCCGGGAGAAATCACGACGGCGGCCCGGCTTGCGGAGTATCGCGCGGCCGTCCGCGGCTTCGAACTGGCGTTCGATGTAGCAGAGCGGGAAGCCAAACGCATCAAGGACAGCAATTTCACTGAGCCCGAGCGCCAGCGGCTGGCGACCGCCAGGAAGCTGCTTCGGATCGCTTCGGATAGTGCAGCGACGCCGGCAGAGCGGCAGACAGCCTACAAACGCGCCCGGCGCGAATTGGACGGTCTGATCGTCCTGCCCGAGGCGACCGTCGCAGCCCTGGAAGAGAAGATCGCCGGAATGCTCGACGCCCCAAAGGCTCCGGACTTCCATCAGAGCTGACTGGAGCCCTTCTCAGTGTTTGAAGCGATGAATGATCACATACTTGTGATGCTTCCGGTGTCGAGTCTTGGAACGACGCGGAGTCAGACCTAGAGGGGGTAACCCAAGGGCTTTCCGCCTGGCTGACAAACGAATATTCGCGTAAATCAGGAAGAAGAAGAAGCCCAGCGATGGGATGAGCAGCACGAATATCCACGGTAAATTGCCCACGGCGCGCCTCCTATGCTCAGTCTCCGACCCGGCACAGCCGACGTCAAGATTGCGTTGTTCGGTGGTGGACGCCACGTCGGCTCAGACTGAGGGGCTATCCACGGGACCTTGCTAGGCGTAGCTTTCTTCTCATCCCGGCTCTGTCTTGACCCGCAGCCGGTACCTACCAGGAGGTCATCATGGACAACCTATTCGGACGCGGCGGACTCGAAGTCCCGGAGCCGCTCCGACGCTTCCTTCAAGGCCAATCCGACCCCTCGCTCCGCATCGAGCAATACCAAGAGGGTGACACGCTCGTCGTCAGGGTGGATCTGCCGGGAATCGATCCCGAGACCGACGTCGACATCAGCGTCGCCGAGGACACCCTGCATATCCAGGCGCGGCGCGAGGAGGATGCCGAACGCGTGGACAAGAAGGGGTACCGCACCGAGCTCCGCTACGGCGAACGGTCCCGCAGCATTCCGCTGCCCCGCGGAGTGAACCAAGACGGCATCGCAGCCACGTACGAGGATGGCGTCCTCGAGATCCGTATCCAGCTCCCCGAACAGTCAGAACCGCAGACCACGAAAATCCGCGTTGTCCGGACAGGTGGCCGCGAAGCGAATCAGCCTCCAGAGGAGCCGGGGAACTAGCCCGGCCGACGACGCAAGCTAAGGGCTCCCGTCCCGTCCGTTTGGCCGACGCACCTTTTGAAGCCGCGGGCCCGGCACCTTGCCCTGCGGAGCAGTAGCCTCCAGGGCCGTGGCGGGCATTGCGAGGACCGCGACGACGGTGAGCGCGGCGCTCACGAGGACCGCGAGAAACACTGCCGCGGACGCGAATACAATTGCCTGCGAATTCTTCCCGCCACCGGGGCTGGCGCCGTAGATTGCATTGGCCACGGCTCCGAAAACGGCCACGCCAAGCGAGCTGCCAATGGAACGCGCGAAGAGGTTGGTGCCCGTCACGACTCCGCGCTCGTGCCATTCGACACTGGACTGGGCTGCGATCAGGCTCGGGGTTGCAAGTAGCCCCAGGCCGAGTCCGGCCACGAAACAGCTCCCCGCGACGAGCACGATGTTAGGTGTGTAGGCCGTAATGGCGAGGGCCGCCGAACCGATCACGGTGACCGTGATCCCGATCAAGGCTGTTGCCCTGAAACCGATCCGAAGGTAGAAGCGGCCCGACTGCGAGGCGCTGATCGGCCAGCCGATTGTCAGGGCCGCCAGAGACAGGCCCGCCGTGACTGGCGACACCGAAAGCGCGCCTTGAAGGAACGTGGGAACGTAGGAAGTGAGGCCAAGCACGATTGCCCCGGCACCGAAGGAGATCAGCGCGGTCGTGGCGAGGAGGCGCCTCGAAACGACCCATGGCGGAAGGACAGGTTCAGCCGCTCGTCGCTCGACCAGGATGAAGGCAACGAGCAACACCGAACCAATGGCGAACACGGCGATGCTGACCGGAGAGTCCCAGGCCCACGCCTGGCCACCCTCCAGAGCCCCGAGGATGGTCAAAGTCAGGGTGACCGTGAGAAGAGCGGCTCCAAGATAGTCGACGCGGTGCTTAACTCGTTCGATGTTCTCCTGGAACCTTTGAACCAGCATCCAGGCGGCCACGAGGCACAGCGGAATGTTGACCAGGAAGATTCCGCGCCACACTCCAAGCGAAGAGAACACCCCGCCCAGTGTGGGACCGACAATTGAAGAAGTTGCCCACACGCTGGCGAGGTAGCCTTGTACCTTCGCGCGCTCGGCGAGGGTGTAAATATCGCCCGCGATGGTTATGGCCACGGGGAGGACCGCGCCGGCGCCCAAGCCTTGCACCACGCGGAAGGCGATGAGCGTGGGCATGCTCCACGCGAGCCCGCAAAGGATCGATCCCAGCAGGAAGAGTCCAATGCCAGTGAGAATGATCGGTTTGCGGCCTGCCATGTCGGAGAGCTTCGCGTAGACCGGAACCGAGACCGCCTGCGCGAGGAGGTACGCGGAGAAGAGCCATGGGAACGAGGCAAACCCGCCGATTTCACGCACAATCGAAGGCACCGCGGTCGCCACGATCGTGGCATCGATCGCGACGAGGCCGCTCGAGAGCATCAGGGCAATGAGTACCGGGCCCCGTTTGGAACGGAAGCCTACGCCGTCGCTTTGAATTGCCATGTCATGGCTCCGCCTGGAAACACTCTTCCCATCATTCTTGTCTGATCACGCTAGGCGCATCCGCGGTGGGACGCAATCACCAGCCTGCGGCATGGCCTGCCAGGCCGGTCAAGGAACCCTGAAAGCGGGGCGGTTGGACACGAAAGACGCCCCTGTCATTCCCCTATGCCCAGGCGTATCCTGAAGACGTTCCCGGCACCGGCCTCGGCCGGCATTTTTCTCTGCACCCACTCAGTTAGGCGTCATCCATGGAGATGAATATCAGGGACCACTGGGACATGCTCAGCCCCGAAACGCGCCATTGGCTAACCGACAACCCCGGATGTGTGGTCTTGCCGCGAACCATCACGGAAATAATCCACCAGGAAACCGGCATCACTCCGGATGCCGACCGGCACAGCCAGGTCAGCCTCTCCCCCGAAGATCTGAGTTTCATCCGGGCCAAGGCTGAAGGGGGCCCGGTCCGGCCCAAGTAATCGACCCCGAAGTAAATCGACTACGTCACTCCTCGCCGTCGTCATCCGCCGGCACCGGTGGTTTGGCCGCCTCGCGCAGCGGTCCTACCGCCCCGTCCGCGCCATAGTCCCCCTCCGCGTACTGGCCGATTTCCGACTCCGCCGTGCGTCCCGGAACCGCTCCTGCGTCACCGAGGTCGGCTTTTGCGTAGCGCCCGGATTCCTTGGCTTTCACACCCAAGGGTTCGGGAAGGCCGCCTTGGCTGCCGGCCGCTCCGTAGTCGCCTTCGCTGTATTGGCCTTCTTCGTCTTCGGAGTGCCGCCCGGGCTCCGTTCCCGTCTTGCCGTAGTCTCCCTCGACGTAACGGCCCCTGAGTTCCGGCTCCTCGGGAGCTCCGCTTGTCTCCTCGTCAGTGGGTTCTTCGACGCCGCTGCTGTCGGACATGATCTTGCCTTTCCCGCAACCAACCTTGCGTCTGTTCGGCGCCCCTTAAGTTTATCGAGGGGCTTTGCGGCACAACAGGGCGTCCGCGCTAGAGGCCCTACGGACTGTGAAATACCAGTTTCGGTTCGTAGCTTTCGAGCCCGACGCTTGCCCTCACGAGTGCCCGCAGTTCCGACAGGCCTCCCGACACGGCTCCTGCCGCCCGGGCCTGGACCAGCACGTTCCCGAGCGCTGTTGCTTCCACGGGGCCGGCAACAACCGTCTTGCCGGTGGCATCGGCGGTGAGCTGGCACAGCAGCCTGTTCTGCGAACCGCCGCCCACGATGTGGACCACCGACGTCTGCTTGCCGGACAACTCTTCGGCGCGTGCCAGGGTCCTCGCGTAGGCGGCCGCGAGGCTGTCCAGGATGCAGCGCACGACGGCGGCCGGCCGGTCCGGGAGGACGGCCCCGCCGGCGCGCACCGCGGCCCGGATGCGGTCCGGCATGTTGTCCGGGGCGATGAACGCCGGATCTTCAGCGTTGATTTGGGGACCGCCGGCGGGAAGGGCCGCCGCGGACTCCAGGAGCGCGGCGAGTTCCTGCCGGTGCCCTTCGGCGGCCCAGGTGCGTTGGCATTCGCTGAGCAACCACAGGCCGCCCACGTTGCGCAGGTACCGGACGGTTCCGTCGACGCCCCGCTCGTTGGTGAAGTTGGCCAAACGGCTTGACTCGTCCAGGACCGGGTTGTCCAACTCAACCCCCACGAGGGACCAAGTGCCGGAGGAAATGTAGGCGAAGTCTTCTTGCCGGGCCGGAACGGCCGCCACCGCCGAGGCGGTGTCGTGTGATCCCACGGCAACGACGGCAGTTTCCGCCGCGAGGCCCGTCCGGGCCGCGATCTCCGGCAGCAGCGTGCCTACGGTTTCGCCCGGCTGGATGATGGCCGGGAACAGGTTTTTGGGCAGGCCGAGTGCCTTGAAGGACTCGGTGGCCCACTCCCCCGCGACGGCGTCAAAAAGCCCGGTGGTGGAGGCGTTCGTGGCCTCGGTACGGCGTTGCCCGGTCAATGTGAAAGCGATCAAGTCCGGGATGAGCAACGCCTGGACGCCACGCAGTTCACGTTCGGTGGCTAGCTGGTAGAGCGTATTGAACTGCAGGAACTGCAGCCCTGTGGTGGCATAGAGCCGTGCCGGGTCCAGCACCCTGTGGACGTCCGCGACGGCGGTGCGGCCGCGCTCGTCGCGGTAGCTGAACGGTTGGGTCCGCAAGGCGCCGGAGGCATCCACGAGTCCGTAGTCGACGGCCCACGTGTCGATCCCGATACTGGCAATCCGCTCCCCGCTTGCGGCCGCCGTTTCGGCGGCCGCCGCAAGACCCGTGAGCACCTCATCGAACAGGGCCTCGAAGTCCCAGTGGAGTCCGCCGTCGAGCTCTACGACGCCGTTGGGGAAACGGTGCACCGTTTCGAGCGAGACCGTTTTTCCGGACGCAGGGCCGCCGGTCACTCGGCCGAGCATGACGCGGCCCGAGGACGCTCCGATGTCGACCGCGGCGAACAAGCCGCCGTCGATCGCCTTTCCGCTCATCGGAGGAAGGCTGTGGCGACGCCCGCGTCGACCGGGATGTGCAGGCCGGTGGTGTGCGAGAGTTCGTTGCTGGTGAGCACGGCGGCCGCGTTGGCCACGTGCTCGGGGAGGACTTCGCGTTTGAGCAGGGTGCGTTGGGCGTAGTACTTGCCCAGTTCCTGCTCGTCGACGCCGTAGACGGCGGCGCGCTTGGCGCCCCAGCCGCCGGCGAAGATCCCGGAGCCGCGGACCACGCCGTCGGGGTTGATGCCGTTGACGCGGATGCCGTACTCGCCCAGTTCCGCGGCCAGCAGTCGGACCTGGTGGGCCTGGTCTGCCTTGGTGGCGGAGTAGGCGATGTTGTTCGGGCCCGCGAATACCGAGTTCTTCGAGGAAATGTAGACGAGGTCCCCGCCGAGGCCCTGGTCGATCATGGCCTTCGCCGCGGCTTTGGAGACCAGGAACGAGCCCTTGGCCATGACGTTGTGCTGCAGGTCCCAGTCCTTCTCCGTGGTTTCCAGGAGGGGTTTGGAGATGGACAGGCCCGCGTTGTTCACCACCAGGTCCAGCCCGCCGAAGGCCAGGACGGCCGCGTCGATGGCTCCCTGCACCTGGGCTTCGTCGGTCACGTCTGCCTGCACGCCGATGGCGACGTCGTCGCCGCCGAGTTCGGCCGCGACGGCCTGGGCGTTGTCCAGGTTGAGGTCCGCGATGACCACGCAGGCGCCTTCCGCGGCGAGGCGGGTCGCGATCGCCTTGCCGATGCCCGACGCCGCGCCGGTCACCAAAGCGATGCGCGTGGCGTGGGACTTGGGTTTGGGCATCCGGGCGAGTTTGGCTTCCTCGAGGGCCCAGTATTCGATCCGGAACTTCTCGGCTTCCTCGATCGGGGCGTAGGAGGAGATGGCTTCGGCGCCGCGCATCACGTTGATCGCGTTGAGGTAGAACTCGCCGGCGACCCGTGCGGTCTGCTTGTCCTTGCCGTAGGAGAACATTCCGACGCCGGGGATCAGGACGATGGCCGGGTCCGCGCCGCGCAGGGCGGGGCTGGCTGGGCCCACAGCCGCAGGGTTCCCTGGCCGAGCTTGCGAGGCTAGGGGGCGGTTGGGGACGGCGTGGCGGTCGTAGTAGGCCTGGTAGTCCTCCCGGTATGCGGCGTGGAGTTCCTTCAGGCGCGCGGTGCTCTCCTGGATGCCGGCGCCGGCGGGCAGGTCCAGGACGAGGGGCTTGACCTTGGTGCGCAGGAAGTGGTCCGGGCAGGAGGTGCCCAGCGCCCCGAGCCGGGGATGCCCGGCTCCTTCGAGGAATTCCAGGACACGGGGATCGTCGCTGAAGTGGCCCACCTGCGGCTTGTCGGCCGAGGCGAGGCCCCGGATCACGGGAGCCAGGGCGGCTGCCTTGGCTTTCCTTTCGGCGTCCGGAAGCGCGGCGTAGCCGGGGAGTTTGGCGCCGAACGGTTCGGCCTTGCCGTTCCGGGCGATGTAGCGTTCGGCCTGTTCGATGATCCAGAGGGAGTTGGCTTCGGTTTCCTCGCTCGTGGCTCCCCAGGCGGTGATGCCGTGGCCGCCCAGGATGGTGCCGATGGCCTGTGGGTTGGCTTCCTTGATCGCTGCGATGTCCAGTCCGAGCTGGAAGCCGGGGCGGCGCCAGGGAACCCACACGACCTTCTCGCCGAAGACCTTGGAGGTCAGGGCTTCGCCGTCGACGGCGGTCGCGATCGCGATGCCGGAGTCCGGGTGCAGGTGGTCCACGTGCGCGGCGTCCACGAGTCCGTGCATGGCGGTATCGATCGAGGGCGCGGCGCCGCCCTTGCCGTGCAGGCAGTAATCGAAGGCGGCCACCATGTCGTCTTCGCGCTCGACGCCGGGGTAGACGGCCTTGAGTGCCTGCAGCCGGTCCAGCCGCAGCACCGCCAGGTTGTCCGCCTTCAGGGTTCCCAGGTCCCCGCCGGAACCCTTGACCCACAACAGCTCCACGTCTTCCCCGGTGACGGGGTCCTTTTCCGTGCCCTTCGCGGAGGTGTTCCCTCCGGCGAAGTTGGTGTTCCGCTTATCCGCGCCCAGGCGGTTGGAACGGGTGATCAGCTGTTCAACAGTCTTGTTAGTCATTTTCTATGCGCCCCATCCGGCTTGCTGGCCGCCCACGCGGTCCTCGTTGATCTTCTTCTGGTAGCCGCTGGCCTTGAACGCGGTCATCGGGTCCGCGGGCAGGCCGCGCGATTCGCGCCACCCGGCCAGGACCGGCCGGACATCGGTATAGAAGGCATCGTTGAAAATGCCGTTCGCGGCAAGGACGTCGCCTTCACGCTGCGCCTCGGTGAGCGCGTCCGTGTCGATGAGCAGTGCCCGGGCCGTCATTTCCTGGACGTTGAGCACGGAGCGGATCTGGCCCGGGATCTTCTCCTCCAGGTTGTGGCACTGGTCCAGCATCAAGGCGACGCCCGAATCCTTTCCGAATCCGCCGCCGCGGATGACCTCGTGCATGATGCGGAACAACTGGAAAGGATCCGCGGCCCCGACGATCAGGTCATCGTCGGCATAGAAGCGCGAGTTGAAATCGAAGGAACCCAGCTTGCCCAGGCGCAACAGCTGCATCACGATGAACTCGATGTTCGTGCCCGGGGCATGGTGGCCGGTGTCCAGGCAGACGAAGGCCTTCTCCCCCAGAGCCAGCGTCTGTGCATAGGACGTGCCCCAGTCCGGAACGTCGGTGTGATAGAAAGCCGGCTCGAAGAACTTGTACTCCAGCACCAGGCGCTGGCTATCCCCAAGGCCCGCGTAGATCTCCTGGAGGGATTCCGCGAGGCGGTCCTGGCGGCCGCGCATGTCATCCTGGCCCGGATAGTTGGTGCCGTCAGCCAGCCAGACCTTCAGGTCCCGGGAGCCCGTGGCATGCATGATCTCGATGCACTCCAGGTGGTGATCGATCGCCCGGCGACGCACCGCCGAATCGGAGGACGTCAGGGAGCCGTACTTGTATTCGTCGTCCTGGAACGTGTTCGAGTTGATGGTCCCCAGTCCGATGCCAAGGTCCGCCGCGTACTCGCGGAGGGCGGAGTAATCGTCCACCTTGTCCCACGGGATGTGCAGTGCAACAGTCGGTGCAAGGCCCGTCAGTTCGTGGACTTTCGCGGCGTCAGCCAGCTTCTCCTGGATGGTCCGCGGGGTGCCGGGCGTACCGAACACCTTGAACCGTGTGCCCGAATTGCCGTAGGCCCAGGACGGGACCTCGATGGCCAGTTCCCCGAGGCGGCCCAGGGCCGTTTCCGTGGTGTTCATGATTGTTCCTTCTGTTGCCTGTGCGTCGTCTTCGAACAGCAATGCTTTTCTTCCTTGAATCGAAACCGTCTTGAATCGATTCATTCAAGAACCTATTCACACGGTAGGGCCTGCTTCCATGGCGTGTCAACAGTCAATCCCGGAGATTGCCAGTCGAACCACGTAATATTGATGAAGCGATTTGATTCGATTCATCAATTGGGAGGTTGAGCGTGCCAAGCGGCCCGGGAGCAAAGCTGACAGACGTCGCTGCCCTTGCGAGAGTTTCGGTCGGTACGGTTTCGAATGTCCTCAACCGGCCGGACCAGGTGTCCTTCGACAAGCGAACCCGCGTTCTGGCTGCCATCGAGGAACTGGGGTTCGTGCGCAACGAATCAGCCCGCTCGCTGCGTTCAGGATCCACCAGGAGCCTCGGCATGCTTGTGCTGGACGTGCGCAACCCCTTCTTCACCGATGTCGCTTTGGGCGCTGAAAACGTCGCCGAAGACCACAAGCACTCCCTGATCCTGGCCAACAGTGCCGAAGACGCCGGCCGAGAGCAGGCATATCTGGACCTGTTCGAGCAGCAACGCGTCCAAGGCGTTTTGATCACTCCGTTCGGACAAGTTCTTCAGCGGCTCGAAAGAATGCGCGATCGGGGCATCCCCTCAGTACTCGTCGACAGGCTCGCAAGCACGGATCAGTTCTGCTCGGTATCAGTGGACGACGTTGCCGGCGGCGCCACGGCCCTGGATCATCTCGTCAGCGTCGGTTCGGTACGCCCTGCATTCGTCGGCGGCCCTTTCACGCTGCAGCAGGTCGAGGACCGCTATCGGGGAGCCGCCGATGCGGCAGCACGTGCTGGGGTCCCGCTTCAGCTCTTCGAAACGCCGGATCTGAAATTTGAACGCGGGCGCCGGATTGGAGACCTAATGTCCAATCTCCAGTCCGACAAGCGCCCGGACGCCGTGTTTGCCGCCAACGATCAATTGGCTCTTGGTCTCTTGCAATCCTTCGCCGCGAACGGGCTCCGCGTGCCCGAGGACGTCGCCATCGTTGGGTTTGACGACATCGATTTTGCCTCGCAGTCGAGCATCCCGCTCACCTCCATCAGTCAGCCGAGGCAGCTGATCGGCGAGCGTGCCGCACAGCTCCTCTTCGACGAAATCGACGACGAACCCGGTCACGTCCACAGCCAAGTGGTGTTCACGCCGGAACTCGTGGCGAGGCAGAGCACCCTGCGCCGCTAGGCGGATCCTTTCGATCCGGCCGTCGGCACGAGATCGCCTTTTTCGGATGAAATGAGCGATATATAAGTCTCCAGTTGGGACCGCAGCTGATCCGCTGAGTGGTGTTCCGGCGTCAGCGTGGCCGTGATTTGGGCACCGAGCGCGAACGTCATGATCCCGCCAACGATGTCGTCGTCGTTCAGCCCCTCCCTCAGTTCGCCAAGTTCCCTGGCTTCACCGAGCTTGTCGAATAGTGCCTCACGCCATTGCTCCATCGAGGAATCATGCAAGGCGGCCTTCGCCGGGTCCGTCAGTGCGCGCTGCCAGAAGGCGATCGCGATTCGCGCCTCGTTGAGCCTCTCGGCGTCGAGCGGCAAAATTTCGTGGCAATAGCTGCGCAATGCAGACAGGCCCCGCTGGCCGGCCGTGGAATCGCTCATTCGGGTGTTCGTCTGGTTGAAGACGTGGCCGAAAGCAAACGTCAAGAGATCGTCTTTCGTAGGGAAATACGGCTTGAGGGCACCGTTGGCAAAGCCTGCCTCCGTTGCTATCTCGCGCATCGTGGCACCCTCTATCCCCCTGCTGGCGATGATCCGCCACGTGGCTTCGACAAGCTCCACCCGGCGCTTGTCGTGGTCTACGATCTTCGGCACGCTTTCCCCAAATCTTTTTTCTACAACCGTTGTGACTCAGATTACACGATGCTATTCTCTACACACATAGAAAATAAATCGCCACACACAAAGGCCTTCCATGAGCACAACTTCCTCTCCCGAAATCGCCGAAATGGCTGCGTTTGCCGGACTGTCTCCGTTTGCATTGACCAGTGCCGAAGACATCACGGCCGTCAGGGGCATTTTGGCTGACGCCGGACTCTTCAACGGATCCATCCGGATCGCCTACCTTGGCCTCCTTGAGCCACCACGGAATGCGGAGGCTGTGGACCGCAGGTTCAGGGCGTTCCTGCACAATGTTTCAACCGGTGCGGCACAGGACGTCGTGGTCTCTGTCACACACCAGGAAGTCGTCTCGAAGGTTGAACTCGACACCTCGGTGACGGGCGAGCTTCCCGTCATCGAAGAAGAGTTCGAGGTGGTCGAAGAGATCCTCGCGCAGGACGAACGGTGGCTCAAGGCCTTGGCTGACCGGAACCTCGACGTCAGCAAAGTCAGGGTCGCTCCCCTGTCAGCCGGGGACTTCGAGTACCCGGAGGAGAAGGGTCGCCGGATTCTGCGCGGTTTGGCTTTCGTCCAGGAGTTCCCCGGGGACAGCGCCTGGGCCCACCCCGTGGATGGGCTGGTTGCCTACGTTGACGTCGTCAGCAAGACGGTGGACCAGGTCTTGGATTTCGGGGCCGTCCCGGTGCCGCAAGAACACGGCAACTTTACGGACCCGGAGCTGACCGGAGCGATGCGCACCACCCAGAAGCCGATCCACATCACCCAGCCGGAGGGTCCGAGCTTCACCGTCCGCAATGGAAACCACGTCGAGTGGGAGAAGTGGAGCCTGGACATCGGCTTCGATGTCCGGGAAGGCGTTGTTCTGCACAATGTGGCGTTCGACGACGTCGATCGCCGTCGCAGCATCCTCAAGCGTGCTTCCATCGCCGAAATGGTGGTGCCTTACGGCGACCCTTCCCCTGTGCGGTCCTGGCAGAACTACTTCGATACCGGCGAATACCTCGTGGGCCAATACGCCAACTCGCTCGAGCTCGGCTGCGATTGCCTCGGCGAAATCACCTACCTCAGCCCGGTAGTGAGCGACGCGTTCGGCCGGCCACGGGAAATCCGCAACAGCATCTGCATGCACGAGGAGGACTGGAGCATCCTCGCCAAGCACAGCGACCTCTGGAGCGGCGTGAACTACACTCGCCGGAACCGCCGGCTCGTCATCAGTTTCTTCACGACCATCGGCAACTACGACTACGGCTTCTACTGGTACCTCTACCTTGACGGCACCATCGAGTTCGAAGCCAAGGCCACCGGCGTCGTCTTCACGAGCGCCCACCCCGGAAAGGGCTACCCGTACGCCTCGGAGCTCGCCCCGGGCCTTGGGGCGCCCTTCCACCAGCACCTCTTCAGCGCCCGGCTGGACTTCGCCATCGACGGCTTGAGCAACAGGGTCGAGGAAGAGGACGCCGTCCGGGTACCGATGGGAGAAGGCAACGAACGGGGCAACGCCTTCGCCCGCCGTCGGACGGTGCTTAAGAGCGAGTCGGAGGCCGTGCGCGAGTCTGACATGGCGGCGGGACGGGCCTGGATCATCTCCAATCCCGACTCACTCAACCGCCTGGGCGACCCCGTGGGATACAAGCTCCACGGACAAGGGCATCCCATGCTCCTGGCGGACCCCCAATCATCCATCGCCCAGCGCGCAGCGTTCGCTACGAAGGATCTGTGGGTGACGCGCTACGACGAGAATGAGCGCTACCCCAGCGGCGACTTCGTCAACCAGCATTCCGGAGGAGCCGGATTGCCGTCCTACATTGCCCAAGACAGGGACATCGATGGACAAGACATTGTCGTGTGGCACACCTTCGGGCTGACCCACTTCCCCCGCCCCGAGGACTGGCCGATCATGCCTGTCGACACGGTGGGATTCAAACTCCGCCCCGAGGGCTTCTTCGACCGGAGCCCCGTCCTCGACGTCCCTGCGTCGAAGCCCGCCGAAGGCGGCCACTGCCACATGGAGGCCCAGAAATGAGTTTAACAACCGGGAAAGAGACCACTGAAGTGGGCCACCCGCATCACCATCGACGCCGTCTCGGCGTACCCGCGGTGACATTCATGATCATCGCTGCCTCGGCTCCGCTCACCGTCCTCGCCGGCGGCGTCACGACGACGTTTGCCGTCACCGGGGTAACCGGCGTTCCGCTGTCCTTCCTGCTGCTCGGCGGAACCCTCGCCGTGTTCGCCGTCGGGTACGCGGCAATGAGCCGGTACGTCGTCAACGCCGGCGCTTTCTATTCCTACGTGGCGCAAGGCATCTCGCGGCCGGTCGGCGTCGGGGTTTCCATGGTGGCCCTGATGGCTTACAACCTGATGCAAGTCGGAATCTACGGGCTCTTCGGCTTCACCGTCTCAAGCCTGATCAACGAACGCTTCGGCATCACTGTCCCTTGGTGGATTCCGGTGCTGGTCTGCATCGCCGTCGTCGCATTCCTCGGCGTGAACAGGGTGGACCTGTCAGCGAAGGTCCTCGGGGTGCTCGTCGGCCTGGAGTTCCTTGTGGTGATTGTCTACGACGTCGTCTCCTTTGCCGTGGCCCCCGAGGGAGTCAGCGGAGCGCCGCTCAGCACGCAGAGCCTTTTCGTGCCGGGCGTCGGGGCGGTCCTTTCCTTCGGCATCGCGGCGTTCATGGGATTCGAGTCGGCAGCGATCTACGGTGAGGAAAGCAAGGACCCCAAGCACACCGTAGCCCGGGCTACGTATACCGCGGTGGCCATCATCGCCTTGTTCTACGCCGTTTCCTCGTGGGCCATGGCGGTCGGAACCGGACCGTCCGCAGTGGTGGACGCTTCCGCGAAACAAGGACCCGACCTGATGTTCGGCTTCCTCAGTGACCATGCCGGGGTGCTTCTCGCCGACGTGGCCCGCCTGCTCTTCGTCACCAGCCTCTTCGCGGCCCTCGTCAGCTTCCACAACGCCGCAGCGCGCTACTTCTTCTCCCTTGGCCGGGAACAAGTCCTCCCCCGGAAGCTGGGTGCAGTACGGCGGCACAGTGGCGCCCCCTACGCCGGGTCGATCGTCCAGACGGTC
The DNA here is from genome assembly GCF_042884555.1 of Arthrobacter sp. NPDC058127. Classification (NCBI taxonomy): domain Bacteria; kingdom Bacillati; phylum Actinomycetota; class Actinomycetes; order Micrococcales; family Micrococcaceae; genus Arthrobacter; species Arthrobacter sp. NPDC058127. The sequence goes on along the minus strand of NZ_JBHVTT010000001.1, from coordinate 118,385 downwards.
ATCGCCGTCGTGGTCACGGTGGCGTTCGCCATCGCGGGGACCGGATCATCGTTGGGTGATCTCTACCCTGTCCTGACCATGTTCACGTGGCTGACGAACGACGGCGCCATGGGACTTGTCCTCTTGATGACGATCGTCTCGCTGGCTGTCATTGGATTCTTCCGCAAGAACAGGCATGACGCTGGAATCTGGACCCGCGTGATCGCCCCTGCCCTGGGGTTCCTGCTCCTGGCGGCGATCTTCGTTCTGATCGTGGTCAACTTCAACGTACTGCTCGGCCAAAACGAGACCAATGCGCTGACGTTCATCCTGCCGGCCACGATCATAGTGCCCGGGCTGGTGGGGGTCGCGTGGGCGTTCCGCCTCCGCCGGAGCAGCCCCGCCGTGTATCGGCGGATCGGGCACGGCGAAGAGGGGCCGGCGGTCGTCCACCTCGGGGACGAAGAAGACTTGTAGCGCCGGGACTGACGACTTGTGAACAACATGCACACAACCCTTTCGATAGTCATGCTTGCCTGCTGCGCCCTCGGAATCTGGAGCCCGATGCGCGAAGGACTGGTCAGGAACCTCAGCCAGTGGGGACCGATGGCACTCATGCTCGTTGCGATGGCGGATACGACCGTCGGGCCAGGAATCGTTCCGGGCGTCGTGTGGGGCCTGTTGCTGCTCCTCACGTCCCCTCTTCCGTTGGTGCTCCTGCCCAAGGATCGCCGCGGCGGCATGGAAATACACCGTTCCCTGTCCATGGTGGCCATGTTCGCCATCTTGGTCACAACCCTTCCCACAGCCCCATCCAGTTCAGCACACCAAACACATGCGCATTCAGGACTTGGTGGAGCGAACCCGGTCCTGGCAGTTGCCCTCGCGGCAGCGGTCATCGCCTACTCAATCGCCCTGGCGGCCCGAACGCTTGGGCGAAACGGCCGAGGACACCGTCGTCACTGGTCTGCATCGCTTGAGGCCATCTCTTCGGCGGGCGCCTTGGGCGCCATGATCCTGATGGCCGTCTGACCCTACAACGTTGTCCATCGAAACCATTACCAACTCAGAGTGGAGTAAACCCTTGGAAAGCTACGACGCCCTCCTGGCTTCAATCACCCCGACCACCGGCGAAACCCGGACCATCCTCGACCCCGGCACGGACACCGCCGTCGGCGAGGCCCCGGTCCACACCGTCGGTGACCTCGAGGCCGCCATCACCGCAGCCCGGGCGGCCCAACCCGTGTGGGCCGCTCTGGGCCACGACGCCCGCTCCGCCGCGCTCCTGAAGGCCGCCGACGCCGTCGAACGCTCCGCCGAAGAACTCGCCCGCCTGCTCTCCCGCGAACAAGGCAAACCGCTCAACGGCCCCAACGCCCGCTTCGAAGTCGGCGCCTGCGCCGCGTGGCTGCGCGCCACCGCCGCGACCCCGCTCGACCCCGAAACCATCGTCGACGACGGCGAAATCCGCGCCGAACTGCACTACCGGCCCATCGGCGTCGTCGGCGCCATCGGCCCCTGGAACTGGCCCATGATGATCACCATCTGGCAGATCGCCCCCGCCCTGCGCATGGGCAACGCCGTCGTCGTCAAACCCTCCGAATACACCCCCCTGTCCGTCCTCGCCCTGGCGAAAGTGATCAACGAGGAACTCCCCGAAGGCCTCCTCACTGTGGTCTCCGGCGGACGCGACGTCGGCGAGGCGCTGGCCTCCCACCCCGCCATCGGCAAGGTCATGTTCACCGGCTCCACCGCTACCGGCAAAGCCATCATCCGCTCCAGCGCCGACACGGTGAAACGCCTCACCCTGGAGCTCGGCGGCAACGACGCCGGCATCGTCCTGCCCGACGCCGACCCCAAAGCGATCGCCGAAGGCCTCTTCTGGGGCGCCTTCATCAACACCGGCCAGACCTGTGCCGCCCTCAAACGCCTCTACGTCCACGACTCCCTCTACGAGGAAGTGTGCACCGAACTCACCAAGGTCGCCGCCAACATGCCAATGGGGGTTGGCCTTGATGAAGCGAACGTCCTCGGACCTTTGCAGAACCGGCAGCAGTTCGACATCGTCGCCCGCCTCGTCGAGGCCGCCCGCGATTCCGGCGCCCGCATCCTGCTCGGCGGCAATCCGGACCCGGGCCTGCCCGGCAACTTCTATCCCACCACCCTCGTGGCCGACATCGACAACGACAACCCGCTCGTCGCCGAAGAACAATTCGGCCCCGCCCTGCCCATCATCCGCTACAGCAGCGTGGATGAGGCCGTCGCCAAGGCGAACGCGCTCGACGTCGGACTCGGCGCCTCCGTCTGGTCCACGGACCCAGTCGCCGCCCGCGACGTCGCCGCCCGCCTCGATGCCGGAACCGTCTGGATCAACAAACACGGCAACGTCGACCCCCGCATCCCCTTCGGCGGGGCCAAACAATCCGGCTACGGCCTCGAATTCGGCGTCGAAGGCCTCAAAGCCCTCGGCGTACCCCAGATCATCAACGGCTGACCCAACTAGCCCGCAGTTGTTGTCGTTTTGAGGCTCCAGAACGACAACAACTGTCAGTCAGTTGGGGCGTGCCTCCGTCGCCTTTGAATCTCGACGTAGGCCGTGACAAGGAGCACGACAATCACAGCAAGGGCCAAGACGACGGCGGCGGGAACCACAGCGCTGACCGGTGCGAGCAAGACAGCGATCACCACAGTAGGAACTGCCCATGGCAGCACTGCGTGTAGAGGCTGACCGTAGCGAAGCGACACGATCGCATTACATCCATAGAAGAGGGCCAGGCCTCCGCCGAGCGAAATCCCGGAACCGAACGGCAAGTGCTCATAAGGTGCTGGAATGGCCGTCGCGATCGCCCCGGCGATCGCAGTCACTCCCAGCACCAGGAGAAACGGCATGAACAAGGTGGTCTGAAGGATCCCGGCGAAGTCGGACCGGGCCTGCAGCCGCTCGAGCCCCGCGGTGATGGTCCCGGTGCCGTATTGGAAGAACGCCCAGCCGAGGAAGGCAACAACGAGGAATCCGAGCGCGCCGACGAGTCCCGCGCCCGGGCCCCAATCGTCGGACACCTCAGTGACGATCGTGAATATGGATTCGCCGAGGACAATGATGACGAACAATCCAAGCCGCTCCGAAGCGTGCTCGATGTTGATGCCACCGATGCCCCGGTTGGGCCAAAGGCGGGCGCCAATCGCCACCATGCCAACCTCGACGACGATCGCGGCAGCCCACAGAATGACAGCGGTCTGGAGAGGCAAGAAGGCCGAGATGAGCCAGAGGAAGGCCGTGCCGCCGTTGTAGATCCAGATCCGCCACGGAGTCTCTGACGAATTTTCGCGGTGTTGGTACAGCCACAAGACCAGCAGGACAACGCGAATGGCGGCATTGGCCAACGAAAAGGCCCAAGCCCGTTCGCCAAAGGCGCCGGGCGCGGCCGCGGCCATGACGCTCGCCGCCGCCATGGCCGCGAGCATCGCGACACCCAGCGCCCTGGACGACAAACCAGGCAGGAGGTTGACCACGGAAACAATGTTCACCCAAGCCCACCACGCCGGAAAGAAAAGCAGGACGTAGGTGCCGAATTCGGCCCATCCAGGATCGCCATGGATCCCGCGGGCAAGCTGCCCAACGAAGGCCACAAAGACGAGGTCGAAGAACAACTCCATCCAGTGGACGCGGCCAGGGTCACGGGCCACCTCGTGTTTCAACCCGCCGGGAACCGACGACTTATCCATCATTGACCCATGCTATTGGCTGCCGGACTTCCCTTCCCCAGGGGAGCGATTTGGGTTGGCTACTTTCCCTTGAAAGTGAGCATGTCGGAGCCGCTCTTCCAGGTGAGCGAGCCCTGGCTAAATGACATTTCAATGGGTCGCTTCAGGAAATCCACAAACCACTGTTGCCGAGTGGCGGCGTCGGCGGCGCACCCCATGGCGCCGATCCCGAGCGTGCCGACCACCAATGTGTCCCCCGTAATTGTGGCCGCTCCGCTGATCGGCGAGCAGGGAGTTTTCGCAGCGATGTAGAGGGAACCATTCACGGAACTCAATTGCACCGTGAGTCGCCCTGATGCCGCCCAGGGCAGGTCAACGCCGTCTGATGTTCCGGCAGTACTGACGTACTCGGTACACGGAGCCGACGGCAGGAATGCTGCGCACATCTCCCGCGGCGGCGCAGGGGTTGTCACAAGGGACGTGGGGCCCGTCTGGGGAGGCATGGGTGCGGTGGTTCGCGGCTCCCCGGCTTGTTGTGACGCACACGAAGTCAGCGTCGTTCCGATAAGAAGCAGAAGAATCAGCTTTCCTTGCAAACCACCTCTGCACTGCATTGTGCCCCCTGGTAGACGAACGCTGCTCGGTGCCCGCTGTTGAAGGTGTCTATGCCCGTGCTGGGGCTAAGGTCGCGCCGTTGCTCCAGTTCCGAGGGAGCTTTCATTGGTCATACAGTACCGGCAGTGCGCCCCACGCAGCCCGGGATAGTAGCATGTGGAATGCAGGAATACGCTTTGCGAGGAGCGTCCCACGGACATGGAAAAGTTGGGGGCAAGCAAAAGCAATGGATTCGGAACCGGTACAGCCAGAGGTAAATCCGCGATTCAGCTACACCCGGAAACAAAATACTGATCTTGCCGTCCAGCAACTCCGGGCGGGCGGGTTCACGAACACTCAGGTGGACGAATTCCTCGAGACGCTGCACCGTATGGAGGCCGACGATTCAATACTTGCGCCGCTGACGAATGCCCTACTCGCCATGAACGTCTCAGTCCAGTGGCTAATGTAGGACCCGCCCCCACCTCAAGACTTAGGTAGATCAGTCGGACTCGGCCTGCTGCTCGATGCGTCGACGCTGCTCCTCGAGCTCCTTCTCGCCTTCGTCTTCAGCTTCATAGAGCTTGGAGTTGGTGATCTGGAGTTCACGCATCACAGCGTCAAGCTTCACGTGAAGGGCGGCACTGTCTCTGTTTTGGGTGTTCTGGATGATGAAGACCATCAGAAACGTCACGATAGTGGTGCCGGTATTGATGACCAATTGCCAGGTATCCGAAAATCCCAGCAGTGGTCCAGTGAAGGCCCAAACGATGAGAATGATTACCGCCGCGCTGAATACCCAGGCGTGGCCAAGAACTTTAGCCACCCTCGTGGTGAACCGGGTAAAAAAGTCCTGACGGGAGTCTCCAGTTTTGCCACTCATCCAGACATCATCTCCCATTACCGGGACTGCAACTACTAGTTCGCGCCTTTTGCCCCGCCCCCTTCGGCCAAGCTTGACCACGCCTCGGCCACGCGAGTGATGACATTTCGGCCCAAAATCTTTCCAACGTTGTAATCTGCAGGTTAAGACGGGTACCGGCTTGCGCGCGGAAGAAGGAAAAGTGGCAATTACCATGCGGGATGTGGCCCAAGCGGCCGATGTGTCAATCAAGACGGTATCCAACGTCATCAATGACCATCCAAACATCAAAGCCGAGACGCGCGAGCGGGTTTTGCTAGCCATCGAGAAACTTGGCTACCAACCCAATCTCTCGGCCCGTGGGTTGCGGTCGGGCCGTACGGACGTCATCAGCCTCATCATCCCGGATTTGAAGAACGCATACTTTGCTGAACTTGCCGACGCCGTCATGACGGCCGCCTCAAAGCGCGGGAAAGTCGTGATCATCGAGCAAAGCGGAGGCTCACGTGCACGCGAGTTGGAGATCCTGCATGGCCCACGGATGAGGATGGTCGATGGCGTCTTGTACAGCGTGCTCGGCCTGAGCCAGGAGGACGCGGGCCTCATCGACATCCCGACTCCCATGGTCCTCCTGGGTGAGCGGATCTTTCACGGCCCCACGGACCACGTCACCATGCAAAACATCGAGGCTTCTCAAGCAGCCACGGAACACCTCCTGCAACGCGGGCGAACGAAACTACTCGCCCTTGGTGCCCACCGAAATGAAGTCATCGGCTCAGCCGGGCTCCGCTTGGAAGGGTACCGCCGTGCCCTGCAGAAGGCCGGGCTGGATTACCGCGACGAACTGGCAATCGACGTCCAGTCGTGGCACCGGTCCGACGGCGCCCAGGCCATGCGGGAGGTCCTGGCGTCCGGGCTGGACTTCGACGGCGTCGTGGCATTCAACGACTCCCTCGCCCTGGGCGCCATGCGTGTCATGCAGGACGCCGGACTGAGAATCCCCGAGGATGTGGCAATCATCGGCTTTGACGACATCGACGAGACCCGGTATTCACTACCGACGTTGTCGACCATAGATCCCGGCCGGCAGGAGATCGCCGAGACCGCCGTCGCGATGCTCCTTGAGCGGATCGACGGCGCGGCCGAAGCAACGCCCGCCCGCGAGTTTGAAGCAGGTTTCAAGGTCGTCAGCCGGGAGTCCACAGCGATCCAGCCTGCCGAAGACTCCGCCTAATTTCTTCTTGACATGTAAGTCCGGTCACATCATCATGGATTTACAACGATTACTTACATCGATGTAAAAGCTTGGGAATCTCTTCTTGTCCCTACCGAGCCCGGCCAGATCCCGCCAGCATCCGTTGGCTGGAGGACGCCCTACCCTCGCCTGCTCTACCTCCGACGACGACGTCCATGCACGACCGAAGGGAAACTACGTGAACAAGAAAGCAATCGCGGCAGCAGTGTCAGCCGCTGCCCTGGCCGCCACACTGGCAGGGTGCAGTGGTGGCGCGGATGCCGCCAGTGCGGGCTCCAACACCACCAATTGCACCAACAAGATTGTCCATGCCGACGCTCCGAAGGTCTCCGTGTGGGCGTGGTATCCCAACATGGCCACGGTCGTCGACAACTTCAACAACTCCCACACCGATGTCCAGGTCTGCTGGACCGTGGCCGGCCAGGGTGGTCCGGAGTACGCGAAGTTCCAAACAGCTATCCAGGCAGGCAAGGGAGCCCCTGACGTGATCATGCTCGAGGCTGACCAGCTGACGGGTTTTGAACTGCAGAACGCACTTGTCGACCTGAGCAAGTATGGCGCAGGAGACGTCAAGAAAAACTTCAGTGCCGGTTCCTGGAAAGACGTCTCGCAGGGCGATTCGGTCTACGCGATTCCGGTCGACGGCGGGCCCATGGCCATGATCTACCGCAAGGACGTGCTGGACAAGTACGGTATCAAGCCGCCGACGACATGGGCCGAGTACGAAACGGCCGCGCAGAAGGTCAAAGACGCCGGCGGCCCCGCATTCGGGGATCTTGGCAGCAATGTCCCTGCCGCCCTGACCGCCCTCATGGCCCAAAAGGGCGCCGTTCCCTTCACTTATGACCTGGCAGACCAGAAGAATATCTCCATCCACCTCGACAGCCAGCCGGCCAAGGACGTCCTGAACTACTGGGCAGGGCTCGTGAAGAAGGGCCTGGTTGCCACCCAGGACCAGTTCACCACCGACTACATCTCAGGAATGATCGGCGGCAAGTACGCCACGTACATCTCCGCTGCATGGGCTCCCGGCTACCTCACCGGGTCAGGGGTGGGCAAGGGCAACGAGAAGGGAACATTCGCTGCGGCGCCGCTCCCCCAATGGGATCCAAGCAACCCTGTCTCCGTTAACTGGGGAGGATCCACCTTTGCCGTCACCTCACAGGCCGGTGACCAGAAGCTCGCCGCCGAAGTCGCCAAGGGCCTCTACGCCGACGACGCCTCTCTGACGGATGGCTGGAAGACCCAGACAATCTTCCCGCTCAACCAGAATGTGCTGAAGTCGGACGCATTCACCAACAACGCCGTGGACTTCTTTGGCGGACAGACCGCAAACAAGGACATCTACATCCCGGCCGAAAATGCCTACAAGGGCTTCAATTACAGCCCGTTCAGCGTCTACTACTACGCGCAGCTGCAGGCCGAGACGGTCAAGATCAACGCCGGCAAAGTCAGCGGGGACGAAGCAGCCACCGAGCTGCAGGGCATCATGGTGAACTACGCGAAGAGCCAAGGGTTCACGGTCAACTGACAGGCCCTCCCGTTCCGCCGGCCCCGGGCGGGCGGAACGGGACGGAATCGATCAATAGAAAGTTGCAGGACAGCTCATGGCAGTTCACGGGTCAACGGTGACGTCGTTGCCACGCACTTCCACGCCGGACAAGGTGAATCCCCCGCCTCCGCCCGAACGCAGAATCCGCTCCCGCAGCGACAGAATGAATGCACGGCGGGCCAGGACCGGGTGGCTCTTCATCGCACCGTTCGGCGTAGTTTTCGTGGCGTTCCTTCTGGCTCCGCTTGCTTACGCCCTCTACCTCAGCCTGTTCACCAAGGGCCTGGCGACAGGTACGCGGTTCAGCGGTTTGGAGAACTATCTCCACGCTTTCTCGGATCCGCAGTTCCTCAAGGGCGTCTGGTTCGTGGTGCGCTTCTCCTTGGTCCTCATTCCGGTCCAGATGGCCGTCTCCCTGGCGGCCGCCCTCGTGCTCGACCACCTCACCACACGGCTCGCCAGGTTCTCCCGGCTCATGATCTTCCTGCCGTACGCAGTGCCCGCGGTGATCGGCGCCCTGATGTGGGGGTTTCTCTACAGTCCGACATTCGGTCCCCTGGAGCAGTTGTTCTCCCTGTTTCACGCGTCGGCGCCCTTCCTGCTCAGTCAGGACAACGTCTTCTATGGCTTGCTCAACGTTGTGACGTGGCAGTGGGCCGGCTATTACATGATCATCATTTACGCGGCATTGCAGGGAATTGATCCGACGCTCTACGAGGCCGCCAAGATTGACGGCGCCTCCGAAAGGCAAGTTGCTTTTCGCATCAAAATACCCCTGGTTTCTTCGGCACTGGTGCTCATTCTTATCTTTGCGCTGATCGGGACGCTGCAGTTCTTCTCCGAGCCGCAAATCCTCGGGCCGGTAGCCAATGGCAGCATCACTCCGGATTTCACCCCGAACATCTACGCGTTCAATTTGGCCTTCGGATACGCCCAGTTCAACTACGCCTCGGCCATATCCTTCTCCCTCGGCATCGTCGTCTTCATCGCGGTGTATGTCTTCATGTTCGCTACCCGTAAGAAAGGGAGCAACCTCTCATGAGCGCACTAACAACAAATCTCCCGGCCGCAACCCGGCTGTCGCGGCCCCGTCGCCGCAACGTGGTGGCTCATGTCTTTCTGGGCGTCCTGGTCCTGTATTTCCTGGCTCCCATTTGGTGGCTGTTCGTCGCCAGCACGAAAGACGCCCAAGGACTTTTCGCCGGCTCTTCCGGCGCTATGTGGTTCGACAAGAATTTCAACCTCATCGCGAACATCCAGGACCTTTTCGCCTACAACGGCGGGGAATACGTACAGTGGCTGGGCAATTCGCTACTCTACGCTGTCAGCGGCGGCTTGGGAGCGACCGCAATCTCGGTCCTGGCCGGTTACGGCTTCGCCAAGTACAAGTTCCGGGGACGGAACCTTACGTTCGCATTACTGCTCGGTGCCGTGATGGTCCCCATGACGGCGCTGGTCATCCCTACATTCATCCTGATGTCCAACCTCAAACTGACCGATACCGTGTGGGCGGTCATCCTGCCGTCGCTGCTTAGCCCCTTCGGTGTCTACCTGATGCGGGTATACACCGCAGAAGCGGTGCCTGATGAGTTGCTCGACGCGGCCAGAGTGGACGGAGCCGGTGAACTGCGCACGTTTTTCCAAGTCTCCTTGCCCCTGCTTCGGCCGGCGCTGGTGACTGTCCTGCTGCTTTCCGTCGTGGGGACGTGGAACAACTACTTCCTGCCCTTGGCCATGTTGTCCACTGAGAGGCTCTATCCGCTCACCGTGGGCATCGGGCTCTGGGAGCAGCTGGCTTCGTCCAACAACGGGGGTGGCCACTCACTCTGGAGCCTGATCGTGGTCGGTTCGTTCATTTCCATCATTCCCCTCGTGGTGGCATTCCTCACCCTGCAGAAGTACTGGCAGGGCGGCCTGTCACTCGGCAGCCTCAAATAGGCCCTCAAAGCACCCTTTCTCTCCCCGCTCCTCTCACTGAAAGCAGACAATGGTTTCCGCACGCCTTACCATCGACCCACAATTCGCAGTGGGCACCGTCAATCCCCGCCTCTTCGGTTCGTTTGTTGAACACCTTGGACGCTGTGTCTACGACGGCATCTACGAACCCGGACACCCCAGCGCCGACGCCGACGGCTTCCGCACCGATGTGATCGAGCTCGTCAAAGAACTCGGTGTCTCCACCATCCGCTACCCCGGCGGCAACTTCGTCTCCGGGTTCCGCTGGGAGGACAGCGTTGGACCCAAGGAACAGCGTCCTCGCCGCCTCGACCTCGCTTGGCACTCCACCGAAACCAACGAGATCGGCATGCACGAGTTCAGCACGTGGCTGGAGAAGGTGGGCAGCGAACTCATGCTAGCCGTCAACCTCGGCACCCGCGGCACGCTGGAAGCCTTGGAGCTGTTGGAGTACTCCAACATCCGCTCCGGGACGGAGCTGTCAGACCGCCGGGCCGCCCATGGCCGGGCGGAGCCTTTCGGCATCAAAATGTGGTGCCTCGGCAACGAAATGGACGGCCCGTGGCAGTTGGGCCATCGCTCCGCTGACGACTACGGCAAAATCGCATCGCAGACCGCGAAGGCAATGCGCCAGCTGGACCCTTCCGTTGAACTCGTGGTCTGTGGCTCATCCAGCGCCCACATGCCCACCTTCGGAGAGTGGGAGCGCATAGTACTGACCCACTCCTACGACGACGTCGATTACATTTCCTGCCACGCCTACTACGAAGAGAAGAACGGAGACCTGGATTCGTTCCTTGCCTCCGCGACCGACATGGACCACTTCATTGAATCCGTGGTGGCGACGGCGGACCACGTCAAGGCTGTCAATGGAAGCACTAAGACCATCAACATTTCCTTCGACGAATGGAATGTGTGGTATCTCGAACGGTTCCATAACGTGGACAAAATCGAAGGGATGGACAACTGGCCCAAGGCGCCACGGCTGCTTGAGGACACGTATTCCGTGGCCGACGCCGTCGTCTTCGGCAACCTGCTGATTTCACTGCTCAAGCACGCCGATCGTGTCACGTCCGCTTCCCTGGCGCAGCTTGTCAACGTGATCGCTCCCATCATGACCGAACCCGGCGGCCCGGCGTGGAAACAGACCACATTTTTCCCGTTCGCGTTGACATCCAAACTGGCCAAGGGAGTCGCCTTGGATGTGAGGCTGGAAGCGGATACGTACAGCACGGACGCCTACGGCACCGTCCCGCTCATCGACGCCGTCGCGACCTACGACGCGGACGCGGCTACGACGTCGGTCTTCCTGGTCAACCGATCACGGAGCGAGGAGGCAACCGTAACCATAGATCTTGTGGCCCTTGACAGCGCGATCGTTGTGGACGCGCAGACGCTCTCGGACGCGGACGTATACGCCAAGAACACGCTCGACGATCCGAACCGCGTAGGACTGCACCCGAACAAGACTGCCGTGGTGCGCAACGGCGTCGTCGAAATCACCCTGCCTCCCGTCTCTTGGACGGCGCTGCACCTCGGCTGACTTTGTTCAATTGGACAGAAGCCAAGCGACATCCCGGTCCGAAGACCGGGATGTCGCTTCTATTTGCATCACCGCGGACCGATCCTCTTTTGCCGGTCTCCGCCCGGTGGGACGATTTTGATATGAGCGAAAACGAAGACCAAAAGTTTGTATCCCCGGCTGCCGGCACTAACCTTCCCAGGGAAAAGGGCACCTTCGTTGACGAATACGAACACCCGACCACTCACCAGATGCGCATCATCGGCCAGCGACGGACCGAAGCGGAAGCCAAGCTTGAGCGGCAACAGCGTGAGGCGCGGGAGAAATTCCACGAATAAATCGAAGAAGCCCGGGCTAACGGCCATCGCCGATAGCCCGGGCTTCTCCTGTGTCACGCGAACCGTAAGCGGCCCCCGAGATCTACTCAGTCGATGACGCGGACATCGTAGCCGTCGCCACGCGTGATGAGTTGCCTGCCGTGGATCCCGTCGAAGCGCAGCCACATAACCGAAGAATCTGCCGTGGCATCTTCCACTTCAGCGATGCGGACACGCGTGCCGTCTCGGAACAGTTCGATGGTGTGCCCCACCAGCGGTGGCCAGTGGTTGATTTCCCCAAGCATGTGTTCAGCGACAAAGTTCACGGGTGATTCCGAAAGGAACCTGGCCGGAGAGTTCGGCCGTATAGTGACCAGGCTGATGACGCGTGATGAGTATCCCGCAGGTCCTTGATCGCATGGCGGTTTCCTGAAGGTCCTTCACCGCGGCCTCGAGCCGACCGTCGAGGGCGTGCCGGCTCTTCACTTGGATTTCGATGCATTCGGTGGCGTTGAACATTGGAGGGCCTTTCTATATGTGCTCAGTTCTTTCGACGATGCTGACTCGGCTGGGTTATGCCAGTGACCATCGGGCCTTGGTCGATTCGAGCGCTCCTGTGGTCACGCAGCGAATATGGTCCACTGTGCCTCGTGCACCGAGCCTGCTTCCAGCCGGGCCAGGTCCTGGCCGCTGTTGAAGGCATCCGGTGGGCAGGTCATGGGTTCCACGGCGAGCCCGAGCCGGTTAGGCAAGGGGGTGGGCTTGTCCGCGGTGTGGACCTGTAGCCAGGGGCTGTTCCGGTCCCACGACATGCCGACACCCGTTCCAGAGGGGTCGCGGACTACCATGCGGGCGGTCCCGTCGTCGTCGAACGCGATGTCCGTAAAGGCGTGATCGATTTCCGTCGCGCCGATGGTGCGCGGTGTGCGGAAGTCGAATTCGTGGCCGGCCACGGCGCGTGTGCCCAGGGGTAGCAGCCTGTCCGCGGTGACCTCCATGAAGGATTCGGCGGGAAGTTCGAGAGTCCAGTCGTCCAGCGGGGCGGGTCCTGCCAGCAAATAGGGGTGCGGGCACACACCGTAAGGCGCTGTCCGTTCACCGAGGTTTCGGGCCGTCACCGTGGTGTGCAGTCCGTCGCCATCCAGCCGATAGTCCACTTGCAGCGAGAGCCGGAATGGGTACCCGGCGCTGGCCGCAAGTTCGTAGCCCAGGCTGAGTGTATCGGCGCTGCCGGCTTGAAGGGTCCAGAGCTGGTCGAAGACGAGTCCGTGCAGTGCGGTCCGCCTCGCGGGCTCGTTGAGCGGAAGATGCAGGACGGCGCTGTCGTGGCGGTAGCTTCCATCCGCGATCCGGTTGGGCCAGGGCGCGGCAATGATTCCCCGGTAGTCCGGGATCGGTTCGCCGGAAGGGAACGGGACCACCAGGTCCCGACCCCGGAAAGTCAGCTGCCGCAGGGCACCGCTTCGCTGGACGATCGAGGCGGCGTAGTCCCCTGAGACCAGCCGGAATTCCTCGCCGTTCACAGTCCACCGGCGAGTTTGTAGTAGGCGGCGTTCCAGGCCAGTTCCTTCTTGAACTGCTTGATGGTGGTGCCTTCGTCGATGGTGAGCAGTTCGGTCCGGGCGATTTCGGCGAAGTCTTCAAACACGTCCATGCCCACTTGCGTGGAAAGGACGGTGTGGTGCGCGGCGCCTGCGGTGAGCCACGCGGCGGCGGAGGTGGCGAAGTCGGGCTTGGGCTCCCAGAGCGCACGGGCGACTGGCAGGTTCGGCAGCGGTTCGTCGAGGGCGACGACGTCGACGGCGTTCGCCACGAGGCGGAAGCGGTCGCGCATGTCCGAGAGCGCGACGACGACGCCCGGCCCGGCGTCGGTGTCGAAGACCATGCGGACGGGGTCTTCCTTGCCGCCGATGCCCAGCGGGTGGATTTCCACCCGCGGCTTGGTGGCAGTCAGGGAGGGGCAGACTTCGAGCATGTGCGCGCCGAGGATCTTCTCCTGTCCCGGGGTCAGGTGGTAGGTGTAGTCCTCCATGAGGGAAGCGCCGCCGGGCAGGCCGGCGCCCATGACCTTGGCGGCCCGGACCAGGATCGCGGTCTTCCAGTCGCCCTCGGCGCCGAAGCCGTAGCCGTCGGCCATCAGCCGCTGCACGGCCATCCCGGGAAGCTGGCGCAGCGCGCCCAGGTCCTCGAACGACGTCGTGAACGCGGCGGAGCCGTTCGCCTCCAGGAAGGACCGGAGACCGAGCTCGATGCGGGCGCTGTAGCGCAGCGACTCGTGCCGGGCACCGCCGGCTCGCAGTTCCGGTGTCACCTCGTAGAGGCGCTCGTATTCGGCGACGAGGGCGTCGACATCGGACTCCGGCGCGCCGTGGACGGCGTCGGCGAGTTCGTTGACGGACCAGGTGTTGACCGAGACGCCGAAGCGGAGCTCGGCTTCGGTCTTGTCCCCTTCGGTGACGGCGACGTTGCGCATGTTGTCACCGAAGCGGGTCAGCTTCAGGGTGCGCACGGCGGCCCAGCCGGCGGAAGCGCGCTGCCAGGCGCCCACCTGGCGGGTGACCTCGGGGTTGGAGACGTGCCCGACGACGGTCTTCCGCGGCACGCCGAGGCGGGACTGGATGTACCCGAATTCGCGGTCGCCGTGCGCTGCCTGGTTCAGGTTCATGAAGTCGAAGTCGATGTCGGCCCAGGGCAGGGCCACGTTCGCCTGGGTGTGCAGGTGCAGGAGGGGTTTGCGGAGCAGGTCCAGTCCCTGGATCCACATCTTGGCCGGGCTGAAGGTGTGCATCCAAGCGGTCACGCCGATCACGGAATCGTCCGCGTTCGCCTCGAGCGCGGTGCGGCGGATCGCGTCAGCATCCGTCAGCACGGGCTTCCCGACCAGCTTGACCGGAACAGCGGAAGACGCGTTCAGGGCGGCGGCGATCTCCTGGGACTGCGCAGCGACCTGCTTGAGGACGTCCTCGCCATAGAGGTGCTGGCTGCCGGTGAGGAACCAGACTTCGTAGTGTTCTAGGGAGGTGTTGTGGGCTATGGGCATGGGTTTCTCCTTGAAAGTTTGGGGGCGGGGCGCGTTAGCGGCCGTAGACGTTCTGGTAGCGGCTGTAGAGGGACTCGATCTGGCCGGCGTCGATGGGCAGCGGCTCGCCGAGCTGCCGGGAAATGTGGACCGTGCGGGCCACTTCCTCGCACATCACGGCGGCCTTGACGGCGGAGCGGGCGTCCTTGCCGATGGTGAACGGGCCGTGGTTCTGCATCAGGACGGCTGGTGAATGGGAGGCGCGGAGCGTGTCCACGATGCCGCGGCCGATCGAGTCGTCCCCGATCAGCGCGAACGGGCCCACCGGGATGGTGCCGCCGAATTCGTCGCCCATCATGGTCAGCACGCACGGGATCGGTTCCCCGCGCGCGGCCCAGGCCGTCGCGTAGGTGGAATGCGTGTGCACCACGCCGCCGACGTCGGGCATGTGCCGGTACACGTAGGCGTGCGCGGCAGTGTCTGACGACGGCGAGAGGTCCGGATTGCCCCACGCGACCGTGCCGCCGCTCCCGGTGTTGATACCGCAAACCGGTGTGCCGTCCAGGTCCGTGACCACCATGAGCTCCGGGGTCAGCGCATCGTAGGACACCCCTGACGGTTTGATAACCATCAAGTCATACCCCGGGACGCGGGCCGAGACATTGCCTGCAGTCCAGACGACAAGCTCGTAGCGGGTGAGTTCGGCGTGCAGCGCGCACACTTCGGCCCGGATCCGGGCAATTGTCTCCAGCAGGGCGCTCATGCCGAGGCCCCCGCGGGGATCGCGGCAAGCAGCGACGCGCTGTTCCGCTGGATCTTCTTGAGCCTGTGCATGACCTCGTTGGCTCCCCTGCCGAAGTAGTCGTGCAGGGTCCGGTATTCGAGGAACAGCTCCTCGTAGGCGGCTACGTTTTCAGGGATCGGCGTGTAGACGGCGCCCGGCTCGGATCCCATTGCGGCCGCGGCCTCCCGGATGTCCGGGTACTCCCCCGCGGCGACGGCGGCGTGGATCGCCGAACCCAACGCGGGACCCTGGGTGGAGCCGATCGTGGAAAGCGGCAGCCCCGTGATGTCGGCGTAGATCTGCATCAGGAGCTTGTTCTTCAGGAGCCCCCCGGCAACGATGAACTCCTTCACCGGCACTCCGGAGTCGCGGAAGGCGTCCACGATGGTGCGGGTGCCGAAGGCCGTGGCCTCCAGCAGGGCCCGGTAGATGTCCTCCGGGCGCGTTGCGAGGGTCTGGCCCACGATCACTCCGGACAGTTCGTGGTCCACCAGGACGGACCGGTTCCCCGAGTGCCAGTCCAGGGCGATGAGTCCGTGTTCACCGATCTCCTGGGTGGAGGCGAGTTCGGTGAGGTATTCGTGGATGCCCAGCCCTGCTGCTTCGGCGGCTGCATGGTATTCGGGCGGGACTCCGTACTTGGTGAACCAGCCGAAGATGTCGCCCACCCCGGACTGGCCGGCTTCGTAACCCCAAAGACCGTCCACGATCCCGCCGTCGACCACTCCGCACATGCCCGGCACCTCGCGAAGGACGTCGGCGTTCATGACGTGGCACGTGGAGGTGCCCATGATCGCGACGAGCTGTCCCGGCTGCACGGCCCGCGCCGCAGGCGCGGTGACGTGGGCGTCCACATTCCCGACCGCGACGGCGATGCCCTCGCGCAGGCCGGTCCAGGCGGCGGCTTCGGCCGTCAGGTAACCGGCCGCATCACCCAGGCGGCCGATGGTGTGTTCGAGCTTGCTGGACACGAAGTCCGTGAACGCCGGGTTCAGGGCCCCGAGGAATTCCCCGGACGGGTAGGCGCCGTCCTGGTAGATGCCCTTGTACCCCGCGGTGCACGCATTCCGCACATAGTTTCCGCACAGCTGCCAGACGATCCAGTCAGCGGCTTCCACCCAGTGGTCGATCGCCGCATACGCTTCCGGGTCCTCCTCCAGGAGTTGGAGGCCTTTGGCGAACTCCCACTCAGATGAAATGAGCCCGCCGTAGCGCGGCAACCACGATTCGCCCCGCTCGGCGGCCAGCGCGTTGATGCGGTCCGCCTGGCCCTGGGCCGCGTGGTGGCGCCACAACTTCACATACGCATGCGGCCGGTTGGCGAAGCCGGGTAGCTCGTTCAGCGGAGTGCCGTCGGCCTTCACCGGCACCATCGTGCATGCCGTGAAGTCCGTGGCAATCCCGACGACGGAGGCAGGATCGATCCCCGCTTCGCGTACCGCGGCCGGAACCGCGTGACGCAACACGTCGCGGTAGTCTTGCGGCACCTGCAGCGCCCATTCGCCCGGAAGGCGGACAGCTGGTCCGGCAGGCGCGCCCGCCAGATCGGCCGGCAAGGCCTCCGTGATGACGGCATGCGGGTACTCAAACACGCCGCTTCCCAGTTCTTTGCCGTCCCTGACCCGCACCACCACGGCCCTGCCCGAAAGCGTGCCGTAGTCCACGCCGATGACGTAATGTTCGTTGCCGTCCGCTGTGACGTCCATGAAGTCCTCCAATAACCAGTCCGCAGCCTTGCGGACAGAATCAATTGTGAGCGCTAACAATGTATCCGTCAAGCCGTCCAGCCCACATGAACAGAAAGCGATCAGGCGGGGGCGGACGTGCTTTGGCGCACTACCAACTCGGGCTCCACCACGGTGGTGCCGACGCTTTCCCCGTTCTCGATGCCGCTCAGCATGAGATCCATGCAGCGCCGGCCGAGTTCCTCGAAGTCCTGGCGCACCGTGGTCAACGGTGGCGTGAAATAGCCCGATTCGGGCTGGTCATCGAAACCCACCACCGAAACATCCTCGGGCACCCGGACACCGGCCTCGTTGAACGCACGCAGCAGGCCCAATGCCATCTGGTCATTTCCCACGAAAAGTGCGGTGGCAGTCCTTTCATCGGCAAGCTTCTTGCCGATGTCATAGCCGCTGCCGGCACTCCAGTCCCCCACCACCAGCAGGTCGTCCTCAAGGCCCGCGGCCTGCAACGCCGCGCTCCACCCTTCGGACCGGGCCACGCCGTCGATCCAGTCCTGAGGGCCGGCCACGTGCCCGATCCGGCGATGCCCTTGATCCACCAGATGCCTGACGGCCAATTCCGCGCCCCGCCTTTGGTCCACCATGGCACCGCCGACGGAGGCGCCGCCCAGCGACCCCACGGCCACCACGGGAACCCCGGGGTTCACTTCCGCCAACGCGAGCAGGGTTTCCGAATGCGGCACGATCACCACGATCCCGTCCACGGACTGATCCAGGAAATGCCGGACCGCATCAAGGATCGACTCGCGATTGACCGTCCTCAAGGCTGCGATGCTGACGAAATAGCCGGCATCCCTCGCCGCTTGTTCCACGCCGAGCAAGGTGTTCGCCGGGCCGTATTGTGCCAGCTCGCTCGCCAGGACGCCGATGGTCTGGGAACGGCGGGTCACGAGGCTCCGCGCGGCCGTGTTGCGCCGGTAGCCCAGCTCGGCGATCGCCGCCTCGACGCGCTCCCGGGTGCCTTTACTGACGTTGGGGTGATCGTTGATCACCCGGGAGACGGTCTGGTGCGAGACTCCCGCCAGTTCCGCTACGTCTTCAAGCCGTGGCAAGCGCCCGCTGGTATTTGTCATGGGGCTATTGTGCTCGACATGGAGGCCATGCGGCGAACGGGACCCGCTGTGACTCGCAGGCTGGGCTGCCGGTCAGTACAGGACCACAGGCGTGCCGGGGATAGACTCGATCCAAGCCCAACAACCACCATTTGAGGAGCCCCATGCGCGCCACCATCATCCACGGTCCAGGCGACATCCGTGTTGAAGACCGTAACTACCCCACGGTCCAGCTGCCCACCGACGTCGTTGTCAAAGTCACGGCCTCCTGCGTCTGCGGATCCGACCTGTGGCCGTACCGCGGTGTCAAGGCCACCCACAAGCCTTCGGCCATCGGACATGAATTCATCGGTACCGTGGAGAGCGTCGGCAACGACGTCACCACCCTGGCGCCCGGCGATTTCGTGATCGCTCCGTTCGTGGTCAGCTGCGGAAAATGCCCGCAGTGCCTCGCTGGCGTCACAGTGGCCTGCGACCACTTGGCAGGCTGGGGCGGCAAGGATGACAGCGGTCACGCGATCGACGGCGGCCAGGGCCAGGCCGTCCGGGTACCCCTCGCCGAGTCTACGCTCGTCAAAGTTCCCGGCGTCACGGAGCCCGACGACGCCCTCCGCGCGAGCTTGCTGACGCTCTCCGATGTGATGGCCACCGGCCACCACGCCGCCATCGCGGCGAAGGTCGGCCCCGGCAGGACGGTCGTCGTCGTAGGCGACGGCGCAGTAGGGCTCTGCGGCGTGCTCGCAGCAAAGCGGCTCGGAGCCGAACGAATCATCGCGATGTCCCGGCACGCCGACCGCCAGGCGATTGCCCTCGAGTTCGGCGCAACGGACATCGTCGCAGAACGCGGCGAGGACGGCGTAGCCAAGGTCCGCGAGTTGCTGGGCGGCGTTTTGGCCGACTCCGTGCTGGAGTGCGTCGGGACCAAGGAATCCATGGAACAGGCACTACACAGTGTCCGCCCGGGCGGCGCCCTCGGCTTTGTCGGTGTCCCGACAGGCGGAGCCGAAGCCCCGTTGCGCTACTTGTTCGACACGAACATCTCGATTGCCGGCGGAATGGCGCCTGCGCGCACGTACATCCCCGAACTGCTCGCGGACGTGCTCGACGACAAGATCAATCCGGGCAGGGTCTTCGACACCGTGATGCCGCTCGAGGAAGCCCCCGAGGCCTACCGCGCCATGGACGAACGGCGCTCCATCAAGGTCCTGCTCACTCCCTGAGGCCGTGGTCAGAACCCGTGGCTTCTTGCGGGATGGGTGGACTGTGGCGGGCCCGCGGGAACGGCGAGAGAATCCATATAGGAGGGCTGGCCTGAACCCAAAGGAGTGAACAGTCGTGCGTGCGTGGTGGGTCCGGGAACCAGCTCCGATTGAATCCGGGCCACTTGTTTGGGGCGAACGCCCCGATCCTCAACCAGGAGTGCGTGAGCTCCTGGTCAGAGTCCGGACCTGTGGTGTCTGCCGCACGGATCTGCATCTGGCAGAGGGCGACCTCGCCCCTCGGAGGCCGAATGTTGTCCCCGGCCACGAGGCAGTAGGAGTAGTCAGCGAGACGGGCGAAGGGTGCGTGCGGTTCCGGCGCGGTGACAGGGTCGGAGTGGCATGGCTGGGTGGAACCTGCGGGAGCTGCGGATTTTGCCGCCGCGGCGACGAGAACCTTTGCCTCTCCCCCGTCTTCACGGGTTGGGACAGGGACGGTGGCTATGCCGAACAACTCACGGTGTCCGAGGATTTTGCCTATGCCATCCCGCCCCGGTTTTCGGACGAACAGGCGGCCCCTCTTTTGTGCTCCGGCATCATCGGGTACCGGGCGCTCAAACGGGCCGCTGTTCCGGAGGGTGGCCGGCTGGGCATCTATGGTTTCGGAGGATCCGCCCATCTCACGGCGCAGATGGCGCGCCACCAAGGAGCGCAGGTCTACGTGATGACCCGTTCGGAGTCGGCCCGTGCACTGGCGCGCGAGCTGGGCGCCGTGTTTGTCGGCGACGCGTATGATTCCCCGCCCAGCCCCCTCGACTCGGCGATACTTTTTGCCCCGGTCGGGGACCTCGTCCCTGTCGCCCTCAAGGCATTGGACCGGGGCGGTACCCTCGCCATTGCCGGCATCCACCTGAGTGACATACCGCCCTTGAACTATTCTGCCGATCTCTTCTATGAGCGGCAGCTCCGCAGTGTCACCGCCAACACCCGGGCAGACGGCGAAGAGTTCTGGTCCCTGGCCGCGGAAATTCCGCTGGCTCCCACCACGACGGTGTATCCGTTGGCCCAGGCCGATCGGGCGCTCCGGGATTTGGCCGGTAGCCGTGTTACCGGAGCTGCCGTCCTGAAGGTCTGAACTGCGGATGTCCCCCATCACAGACGGGCAGGCCGGAGCAAAAAACGGCGATCGGCGGGTCCGATGACGGCCCGCCGGTCGGTATTCCGCTGTTCAGCGTTTCAACACATCGCGTTCAACACTTCAGTGCGAAGGGCTGACCATGTGATGCCGATGTTCCTCGGTGCTGGGCTTGATCGCCATCGCGGTGACGACGAGTGCCACCAGGCCAGCGATCCACGATGTCCAGGCGACTCCGGCTTGCATGGAGTACGAGCCTAGCCACGGAGAAAGGAACAGCAAGGCACCGAAGGCCGCCTGCACCCACTCCATGACCGGCGTTCCGGGCATGGCCAGATTGATGACACCACTAACGATCAGCAAAGCGCCGAATACGACCATCAAGGCAGCCGACGAGCCGGCGGCCGTGGTCCAGATGACCGATAAAGCAGCATAGAGACCGGCGACAACCGTGACCCAATCCTGCCATCGCGTCCATTTCTTCATTGAACCCACCTCTGTGATGTGGACTGCATTCCGGGGCACCGAGCAAGTACTCCGGTATTGGTGTAACAAAATCCGCACGCAGCTACTTCCCGACATACGCGTGCTGTAATGGACCGCCGTCGTCGAATCCTGCGGCGTATGAAGCCTTGCTAAGAGCAGACTTCCGGTCTACAACGTAGTCATAGAGCAACATCGACGAACGCGCCCGGCGTCGCCGGGACGTCCGTCCGGAGAGGACCCCGTGATATCGAGTCGCTGGTCGTAACGTCGCAGTCAGCCCAGTGCTGACTCATCGACGTCCGTTGGTGCGAACCGCCGTGGCCTCCGGCGTGGACCTGCGTCCGCCGCCAACGCCCAGGTTCCGGCCCGACCCCGCCAGGTCGCCTGCAGTCGCAACCAACAGAAGGAAAGAAATGTTAAACATGAAGGTCCCGGCACGAGGCGCCGGAACCGCCTTCATTGCAACCCTCGCTATCACGGCACTCGCCGCATGCTCGAGCACGGGCACATCGTCGTCGCCGTCGAGCGCCGCGAGTTCCGGAGGAGCGGTACCGCAGATATCTGCGGATGCGTTCACGGCGGATTTCTCGGCGATGAAACAGCTCACGTCACTCGCTTCACAAGGAAAGGGCATGGTGGGCGTGCTGCTGCCGGACACCACCACTTCGGCGCGATACGTCACGTTCGATGCCCCGTACCTCAAGAAGGCATTCGAAGCCGCTGGACTCGATTCCTCCAAGTTCAAGATCGACAATGCGCAGGGCAGCGCAAGCACGATGCAGACGCAGGCCGAGGCTGATATCACGGCCGGCGCATCCGTGCTGCTTGTCGACGCCCTCGACTCCGGTTCGGGCGCAGCCATCGAGGCGGCCGCCAGCGCGCGCGGCGTCAAAGTGATCGACTATGACCGGCTCGTCAAAGGCGGGGCAAAGGATCGCACCTATGTCAGCTTCGACAACGTCAAGGTTGGTCAGTTGATCGGCCAAGGCGAGGTCACGTGCATCGCAGACTGGAAAGTCACCAAACCAAACATCCTGGTCATGGATGGTGACCCGACCGACAACAACGCGAAACTGTTCGCAGAAGGCTACCACGGCGTACTCAAGCCGCACTTCGACAATGGCGAATACGTCAACGTAGGAGAGCCGGCGGGCACCTGGACGCCGTCGGTAGCGCAGACGACGTTCGCCCAGCAGTACACCGCCCACCCGAACATCAACGCAGTGGTCACGCCTAACGACGACAACGCCAACGCCGTGATCGCCTACCTGCAGAGCAAGCAAATTCCCGCCAAGACCTTCCCGACGACGGGCCAGGATGCGTCCTTGTCCGGCCTGCAGAACATCCTGAAGGGGTACCAGTGCGGAACGGTGTACAAGCCGATCTACTTTGAGGCCCAGGCGGCCGCCGCGGCAGCTCTCTACCTGCGGGCGGGCGTGACCGTTCCGTCAACGTTGGTAAACGGCAAGACCACAGACGACACCGCGAAGGCCGACGTCGCATCGGTCCTGCTGACCCCGCTGTGGGTGACCACGAAGAACATGGCGGACACGGTCGTCAAGGACGGTGCCGTGACGAGTTCTTCGCTGTGCATCTCACAGGTGAAGGACGCGTGCACCGCGGCAGGTATCCAGTAGTCCGAACGATGAGTGAGTTGGCAACCCCGGACCCCGCCGACGTCGGGCCCCTGCTTCGGCTGGAGGGCATCGACAAGAACTTCGGGCCGGTGCAGGCACTGGTCGACATCACCCTTGAGGTGCCGATCGGCAAGGTGACTGCGCTTGCCGGCGACAACGGCGCGGGCAAATCGGTATTGATCAAATGCGTCGCCGGCATTCACACCCCCGACGACGGGCAGCTGTTTTGGGAAAACCAGCCCGTACGGTTGAACTCGCCGCACGAAGCCGCGGCGCTCGGCATCGAGACCGTCTACCAGGACCTGGCACTGTGCGACAACCTCGACATCGTGCAGAACCTGTTCCTCGGCCGCGAACGCATGCGCCGTTTTCTCCTCGACGAGGAGAGCATGGAGATCGCGGCCCGGGAGACGCTCGCGAGCCTGGCCGTGACCACCGTGCGTTCCATCCGGCAGCCCGTCGCCTCACTGTCCGGCGGGCAACGCCAGTCCGTGGCGATCGCGAAGTCGGTGCTGTGGAACTCGAAGCTCGTCATCATGGACGAGCCCACCGCGGCCCTCGGCGTCGCCCAGACGGAGGTCGTCCTTCATCTGATCCGCCAGCTCGCCGACCGTGGCGTTGCCGTCATCGTCGTCTCGCACAACATGAACGACGTGTTCGAGGTCGCAGACCGCATCGCCGTGCTCAGGCTCGGGCAGCTCGTGGCAATCAGACCCGTCACGGAAATGGACCGGCAGATAGTGGTCGACCTGATGACCACAGGGTTCTCCGATCGGGCAAAGCCGGAACTCGCACCGCCGCCGTCGAAGCGCCCGCTCACCGCCGGCAAAGGGCCCCTCCCCTCCGCGGCAGCCGTGCTCCAGGACGAACCGACCACGGCAGCCGCCAAGCGGAAGGCCGCATTGGCGTTGAACCCGGACATCACCGCGACTTCGCTCCCCGAATATTTCCGCGCGGCGTTCGCGCGGGTCCGGGGCGGCGAGAGCGGAGTGCTGCCGGTTCTCGCGGGCCTGTTGCTGATCTCGGTACTGTTCCAATCGCTGAACCCGAACTTCCTGACTCCCGGCAACATGGTGAACCTGCTTATCCAGGGTTCGGTTTTCATGCTGTTGGCGATGGGACAGGTCTTCGTGCTCCTGCTCGGCGAGATCGATCTGTCCATCGGCTACGTCGGCGGGGTGGGCGGCGTCATCATGGCCGAACTCGTCCAGGAGTCGACCGGTTGGCCATGGTGGGCGGCGATCGCCGTCGGCCTGCTGAGCTGTGCCGGGATCGGACTGCTCCACGGGACGATCATCACCCGGCTCGGACTGCCGTCGTTCGTCGTAACTCTTGGCGGCCAGCTCGGCTGGCTTGGCGTGATGCTCATCATCCTCGGCAGCGGCGGCGTGGTGCCTATCAACGACACCGTCATCAACAACATCGCGAGCGGCAACCTCAGCCCCGTCACCAGCTGGATCCTCATGCTCGTCGTCGTCGGAGCGTTCAGCACATGGACGTGGCTGCGGGACGCCCGCCGGCGCAATACCGGACTCGTCGCGCCGCCCGCCAGCGTGAGCGCGCTGAAGATCGCGGCGGTGCTCGCCGCCGGTGTGGCCATCGTCTGGCTCTGCAATACGGACCGGGGAACCCTGGTTGAAATCAGCGGCGTGCCGTGGGTGCTTCTCGTGGTGCTCGGAGTCCTCGCCGTCTGGACGTTGCTGCTCGGGCGTACCCGGTTCGGCCGCTATGTCTACGCCATTGGCGGCAACGCCGAGGCCGCACGGCGGGGAGGCGTAAACCTTGCGCGCATCCGCACTCTCGCCTTCATTCTCGCTTCCTTCACCGCAGGAATCGGCGGAATCGTCTACGCGTCACGGCTCCGTTCCGTCTCGACGTCGTACGACGGCGGCACGCTGGTGCTTTACGCCGTGGCGGCCGCGGTAATCGGCGGGACCAGCCTCTTCGGCGGGCGCGGCAAGGTGCTGCACGGGGTCCTGGGCGGGCTGGTGATCGCTACGATCGATAACGGCATGGGCCTGCAGGGCTACAGCGCACCGGCCAAGTACGTTGTCACGGCGCTGGTTCTCGTCGCGGCCGTGACGATCGACGCCGTCGCACGCCGCGGGCGCTCCCGGACCTAAGGAGGCAACTATGCCCGCGGTTGTGGCAGGCCTAGACGCGGATAATCAGCTGGCTTAACGTTCAAGAGTGGCTGGCTTTCCGGAGGGACGGCCCCATTGGCCATCCCTGCGGCCGGCTCACGCAAGTCCGAGCGAGGAGGAAAGATGCAAAAGGTTGAAGAAGCGATTGACGTGGCCGTTCCCGTCCATACGGCTTACAAGCAGTGGACGCAGTTTGAGTCGTTTCCCCGGTTCATGCCCGGTGTGGAATCCGTAACCCAGCTGAGCGACACCACCAACCATTGGGTCACCAAGGTAGGGGGTGTGGAGCGGGAATTCGATACGGAAATAGTCGACCAGGAACCCGATGATCGGATTGCTTGGCGCAGTATTGACGGCAAGTCGCACGCCGGCATCATCAGGTTTTCGCCGCTGGACGCCGACCACACGCACGTGAAGGTACATTTCGAATGGGCGCCCGAAACCGTCATGGAGAAGGCCGGAGCCGCGCTTCAAGTTGACGCGATGCAGGTGAAGGCGGACCTGAAGAAATTCAAGGAGTTCATAGAGTCGCACGGAAACGAAACCTGAGGGTGGCGCCGCGAGGTGGAGAAGTAGATGACTGAGTCTGGACCAGTGCTTGTGGTCGGCGGAACCGGGATGCTCGGCAGCCAGGTAGTGTCCAGGCTGCTGGCAGGCGGAAAACAGGTCCGCGCCTTGGTGCGGCCCGGTTCGGATGCTGGCCGCCTGGAAGAAGCAGGGGCGACGATCGCACGTGGCGACATGATGGACCCGGAATCGCTTGCGAGAGCCATGGACGGCGTCGACGCTGTGATCACCTCAGCGGCGGGATACACCCATCACCGGGAAGGCGACACCCCTCTCACCGACACGGTGGGCAACATCAACCTCGTCGATGCGGCCAGCCGCACCGGTATTCGCCGATTCGTTCTCACCAGCATCCTCACGTGCGATCAGACTCCGGATGTTCCGCACTTCTGGCACAAGAAACTGACCGAGGATCGCCTGGAAGAACTCGGGGTCCCGTTCGTGGCTCTGCGTCCGGGCGCCTTCCTCGAGCAGATCGCCCGCTTCGGCGACCCTTTCAGCGAGGGGCGGCTCATATGGTTCGGGTCGTCAAGCGTTCCCCTGACGTACATTCTTGCCAGTGACCTCGCCGGATACCTTGCGGCGGCAGTCGACGCGAGCGGCGTCGAGGGGCAGCGCATCGACATCGGTTGGGACCGGCCGGTAACCATGCAGGACATCGCCGATATTTCTGCCCGAATGCTCGGCCGGCAGATCGAGCTCGTCCTCAACCCGATCAACCAGATGGGGGCGGACTTTGAGGCGATGATGGAGTGGTTCCGGACCGGACGCTATGTCGCCGACACCTCACGGCAACGCGAGGTCTTCGGGCCGCCGCCAACCGCCGAGGACGCCGTCGCACGCCTGCTCACCAGCCTCGGACACAGGCTTGACTGAGACAGGTCCGACGGCGGCCTGACGGGGCAGTCTGTCTACTCGCCTTAGCCTACGGCGGGCAGCGCGTCGGGAATGCGGGGCTTGGCGTTGCCCGCGAAGGTGAACTTGGCGTCGTCGCCCTCGCCGTCCACATCGACCACCACGATGTCGCCCGGGTGCAGCTCGCCGAAGAGGATCTTCTCGGAGAGCTGGTCCTCGATCTCGCGCTGGATGGTGCGGCGCAGCGGCCGGGCGCCCATGGCCGGGTTGTAGCCGCGGGTGGCCAAAAGGACCTTGGCGGCGTCGGTAAGCTCGATGCCCATGTCCTTGTCGGCCAGATGCTGTTCCAAGCGACCGATCATCAGGTCCACGATCTCGATGATCTCTTCCTGCGTGAGCTGCGGGAAGACAATGACGTCGTCAACGCGGTTGAGGAACTCGGGGCGGAATTGCTGCTTGAGTTCCTCTGTGACACGAGCCCGCATCCGGTTGTAGCCGGTGGTGGTGTCCGTGCCGGACTGGAAGCCGGTGGCCACGCTCTTGGAGATATCGCGGGTGCCCAGGTTGGTGGTCATGATGATCACCGTGTTCTTGAAGTCCACCACCCGGCCATGGCTATCCGTCAGGCGGCCGTCCTCGAGGATCTGCAGCAGCGAGTTGAACAAGTCGGAGTGCGCCTTCTCCACTTCGTCGAACAGAACCACGGAGAACGGACGACGGCGGACCTTCTCGGTCAGCTGCCCGCCCTCGTCGTAGCCGACGTAGCCCGGAGGGGCACCGAAGAGACGCGAAACGGAATGCTTTTCCGAGTACTCGGACATGTCCAGCGTGATGAGGGCCTCTTCATCAGCGAAGAGGAACTCGGCCAGCGCCTTGGCGAGCTCGGTCTTGCCGACGCCGGTAGGGCCGGCGAAGATGAACGAGCCACCCGGACGCCTTGGGTCCTTCAGGCCAGCACGTGTGCGGCGGATGGCACGTGACACCGAGTTAATCGCCTCATTCTGCCCAATGACGCGCTTGTGGAGTTCCTCCTCCATCTTGAGGAGGCGGCTGGATTCTTCCTCGGTGAGTTTGAAGACCGGGATGCCGGTGGAGTTCGCGAGAACCTCGGCGATCAGCTCCTCGTCCACCTCGGAATTGCCTTCCGTGCCGCCGGACTTCCATTTCAGCTCCTTTTCCCTGCGTTCGGCGACGAGTTTCTGCTCCTTCATGCGCAGCGACGCGGCGCCCTCGAAGTCCTGGGCGTCGATCGCCGATTCCTTCTCCATCTTCACCTCGGCAATGCGTGCATCCATCGCTTTCAGCTCCGGCGGACGGGTCATGCGGCGGATGCGCAGCCGTGCACCCGCCTCGTCGATCAGGTCAATCGCCTTGTCCGGCAGGAAGCGGTCCGAAACGTAACGTTCGGAGAGGCTCGCCGCGGCCGCCAGCGCGCCGTCGGTGATGGTCACCCGGTGGTGCGCCTCATAACGGTCCCGCAGGCCCTTGAGGATCTCGACGGTGTGGGCCACGGAGGGTTCCTGGACCTGGATCGGCTGGAAGCGGCGCTCCAACGCGGCATCCTTCTCGATGTGCTTGCGGTACTCATCCAAAGTGGTGGCCCCAATGGTCTGGAGCTCACCGCGCGCCAGCAACGGCTTGAGGATGGACGCAGCATCGATGGCACCCTCTGCAGCGCCGGCGCCCACGAGCGTGTGGATCTCGTCGATGAAGAGGATGATGTCCCCGCGTGTCCTGATTTCCTTGAGGACCTTCTTCAGTCGCTCTTCAAAGTCACCACGGTAACGGGAACCGGCAACCACGGACCCCAAATCGAGCGTGTAGAGCTGCTTGTCCTTCAGGCTCTCCGGCACGTTCCCGCGGACAATCGCCTGGGCGAGGCCTTCGACGACGGCGGTCTTTCCGACGCCGGGCTCGCCGATCAGCACGGGGTTGTTCTTGGTGCGGCGGGAGAGGACCTGCATAACGCGTTCCATCTCCAGCTCGCGGCCGATCACAGGATCGAGCTTGTTTTCCCGCGCGGCCTGGGTCAGGTTGCGACCGAACTGGTCCAGCACCACCGAACCGGCAGGAGCCACCTCGGCCTGGCTCGGTCCGGAAACCGTCCCAGTGGGGTCTTTCCCCTCGTAGCCGGAAAGCAAATGGATGACCTGCTGGCGGACGCGGCCGAGGTCGGCGCCAAGCTTGACAAGCACCTGCGCAGCAACGCCTTCACCCTCGCGGATGAGGCCGAGCAGGATGTGCTCAGTACCGATGTAGTTGTGGCCGAGCTGCAGGGCTTCCCGGAGTGCGAGTTCAAGTACCTTCTTGGCGCGCGGGGTGAACGGGATATGGCCGGATGGGGCTTGCCGTCCCTGGCCGATGATCTCCTGCACCTGCTCGCGAACGCCATCGAGCGAAATGTTCATCGACTCCAACGCCTTGGCGGCAACCCCCTCGCCCTCCTGGATCAGACCCAAAAGGATGTGCTCGGTACCGATGTAGTTATGGTTGAGCATGCGTGCCTCTTCTTGGGCAAGCACAACAACGCGACGGGCACGGTCCGTAAATCTCTCAAACATTTCGCCACACTCCTGGCAGCCGCCTACCTTGATGCTACGTCGCCGAGGGCCTTCTTGGGGGATCGCCGGAGGCAGAATTTTTGATACCGGGCCGGCGGGCTGCATGGATCTTCTGCACAGACGGTCCAGAC
This sequence comes from Arthrobacter sp. NPDC058127, assembly GCF_042884555.1. Taxonomy (NCBI): domain Bacteria; kingdom Bacillati; phylum Actinomycetota; class Actinomycetes; order Micrococcales; family Micrococcaceae; genus Arthrobacter; species Arthrobacter sp. NPDC058127. The sequence goes on along the minus strand of NZ_JBHVTT010000001.1, from coordinate 89,328 downwards.
CGTGAAGAATGAAAGCAACCACTAAGTAGAGGGAATACCATGAGCACCCTGAAGCAACGCCTGCATGCCGACGTCGTAGTCCACATGAAGGACCGCAACAAGACCGCACTCACGACGGTCCGCAACGTCCTGGGCGAAATCGAGACGCGTGAGAAGTCCGGCAAGGCACCCGTTGACCTGGACGACACCCAGGTGACCGCCCTGCTGCAGAAGGAAGCCGCTAAGCGCAGGGACACGGCCCGCATTTACACGGAGGCCGGCGAGGCCGGGCGCGCCGCGGCGGAAGTCGCCGAAGCCGAAGTCATCGAGGCGTACCTGCCCAGAATGTTGACGCCCGCCGAAGTCGAGGACATCGTTGACGAGGCAATCGCCGAATTGAAGGCCAATGGACAGGAACTCACGCTCAGGCAGATGGGCGCCGTGATGAAACCCGTCACAGCAAAGGTTGCCGGCCGTTTCGACGGTAAGGCCGTCAGCGAGATCGTCCGGACCCGACTCGCATAGAATCACCGGCACGCAGGGAGGAGCAGCCATGGCAGCCATCATCCTGGGATGGAATCCACGGCTTTGGAACGACTGGAACTACGAGGCTGTGCTCGAGCAGGTCGCCGAAACAGGCCAATTCCTGGAGGCGTGGAACGTCGGGCAGCACCGGAAGATCCAGCCAGGCAACCAAGCATGGCTTCTCCTGCAAGGCGAGGGTCCACACGGACGCGGGCTGATAGGACACGGCATCGTCATGTCCGAAAGCTATGAGGCGCCACAACGCTCCGGGCCGAAGAGTACTGCGTGGTACGTAAGCGTTGCCTTCGATGCCCTACTCCCCCTCGGCGGCCAGATACCGTCGAGCGTCCTCTGCAGCGAGGTGCCGGACGTGGCCTGGGACACCTTCCGCGGTTCCGGACGATTCATTCCGACAGAGTCAGGACCGGGCCTTCAACGCGTGTGGCGGGAGCACGGACCGGCGGCCTCCGAGCCGGGCCAGATCGTCCCAGGGACCTACCCGGAAGGAGCAGTCAGCAGGATTGAAACGAACCGCTACGAACGGGACCCCGAGGCCCGTCGGATCTGCCTGGCTTTCCATGGAACGTCTTGTGCCGTGTGCACCTTCTCCTTCGAAGTAAGCTACGGGGACATCGGCAAAGACTTCATCCATGTCCACCACGTGGTTCCCGTTTCACAGCTTGGCAGCGGCTACCGGCTGGACCCCATAGCGGACCTCGTGCCGCTGTGTGCCAACTGCCACGCCATGGCACACCGGGGCGTGGGCACCCCTCGCACCGTGGCCGAGTTGCGGCGGGCGATCGCCGCCGCCGGACACTTGCCCGGCCAGGTTGTAGACGACAGATCATTGGCCGCCCAGGACGCCGCGCACCGGATCCTTGAGCAGCGGTAAACGTGGTTCCGCCCTGGTGCACTAGCCAGCCAAGGCTCTTCCCCGTATTTTGGTTAACTACACCGTGTGGCGAGCACCACGCACTGTGAGTCAGATGATCCATTTGCCGGACTAAAACCACTGGGCGCAACGCCGCGCCCAGGACCCGGCGAGACCTACCGGGCGTCACGTGCCGCCCGCTGTTCAGGAGGATACGCATGGCCGGGATGTTTGAACTCTTCATCGACGAGGACACGAGCTTCAGATTCAGGCTCAAAGCGCCGGACGGAACGGTGGTAGCCGTCTCCAAGTCCTTTCCCGACAAGCGCGCCGCGGTGAGCGGCATCAGTGACGTACGCGAATATGCAGGAATGGGCCTGATCACCGATCTATGCCCCGAAGTCCCCGTTCGCGGAACATCACCCACGCCACCGGTTCCCGCCGTACGGCAAACCAGTCCTGCCCCAATGCCGCAGCTTCCCGTCCCGCCGCGGCACCATAGTCCTCTTCCACCACGCGAAAGAACCGGCCGCCCCTGGCACACCCCCGCCCTGGTCGACCATCCTGCACCGGTTTAGACGAGGCGTGAAGCCATTGCCCGCGCCGCGAGGACACGCAGCAGTGGCCGTGCGTTCCTGATTGCGTCGTCCCTGTCCTCGGTTAGATCCCTGATGCATTCAGCCGCACAGATCCCGTTGAGGTGGAGGCGTGATCTTGTTTCGGCCTGAATGATGCCACTGAGGGCAAGGACGGGAATGCCCCGACGCATTGCGGCCCGGGCTACCGCAATTGGCGCTTTTCCTTCCAAGGATTGATCGTCGAGTGAACCTTCTCCAACGATCACCAGATCGGAACCGCTCATGGCGGTATCGAGGCCGATGAGTTCCCCGATGAGCTCGATGCCCGGCGCGATCCGGCCAACACCCGCTGCAAGGAAGCCGACTGCGAATCCGCCCGCGGCACCCACACCTGGCGTGGCTGAGGCGTCAACGCCGAACGCGCCGAAGAAGAGGCCATTCCATCTCTCAAGGCGGCGTTCGAGGCGTTCAATGGTCACCGGGTCCGCGCCCTTCTGGGGACCGAAAAGGTGTGCCGCCCCTCGTTCGCCGACAAGGGGGACGCAGACATCTGTGGCGATGACCACTTCGGCGCCAGCCAGTCGTGGGTCGAGAGTGGATCCGTCAATAGCGGTCCCGCACACGGCGTCACTGCTGTGTGTGATCACGGTCCCGCTTGGATCGAGAACCGTCAGGCCAAGAGCCGAAAGCGCCCCCACGCCCGCATCGGTGCTGGCAACGCCCCCGGCAGCGACGATGATCTTGCGGAATCCGGAGTCGAGGGCGTCGAGAATCAATTGACCGACGCCATACGTTGAGGCATCTTCGGCTGTTGCTGCAGATGGTTGTGGAATGAGCTGCAGTCCGGCGGCCTGGGCCATCTCGATGACCGCCGTGTCCTTGAGAGAGGCCCAGGCCGCTTCCACTGGTTCGCCAAGCGGGCCGCTGACGGTGAGATGGTGGAGGTCTGCCCCTGCGGCAACAAGTGCATCGATCGTCCCCTCACCGCCGTCCGCGACAGGAAGGAGGGTGATCTCACTGTCAGGAGCGGCATCAAGCACGCCTGCGGCAATAGCATCGGCGGCTTGCCCGGCGGTGAGGGACCCCTTGAATTTGTCGGGAGCGACGAGAATTCGCAGCGGCCGGGAAGAAAGCCGCGCATCGTGTGTGGTGGTCAATAGGTGGCCCTTCCGCCGGATAGGTCATAAACGAAGCCGGTCGTGTACGAAGCGTTGGGCGAGATGATGTACTCGATCAGCGCGGCGGCCTCCTCCGCTGTGCCCAGCCGATGCATGGGGATCCGTTCGAGGTCTTGCGGAGTAGGCGGGTGCCCGCTCACCAAGGGGGTGTCGATTTTGCCCGGTGCGATTGCGTTGACGGTGACTCCGGTCGTCGCATATTCCCGTGCCAAGGCCTTCACCAGACCTGTGATTCCTGCCTTGCTGGCGGAATAGCCGGTCATCCCGGCCACGCCCTCCTTTCCCGCGGTGGACGAAAAGTGGATGAGCCGGCCGAATCCGTTCGCCGCCATACCTGGAAGCACCGCTTTTGATAGTGCGAACGCACCAACAAGGTTCACGCGGAGAAGCCTGTCGAACTCTTCGAGGGTTTCTTCGACGGAGGGTTGAACTTTCCCGAGGATTCCTGCGGTGTTGATGAGTACATCCAGGCCTCCGGCCAAGGAGATAGCTTGCTCGACAGCCTCTTCAACTGATTGGGGTTCGGAAACATCGATGGGAAGCTGAGAGTATGGCGTTCGAGCTGCCGGCCATTGGGAGGTCGGGAGGTCGGCGCCGATGACTCTGCCAACTTTCGTACTGAGCAGTTCCGCGGTTGCATGGCCGATTCCGGACGCGGCGCCTACGATCAGACAGCGGAGATCGGAGAATGAAGGAGTTGCGGCGGGCATCTGAGCGGACGCATCAGCCACGGCGCGGGCGGGGTTGCTGTATTGGGCCATTGGCTACAGTCCTTGTGCTCGGAAGTACGCCGTCGCCCGTGCTGCCGAAAGGTCGGGCTCAGGGAACAGGCCGATGCCGTTGGCCGCATCGAAGAGGTCCGCGAGGTGGAGGATCGAGCGGCCGGATTCGAGCCCGGCGACCATCCTGAAGTGGCTTTGCCATCCGGTGAGGTAACTGAGCCAGACGACGCCCACTTTGTAGTACTGTGTCGGGGTTTCGAAAATGAGCCGGCTGAGAGGGACCGTGGGTTCCAGGATGTCGCGGAATCCCACGACGTCTCCTTTGTCGAGTTTGGCGAAAGCCGCAGACGCGAACCGGGGCACTGCGGCGAAGGCGCCCAGGAGCGCGTCGCTGTGGCCTTGTTCGTCCCCGGCGATGAGATCGGCGTAGTTGAAGTCATCGCCGGTGAACAGGCGGACGCCGGCGGGAAGCCGCCGACGGAAGCTGATCTCATGGTCCTTGTCGAGCAGCGAGATCTTGATCCCTGCGACCTTTTCCCTTTTCGCACGGCTGAGCGCCAAGACTGTTTCCGAGGCATCGGCGATGGTAGGGGCGCCCCAGTAGCCCTCCAGCGAGGGGTCGAACATCGAGCCCAGCCAGTGCAGGATCACGGGCCGCGTGGCCGCATCCAGTACCTTGCCGTAGACGTTGAAGTAGTCGTCGGCCCCGCTCGCGGTGCGGGCCAGATGACGGCTTGCCATCATGACGACACTGCCCCCGACTGCCTCGATTTCGCCCAGCTGCTCGATGTAGGCGTCGGTGATTTCTTCGAGTGAATGAGGTGCGGCGTCCAGTTGGTCGGTGGCGATTCCGACGACGACCGAGCCGCCAACGCTTTTGGCTTCGGCGAGTGTGCGCCGTGCGAGTTCGAGCGCTACTGCCGGTCCGAGCCCCATTCCGCGCTGGGCGGTATCCATGCTCTCCGCGACACCAAGTCCAAGGTTCCAGAGGGAATGCCGGAGCTGGAGAGTGGCATCCCAGTCGATGGCGGCCGGAGATCCCGCGCCGGACCGTAGCGGGTCGGCGACGACGTGCCCGGCCGCGTAAGCAACACGTGATGTGGGCGGCGCAGTCAGTGTTTCCAGCGTGGCCGGCTGGGCTAGTTCCAGGGTCCGATGCCGGCCGGAGGCGGCGGGTAGCTGAATGGTGGTCAGGGTCTTCATGCTGGTTGACGCTCCGATTCGTTGAGGGGTTCGCCGACATAGCGGTTGAAGCTGGAGACGGTGCGCTTGATGATCGTCTCGAGGGGTAGCTTCCAGATGTCTTCGTTGAAAATTTCGACTTCGATGGGTCCGCTGTAGCCGGCGTGGCGGATCGAAGCGGTGAGGGCTGCTAGATCGATTTCGCCGTCCCCTGGAAAGAGGCGGCCGTTCATGTTCTCCGGGACAGGAAGGGGCAGTGCGAAGTCGCTGACTTGGTAGCCCGCGATCCGCGGACCCGCGGCCAGCACATCGTCATGGAAGCGGCTGTCCCAGGACGTGGCGTAGGCATCTATGAGTAGCCCGACAGTGTCGGCGGGGAAGTCGGCGGTGACCTGCAGCGCCTGGGCGATGGTTGTCACAATGCTCCGCGTGCCGACGAACAGTGGATGCAGAGGTTCGAGCGCGAGTCTCACGCCGGCGTCGCGGGCGTACGGCTCCACTTCCTCGATGGCGGCCCGGAGCCGGACTTCAGCGTGCTGAATGCTGCGGTCGTGTGCCGGGAGACCGCCGGCGATAAGCGTCAGCATTGGACTGCCGACCTCGCGGGACAGCTCCAAGGCCCGCTTGACTCCTTCGAGCGCCGCCCGTAGATCGGCGCCTTCTTTGTCCGCGAGGAATCCAGCCCTGCAAACGGAGCTGACCGACAAGCCTGTGTCGGCGAGCAACCGCCGGGTGCGGGCGATTCCGATCTCCTCCACCGGTTCGATCCACAAACCGATGTGCCGGATGCCCGCTTGCATTGCCGCTTCGGCTGTCTCAGTCAATGGATAGGGGCGGGTGGTGGCCTGGTTCAGGCTAAGTTCCACCGTTTCGCTGCGGACGTGCGTCATCGGGATTTCCCCGCTTCGGCCAATGAGTGCGACAGATGGGTGAAGTGGCGCGATTCCACAGACGCGGAGCGGATTTGAACCGGTAGCCCTGTACGAGCCGATTCATAGACGGCGGCGACGATTTGGAGCGACTTCATGGCTTCACGTCCGGTGACGGCTGGTTGCCGTCCGGAGCGAATGGCATCGACGAAGTCGGCCACTTGGACTCTGTGCAAGGGCAGGAGCCGTGCGTTGACTTCCGCCACAGGGATATCGCCGCTCAAACCATCCGGGAATACCGTCCCGGCCCGTTCCTCGCCGGGTATTGCCCACAGGTCGTTCACCGCGTCGGAGCCTTCCGGGTATTCCGTGACCTGCACCGTCGCACCGTTGCTTCCAGTGACGACGATGCGCGTGCCAAGGTTCGGGCTGGCGGCGACCGTAGCGCTGAGTGTCGCTATGGCTCCGGAGGCAAAGGTGATGAGCGCAGCCGCGGTGTCTTCGACTTCGATGGTGTCGCCGAGGACGAAGGAACCGGCCTTGGCGCTGACCTCCACGGGGTCCCCCATGAACCACTGAAGGAGGTCGATGTTGTGGATTGCCTGGGTCATGAGCACTCCGCCGCCGTCCGCAGCCCAGGTGCCGCGCCAAGCGGCCGCGTCGTAGTAGTCGATGCCGCGGTGCAGGAGTACTTGGCAGTGTCCAAGCATCGGTGTGCCGAGGCGACCGTCGTCGATGGCTGTCCGGAGGGCCCGGGCGCCGGGCCAAAAGCGGCGCTGGAACACCACCCCCAGGGTGATGCCGCCCTCTTCGGCGGCGCTGACCATTCGTTCAGCGGCGCCGGTGTCGGTGGCAATTGGCTTTTCGCATAGAACGTGCACTCCCGCGGACGCGGCTTCGGCCACGACGGCCTCGTGCGTCGGGTGCGGTGTGCAGACGCTGATGGCGTCGATTCCCAGCGCTATAAGTTCCCTCACCGAGGGGACAGCGTGCGCGATGCCACGTTCGGCCGCGAACATTTGTGCGCGTTCGACGGCGACATCGCAGACTCCGACGATTTCGACGTCGGGCAACGCGGAGTAGGACTGGAAGTGGTTGTCGGCGATGTTGCCGCAGCCGACGATTCCTACGCGGAAGGGGTGGTTCATTGCTACTCTCCTGAGGGATTCGACGTGGAAGGACGCACGCGGGCGGTGGAAATCGGGGCTCCCAGTTGTTCCAGGGGCACTTTGAAGGTTTCCTTTGCGGTGAGGGCGCTGGCTGCGGCCATGAGGGCGATGACGGCGGAGATGGTGGCGACCGGCATCCAGTCGCCCGGGTGGCCGGCCGTCAGCGCGGTGTAAATGGTCGGCGCGAACCCGGCTGCGATGAGGCCGATCTGCAAGCCGAGGGCCATGCCGGTCTGGCGGACCTTCAGGTTGAACATTTCCGCGAAGAACGACGGGTAGGTGGCGTTGATGGCCGCGTAGGCGAAGGAAACCGAAAGGAATCCCGCCACGAAGAGCAGTGGCGCGTTGCCGGATTGGATGGAGGCGAAGTACGCGAAGATCATGGCCGCGGATCCGATGTTGCCTGCTATGAATACCGGTTTCCGCCCGATGCGGTCAGAGAGGGCAGCGAACAAAGGCTGGGTCACGAGGGCGCACACGTGGCTGACGATGAGGACCCACAGCATGGTGCTGCTCGGGACAGCATAGACAGACGTCGCCAATGAGAGCGCAAAGACCTTGATGACGGTGTCAATCGCGAACGCAAGCGAGCAGAAGGTGACCCGGACGATGGCACCCCAATGCGAGCGGAACACTTCGACCACCGGTACCTTCACCAAGGCGTGCTCCTCCTTGGCTTCAAGGAATGCTTCCGGCTCGGTGAGCTTCGCACGGATGATGAGACCGGCGACTGTGACGAGGGCGCTGAGGAGGAACGGAATGCGCCAGCCCCAACTGAGCAGCTGGTCTTTGGGTAGTGCGGAGATCGGTACGAAGATGAGGGTGGCCAGGACGAAGCCTCCGACGATCCCGTTGGGGGCCCAACTCGTGAAGAAGCCCCGGCGCCCTTCCGGCGATACCTCGATGGTGAGTACTGTGGCCGCGGCAGTCTCGCCGCCGACGGAAATGCCTTGGAGGATGCGAAGAGTCACCAGGAGGACTGCCGCCCAAACTCCGATCTGGGAGTATCCGGGTAGGCAACCAACGAGGAACGTGCATGTTCCCATGAGGATGAGAATGAAGACGAGGACCTTCTTGCGTCCGATCCGGTCCCCGAAGTGTCCCAGCAGAATCGCGCCGATCGGCCGGGCCACGTAGGAAACGGCGAAAGTGGCCAGGGCTGCCAGAGTCGCAACGCCGCCCGCTTCCGGGAAGAAGACTTTGCCGAAGACGAGGGCGGCAGCCAAGGCGTAAATGTAGTTGTCGTAATATTCCAGCGTGCCGCCGGCCATGCTTGCGATGGCAGCGCGCGTGGGGCTGTTCTTGACCCGCGGCGGGTGGGCCGCCGTGGTGTGTAGGGATGTGTTCACTGACTTCTCCTTCATTGCAGATTCAGTTGCCTGATACCCCTTGGGGACTCCGGCTAGGGGATGATGAGGGTCTTGCCACGGCCGAGGCGGCCTTGTGCAAATGCTTCGATCGCTGCCGGGGCGTCGTTGAGGCCCTGGACAATGTCGTTGGGGATTGCTGCCAGGCCATGGCGGGCGACCAAGGCAGCCGCCGTCGAGAGGTCTTCCGAGGTGTAGCAGAAGGTTCCGGTGAGGGTGAGTTCCCGCCGGACGAGGTCTTCCGTTGGTGGAAGGGCCCCTCCTTTGGCGAGTCCCGCCACGCAGATCGTCGAGCCCGGTTCCAGCAGCTCCATCACGGCACTGACGCTGGTGCCGCTTCCCACGGTGTCAATGGCGACATCCCAGCGCTCCGCGGCTCCTTCCCCCGGGGCAAGGGCGATGACCCCGTGATCCGTGATCGTCGCGCGGCGAACGGCGTCGGGTTCGATGACGGTGACGCTTTTCGCGCCAAGGCTGCGGGCCTGGAGTGCGGACGCCATGCCGATCGCCCCGCCGCCGACGATCACCAGGCGCGCGCCGGGTGAGACATTCGCGCGGGCGCAAGCGCGCACTCCGACGGCGATGGGCTCAATAAGCGCGAGGGCCCGTGGATCTGCGGCCCCCGGGACAGCGACGGTGTTGACGGCGGCAACCGTCACGTAGCTTTGCAGACCGCCGTCGACGTCGAGGCCCATGAGTTCGCGCCGGCGGCACAGTCCACGCGAACCTGTTGCGCATTCCCGGCATTCGCCACAGACGCGGTTGGGATCGACTGCCACTTGCTGGCCGACGGTCCGGATCGTCACGTTCGGGCCGACCTCCACAACGGTGCCCCCGAATTCGTGCCCGAGTATGGTTCCGATCCGGACGCGGTTGTTATCCCCGCGCCATATCGCAGCGTCCGTGCCGCACACACCAACGCTCTCGACGCGAATCACGATCTCGTCCGGACCCGGCGGAGTCGGCGCGGGCCGTGGCTCAACGACGAGCCGTTCCGCGCCCGTCCAGGCAACCCGGCGGGCCAACGTCGGGGCGCTCATGGCGCAGAAACCAGTTCGTCGGCCCCGTGACCGCGCACAATGTGGGCAACGGCGGCGTCTGCGGCGCGTCGGCCGAAAACGAATCCGAAGACGATGCCACCGACGTACCGGAGGTCCTGGGCTCCCCCGGCGTCGGCCCCGGCAGCGAACAGTCCGGGGATGGGAAGGTTGTCCCGGTCCAGGACCCGGCTATCACCGTCCACACGCAGTCCGCCGAACGGAATCGTGATGCATGGCTGCACCTCGATTGCCCTGAAGGGACCCTTCTTGAGCGCACTCGGGTTCGCAGGCAGCGGGGCGTCGAGCGCCACGGACTCGCCGTCGGAGGCTCGCTGGTAGCTTTCCAAGGTGGCGGCCAGGGCGGCGCGATCGACACCCCAACTGGCAACGACCTCGACGAGTTCCTCCAGGGTGTCCGTTTCCGCGGTCCGGGCGCCGAGCTTCTTCGCTTCGCCATGACGGTCAAGCGCCATGCCGCTGGGATACGGGACAGCGAGGGCGCGATTCTGCTGGACCTGGTCATCCCAGATCAGGACGCCGCGCTGCCCCGGCTCCCGGACAAGGAATTGGTTGGAGACTTCGTCGCCGAGCGACTCATCGGTGAATCGCAGGCCGCGCCTGTTGACCAAAACGCCGTAGGCGGAGAAATACAAGGTAAGGCGGAGGAACACCTCTGGCGAGACCGGCAGCGGACTCGGCAGGGTGTGGCCGTAGAAGCCGGACAGATGGCGGCTCGCCGCTCCCCCGGCCGCGGTTCCGAGGCGAAATCCATCACCGACTGAGTGCGGGTTGCTGCGAACAGCTATGTCGTCGGCACCGTTGCCAATGAACTTCTGCTTGAGCTCGGGGTCGCCCTGGAACCCACCTGTTGCAAGTACTGTTGCCGCACCAAGTGCGCTCTTTTCTTCTCCCTCGTGGGTGAACGTCACGCCTGCAACCTTGCCGCCGTCGATGATGAGTTCGACGTCGCTGACTCCGGTGAGAAGACCGCCGCCGCTGGCATTGATTTTCGCGGTCCACTTGGCGAACAGGTCAAGGATGTCAACCTTGCAGGCGCGACCCCATTCGAGGTGATCGCGCCATTCTTCGCTGACGCTGACACCGGCGGCACGCACATCCTTCACGGCCTGCTCGTAACCTTCCACCACCAATGGCCCCAGGACCGGATCGCCGTCGGGCTGGATGCGGCGAAGGACATCAACATTCGGTGCCGTCCAGAGAATGCCCGCTGAAAGCGCGGCAGACCCTCCCGCAGCCGCGCCCTTCTCAAGCAGGAGAACGCGTCCCCCAAGGTCCACTGCGCGGTTTGCGGTTGCCAAACCTGCCGCCCCCGCCCCGACGACGATCAGGTCAAAAGGCTCCGTAATGTCTGTCATTTGTCTCTCCTTTGAGTTTGTCTACTGCGGATAACGTTTACCGTTGGTGGCAATATTCGTGCTCTAGCAATGGATAACGTTTTCCGTTACGCTAGTTCCACCCGGACCTCCTGTCAAGAGGGGCGCCGGAAGACATTGGGAATCGTCAGCTTCGGTTGCGGTTAGGCTGGAGCGTCGATCACATCAAAGGAGTCTGGCCATGGCCACGTTGCGCGAGATAGCCGAACTGGCGTCCGTCTCGGTAGCCACCGCTTCACGCGTGCTCAACGGCTCGGCGGAGAAGCACCCGGTGTCCCAGGATGTGCGGGCCAGTGTGCGGGCTGCAGCGGACACTCTGGGCTACACGCCGAGCGCCACGGCCCAGGCGCTGAAGCAACAGCGCAGCAAAATCATCGGCGTCATTGCCAGCGACATCCTCGATCCATACTTCGCAGAGATGACCCGCGGGATCGAGATCGAAGCGGCCAAGTTCGGATATGTCACCATTTTGGCCAATGCCAACCGCGACCCGGAGCAAGAGCGGACAAAATTCCGCGTCCTGCGTGAACATCAAGTCTCCGGGATCGTGTTTTGCGGCAGCGACATCGAGGGCTCACCCGGAACCGCGCAGCTCGCACGCGAAGTGAACCTCGCCGTAAGGGCCGGTACGCGGGTAGTGGCGCTCGCTCCCCGGGGGTTTGATTCCACGAAGATCGTCATCGACAACGCCGCGACGGCGTACGAACTTACCCAATACATGCTTTCGCTTGGGCACCGAAAAATTGCCTTCATCGGAGGAATCCCCGGACTCTCCGCAGCCGAGCAGCGAATTGTCGGCTACCGCGATGCAATGTTCGAAGCGCAGGCCCCCGCACAAGTCCTCGGCTTGACCGGCATGAGCCAGGAATCGGGAAAGCGCGCCGCCGAGGAACTGACCGCATCGACGCAACTTCCGGACGCGATCGTCTGCACCAACGATGAAGTGGCCGTCGGCGTTCTCGCGCATCTTTGGACCGCAGGGTACAAGATCCCCGAAGACGTGTCCGTCGCCGGCATAGGTGGTACGCGTGGTGGTGCAGTCTTCGGCCTCACGACAATGACGCTCCCCCTGGTGGAGCTCGGCGGACTTGCCGCCCGTTACATCGCCACGGCAGGTGGCTCATCAGACGTGCCGGCTCCCCCGAGCTTTGAGCTGCATATCGGATCCACCTCTGCCCCGCGCGGACAATCCGACTAAACGGGCGTCCGCTGAAGGGCATCCCGCCGCGGCGCCCCTTGTCCCGGCCCCGCGCCGCCGGGTGTAATGGACGCACGACGGCGACTCCCGCCGTCGTGCGCTGAAGGAGCCGCAATGTTCACCAGCCCGTACGCTGATGTCGAGATCCCCGAAGTCACGATCTATGAGTATCTATTCGGTGGGCTGGGCGGCGAGGACCTTGACCGGACCGCACTCGTGGACGGCACGTCCGGCGTGGAAATGAGCTACCGGCAACTCGTCAGCCGAATCGACGCCACCGCAGGCTGGCTCGCGAGCCACGGGGCCGGCCCAGGGACCACCGTGGGCCTCTTCTGCCCCAACGTGCCGGCGTTCGCGGTCCTCTTCCACGGGGTCCTCCGCGCGGGCGCCGTCGTCACCACGATCAACGCGCTGTATACCGCCGATGAAGTCGGCAGCCAGCTCAGCGACGCCGGCGCCTCCTGGCTCTTCACCGTCTCGCCCTTCCTGGAGCGCGCGGAGGCCGCCGCCCAGGCCGCCGGCATTCCGGCGGAGCGCCTCGTGGTGCTCGACGGCGGCGGCCTCGTCTCGGCCGCGGGCCATCCCTCGCTCGCGGACATCATCGACGCCGGCCTTCCCGCGCCGACGCTGAGCGTCGATCCGCATGCCGCCGCCGTCGTGCCCTACTCCTCGGGCACGAGCGGCACGCCGAAGGGTGTCCTGTTGAGCCAGTACAACCTCGTGGCGAACGTCGCGCAATCCAGTGCCTTCTTCCGCGTGACTCCCGACGACGTGCTGCTTGCCGTCTTGCCCTTCTTCCATATCTACGGCCTGACCGTGCTGCTCAATCTCGCCCTCGGCGAGCGGGCCCGGCTCGTCACGATGCCGAAGTTCGACCTCGCCGAGTTCCTCCGGATCACGCAGGACCATCGCTGTACCTACCTCTTCATCGCGCCGCCCATCGCCGTCGCACTGGCGAAGCATCCGCTGGTGGACCAATACGACCTCTCGTCCGTCCGCGCCGTGCTTTCGGGAGCAGCGCCCCTTGACGGCGAACTGGGGCACGCTGTTGCGAACCGCCTCGGGTGCACGATGCTCCAGGGCTATGGAATGACCGAGCTGAGCCCCGTATCCCACGCCATCCCGCGCGACGGCGCCGAGCATGTCCCGCTCGACTCAGTGGGCTACACCGTGCCGAACACAGAGTGCAAGCTCCTCGACCCCGCCACGGACGAAGAAATCGAAGTCCCGGCCGAAGGACCGAGCGCTCCCGGTCAGCTCCTTGTCCGCGGCCCGCAGGTCATGCTCGGCTACCTGAACCGGCCCGACGCAACAGCGGCGACTATCGATCCGGATGGCTTCCTCCGCACCGGTGACATAGCGACCGTCACGGCTGACGGCGTCGTGACGATCGTCGACCGGCTCAAGGAGCTGATCAAGTACAAGGGCTACCAGATTGCGCCCGCCGAGCTCGAAGCGCTCCTGCTCACCCACCCGCGGATTGCGGACGCCGCGGTCATTGGCACCCACGCGGACGACGGCGAAGAGGTGCCGAAGGCGTTCGTCGTCCGGCAGGCGGGGGCCGAGCTCGGGGACGGGGAGGTCATGGAGTTCGTCGCCGGGCGGGTGGCTCCGTTCAAGCGCGTGCGATCGGTGGAGTTCGTCGAGGTGATTCCCAAGTCGGCGTCAGGAAAGATCCTTCGGCGGGAGCTGCGCGCTAAGGGTTAGGGACAGCCCGCGCCGGCACTCTCCGTGGCTATGCTTGGCCCTGCGAAGCCGGCGGCACGCGCAGGCTTCCATACCTCTCCATTCGGTGCCACCGCAGGTGCACGCCGGCCAAGGCCGTGACTACCGACTGGATGACGACGAGATACATGAGCTGCCGATAGACGAACTGCTGAAGCGGAAGGGTCCACAGTGGACGAAGCGACTCATTGTCGAGCCGGAACGCATAGGCCGCCATAAGGAATTGCACCAGGAGGAAGACAAGCCAGAGCGCGGCGATCCGGACCGGATCAAGGAAGACCAGGCCGTAGATGGCGAAGACGTCCACTACTGGAGCGAACAGCGGCAGCAGCACCTGGAGGACGAGCAGATAGCCGAGCCCGCGCCGGCCGAGCTTTCCAGCCTGCCCGCCCTGCACCACCGCGCCCCGGTGCTTCCACATGGCCTGAAGCGTGCCATAGCACCAGCGGTATCGCTGTTTCCAAAGCGCGCCAAGGCTCGCGGGAGCTTCGGTCCAGGCCCTCGCATCGTCCTGGTACACGACCCGCCAGCCATCGCGGCACAGTGCCATGGTCAGGTCCGTGTCTTCAGCAAGCGTGTCGTCGCTGACTCCGCCAACCCGGAACAGGGCATCGCGGCGGAAGGCACCAATAGCCCCGGGAACGGTCGGCATGCACTCGGCGATGTCGAACAACCTGCGGTCCAGGTTGAAGCCGACGACGTATTCGATGTGCTGCCAGGCTCCGAGGATCCCTCCACGGTTGGCAACCTTGGTGTTCCCTGAAATTGCGCCCACTCGAGGGTCGGCGAAGGGCTGAATGAGGGCGTGAACCGTTTCCGGTTCGAAGACGGTATCACCGTCGACCATCACCACGAGATCGTGGCCGGCAGCTGCAAGCCCGGCATTCAACGCGGAGGGTTTGCCGCCGTTCGCTTTCCGGATCAACGTAACACCCGGCAAGCCGAGCTTTTCGACGATGTCCGCGGTGTCATCGGTCGACCCGTCGTCAACCACAATGATCTCCACCGGATGGCTTGATTCGGCGATAGACCGGACTGCGGCTTCGATGCCGGCGGCCTCGTTGTACGCGGGGACGATGACGCTGACCGGCTCCGTGACCTCGGGCCGGACCGGCACGTCCACCCGGCGTCGGCTGCGGCCGGTCGCAAGGGACCGGCGCGCCGCTTTCCGGTGGCGCGCTGCGCACACCACCACGAGCACGGCCCGGACCACTGTCACGACTCCGGCCGCAACGAGCGCCCAGGAGATGGCGGCGATGAAGAAATCGCTGAGCCG
This sequence comes from Arthrobacter sp. NPDC058127, assembly GCF_042884555.1. Classification (NCBI taxonomy): domain Bacteria; kingdom Bacillati; phylum Actinomycetota; class Actinomycetes; order Micrococcales; family Micrococcaceae; genus Arthrobacter; species Arthrobacter sp. NPDC058127. The sequence goes on along the minus strand of NZ_JBHVTT010000001.1, from coordinate 74,255 downwards.
TATTCCCCACACCAACGCGTTTCCGCTGATCTGCTCTCCCACCGAGGCATCGCGCATGCTTGCGATCCCGACGGCGTCGCCCGCCGTCGTGACCCTGAAGCCTTGATCCGCGACCTTGGTGAGGACGGAGTCGAGCGCCGTGACCGTCTGCTCCCTGTCTCCGCCGCCGTCGTGCATGAGGAGCACCTGGCCCTGCGGGCCTGAAGGGGTGAGGTTCTTCTCGATGGCGGCGACTCCGGGCCGCTGCCAGTCCTCACTGTCCTGGGTGGAGAGCACCGTGAGATAACCCCGGTCCGCAGCGGTGCGCATCGCCGCCCACGTCCCGTCCCGGACGGCGTCGTTCTCGGAGCTGTACGGCGGACGCAGGAGCGTCGAGGCACGGCCCGTGATGCCGGCAATCACTTGCTGGTCGCCCTGGACCTCAAGCTGCTGGCGCCAAGCCGGGGCGCTCCCAAGGTCCGCATGTGTCAACGTGTGCACCCCGATCTCGTTGCCGTCTGCAAGGATGCGGCGTACGAGGTCGGGATTGTCGATGGCAGCTGAACCCACCACGAAAAACGTGGCATGGACATGGTGCTTGCGGAGGACGTCAAGGATCCGGGGAGTCCAGACCGGGTCCGGACCGTCGTCGAACGTCAGCGCGAGCGTGCGGTCCGGCGGACCGACGGTACGAACGTAGCCGCCGCCGCGGGAATCAACCACCGGCCCACCGTGCGAGACCGCGTCCGGGACGGTACTCGCGGAGCCACCCCCGGGCACCGAGTCATCGGCGATCCCGGCGAGGTGATGCATGTACCCCTGCACGACGAGTGCGACACCCAGTGCCAACAGGACGGCCAGAAGGATGAACCAGTGCGCCCTGACACTGACCGGAGCAGTGCGCTTGCTCAGGCGGCGCGCACTCACGGGTGCGTCGGCGTGGACGGTCGCGTAGCCTGGCCCGGAGCTGTCCCGCTCCTGCCCGGACCCGTCGGCGACGAGCCCGGCGCAGAGGACGCAACCGGCGCAAACGAGGCAGCATGTTGCGCGGCCGCACCGTTGATCGGTCGTGCCACAGCAGCGGGCGAAGGAGAAGTCACCGGAACACCGAAAGCGGCCGGCGTCGAAGGCGCAGGCAATCGGCCCCCGCCGGTCGGGAGCCCGTCCGCGTTGGAAGGCGGAGTCGATGGGGATGACGGAAGACCACGGGCTGCCGGAGTGGCCGGTGGCGCCAAGGGCTTCACTGCGGCCGGCAGGGGCAGGAACGGCGCCGCAACATTGGGCCCTCCCATGAACGCAACCAGCAGGAGGACGACATAGCCTCCTGCGAGCACAAGGGCTCCGAGCCCAATAAGCTTGAGCCTCTGCAGGCGCCGGCCTGAGGCGTCGACGAAGACAGGCCCACGCGGCGACGCGGATCCAGGCTGATCGGACGTTTCATTAAAAGCTGCCATCGGGCACCAACCTTAGAGGATTCGCATCCCGTAGCCCAAAAAGCGTCTTGTGCGACGATCCCCCGGGTTCAAGGTTCAAAACGGCTAGCGCTTCGCCAGCGTTCGCAGGAGTTTCAGGGCCACGGAGATCGACGCGAGGTCTACTTGCCCGGGTTTGGTGACCTCCACAAAGGTGTCCTTGATCCTTCCCAGCTGCTCCTGGCGTCCACTCTCCCACTCCACGATGCGGTCCACGGCAGAGGCGCCGGAGGCCCCGCTCGCCCGGGTCGTCCGCATGACGGAAATGGTGATGTCGACGACGGCGGAATAGGCGTCGTCGCGCAGGGCTGCACGAGCCAGGGCTTCCCACCGGCTTTGCCGCGGCAGGTCAGTGATGCGCAGCAACAGCGTTCCCACACCGATCCAATGAATGACCGTGTGGTACATGTCGGCGATGGTGGTGAGGGGTTCATCCACTTGCTCCGCCACCAGCGAGATGTCCAGGAGGGAGAAGCTCTCGAGCAAATCGGAGGCGCGCCGCCCCAGATCACCCGGCATCCCGACGTCGTTCCAATGCGCCAGCCGTTGCTCGGCGCGGTCAAGGTCCGAGCCGCGCAGAAATTCCGTGGTCCGGGTCCGTAGCAGGTCCAGGGTCGGCCCGATCCTCCTCAGGGCTTCCGCGATGGCTTGGTCCCGATGATCGTGTGTCACGTACCACCGGGTTGCCCGGTCGAGGAGCCTGCGCAGTGGAAGGGCCACCGCAGCGGCGTGTTCGCTGGGAAACCCGGGAGGCAGGCTTGCGATCCTGTCCACGAACCGCTGCAGCTCATAAGCCTCGCGGACCACCACGAAAGCCCTGGCCACGGCCGCCGCAGTTGCCGTAGTCTCCTCGATGGCTCGGAAGGCGAACGTGATCCCTCCAAGGTTGATCATGTCGTTGGCCACCACCGTGCAGATGATCTGCCGACGCAGCGGGTGGGAGTCCAGTTCAGCATCAAAGCGCTCGGACAACTGGCGTGGAAAGTAGCCACGGAGGACCCGCTTGAACCAGGGATCGTCGGCGAGGTCGCTGGCGGTCAGCTCCCTCGCCAGCTCGATCTTCGCGTAGGCGGCTAGCACCGACAGCTCCGGCGAGGTCAGTCCAGTGCCTGCCCGCAGCCTGTCTTGGAGTTGTTCCGTGCTCGGCAGGGCCTCCAGGCCGCGGTCCAAGTCCGCCGCGTCCTCCAGCCAGTCCATGATCCGTTCAAAACCAGGACTCAGCTCCGGCGCCAAGTGCCGGTCGTTGAAAAGGAGGACGTTCTGGTCCGTGTTGTTTGCCAGGACCAGGCGGCTCACTTCATCGGTCAGGGAATGCAGGAAGCCCGCACGTTCCCCAGACCCCGTTTTCCCTGCCGCAATCATCCGGTCAACGAAGATCTTGATGTTGACCTCGTGGTCCGAACAGTCCACGCCGGCCGAATTGTCTATCGCATCGGTGTTGAGGAGGACACCGGCGAGTGCCGCCTCAATCCGGCCGCGCTGCGTGAACCCCAGGTTCCCGCCCTCGGCCACGATCCGGGTCCTCAGCTCGTTGCCGTTGACCCTGATGGCGTCGTTGGCTTTGTCGCCGACGTCGGTGTGGTCCTCGGTGGAGGCTTTGACGTATGTTCCGATTCCCCCGTTGTAGAGCAGGTCCACGGGCGCCCGGAGAATGGCCTGCATCAGCGCGTGGGGAGGCAGCGAAGCCGTCCCCGGCTCCAGGCCGAGGGCAGTCCGGACCTGCTCCGTGATCCCGATGGCTTTGGCCCGGCGGGAATGGACACCCCCGCCTTCGCTGATCAGCGAAGGATCGTAGTCGGCCCAGGACGAACGGGGAAGACCGAAGAGACGCCTGCGTTCTTCGAAGGACGTTGCCGCGTCAGGACTCGGATCAAGAAAGATGTCCCGATGGTCGAAAGCCGCCACCAGACGGATGTGCGGCGAGAGCAGCATCGCGTTTCCGAACACGTCCCCGCTCATGTCTCCGATGCCGGCCACAGTGAAGTCTTCGCTCTGTGAATCCATGCCGAGCTCGCTGAAATGGTGTTTCGCGGATTCCCATGCACCGCGGGCCGTGATGCCCATCTGCTTGTGGTCATATCCCACGGATCCCCCGGACGCGAACGCGTCGCCGAGCCAAAAGCCGTACTCCCGGGCCACGGAATTGGCTGAGTCTGAAAATGACGCTGTTCCCTTGTCAGCTGCAACCACCAAGTAATAGTCATCGCCGTCATGGCGCACCACGCCGGCCGGGGGCACCACCGACTCTCCCCTGGATGAGGCGAGCAGATTGTCAGTGATGTCCAGCATGCCCTTGACGAAGATCCGATAGCACTCCAGGCCCTCAGCGAGCCATGCCTCCCGGTCCATTGCCGGGTCGGGCAGCCGCTTGGGATAGAAACCTCCTTTTGCTCCTGTGGGCACAATGACGGAGTTCTTCACGTTTTGTGCCTTGACCAGTCCCAGGACCTCGGTCCGGAAATCCTCGCTTCGGTCAGACCACCGCAAACCCCCGCGCGCCAGGGTTCCGAAGCGCAGGTGAACGCCTTCCACCCGCGGCGAGTACACCCAGATCTCGTACTTCGGGCGCGGAAACGGGGCACCTGCAATCGCGGCGGGATTGAGTTTGAAGCTCAAGTGGGCCTTGTCCAGGAAGTAGTTGGTCCGCGTTGTGGCTTCGACGAGGTTCATGAACGTGCGCAGCAGCCGGTCCGCGTCGAGGACCGGGACGTCGTCGATCGCGGCCAGCAACTCCTTTTTGGCATCAGCAATGTTCCTGCCGCGGTCAGGCTCGTCCAGTCCCGGATCGAACTTCGCTTGGAACAGGGCAAGGAGCGCGCGTGTTGCCCGGACGTTGCTGATCAGCGTGTCCGCGATGAATCCGTACGAGTTGGTGGTCCCCAGCTGCTGGAGGTATTTCGCGTAACTTCTCAGGATTGCGGCCTGCCGCCACGCAAGCCGTTCCCGGATGACGAGTGCGTCGATCCGGTCGGATTCGATGTCCCCCCGCATTGCCGCCGTGAAGGCATCCGCGAGCAGTCCGCTGGTTCCCTCGGGGTCAACGCCGCCAGGAAACTTCACGCCGAGGTCGTAAAGAAACAGCTCCTGGCCACCCCGCCGAAGCTCGAAAGGCCGCTGGTCCAGCACTTCGAGCCCGAAGTTGTGCAGGAAGGGCAGGATCTGAGTCAGGCTCCTGGGCCTTGTCAGGTAGAGGCGGATCCGGGCGTCCTCGACGAGCGTGCCCGGCGCACCCTTCCTGGCGTACACCGTGAGCAGCGGATCCCCGTATGGCCTGCCCCCTGCTCCGTCCAGGTCGAAGGTCTCGAAGTTGACGATGTCCCCGAGCGCGGCCTCCGCCTCGTAAACGGCGCGATAACCGGCGGGAAAGGCGTCGGACCAGAGCCCGGCGAGCCTTGCGGCCTCCGCCGCCGGGAAGCGGTCCCGGACCGCGTCGTCGAGCCCGTCCGACCATGAGCGGGTAGCGGCTATCAGGCGCCGCTCGAGTTGGGAAGGGTCGACGACGGCGGCCCTGGACGCCGCGGCGTCGGGCGTGGCACCTACATGGATCCGGAAGAACACCCGGGCCATGGGCGACTCGGTCAGACGGACCTCGAAATCGACTGCGTCCGCCTTGAACGCGCGCCTGAGTTCTTCCTCCATCAACAGCCGGACAGCGGTGCTGTAACGGTGGCGCGGGAAGAAGACGAGTGCGGACACGAACCGTCCATGGCTGTCAGGTCGAAGGAACACGCGGATCCGCTGCAGCACCTCGGCACGAAGAATTTCGCCCGCCAGGCGCGCGAGCTCATCCGCTTCAACGTGGAACAGTTCGTCCCGCGGAAAAGTCTCCAGGATAGCCATCAGGTCCCTGGTTTGGTGCGATCGGGGCGTAAACCCCAGTCTTTCGCTGACTGCCTGGACTTTCTCGCGGATTACCGGAATCCGGCGGACCGATTGGTGCGTGGCGCCGGGCGTGAACAACCCCACAAAGCGTCGTTCGCCGGTGGTCCGGCCGGCCGCATCGAACATTTGCAGGCGAACTTCGTCGAGGTACGAGCGCCTCAGGACGGTGGATCGCACCTCCGAGGTGGAGAGGGCGAGTGCCCGTGACCCTGGGATACCGGGTGCGCGTGGCCCAGCGCTTCCGGAGGCGTCCCCCTGTATCCGCCGCAGCAGACCCAGCCCGGCGCCTTGCCGTTCGACGAGCATGTCCTGGCCGCCCGCCGTCGTGAGTTCGCCTTCGGTGTACCCGAGAAACAGGAAGTTTCCGTCGTCGAGCCAGAGGAGCAGTTCCCTGAGCTGTTTCGGTGGCGGCGCCACATCGCGCGGGAACCCGTCCACCGAGGCGACGGCTTCGGCGAGCTTGCCACGGATGGCGGATCCGTCGCGGGTGGCAACCCGGACATCATCCAGCACTCTCTGCAGGTTATCCGTCAGTCGCCTCACGGCAGCCGCATCGGGCAGCCTGCCGATCTCCGCGGCAATCCAGACCTCGGTTTCCCCGGCCTCCGGAGGGGTTTCGCCCTCCATGGACGTTTCAAGGCGGACTTCCAGTAGCTCGTGGGACACCGGGTCGCGAAGCACCCTAAAGCTGGGATGAACCAGCAGATTGATGGACGTGTCGTCGCGGGTGAGCTCCGCCGTGACGGAGTGGACCAGATACGGGATGTCGTCCGTCACGACTGCGACGATGCTGGCATCCAATTCGGTCAAGATCCCGACGGCGGCTTGCCCGGGCGCGCGCGACGACGCCACTTTCAGATGGTGCGCGGCCCGCGCACGGAGTGTCTCGGGACTGTAGCTTCGCAGATCCTCCGGGGGCACCTGGGCAAAGTATTCGGCCACGAAAGCTTCGCTGGGCTCAAGGGAAGCTACTGACTTCGCCTGCTCCGCCGGCACCGATTCGCGTGTCATGTCACCGCGCCTCCACTGCGGGTGCCACTCGCAAACTGGGGTTGACGATCCAGCCCTCCGCGCCTCCCTTCATCATGGCTGGCCGTAATGACCCCGTCCAGATGCTCGAACAAAGTATCGGGACATGACGCGGGCGCGGGCCGCACGGCCCGCGCCCTGCTGTCGGCGTCGGAGGACTAGTGCTTCCTGAAGGCGCCTTTGATCTTTTCGCCTGCCAGCTTCAGATCGGCCCTGACCTGACGGGACTTGCCCTCAGCCTTCAGCCGGTCATTGCCGGTGGCCTCGCCGGCCGCTTCCGTGGCCTTGCCGTGGAATTTCCCGGCAGCGTGATGGATCCTCTCACCCCAACCCATGATGGCTCTCCTTAGTCGGCGGCCCGCGGCAGGACACCGCGCGGCCGCACTTAAATTGTAGGGACGGAAGCGCGGCAAAGACACGTCCCGGCAGGGAAGCCTTGCCACTCAGGAAGCACGGATTAGGGTCCCGTACCATGGGGCGGATGGTGTTCATACGGCTATACCGCGAAGGCAAACTCGAACGCGACGATGTCCGGGCCCACGAAATCGAAGCCCTGGCCCGCCAGGATGACGTGGTGCTGTGGATCGACTACACGGACCCGACGGCGGATGACCTGCTCGGCGTCGAAACCGTGTACGGGCTCCACCGCCTCGCCGTCGAGGACGCCGTCCACGACTTCCAGCGGCCCAAACTGGACCGGTACCCGAACCACCTGTTCCTCTCGGCGTACCAAGCGGCGTTGCAGCCAGGCACCGGCGAACTGGCCGTCGTCGAAATCTCGGCGTTCGTGACCCACAACGCCCTCGTGACAGTGCACGGGACAGGGTTCGACACCGACAAGCTGACGGCGCACTGGGACGCGGAAACCGACCTCGCCCAACACGGCGTGCCTTTCCTCTTCTGGGGCCTGCTGGACATGATCGTCGACGGGCACTTCGACGCCGTCCAGGAACTCGATGGCTACATCGACGCCCTCGAGGAGTCGCTCTTCGATGACCACTCCCCCGACCATGACCTGCAGCGGAAGACCTTCGAACTCCGCAAGAACCTCGTCCGGCTCCGCCGCGTCGTCCTGCCCATGCGTGAAGTCCTCAACACCCTCCTCCGGCGGGAGGACCTGGTCGGCTGCAGCCCGGCGATGCAGCCCTTCCTGCAGGACGTCTACGACCACGTGCTGCGTGCCACGGAATGGACGGAATCCCTCCGCGATCTGGTCACCACCATCCTGGAAACCCACATCAGCATCCAGGGGAACCAGATGAACCTCGTCATGAAGAAGGTGACCAGCTGGGCCGCGATTATCGCCGTCCCCACTGCCGTGACCGGTTTTTTCGGTCAGAACGTGCCCTTCTTCGGCTTCCAGAGCGATTACGGCCTCTGGCTATCCAGCGCACTCATGGCCGGCGGTTCAATATTCCTGTACTTGGCATTCAAGAAGCGGGACTGGATCTAGCCAGGGGTCCTCCCAAGGCAGAATGGAAGGCATGCCCCTTACTACCTTCGCCCTCGTCCGCCACGGTCAGACAGACTGGAATGCCCAGCGCCGGCTGCAGGGATCCACCGACATTCCGCTGAACGACGTCGGCCGTGGGCAAGCGCGTGACGCCGTCGCCGTCCTGTCCGGTCACGAGTGGGACGTCGTCGTTTCCTCACCGTTGAGCCGGGCCGCGGAAACCGCCGAGCTGATCGCTGCAGGGTTGGGGCTGAGCGTGGACCGGCACGTGCCGGAGCTCACCGAGCGACGCTTTGGACCTGCCGAAGGCCTTCATGCAGGACCTGAATTGGACGCGCTGCGCATCCCCGGTGGTTTCCGCGGCGCGGAAACCGAGGACGAGGCAGCCTCCCGTGGGCTAGCCGCACTGGAAGCGCTGGCGGACGAGTTCAGCGGCCGCCGCGTCCTGGTTGTCGCCCACGGAACACTCCTCCGCGTGAGCCTCGGCCGCGCGGTTGGCCGCACTTTGCAAAGCATCGACAACGCCGTGCTCAACCTTGCCCACCACCATCCCGTTGACGGCTGGCAGCTCGAATACTTCAACGGTGAACGCGTCATGGCTACCGTTCCCGGCTGAGAGCAACGAGCCCAAGGCATACCCACCGGCAAGGCGGCGTGGGAGACTGTTCAGCACGGACAGGAACTCTTTTCGAAGGGGATGGTCGCCGTGACGGTAACTGGTCTCAACGCCGTCGACCACATCGTCGTCTTGATGCTTGAAAACCGATCATTCGATCACATGCTCGGATACCTCTATGCCGATTCCGGCAATGTTTCCCCTGCGGGGGACCAGTTCGAGGGCCTGACCGGCACGGAGTCCTGCCCAGGCTCCGATGGCAGTCCGGTTGGAGTCTATCGGCTGACTCCCTCGACCCCCGACCTCTACTTCATGCCGGGCGCCGACCCTGGAGAAGGGTACCGGGCAACGAACGCCCAGCTCTTTGGCAGCGCCGGCGCGCCGAAAGCGGGGGCTGTTCCTTCCATGACCGGTTTTTTAGGCAACTACGCCGGCGCCATCAAGGACAACCTCGCCAAGGGCTGGCACGTGGTGCCGGGCACAACCGAGCACATGATCATGGGCTGCTTCACCCCGCAGACACTGCCTGTGTTGTCGGCGATGGCGAAGGGATTCGCCGTCTGTGACGCCTGGTTCGCGTCGGCTCCCACGATGACGATGCCTAACCGGGCCTTCGCCTGCGCCGGCACCAGCCAGGGCAACTTGGATGACAAGGCCAAGCGGTTCACCGTGCCGAGTATCTTCGGGCACCTCGGCAACCATGGCATCCCGTGGACGATCTATGGCGAAACCAGGTCACCCCTGACCAAACTCGACTTCGACGACACGCGGCACGCTCCGGCGTCGAACATTGGCCTGTTCACGGACTTCCAAGCCGACGCGGCGGCCGGGCGGCTCCCCGCATACGCCTTCCTCGAACCGTCCTGGTCCTCGACAGGCAACAGCGAGCACCCCAACTACAACGTCGCGCTCGGAGAGCAGTTCCTGCTGGACGCCTATCGCGCCGTGCGCGATGGTCCGGCCTGGGACTCCACCCTGCTCATCGTCACGTATGACGAACACGGCGGCTGCTACGACCACGTCGCCCCGCCGTGGGGCGCAACGCCACCGGACGATACCCCCGGGGAATTCGGTTTCGATTTCACCCGGTTCGGAGTGCGGGTGCCAACGGTACTGATGAGTCCGCTCATCCCCGCTGGTACCGTCTTTAGGGCCCCTGGACCTGTCCCGCTCGATCACACGAGCGTCCTTGCGACCATCGAACATCGTTGGAATCTGCCGGCCCTCACCCGACGCGATGCCGCGGCACCCGACGTCGGCGGGGCCTTGAGCCTCGCCGTCCCTCGCACCGACGACCCCCTCGCGGACGTTCAGGCACCTAGTCCACCGCCGACCATGCGGGCACTCGCAGAACAACCGTCCCACCTGCAACAACTGCACGACGAGCTTCTCGCGCAACCGTAGGACCGAGCTTTGGCTGTGTGAGTCCTATTCAGGCCACGGTTCCGTCGGCGGCGTCGATGGCGGCGGGCGCCGTGTCGCCTCGCCCGGTCCACGTCTTGATGGCAGTCCAAGCAACGGCGGCGGTCGGTACGGCCAGTAGGGCACCGATAATGCCTGCGAGCATCGTGCCGATGGCCAAAGCCAGCAAAATGGCCAGTCCATGAATGCTCAGGACCTTGCCCATCAAAACGGGTTGGAGGAAATGGTGCTCAAGCTGGTTGGCCGCTACGAGGACAGCGAGGACGATGAGGGACGTCACCGGACCGTTAGAGATCAGGGCGACACCCACAGCCAGGGTACCTGCCGCAGTGGAACCAATGATCGGAATGAAGCCGCCGATAAACACAAAAACACCCAGGGGCAGGGCAAGCGGGACACCGAGGATGGCCAGGACTGTCCCGATGATCACGCCGTTCACTGCTGCGATCAGAGCCGTGCCGCGGACATAGCCTCCCAAAACGGTGGCGCTTCTTTCCGCCGTGAGATGCGCCTTCCCGCGGTGAGCCGCCGGAAGGAATCCGAAGAGGAAAGTCCTGATCTTTTCGCCGTCCTTGAGGAAGAAGAACAAGATCACGACCATAAGAACCAAGCCGGCCAGGATTTCACCGACGGTACGGGCCCCGGTGAGCGCTTCCGCACCGAAGCTACTGCTCGTGAAGAAACGCTGGATGGAATCGGCCACGGAGCGGATCTGCTCGTCGCTGACCCTGAAAGGTCCGTTGTTCAGGAATTGGTGCAATTGGTCGATGCCGGCAGTGAATTTCACGGCAAGCTCCTTGGATTGCGCCCTGATAAGGAAGACGATTCCGGTGATAACTCCGCCGAAGACTGCGAGGATCCCCACGAACGATGCTGCGACGGCGAGGGCCCGGGGCCACCGGCGGGCTGTCAGCCAACGCACTAGAGGCGAGATCGCAGAGGCAAGAATGAGCGCGATCGTGACCGGGATCATGACGAGCGGCACAGTGGTCATCGCCCACACAATCACCGAGACCAGGGTGATGACCAGGAGCATCTGCGCTGAACGGATCCCGGCCCGGCCAAGGCCGTCGGACCAGATCGCCGACATCGTGGGTTTGTTCGGCGAATTGTTGCTTTCAGTCATTGGATTCCTCCATTGGCCCAGTGGATTTCACGTCGGGGTCACGACGTCCTCCAGCATTGCCCTGTCGAAGAATCGAATCTCTCCTGTTGCCTGGAAAAACACGGGAACTACCGACGTGTTCGCGTCCTTCGACGTTTCATAGATCTCCGGCGCGCTGCCGTGTTTTCGCGCAATGGTTCCAACCATCTCGGTGCCACGAACCCGGACGGTTCGATACTTGTAGCTCATGTGGACCCCTATCGTCAGTCAAGGCAAACGCTACTCCTGTGAGGCACAGTCGGCAGCTGAGCCGCGACCAACTGCGTTGGGCTGGATTATCCTTCGTCGCAGAGCAAGTGGTACCAGCTGTCGGCCAGCACCTCAAGCGCGTGGTCGCGGTTTGGCTCGAGCTTGCGGCGAGTCCAGAGCGTCGCGACGTAGTCCAGCTGGGTGAAGGCGAGTGTTCCGCGGATGTGGTGCGTTTCCTCAGGGAAGCGGCCAGCCTGTTGCATGCCGCGGACGATGTCGGAGATGACTTCCTCGTGCCATCCCTCCACCAACGTCCGCACTTCGCGATCGACCGCGGCGGCCTCGTCGAGCACATCGAGGTACGGACGGAAGACCGGCCAGAGCGCAGCGCGCGACTCTAGCCACGCAAGGATTCCCGGCAGTTTGCCCTCCCGCACCACGTCGACGAGCTCGACGGCGGTCGACGCCCTGTCGGGACCATCCGCGCGGTCGAGCACGGCGTTGACACGCGCCATGAAGTCCCTCATCAGGTCACTGCGCGAGGGGTAGTAGGCGTAAAAGGTCACCCTGGTGGTGCCGGCAGCGGCGGCGATCTCGTCGATCGTGGTGGCGGCGTAGCCCTTCTCGGTGAAGAGTTCGAGCGCCCGTTCGACGATCATGTCGCGGGTCAGCTGCTTCTGGGCTTCTCGCAACGACGACATGGGTCAATCCTAACCGTGGTGTTCGGCAATTGTGCGGAGGAGTCGCAAAGGATGCGCGTCGCCCAGTGGCCTGACATGCCGTAAAGATGGGCACGCGTCCTCGTGGATGGCCGTGTATGTGAGCGAGGGTCCGGGTTTATGGCCGTGTATGTGAGCGAGGGTCCGGGTGGATGGCCGTATACGTGAGCCAGGGTCCGGGTGGATGTGCCGGCGCTGCTCGGTCAGTGCCCGACGGCGGCAGTCCCTTTGCGCCGTCGTCCTGCCATTGCGCCTGCCCTCCCCGGACGCTCGCTCACTTTTGGGGGGTTTCCGGCCGACGCTCGCTCACAAGATCTGAGCGAGGGTCCTGGGATTTGGCCGTGTATGTGAGCGGGCGTCCGGGTGGATGTGCCGGCGCTGCTCGGTCAGTGCCCGACGGCGGCAGTCCCCTTGTGCCGTCGTCCTGCCATGGCGCCTGCCCTCCCCGGACGCTCGCTCACTTTTGGGGTGTTTCCGGCCGACGCCCGCTCAGATGATCTGAGCGAGGGTCCTGGGATTTGGCCGTATATGTGAGCGAGGGTCCGGGTTTATGGGCCGGCGTCGGCCAGCCGCCGCAATTTCGGGACCGGAATCCGGTAGTTGATCGCCGCCGCGGTCCCGGAGCCGTCCTTGTCCTCCCAGCGCAAGAGCATCGAGTCGCTGTCCTCCCCCGGCTCGCAGTAGTCCGGTGCGCCGACCACGGGCGTGAATCCGACCGACTTGAGCGACAGGCCGAAAGCCTCGGTCCAGAAGTACGGCTGGAAAGTGAACTCGGGCGCCGAGTCACCCTTGAGCAGCCCGACGGCGGCCACCTTCGCCTGGTCGATGGCGCTCGTCCAGAGGGGCACCCGCCTCACCCCGCGACTGCTCGGGAAGAACGCGACGTCGCCGGCGGCGACGATATCCGGCCGAAGCCGGCCGCGGGAGTCGACCCGCAGCGCCCCATCGACGAGGAGCCGGGTTTCAGCCAACCAGTCCGTGTTCGGTTCGTCGCCGACGGCGGTGACCACCAGATCCGCCTCAAGCTCGGTGCCGTCGGCCAAGACAACCTGCGTCCCGGCGTCGGACTCCACTAGGCGGGCTTTCCCCCCGACAACCACTCGTAGGCCCTGCCGGATGGCGGCGGAGGTGAACATGTCCGCGAGGTGGCCGCCGAGCTGGCGCGAGAGGGGCTTGGCGTCGGAGACGAGCGTGACTTCGCAGCCAACGTGCAGGCAACCCGAGGCAACCTCCATTCCGAGCGGCCCGCCGCCGATCACAACCACCGAGGGACGCGATGCGAGGCGTTCCTTGAGCAGGATCGCATCCTCAATGGTGCGCAGTGTGAGCTCCCGGGAGGAGCCGTTCCTTTGCGCTCCCGCCGTGAGGTGCTTCGCCCGGGAACCGGAGGCGATGACGAGGCCGTCGTACGGCAGTTCATCGCCTCCGTCCAGATGAACCAGCCGGGCGTCGACGTCCAGTCCCGTGGCGCTGACGCCGAGCATCTCGCTCGCTTCGTGGCCCGGCTCGGGAAGTTGGTGCGCCTGGAGGGCGCCGGCGCTGCTCCCGCCAACCCCGCTCCCGCTAACCCCGCTCCCCCTAACATCGTGCAGCAGCGCCTTCGACAGGGCGGGACGGCTGTACGGTTGGTGGCGCTCGGCGCCGACCACCGTCAACTCGCCGTCGAAGCCCGCCGAACGCAGCGTGTCGCAGGCGGTGAGCCCGGCGATCCCGTTGCCAACCACCACAATCCTGCGCAAGGTCATGCCGCAGCCAATCGGAGCGCCGCTACCGGGCAAACCCTGACCGCCGCCTGGGCGGCATCAAGCCCGGCCCCATCCACATCCGGCACATCGATGACCAATTCGCCGTCGTCATTCAGGTGCATCAGCGCGGGCGCGGCTTCTTCGCACAGGCCGTGGCCTTCGCAGCGGGGACGGTCCAGTTCGATCCTCATGCCGCCACCACCTTTTCAACCTGGAGCACCTCGAAGCTCCGCGTAATATTGCTCGGCTCGCGGACCTCATCGGAGAGGGTCAGGGTCTTCACCCTGCGGGCAAGTGCTTCGATGATCGCATGCGCCTCGAGTTTCGCGAGCCCCTGGCCGGCGCAGCCGTGCGGTCCGTAACCGAAGGAAAGGTGGTCCACAGGATTGCGTTTCACATCGAAGGTGTCGGGATTCGCGTAGTGGCGCGGGTCCCGGTTGCCGGCACCGAAGAGGATGCCGACCTGGGCACCTGAGGGAATCGTAACTCCTTCGATTTCCACATCGCGGGTTGCTTCGCGTCCCCAGATGTGGACCGGTGCCCAGTAGCGCAGCACTTCGGCGAACGCGGCGGGAACCAGTTCGGGGTTCTCCCGGACCAGCTCGAACTGGTCGGGGTGGCGGCCGAACAGCGCGACGATGTTGCCGATGGAGGCAATGGTCGTGTCGACGCCGGCTCCGAGGTACTGGTGGATGATGTGGCCCGCGGAACCGTTAGGGATGTCGCCGCGGGTCTCGGCGTCGAAGATGCCACGGCCGATGGAGCCGGGAGTGAGGTCGTCCGCGGTGACGGAGGAGCACCAGCCGTACAGCTCGCCGGCGATCGGGAAGCTCTCCTGGGTGCGCTGGTTCAGCGGGCCGATCACTTGCATCGCGGCCTGGCCCCAGCGCAGCATGTTGTCCTTGACGTGACCGCTGAAGCCGATCAGGTCGGCGACGATTTCGATCGGGAAGGCCCGGGCCAGGGCATCGATGGCCTCGAAGCTGCCACTGGTGGCCAGTTCCGCGACAAGCTTGTCGGCCTTTTCGTCGATGACGACTTTGAGGCCGCGAAGGGCCCGGGGGGTGAGGTTCTGTGACAGCGTGGCGCGGAGCTGCGTGTGGATCGGCGGGTCGGAGGCAAGGGAGGTGCCCTGCAGTGCCTCGTTGACCATCGGGTTGAATCCGATGCTGGTGGACGAGAATGCCTCCGGATCGCCGAGCGCATTGCGGATGCCGTCGTATCGCGTCAGGACGTACAGCTCGTTCTTCGGAAGGTGGACCACGGAAGCCTGCTCGCGGAGCGCGGCATATGTGGGGTAGGGGTCAACGAGGATGTCGTCATCCCAGATGTCGATGTCTGACTCGATGGGTGCAGTCACAGTGTTCTCCTTGCGGATAGTAGGGGTGGAGGCGTCCGTCAGTCGATGACGGCGGCCTCGGTGCTTGCTTCGGTGGTCTCCGCAACCGTGTCTGCGGTAGGTGCCGAGGACCGTGCGGAGATGAACAAGGTGAGAACGGCGGAGAGGGTCGCCGCGATGCCCGCGGAGAGGTAGACGGTTTGGAAGCCCTGGCCGAGGGAGGTCCCGGCGACCCCCTGGATGTGCGGCTTGGCGGCGGTGAGGGCCTTGACCATGCCGTCGACGGCCTGGGCGGGTGCGCCGCCTGCCGCTGCCTGGCCGGAGAATTGGGCGACGACGCCGTCCCAGCCTGAGAGGAAGCCCAGCGGCGGCACATGGGCCAGTCCGGCCACGGCATCTGCGGGCAAGCCGGCCGCGCCGAGGATCCCGGCGAGGGGACCCGCGAAGACTGTGGCTCCAATGGCGAAGGCGATGGCCGAGCCGATGACGGGGCCGAGGGCGAAGCCGAGGTCGCGCAGGAGGTTCGTCGTGGCTGACGCCATGCCGATTTGCTGGGCCGGGACGGTGTTGATGGCCACGGCGGTAACGGAGCCGACCGTGAGGGCGAATCCGATACCCAGTACGAGCAGCGGTGGAATGAACGCCGTCCACGGGGTGCCGCCGAAGGTCTCCGGAGTGCCGAGGGTGAAGGTCGAGAGCCAGAAACCGGAAACGGCCATGAAAGCGAAGCCCGCTGTGAGGACCCAGCGCGGAGCGACGTGGTGGATGAGCCACCCGACAACCGGGATGAAGGCGAATGCCGGGCCCTGGATGAAGACGAATAGAACTCCGACCTTCCAGGTCTCGGCCAGGGCCAGCCCGCTGACGGCGACGCTCGTGCTGAAGCAGATCGCGAGGAAAGCGAACATCCCTGTGACCGCCACAATCCCGGTGATCGAGTAGGAGCTGTTCTTGAACAGCGAGAGGTGGATCAGTGGCTCCGCGGTGCGTGACTCGATGACGACGAAAGCAAACAGCAGGACTCCGCCGGCGATGTAGCTTGCGATAACCTGCGCGCTGCCGAAGCCGGCGTCGACCGCCGTCACCGTGGCGTAAAGGACGGCAATGAGGCCGACGGCGAGAGTGAGCTGGCCGGGCATGTCCACTTTGCGCCCCTCGGCGGCTGCGGAATCTTTCGCCCGGACCGCGATGAGAAGAACGACGACGGCAACAGCGGCCGCAATCAAATAGGCCGCACGCCAGCCACTGAAGGCGTTCGGGGCGCCTGGGCCACCGCCGGGCACCGTGAAGAACTGCGCAGTGAACCCGGCAAGCATCGGGGAAATCACCGCGCCCAGTGACAGGAACCCTGCCCAGGTGGCGATGACCTTCGCCCGGGCGCGGTGGTCGGGGGTGATCGCCGCGATCATGGAAAGCGAAATGGGAAAGAGTATGCCCGCCCCTATGCCGCCGATGGCCTGCGCGACGATCATCACGCCGGTGGAGGGCGCCATCGCGGCCATGACCGAGCCGATGATGCTGACGGCAGCGCCGACATAGAGCAGCTTCCTGCGCCCGAACATATCGCCCAGGAGTCCCCAGCTGAGCTCGAACACCACAATGCCCATCAGGAACATGCCCGCGATCCAGGTCAGGCCGGCGCCCGAGGTATGGAATTCCACGGCAAAGGTGCCGCTGAGGGCCCCTGGCAACGCGTTGGTGATCTGCGCGAGGGTGACAGCGCTGTAGGCGGCCACGAAAGTGGCCCGTACAGAGCCGCGGCTCGCTACCGAAATGGTCTGACTCATCGATGAAACTCCCTTGTTTCTGTTCGATCTGGTTCATGGGGACTGTATGAGACAGTGTGGAGTTAATTCTTACAGTCTGTCAAGGAAGATTCATAAGTATAAATTTCTTGACAGCATGTAAAGGAAAGTGTGATGCTGGCTGCATCGCAACGGAGCGACGGCACGGTCACACTCCGCGGCGTCCCTGCATTCAACATCCGATCTTCAAGGGAGAAGACCCCCGTGAGTCACACCACCCCCACCGGCACCGCCGACGTGATGGATGCCCCCGCCGGGCAAACCGTCAACACGGTCCTGGGCCCCGTACCTGCTTCTGAACTGGGCGTTGTTGCGGTCCATGAAGCCTTGTTGTCGGTGCTCCCGGGCGCCCAGTACGCTCCCGACATCTCGATGGACCGGGCGGAGATCTTCGAGGCCCTGGCTGCGAAACTCACGGAGTTCCGCGGGCACGGCGGGCAAACGATCGTCGACAGCACCGGCATGTTCCACGGCCGTGACCTCAAACTCTACGAGGCACTCTCCCGCTCCACCGGCGTCCACATCGTGGCGTCCACGGGCCTGGGCCCGGAGGAAGAACTCGGCGGGTACTTCCTGACCCCCCAGACCAACCCGCCCACTCCCTGGCCGGCCGAAAAGTTCGCTGACCTCTTCGGCAGGGAGGTCACTGAGGGAATGGTGGTCCCCCGGCTCGAGCGCCGCGCCGCCGCAGGCATCGTGGCTGCCATCGCCGACCGTGCCGGGATGACCCCCACCGAGGAAAGCCTGTTCCGCGGCTCCGCCCGCGCCGCTAGGGACACAGGTATTCCGGTCTCCATCCGCTTCGGCGCCGACGCCTTGCACGACTTGGACATCGTCCTGGATGAACAGATCGGGGCCGAGCGGGTGCTTGTCGGTGACCTGGACCGCAAGGACGCCGCCGGAACGGCCATTGAGGTGGCCCGCCGCGGAGCATTCGTCGGCATCGACCACGTGGGCTTGAACGACCATCCGGGCTACCTCAGCGACCAGGAACGCACTGCACTGGTACTCGAACTCGTCAGCGCCGGCCACGCCGACAAGATCATCCTCTCGGGCAACTCAATCGGAGTGGCCAAGGGCCTCCCGGAGTACGAACTGCCGTACAGCCACGTGGTGGCCACGTTCGTGCCCCACCTCAAGACCCAGGGCCTGAGCGACGAAGACGCCCAACGCATCCTCGTGGACAATCCGCGCAATCTCCTGACCGTGCGCTAAGCACCCGCCCACCCGCAACAAGCTTGAGAACCCCTGAGGTGAACGAATGACCAAGGTCAATACAGTGCTGGGAACCATTCCGGCCGAAGAACTGGAAATCGTGGCGGTCCACGAACACATCGGCTACGGCATGCCCGGGTCCGAACTCGACACCAAATGGTGGAAGACCCCGGAACAGGCCTATGAAGAAACCGTGCCGAAGCTGCGGAAGTTCCGCGAATACGGCGGCGGCACGTTAGTGGACGCCACGGGTATTTGCAACGGCCGCGACGTCGACTACTACAAGTCCCTGTCCCGGAAGACCGGGGTGCACATTGTGGCCTGCACCGGGTTCGTCGGCGGCGACACCGCCCTGCCGCATTTCTCCCGCGCCACCGTGGACTACCTCGCGAAAGTGTTCATCCACGAGATCACCGTGGGGATCGGAAACACCGGCGCCAAAGCCGGCGTCATCAAGGTAGGCGTGAGCCGCGGTGGCCGGATGACAGAGCTGGACAAACGCATCTACCGGGCAGCGGCCCGCGCCGCCGTCGTCACCGGCGCACCGATCCTGACGCACCTGGCCATCGATCCCGAGCCGGCGGTTTCCATCTTCAACGAAGAGGGCCTCTCCCTCGACCGTGTGCTCTTCGGCCACGCCGACGACGGACTGAACGCTCCGATCACCCCGCACGACTGGATCTATGCACAGGGCGGACGCATCGGCTTCGATACCTTCGGCTACGACCTCGAGCTTCCGGATCCCCCGTTCTGGGGCCGCAAGCGCGCCGAACGCATGCAGCACTTCGTGAACCTCGTGAAAAAGGGCTACGCGGACAAGCTCCTCGTTTCGGCAGACGCGAATTGCAGCCCGCTGGGCTGGCCGGGCGTCAAGGGCCACACCATCAACTACATCTTCGAGGACATGATTCCCGACATGAGCGCGGCGGGAATCGACGACGCCACCCTCAAACTCCTCCTCGAAGACAACCCGGCCGATTTCCTGTCGCTGGACGCCTGACGTCGGGCAGGCACCCCAAGCTACCGCTTCTCCAGCCTTGGCGTCGGCCAAGGAAGAGTCCAGAAAGTGATCCAAGCAATGAAATCTAAAGACATCAAGAACCTCAATATCTCCATCATCGGCGCAGGGTATGGGGGCGCAGCTGCGGCCAAGGCGCTCAGCCTGCTCGGTGCGAACGTCAACGTGTACGAGCAAGCGTCGCAGATGCGGGAGGTCGGCGCCGGCATTGGATTGCGTCCCGCCACCATGGACCGTTTCAGCAAGTGGGGGATCTTCGATGCGATCGCCAAGGTCAGTTCGCCGAGCGACTACTTCGAAATCCTCACGGCCAGCGGTGAACCGATCTTGAAGGACACGTGGCCGGAGTTCGGCGGACAGGCCCACACGTACCTCATCCACCGGGGCGACTTCATCGAGGCCTTGCTCGGCGTGCTCCCGAAGGGAATGGTGCACCTGGGCCACAAGCTCGAGAAGATCGAGGAAATGGACGGCCGTTCCGTGCTGAGCTTCACGAACGGCAATACCGTCGAGGCAGACCTCGTGGTGGGTGCCGACGGTATCAAATCCGTGGTCCGTGAGCAGCTCTTCAGCGACAAAGGCCCCGTGTTCTCCGGAGAACACGCCTACCGTGTGGTCATTTCCGCCGACGACGCCCACGGCCTGGTGGTTGACGACAACCTACGGATGTACATCGGCAAGGGCACCAAGGTCTACCTGTTGCCGCTTCGCCACCGGAACCAGGTGTCCTTCGACATCACTGCCCTGAACCCGGACGGTACCTGGGCGCCGAAGGTGTGCAAGGAAAGCCTCCTGGAAACCGTCAGCGGATTCGACGAGCGCATCGTGAACATCACGAGGGGTCTCGACATGAACGCGGTCAACGTCCGCGCCGTCTACGACATCGACCCGGTCGACTCGTGGCACACCGACTCCGTGGTGCTTGTGGGCGATGCGGCGCACTCCATGTTGCACCACCAGGGACAAGGCGCAAACTCGGCCATTGAGGACGCAGGTGCACTCGCCGACGCGCTCACCCAGGCCGCCACGGTCAAGGAGGCGCTGGCCCTGTTCCAGGCAACCCGCAAGCCGGTGACGGACGAGCTGCAGCGCATCTCCCGCCAAGGCTGGAGCGAGAAAGAGGTCAACGATGTCTTCCCCGGTCAGAAGCCCACGTCCCAGAAGCCCACGTCCCAAAAGCCCACGAGCGCAACCGCAGCAGCAGAAGCGAGGGCCTGAACGCCATGGCCATCCATCCGGAAATCGCCAAAATCCTGGCCACCTTGCCAGCACCCGATGGTTCGCCCTTGGACGCTCGAGCCATGCGTGCCGGCGAAGCAGCCCAGGTCCCGCCGCTGGCGGACCGGCTACCGCTGTACTCGGTCGAAGACGCCACGGCTGTCACGTCGTCGGGCGAGGTGCCGGTGCGGATCTACACGCCGATGAAGGCCGACTCCTACGGCCTGCTGGTGTACTTCCACGGCGGCGCCTTCTTCTTGGGCAGCCTGGACACCCACGACCACGTGGCACGGGCACTGGCAAAGGAAACCGGCCACAAGGTCATCTCGGTGGGCTACCGCTTGGCTCCCGAGGCCGCATTCCCTGCAGGGCTTGACGACTGCTACGGCGTGGTCCGCTGGGCGGCCGGGAAGGGCGGAAACCTGAAGTGGCACGGGAAGAACCTCGCCATCGCCGGTGATAGCTCTGGAGGCAACTTCGTTGCCGCCGTCGCCGCGAAAGCCCTCGACGACGGGTTCAAGCGGATCACCCACCAGGTCCTGTTCTACCCGTCGCTGGACCTGGATTTCGACGTCGAGCGTTACCCCTCACTGCGCGAAAACGCCGAAGGGTACGGGCTGGAGACGGCGGGCCTCAAACCCTTCAACTCGTTCTACCTTGAGAACGGGGCCGACCCTGCAGACCCCCGTGTCTCCCCCATCAAGCGGGAAGATCTCGCCGGGCTGCCGGCAGCGCTGGTCATCACCGCCGAGCACGATCCCCTCCGGGACGAGGGCGAACTCTATGGCCGGCGCTTGGCGGAGGCCGGCGTCGAGACAAAAGTGACCCGCTACCCCGGCGCCAACCACGGTTTTGTCCAGCACTTCTCCTGGATCCCGGAGCTCTACCGGGCATTCGAGGAGACGGGCGAATTCCTGAACGCGAGGACCGGCCAATGACGAAGCCGCTTGCTGTACATCCCCTCGTCTCGCCGTGGGGCCGCTTCGGCCTCTACAGCTTCTTCATCGACGCCGCCGAACCGGCCATCGTCGACACGGGGATCGCATCCTCCCCCGCCGAAGGCATGGTGCCGGCACTGGAGGCAATCGGACGCCGGATCGAAGACGTCCGCTGGATCCTGCTGACCCATGGACACATCGACCACATTGGCGGCGCCTACGCCCTGTGGGAGCTCACCGGACGGCGCGCCCAAGTGGTCATTCATGAGGCCGACGCACCGTTCTTGCGCTCGCGCCGGGCCCATGTGGACGAATACCTTTCCGGGCGGGCGCAGTATCTGCAGGATCCCGACGGCGAGGCGAAGCTCACCGCGGCCACGAATGCCGTGATCTCGGGCGAGATGGAGCCGACGCTGCTGGTGCGGGGAGGCGAGAGCATCTCGCTGGGCGGCGGCGCCACGGTTTCGGTCCATTCGATTCCGGGCCACACCCCTGGGTCTGTGGCATACGTCCTCGACGGGCAGAATGGGGTGTTCGTCGGCGACGCGGTCCAAATCCACGGCGCGGCAAACGGCTTTCCGGGGTTCTTGGACCCGGTCGCCTACCGCTCGAGCCTTGAGTACCTGCGGGATGAGGTCCGTCCACGGCACATGTACCTGGGGCACCCGTACCGCCGCACGGACGGCACGCCCTACGGCGTGGAGCTCGACGCCGGACAGGCAAGGGAAGCGCTCCAAGGGAGCCTGGACGTCGAGGCCCGTGTCAGCAATGCGGCCGGCGGTTGCCTGGCCTCCGGCTTGCAGGACACAGACTCGCCCTACTCCCCTTTCACCCGCGTGGCCGAGGACCTTGGATACGACGGGGACCCCACGCTGGAGCCTTCCCCGTTCTTCACCACCCTCCACGGGTACCGCACGTCGCTGGACCATTTGATCGAAGACGAGGAGTAAACACTCATGGATGACTTTCAGTTGCTGGATGCAAGCGGGCAGGCTATTGCCGTCCGCAAGGACCTCCGGGTTCCGATGCGCGACGGAGTCGAGCTTGCAGCGGACGCCTACCACGGCCCCGAAAACAAGCCGCGCCCGGCATTGGTGGCACTCAGTCCGTACGGCAAGGAGCTGCAGGCCCTTGCCCTCACCACTCCCCCCCAGCGGCGCCCCAGCCCCATGTGGGACGGCTGCATCGAGGCCGGGGACATCGCCAGGATCGTCAAGGAAGACTACGTCCATGTCATCGGCGACCTCCGAGGCTCGGGCTTCTCGGGCGGCGAGCACATCGGCAACTACAACGCCGGAGGAGTGTCGCTAGGCCAGGACGCCTACGACTTCATCGAATGGGTTGCCGCGCAGCCATGGTGCGACGGGAACGTCGGCATGGTGGGCATCTCCTACTTCGGTTCGATGCAGGTGCTGGCCGCCGCCGAGCGTCCGCCGCACCTCAAGGCGATCTTCGTCTCCGGCGGCCATTACGACTTCTATGAAACGACGTACCACGGCGGCATCATGTGGTTCATGCCGCGTGCCGCCCGCGAAGGACGCGGAGGGGACTCGGGCTGGGCGTTCACCGACAACGTGAAGTCCCGCATGATCGAGACGTACTCTTCGGAGGAACTCAAGAAGCTCGTCGCCGAGCGCCTCGAGGATCCGGACATCGCGGCCTGGCCGAACCTGGTCCATGTACTGAACTACCCCAAGAACCACGAGGCCTGGTTCGACATCGTCATGAACGAACTGGACGGTGAATGGTACGAAGAACGCAACCCCATCACGTTAGCCCCGAACATCGACATCCCGGTCTGGCTGCAGCTCGACCAGGGCCGCGGATGGACCCTTGACGGCACCATCGAGTTGTACAACGCACTCAAGGGCCCGAAAAAACTGACCATCGGCCCCTACCCGCCCATGCAATCACGCCCCTTCATCGAGGAGCACGACAAAATGTTCCGGTGGTACGACTACTGGATCAAAGGCATCGACAACGGCGTCATGGAGGAGCCGCCCGTCAGCGTCTTCGTGGAGGGCTCGCGCGAAGTGGTGACCGCCGGGCAGTGGCCGCCGAAGGACATCGAGTACAAGTCCCTCTACCTCCGGCCGCGCCACAAGCTGTCGGAAGAGCCGGAGCCGATGGGTGCCGAGTACGCCGCCCCGGACGGTTTCTACCAAGCCCCCTTGACGGTGACCGACAAGGTGGAGATCCTCTCGTGGAGCACCCAGCCGTTCGAGCAGGACACCGAACTGATCGGCGCAGGCGCCGCCCATATCTTCGCGGAAATCGACCAGGCCGACACAAACTTCATTATGCGCCTCTGGGACACCGCGCCGAACGGGCAACGCCAGCTGATCACCACCGGCTACCTCAAGGCCTCGCACCGCGAGCTGGATGACCGGACCACCGAGGGCAACCCCTACCACCCGCACACCCGGTCAGTGCCGGTGGAGCCCGGGACGATCGAGGAGTACGTACTGCGGCTCTACCCGTTCGCCAACACGTTCAAGCCGGGTCATCGCCTCACGGTTGAACTGTCCAACGACGAGCCACTGGCCGATGAGCACAACGCACTGCTCCCGCCGGACGCCTTCCACTTGCCGGTGGGCCGCCCCGTCACCCACAAGATCTACCGCGATGCCGCGCACAAGTCACGGCTCGTCCTGCCGTTCACGACCCTGAACGGCTGAGCAACCGGACTTCTTTCCCTCCTGGCCTTCACACGACCGCAGCCAACCGCCACGGGTTGTCGGACCGCCTGACTAAGCTTCGCGTCCCCGGACGCTCGCTCACTTTTAGGGTGTTTTCCACCGACGCTCGCTCACATGATGTGAGCGAGCGTCCCGGAATTTGACGACATATCAGAGCGAGCGTCGTGGGTGAAGGCCTCACCGGCGCGTCACCGCCCGACGGCGGGCAGTCCCCTTGCGCGGCCATCTTGCCTTGCGCACGCCCTCGCCGGACGCTCGCTCATTTTCAGGGTGTTTTCCACCGACGCTCGCTCACGTTTAGGGTGTTTTCCACCGACGCTCGCTCGCATGATGTGAGCGAACGTCGTGGAACTTGACCGTATATGTGAGCGAGCGTCCCGGTCGACGTCAGACAATCTGGCGCTCGACCCAGGGGCGGCGCCTAGGCCGACCAGGCAAAAGGAGCCGAGAAGGAGTTCTTCCCGGCGTTGTCCCAGGTCATCCCGAACACGTCCACGCGGGCCGTGCTGGCTGTGCCCGCCGCCAGGGTGTCGGCCGGGAACCCGATCCCGCTGATTTTCACCCCGAGTCCTGTGGCATCCATCGGAGACACAAAGTCCTCCACAGCCATGTCGACGGCGCTGCCGATTCGGACCTGGTGCATGCGCCCGTCCTCGGTGTAGGCCATTTCCAGGGACTCCATTCCCGCCATTTCACCGATCAACGGCGTGAGGCCCTCCATCGGTCCGCCGAGCTGTCCACCGAAGACGCCACCGAGCGCTTCCGCCTGCTCCGGCGAGGCGGCGGCATCCATCAGAACGCCGATCTTCCATCCCCCGTCACTCATGAGGGCGGGCGTATCGGCGACGACGCAGACCGTCAGGCCTCCGACGTCGACGCCGTTTACCTCACCCGTGTCCACATGAAAGGCCAGGGCCACGTTGCAGCGATCGTTATCCGCCGGTGCGGTCAGCCCTGAAGTCGAACAAGGGCAGACCATGTCGCAGTTGCAATTCTCAAAATACGTACCCTCGACGTGCCACGACATCTGGGGCTCCTTTCGGCGAGGCATCCCCAGAAAAAAGTCTCCTCGCGGGCCAGAACAGTGTCAACGCTCTCCGGATCGCTCACGGGTCCATGGGGCGCCTGGGAAATTCTTTTTGCCATTCAGAATGGCCGTGATCTTGCCCCCTTGGCCATGTTGACACCCACAATGACGCGGGCAAGACTGATCATAGGTCCGCGTCCTACGAGGTGCAGGATGTCTGGCCCTAAGGGGTGGACAATGCAGATTCCGGCTCCATTTGATTACGAGCGCGCGAGCGACGTCGCAAACGCGCTGACCCTCCTCGAACGCCACGGTCCCGAGTCGCGCATCATCGCCGGCGGACACAGCTTGCTGCCGATGATGAAGCTGCGCCTGGCGCGGCCGGAGTGGCTGATCGACATCAACGACCTCGCGGAACTGGAATTCATCCGTCGCGAAGGTGATCAGTTGCGAGTCGGCGCATTAACCCGCCACACAGCGCTCCTCGAGTCAGCCGACGTCGCAGAGCTCTTTCCGATTATCCGCGACGCCGAGCAGGTGATCGCGGACCCTGTGGTCCGCAACCGCGGCACGATCGGCGGCTCGCTCTGCCAAGCGGATCCGGCCGAAGACCTGTCTACCGTTTGCGATGTTCTGCGCGCCCAAGCCGTGATCCGCGGCCCCGATGGCGAACGGATCGTCGCGATGTCGGATTTCCACCGCGGCCCTTACGAAACCGCCGTTGCGCAGAACGAACTGTTGTACGAAGTCCGCTTCACGATCCGCCCTCGTTCGGGCAGCGCCTATGAAAAAGTGGAACGCCGGGTAGGTGACTGGGCAGTCGTCGCGGCCGGGGCCGCCGTCGGGCTCTCCGCAGAAGGCACGGTGGAAGAGGCAGCCATCGGGCTGACGGCGGTCGGGCTGGACGGCACTGTTCCAGAGGCCGAAGCCGTGCTCCGCGGACAGCAGCCGCGTGAAGACCTGTTCGTCGAGGCCGCCCGCATCGCAGCCGCCGCCTGCCACCCGGTGGACGACCAGCGTGGGCCGGTCGACTACAAACGGCACCTGGCCGATGAACTCACCCGCAGGGTCCTGCGCCGTGCTTGTGCGCGCGCCGCAGGTGCATAGGAAGGCTGAAAGCAATGCAGGTCAGCATGACGGTCAACGGGGACAAGGTGACCCGGGAGATCGAACCCCGGGTGTTGCTGGTCCATTTCATCCGCGAAAACCTTGGATTGACCGGCACGCACTGGGGATGCGACACGAGCAATTGCGGAACCTGCGTGGTCCTGATGGACGGACAACCGGTGAAATCGTGCACCGTGCTGGCAGCCATGGCCGACGGACACGACATCCGGACCGTTGAAGGACTGGCTGTCGGCGGCACGCTCGATCCGGTGCAGCAGGGGTTCATGGAGGAACACGGCTTGCAATGCGGATTCTGCACTCCGGGCATGATGCTCACGGCCAGGGCCCTGCTGGACCGCAACCCGCATCCCGACGACGCCGAGATCCGCCAAGCCATTTCCGGGCAGATTTGCCGGTGCACCGGTTATGCGACGATCGTCCGCTCGGTGCAATGGGCCGCAGCCCACCCGCTCGGTGCTCAGGCGGAAGGGGACGCCGCCGGTGCCGAGGAGTCCACTTCTGAAGAGGTGACGGCATGACCACCGTCCAGGAGCATGCACCCAACCCGGCGGCCGGAGACCCGGGCCGCCCGATCGGCTTCGGCCGTCTCCAGCGCAAGGAGGACCCGCGGTTCGTCCGCGGCAAGGGCAATTACCTCGACGACATCGTGCTGCCCGGCATGCTGCATGGAGCCATCCTGCGCGCACCCGTTGCGCATGCCCGGCTGGTTTCAATAGATACCACCGAGGCGTTGGCGCATCCCAAGGTCCTCGCCGTCATCACCGGCAAGGACCTGCAGGCCCTCAACCTCGCGTGGGCGCCCACCCTGTCGGCGGACGTCCAGGCAGTCCTTGTCACGGACAAGGTCCGCTTCCAAGGCCAGGAGGTCGCTTTCGTCGTCGCCGAGGACCGCTACGCCGCCCGGGACGCCCTGGAGCTGATCGACGTCGAATACGATATGTTGCCACCGGTGATTGATGCCCGCCGCGCCCTCGATCCCGGCGCGCCGGTCATCCGTGACGATATCGAGGGCCGGACCGACAACCGGATCTTCGATTGGGAGATCGGCGATGCGGCCGAAACCGAGGCCGTGTTCGCGGCTGCCGACGTCGTCGTCGCCCAGGAGGTCGTGTATCCGCGCGTGCACCCGGCACCCATGGAAACCTGCGGCGCTGTCGCGGACTTCGATCCGGTCGACGGCAGGCTGACGCTCTACGAGACGACACAGGCCCCGCATGCCCACCGGACTCTGTACGCGATAGTCGCCGGCATCCCGGAGCACAAGATCCGGATCGTCTCCCCCGATATCGGCGGAGGCTTCGGCAACAAGGTGGGCATCTATCCCGGCTACGTCCTCGCCGTCGTCGGCTCGATTGTCACCGGCAAGCCGGTGAAATGGGTGGAGGACCGCTCGGAAAACCTGATGTCGACGTCGTTCGCCCGCGATTACATCATGCAGGGCGAGATCGCGGCCACCAAGGACGGCAAGATCCTGGCAGTCCGGACCAGCGTGCTGGCAGACCACGGTGCCTTCAACGCGACTGCACAGCCCACCAAGACCCCGGCCGGCTTCTTCTCCATCTTCACCGGGAGCTATGACCTGAAGGCGGCCTACTGCAAGGTCACGGGCGTCTACACCAACAAGGCCCCCGGGGGCGTGGCATATGCCTGTTCCTTCCGCGTGACCGAAGCGGTTTACCTCGTGGAGCGCATGGTGGACATCCTGGCCAGGAAACTGGAGATGGATCCGGCAGAGCTTCGGCTGAAGAATTTCATCAAGCCGGAGCAATTCCCCTACGCCAACAAGACCGGCTGGGTCTACGACTCGGGCAACTACGAGCCTGCCATGCGGCTGTCGATGAAAATGGCCGGGTACGAGGATCTCCGGCGCGAGCAACTCGAAAAGCGGGAGCGCGGTGAGCTGATGGGCATCGGCGTCTCCTTCTTCACCGAGACTGTCGGCGCCGGGCCCCGCAAGCACTTCGACATCGTTGGGCTCGGCATGGCCGACGGCGCTGAACTCCGCGTCCATCCCACCGGCAAGGCCGTCGTCAGGATCTCGGTGCAAAGCCAGGGGCAGGGCCACGAAACCACGTTCGCGCAGATCGTGGCCGAGGAGCTCGGCATCCCGCCGGAGAGCATCGACGTTGTCCACGGCGACACTGACCAGACGCCCTTCGGCCTGGGCACGTACGGGAGCCGCTCGACGCCGGTCAGTGGTGGCGCGGTGGCGCTTGTGGCGCGGAAGGTCCGGGACAAGGCGAGGTTCATTGCCGCAGCGATGCTTGAGACGCGGCCCGAGGACCTCGAGTGGGAAAAGGGCCGCTGGTTCGTCAAGGGCGATCCAAGCGTCGGCAAGACGATCGCCGAGATCGCGTTCGGCGCCCACGGCACCGTGGCCCTGCCCGAGGGCATCGACGGCAACCTCGACGCGGAGGTGACTTATGACCCTCCCAACCTGACATTCCCGTTCGGCGCTTACATCTGCGTGGTGGACGTCGACG
Organism: Arthrobacter sp. NPDC058127; assembly: GCF_042884555.1. NCBI lineage: Bacteria > Bacillati > Actinomycetota > Actinomycetes > Micrococcales > Micrococcaceae > Arthrobacter > Arthrobacter sp. NPDC058127. The sequence goes on along the minus strand of NZ_JBHVTT010000001.1, from coordinate 45,714 downwards.
CCGGGACGGGCCACGTCAAGGTCCGGCGCTTCATCGCGGTGGACGATTGCGGGACCCGGATCAACCCGATGATCATCGAGGGCCAGGTCCACGGCGGGCTCACCGACGGCGTCGGGATGGCGCTCATGGAGATCATCGCGTTCGACGAAGAGGGAAACTGCCTCAGCGGCTCGTTCATGGATTACCTCATCCCGACGGCGATGGAAGTCCCGGATTGGGAGACCGGGTTTACCGTCACGCCCTCGCCGCACCACCCCATCGGCGCCAAAGGCATCGGCGAATCCGCCACGGTCGGGTCCCCGCCGGCCATCGTCAACGCCATCGTGGATGCTTTGACGCCCTATGGCGTGACGCACATGGATATGCCGTGCACGCCAGCGCGGGTGTGGGAAGCCATGCAGGGCCGGGCCAGGCCACCGGTGTGACATGCCCCTGCACGGAGAAGCCTTGGCGGCAAGGGCGCAGGAACTTGTGGAACGCCGGGAACCGTTTGTGCGCGCCACGGTAGTGCGCGCGCAGCACCCAACGAGCGCCCACGCCGGGGACACGGCCCTGGTGCTGGCCAACGGGGACATCGACGGGTTCCTGGGCGGCACGTGCGTCGAGGCTTCCGTGCGCGAATACGGCCTGCAGACCCTGTCCAAGCACGAACCGTTGTTGCTCCGTGTTGTCCCCGGCGAACCGTCCCGCACCCGCGAGGAGGGCGCCGTCGAGGTTTCAAACCCCTGCCTCAGCGGCGGCGCGGTGGAGATCTTCCTTGAGCCGCAGATGCCCGCTCCCCGGGTGGTGGTGGTCGGCGCGACGCCCGTTGCACAGGCGTTGGGGGCCTTGGGTGCCATCCTCGACCTGGACATGGAACTCAGCGACGGAACCGCCGCGGAGCCGCGGGCCGACGACGCCGCCCTCATCGTCGCGTCGCAGGGCCGGGACGAGGAGCCCGCGTTGGAGGCCGCACTCCGGCTAGGGGTGCCGTACGTCGCCCTGGTTGCCAGCCGCACGCGCGGCGCCGCCGTCCTGGCCTCACTCGACGTCGACGACGGCCAGCGTGCGCGCGTGCACAGCCCGGCCGGGCTGCTGCTGGGCGGCCGGACGCCTGCTGAGATTGCGCTGTCGATTCTGGCCGAGCTCGTGTCCGTGCGCCACCTCGGCGCGGCTGGAGAGACTACGGCGGCGGAGGCTGCGACGCCGGATCCGGTGCCGGCGAGCGCCAAACCCGCGAGCGCCGAACCCGCGAGCGCCGTGGACCCCGTCTGCGGCATGAGCGTCGCGGCTGTGGAGTCGACGCTGCATGCCGAGTATGGCGGAGCGACGTACTACTTCTGTTCCCCTGGATGCAGGAGGGCCTTCCTCGCCGATCCGGAACGCTATGCCACTGCGTCCTGAGTCCGGGGCTGCCGGGCCGGTGCGGGCGGGAGCGGAAGACGAGGTGCGGCGTCTTGTACCGGACGTTTCCTCCCTCATGTCCGCGCTCGACGACGGCGACTACCTCGCCGACGTCGGACTGGGGACCGCATTGTTCCTGTCTGTCCGCTTGCCGCAACCCATCCTGCTGGAGGGTGAGGCCGGCGTCGGGAAGACCGAGGCGGCGAAGGCGCTGGCGAGGGTGCTCGACACTCCCCTGTATCGCTTGCAGTGCTACGAGGGTATCGATGTGGGCGAGGCCCTGTACGAGTGGAACCATCAACGCCAGCTTCTTGGCATCCGCTTGGCGGAGGTCCGGGATGTCCGTGTGGAGGAGGCCGATCTCTTCGGGGAACAGTATTTGCTGCGCCGACCGCTGCTGAAGGCGATCGAGCATCCCGGCCCGCGTCCGGCGGTCCTGCTGCTGGATGAGATCGACCGGGCGGACGCGGAGTTCGAGGCCTTCACTTTCGAGCTGCTGGCCGAGGCCGCGGTGACGATCCCGGAGCTGGGCACTATCCGGGCGACGCATCCGCCCGTCGTCGTCCTCACCTCCAACCGGACCAGGGACCTGCATGACGCACTGACCCGGCGCTGCCTGTACCACTGGATTGACTACCCACGGCCCGAGCGCATCGCCGCGATCGTTCGCCGCAGGGTTCCCGCGAGCGCCGAGCCGCTAGCCCTGGATGCCGCGGCGGCTATCACGAGGCTGCGGTCCCTGGACATGGCCAAACCCCCGGGGATCGCGGAGGCAATCGACTGGGTGTCCGCGCTGACGGTGCTCGGCGTGGACCGGCTGGATCCGGCTGCGGTGAAACAGACCTGGGGTTCTGTCCTGAAGAATCGCGACGACTTGGACATTGCGTGGGCCCGGGGTCCGGCGTGGGTGGCCGGCGGCAATGACTGAACACGCGCTCGGGGATGGCCTGGCCGACGTCGATGCTGCGGCTTTGGCGGTCGCGTTCAGCACGGCCCTGCGCCGTGCAGGGCTGCCGAACTCCCCGGACCGCGCTGCCTGGCTGGCCCAGGCGCTCCGGATCGTTCCCCCTGCTTCCCGTGAGCCGTTGTACTGGACGTGCCGGGTGGCGCTCGTCTTCTCGCATGAACAACTGCCGGTATTCGATGCCGTCTTCTCAGCGGCATTTGACGGGACGGCCGCATTTGACGGAATGGCCGATCCGGCAGACACCCGCGGTGATGCCAACAGCCCACCGGCAATCGGCGCGACAGAGCACACCCGGGCAGCTCCGAGCGAACGACGACCGGCTCATGCTGCCGGCCAGCTCCCGGCGTCGCGGGCACCTGTCGCCCTCCCCGGCATAGAGAGCGACGGCGACGAATCCAACGCTCCCGGGTTCGAGGCTATCCTGGCCATGGCCTCCGCTGACGAGCACCTGCACGAGAAGTCCTTCGCCGAGCTCACCCCCGAAGAGACCGCCCGGGTGCGTCAGCTGGTGCGGCGCATCGTGCTCGCTACACCGGAGCGCCGAAGCCGCCGGACACGCCAGTGGGCGCACAGCGGCGCAAAGCTCGACCTCCGCCGCACCATCCGCGCGGCCCGGCGCACCGGCGGCGACGCAAGCACCTTGGTCTATGCCCGCCGTCGTCCCCGTCCGCGCCGCTTGGTGTTCCTATGCGATGTATCCGGCTCCATGGAACCGTACACGCAGGTCTTCCTGTCCCTGCTGCAGGGAGCGGTGGCGGGCGCCCAGGCCGAGGCGTTCGTGTTTTCCACCCGGCTGACCCGGCTGACCCGGCAGCTTTCGAACCGGAATGCACACGAAGCCCTCGCTCTTGGAGCCGCAGCCGCCCCGGACTGGGCAGGTGGCACACGGCTCGCGGAGAGCCTCCGGCACTTCATCGACGGTCATGGGCGCCGTGGGCTGGCCCGGGGCGCGGTCATTGTGGTGCTCTCCGACGGCTGGGCCCAGGATGCGCCGGAATTGGTGGGCGCCCAGATGGCGCGGTTGCGGCGCCTTGCGTACCGGATCGTCTGGGTCAATCCGAGGAAGGCCGGCACGGACTACCAACCGTTGGCAGGCGGTATGGCAGCCGCGCTGCCGTACTGTGACGCCTTCGTCAGCGGGCACAACTACGCGGCTTTGGCGGATGCCGCAACCGCCATTCGCGCGGAGCGGTCCCGCCCGGCGCGAATGGCGGGCAGTGCCACCGGACAGGACAGGGAGGAAGGGAATGACTGAAACAGCCATCGAGCTCATAGGTGTGACCAAGCGGTTCGGCTCCCTCACCGCCGTCGACGACCTCAGCCTGCAGGTGGAGCGTGGGGAGATTTTCGGCCTTCTCGGGCCCAATGGCTCAGGCAAAACGACCATCATCAACATGATCAGCGGCCTCAGCCGCCCGAGTTCCGGCGGGGTCAGGGTTCTAGGCATCGACCTGCTGAAGGATCCACGCGGGATCCGGCGTTCGCTCGGGACAGTACCGCAGGAGAACGCCCTGTACGAGGAGCTCACAGCGGAGGCCAACCTCCGGTTTCATGCCGATCTCTTCGACGTGCCTAAGCATGGTCTTGATAAGAAGATCACCTCGCTGCTCGAATTGGCGCAACTGGAGGAGCGCCGGAAGAGCCGCGTCGCCACGTTCTCCGGCGGCATGAAGCGAAGGCTGGCGTTGGTCCGGGCCATGCTCCACGAACCGGAGCTGCTCTATTTCGACGAACCGACCCTCGGAGTCGACGTGCAGAGCAGGCATGCCCTCTGGGACCGGATCCTCGAACTCAAGGAGCACGGCACCACGGTTCTCATCACCAGCAACTACCTCGAGGAAGCGAACGCCCTGTGCGATCGCCTGGCCATCATCGACCGCGGACGGCTGGTGGCGCTCGATTCGCCGTCCAAGCTGCGGCGCAGCTTTGGTGACACGGTCGTCGAAATGCGCACACATCCGGCGCCTGGGGAGGACATCGTTCGAAAGGTCCTTGCGCTCCCCGGCGTCGTCTCGGCAGTTACTTCCGACGGCTCGCTGAAGGTCACTGTGGAAGGCGGCTCCGATGTCACCGGCAGGGTGGTGACCGCCGTCGTCGGATCCACGAGCCTGGAGGAGATCCAGAGCCGCGAACCGAGCCTCGACGAGGTCTTCTTGAGCCTGACTGGCAAGGAGCTCCGGGAATGAGCATCCGCCATGACCTTCGTGTGATCCGGGCCGTCGCGGCGACGGACATCCGCCTCACCCTCCGGGAGCCGCTCTTCGCGATCATCGGCGTCCTCATCCCCATCAACTTTTTGCTGCTCTTCCTCCTCTTCGCGATCAGCGGCGGCCAGGCACCGATCGCGGTCGTGATGAATGACCGCGGACCGCTCGCGGAGCGCTTCGTCCAGGCCATGGACGGATCGCATTCGTTCATCATCCACACCGCGAGCCCGGCCGACGCAGAACGCGAGATCCGTTCCGGCAGCATTGTCGCCGTCGTCACCGTGCCACAAGAGTTCGACGCCGCACTCGCCGCCGGAGCGCGAATCGAGATTCCGGTGGAAGTCAACAACTTGAACGTCGACTTCACCAACGACATCCGGCGGGCAGTTCCTTTGTCCATCACGTCCTTCTACGCGGATGCCTTCCCCGACCAGGTGGTAGTGACCGCCCGCGAATCCGACGTCCAAGCCCAAGACACCGGCTACATTCCGTACCTCGCCGTGAGCATCATGGTTGCCGGCCTGATGCTCGCGTCCCAGCTGCAAGGAAGCGTCAATACCGCGCGGGACTACGAGCTCGGGACCATCAAGGAACTCGCTTTGGCGCCTGTGAGCCGTTTGACCATCGGGGTGGGCAAGGTGCTGGGCGCCGCAGTCCTCGCGGCGGCGTCCGCGCTGCTGTTACTCGCCGTCGTGGTCCTCTTTATCGGAGTCCGTCCGCTCCACCCCCTCGAAGTATTGGGCTTCGGACTCCTGATACTGGCGGCGTTCCTCGCCCTCGGCGTCCTCGTCGGGACACTCGTCCGTCGGAGGCAGCAGGCAATCCCCCTGTCCATCGCGGCCGTTCTTCCCCTGTTCTTCTTGAGCGGACCGTTCGGGCCGGCGAACTGGCTGGGCGCCATCCCCGGCGGGATCGCCGCGATATCTCCCCTCACGTATGCGATCGCCGCCTTCCAGCACGCCTTCCACGGCTACCAAACGGCTCCGCAAGGCCTGACCGTCGACGCGATCGTGCTGGCAGCCTTCACCTTGGTGGCCGTCGGGTTCGCGGCCTTCGTGTTCGGCCGGCGGGGGGCGAGGCACTGATGGCCGCCGGACGTGCCGTGCTCGCCATAGCGGCGAAAGACATCCTGACCTGGTTCCGCACGCCGTCGGCGATTCTGGCCAGCCTCCTGCCTCCCGTCGCATTCCTGCTGATCATCTTCGTGGTGGCCGGGGCGGTCGGACGGAACCCGGTCGCGCTGGTGGTCGAGGACAGCGGGCCGCAGGCGCAGCGACTCGTCTCGATCCTTGAGGACTCCGACGCGTTCCGCGTCCAGCGGGCGACTCCCGTTGAGGCCACCCATCTGCTGGACACGCTCCAAGTCGCGGCGGTCATCACCGTACCCGCCGCGTTCGACGACGACTACCGGGCACAGCGGCCCGACCCCGTCAGCGTGCAGATCAACAACCTGAACCTCGACTTCACCAACGATCTGCGCCGCTCAGTTCCGGCTGCCATTACCAACTTTTATGCGGGCCAGCCGGACACGCCGATCATGGTTGGCGTCGCCGAATCGGACCTGAGGCCGCACGACGTCGGCCTGGTCCAGTTCCAGCTCGTGCCGATCCTGGTGCTCCTGCTCACGATCATGGGGATCGTCAACGGCGGATTGGCCGCCGCCCGTGAGTTCGAAGACCTGACCATCAAGGCACTGTTGCTTTCGCCCATCGGCCGCGGCTCGCTCATCGCCGGAAAGATCCTGGCGTGCTGGGTGACAACAATGCTCGTGGCGGCGGTGGTGCTGCTCTTGTCGTTCGCTTTTGGGGTCCTCCGGCCTGCCGGCTGGTATTGGTTTCCGGCGCTGGCCGCGATCGGACTGATCGCGCTAGCGGCCGCTGGGTTGGGGACTGCCTTGGGAGGTGCGCTGCGGCGCTTCTCGGCAGTTGCCGGGGCCGGCATCAACCTGTCGATCTACCTGTTCTTCCTCAGCGGGGGAATCAGTGTTGCGGCGTTCTTGCCGGATTGGATCCAGGCCATAGCGCATTTCACACCAACTTTTTACGGCGTGGATGCCTTGGAGGCCGCGATCTTCTACCAATCGACCGACAACCTGGGCCGGGACCTCGGGGTGCTGGGGGTGACTGCCGCAGCCGGGCTCGTTTTGGGGACCGTGTCCCTTCGGCGGCGGCTCGTCGCGTACTAACCTCCGATGGCGCCTCCGTTCCCTTGACCTTTGGTACGAAGCTAAGGATGGAAGAGAAAATGCAATTCTTTTTACGGCCGACACCGGTAGAAGCCGTACCCCGGCTAGCCGCGGCCCTCGGCATCCCAGGAGACCGGTTGGTCTTCAAACGCGATGACCTGATGGGCCTTGCCGGCGGTGGCAACAAGGTGCGTAAGCTCGAAATCCTCATGGCGGACGCTGTAAAGCAGGGTGCGCGCGTCCTGGTGACCACTGGCGCTCAGCAAAGCAATCACGCGCGGCTCACGGCTGCCGCGGGAGCCCGCCTTGGAATGCACGTGATACTAGTGCTTGCTGGAGAACGCCCGGAGAAACTCACTGGCAACCTCCTGCTCGATTACATCTTGGGCGCTGAGCTTGTATTCGCCGGGACCTCGGACACCGAAGGCATCGCCGCTGAGTTGGCGGGTGCACGCGACGCGTTCCGGATACCTTTCGGCGGAACGAACGCGCTCAGCGCGGAGGCGTATCGGCAAGCGGGAATGGAGCTACTCGAGCAGGTGCCTGATCTGGGGAGCGTCACCGTGGCAGTAGGCTCCGGCGGGACGATGGCTGGCCTCGTCGCAGCGATTGGGGCGGAGCGCGTACTCGGTGTTGACTCCGGAGCTCTCAAAGATGCGCGAACCGCCGTCGCACGCCTCCTCGACGAGATGGGCTTTGCCAGCGGCGCGCTTCACATTGATGGGGAGCAGGTCGGCGCCGGATACGGATACCTCACCGAGGCGGCACGGGAAGCGATAGATCTGACCGCCCGGATGGAAGGCATTATCCTCGACCCGACATACACCGGGCGTGCTATGGCCGGCTTAATCAGCGCGGCACGCCACGATCGCCTACCAGAGGGCACGGCAGTATTTCTCCATACGGGCGGGCTGCCAGGTCTTTTCGGCCACGAGCAAATCCACTCCTAGGGGTGCGGAACGCTTCACGATTGCTTTTCAGTGCTTGGGGGCCAGTGGGTTTCGGTCGGGGGGATTCGCCACCCAGCCGCCGAGGCACCGTCGATCAACGTTCGGATCGCGCCCGCGACGATAGGCCGCGTGTCATCCGCGCGGTGCAGCAGATCCCATGCCCACAGCGGTACCGGGGACGTGACAGGCCGGCGGGTCAACGTGGGCGGCATCGGCGCCGCATGGCGCTTGGGCGACTGCAGCACCGGCCGCTTCAAACGAGCCACATGCTCGAAGAATGCCGGGCCGGTAATGCCACCGTCGTCGATGTGTGTGACGGACGCCCCGCTGGCCTTAGCGAAGGCCAACGCATAGCGGTTCCACGAGTCCCAGGACGCTTCGTCAACATCGACGAGAACCGTGAGCTCGGCTGCTGGCACGCTGTCGTGACGGGTCGCGTGGTGGGTGCCTGGCATGACCGCCTGCAGTCGCTCGTACTTTAGGAGCTCGGCCACCAGGTTCTGCCGCACGACGTCGGCGTTCTCAATCCACGCGATGGCGAGGTCGAGGCTGCCTTCGGCCACCCGTGCCGCTTGGGTATGGGATGGCAGGACCCACTCGTCGATACGGACCCGAAGGGTGGGCGTTGTCGCGATCCCTGGGGGAAGCCAACTGACATAGCCCAGCCGCAGCGGCAACTGTCGGTCGCCGTTGCGAGCCCGATCGAACGCTCGTGCGGCAGCGGCCAAGACCTCGCGGGCATCAGTCAGGAACTCGCTGCCGGCGGGCGTCAACTCGACATGCCTGCGATCGCGGATGAGCAGACTCGTCCCAAGCTCGCGCTCGAGGTTGATGATTTGCTGAGAGAGCGACGGCCCGGCAATGTGAAGCCGCTCCGCGGCTCGACCGAAATGCAGCTCCTCGGCGACAACGACGAAGTAGGTGAGCTGCCGCAGTTCCACGAGATCGATTGTACGCCGCGATGACCGGTGGGAGGCGGGGCCTACCAGTGTTCGGATACAAGTCGTGGACCGCGGCCGTGCACTCGGGTTGACTCAGAGAAGGGGCACCCGCCCGGAGACCAACAAACACAGAAAGCGACAGTTAGCCATGAGTGCAGGCATCCCGATGAAGCTCGAGGTCCAGGTCATCGCGGTATCGGACCCGGACCGATCCAAGAAGTTTTACGCACAACTGGGTTGGCGCCTCGACGAAGACGCCGCCCCCATGGAAGGGTTGCGCATTGTCCAGTTCACCCCGCCGGGCTCGGGAACCTCGGTCGACTTCGGCCTTGGTCTCAACCCGGCCAAGCCGGGCTCAGCCGTGAACACACTCGTCGTTTCCGACATTGAAGCTGCCCACCACGAACTCGTCGGGCGTGACATCGAGGTGACTGACATCTGGCACGGTCCCCCGTTCCCGGTTGAGGCGCGGCAGCCCGGCGTCGACCCCGAACGCACCAGTTACGGGTCCTTCTGCTCTTTCGAAGACCCCGACGGCAATCTGTGGATCGTCCAGGAAGTCACCGATCGCCTCCCGGGCCGCATCTAACTCGACCCGGAAAAGATGCCTCGCGGGACTAGATCACGCAACAAACTCGCGCAGATGGGCCACCTCCTGCGATTGTGGCGGCCGCCCACAGAGCCGGGCGAGTGGCGCACTCTCGGCCTCTGAAGCGCCGACACTGAAGCCGATCTCAAGGAAATCCTTGCCTCGCTCCCGTTGCACGTGTGGATGACCGCGGAGATCACGCCACTGAATCCACACCCGAACGATCCTGTGCCGGCGAAGGCCTGACCATCTACGAGCCATCCACGCCTAGACTCTGCTTCGACGTCCTCTGAATAGGCCGAAGATCAGCAACACGATGACGGCTCCCAGGATGGACAGCAGCCAGGTCCTGAGATCGAAGAAGTTTCCGAGTCCGCCCCCGAAGGCGAGGGAACCGATCCAACCACCAAGAAATGCCCCGACGACCCCCAGGAGAAGAGTAAGCAGCAAGCCGCCGCCCTGTCTTCCAGGAAGAATGGCCTTTGCGATGGCGCCCGCAATCAGGCCGAGAAGAAGAAAAGCAAGAATTCCCATGGCGCATCTCCTTTGCAAGCGAAGGCAGCGCCAGTGTGGCGCTTCGCCTCTGAGTTAATCAGCATGCTTACTGGCAGGCAAGGTCCCGCGCTTCCCTATCCCAGGGTGGAGAGGGCCGCTGGGGCACACTCAATCCTGACCTGGGTCTCGGCATCAACGGATTTCACTTCGCCGTCGATCTGATATGCCAGGGGCTTGACGGTGGTGAACGAGTAGCTACTCACGCTGGGCTGGTCCCCCAGGCCCTTCGTAGCGGCCCGCAGCGCCGTCAAGAGGACCCTCCACTTTGGCTTGTGGGCAAAGGCGATCACTTCGAATTTTCCGTCAGAGAGCTTGTCGTCGGCGTCGCTGAGCGTCGCGTACTTCGCCATCTCCGGAATATTGGCGAGCACGAGACTGTCGAAGCTGCGGCGCTTGCCGTCGGCCTGTTGTATCTCGAAGGGCTCGAACTTTGAGAAGGTGCGCATCACGGAGACCATTTCCTTCAGGGCTCCCTTGCCGCCCTTTTCCAAGTCCATAGCCACCACCGGCGTCAGCCCGAAGCCGACATAGGAGTGCGCGTACTCCCCGGGCAAGTCCGATCCCTTGCCCGTGTGCACCCGGAGCAAGTCAATGCTTCGCACCCTGCCCGCGGCGATTGCTTCTCCCAGCGGCTTGGTGCCGGTGGTCCGCCGGTGATCATTGGCATTCCCCGCCCCCAGCACCGCGCACACGGCCCTGGGATTGCCACCTTGCATCACGCCGTTGACAACCTCGTTGTAGCCGCCGTCACCACTGACTGACACAACCAGCACGTGCCCGCCACCGCTGACAGCGTCCCGTGCCAGCTCGACTGCATGGCCGGCGTGGCCGGTCGGCTGGAGCCTGATGTCCACCGGGTAGCTGAGAAGATCCTCCAGCTCGTTGTGGAGACCCTCGGCCAGCCTGCGTGCATCCCCCGTGCTGTTGGGATTGAAAATAATGACGATCGATTCAAAGGTCCGTGCAGAAGTCATTGCCGCTCCGATATTCGCTCGTGATGACTTCGGTAAGTGTACTTACAATCTTCTCCTGCACCCTAAGGGATCGGGACCCCGGCTACTTTGCTGAACGGAACAACCAGCAAGGCCCGGTAGACTTTCGTGCCATCCTCTCCCCCTTCCGGGGGTAACTGCGCGGGACGAGAAGCAAAGGCAGACCGATGGAAACTCCAACACCACCGACCCCGCCTCGGCGTCCGCAGCCCGGAAGACCTCCTTCAGCGGGCCGCCCCGATCCTGCCCGGGCCAGGGTCGTCAGCTACCCGTTGCCAGTCCCCTTGGAGCCGCAAGAGCCGGATCAGGCCCAGCCGCCGTTTCCCTCAGGCGGTAAGAATGCTAAGCGATCCAAGCGGAAGTGGCGGCGCAAGCTCCTCCTGGCGCTGATCACCCCGCTGGTTCTGGTCCAAATCATCGCCTTCATGTTCAGCATGGGCGTGACCCCGCCGCGCACCGCCTACATGCTGGAGGCGGGCGAGCCCAACGTCTACCAGTTCGTCTCGATCAACCACATGAGCCGCCACCTGCTGGCCGCGACCATCGCCCATGAAGACGAACAGCTCGGAACACGCAGCGGGGCCTTCGATCTTGGCGACCTCCAGGCGAGGGCACAAGCGTATTTCCAGGGAAAGCCCGACCCCAGCGGTTCCACCATCCCCCAGCAGCTGGTCAAGAACATCTTCCTCTGGGACGACCAGAACGCCGTCCGCAAGGGAATCGAAGCCGTCCTGGCGACCCAGTTCAGCTACACGTTGAGCCCCCAACGCACCTTGGAGCTCTACCTGAACTATGCCCAGTTCGGCCCCCATCTCTACGGCGTCTGCGCCGCCAGCTGGTACTACTTCGGAACGCCGCCGTGGAACATGTCCGATTACCAGTCGGCCCAGCTGATGGGCGTCCTTCCATTGCCGGATCTCGTCAAGCGGGACCCCAACGGAGGCATCTACCTCGGCGCAGGTGTCAACCCTGCCGTGTGGAACCTCGTGAACGGCGCCGCGAACGTCTGGGTCCCCCGGCAGCTCGTTGGCCTGGGCGGCTGGCAGGGGGCCGTTGCGACGGTCGGCATCACCGATACTGCCGACAGCCATGCCGACCAGCGCTCCGACAACGATGCGTGCTCGACCATGCCCCAAAGCGTGAAGGACCGGATCCAAAGCGAAGCAGGCTAGGGCCACCCGGACCGCGGCCGGCGTCGTATCCGCGAAATCCAGGACGGACGGCGGGGTCCGGGCTCAGCCGCGCGGTGCCGGCAAGTCCAGGTTCCAGTGGCGCGAGACCATCAGCAGCCAGTCGACGTCGTCTTCGTGGCCGGCGCCGCCGGGTCCTGGTGTGATGAAGAAACGGGAGACGACGCGCTGCGAGCCTTCAGCGTCTCCGTAGAGGACATCAACGGTGAAGCCTTCGCCGGCCGCTCCCGCTGTGGCGTTGCGGAAGTCGGCAGACTCCGGGTCCCGGATCGCGACCTGGCAGAATCCGGCGTCGTTGGCCGGCACGTAGATGTCCCGGGTCAGCCGGTGGAACTCCTCCACGGGCGCCAGCGGAGCCCTGGCGTCCGGTGGCAGGTGCCAGCCGTGCAGGACCGCCACTCCCGCACCGGCATTTCGGACAGACATCAACAGGTACACAGTGTTGTCGCTGATCTCGAGCGTGGCATGGCCACCGCGCACTACCATCCACTTGCCTTCCATGAACCGCACTTTCTGCGGGGCGTCAGACCAGTTCGAGGGCAGCAGGATAGGCCGCAATCCATTCAGGAGCGCGCGCTCCGCGAGCCGCGCCGACCGGTTCGCCGAGCGCGTCGAAATGAAGGTCGCGACGGCGAGAACAGTCGTGCCGAGAGCGGTGCCGAGATTGGAAATCAGAACCCAGTCGACCATAAGCCACATTCAACGCCTGTCCTGCCTCGTGGGCAATGGACCTCGGGCCCTGCAGTATGGCGTCGGACCCGGCGCCCGGAGTTACCGGCCGCCCTCGATCTTCCGGCTGCGCTGGTTCTCCGCCATCGGACCGTACGGATAGACGCCGACGCGCGGTTGGCTGGCCTCGGTGAGCCGCCCGGTTTCCTCGGGGCTGAGTTCCAGGTCGGCCGCGGCGAGGTTGTCCGCCAGCTGTTCCGTGGTGCGGGCGCCGAGGATCACGGAGGTCACGGCGGGCCGGTCCGCCAACCACGCGAGTGCAACCTGGGAGGCACTGACGCCATGATCCGCTGCGATCTTTTCCACCGTTCCGATGACGTCCCACGTGCGGGGATCATCGTTGCGGGCCTGCCACGCCTCCATCCCGCGTTCCGGGTTCTCACCCAGGCGGGTGGCACCCGTGGGCGGCACGTCGCGCTTGTACTTGCCGGAGAGCCAACCGCCACCCAGGGGAGACCACGGCAGCAGCCCGATTCCAGCGTCCAGGGAAGCCGGAACGATCTCCGATTCAATCTCACGGACCAGCAGGCTGTACTGCGGCTGCAGGGTCACCGGCGCGCTCCAGCCAAACGCCTTGGCAATGTGGACAGCTTTGGTCAACTGCCACCCCAGGAAGTTGGAAAACCCGTAGTAGCCGATCTTGCCGCTGCTGACGGAGTCGTGCAGGAAGCGCAGCGTCTCCTCCAAAGGCGTAATGGGGTCCCACGCGTGCATTTGGTACAGGTCGATCTGCTCCACTCCCAAGCGGCGCAGCGAATCGTCCAACGCCCGCGTGAGGTGGCGTCGGGAGGTGCCGACGTCGTTCGGAGCCGCGCCCATGGGGAAGCGGCCCTTCGTGGCCAGCACTACGCGGTCCCGCGCATCGGGCCGTTCGGCCAGCCAGCGGCCGATGATCTCCTCCGATACCCCCGCGCTGTAAACATCGGCGGTGTCAATGAAGTTGCCGCCGGCAGCAACGTAGCTGTCCAGGATGGCGCGGGACGTTTCCTCGGTGGACTCGGCCCCGAATGTCATGGTTCCCAGCGCGTAGTTCGAAACCACGGCGCCGCTGTTGCCCAAAGTGCGGTATTGCATGATGTTCCTCAATCCTCGGTGGGGGTAGTACGGTTCGGGTGGTAGCTGCGCCACGTGTATTCGGGGTCGAAGCCCAGCAATCGCCTGGCCTTGTCGATGGAGAGCATGGTCTCGTGCTCTCCCAATTCCTTGATCACCTTGACGCCGGGGAATACCTCCGCAGCCAGGCTGGCACTGGACCGGCTCATGACCGTATCCGCGTTTGCGATGATGAATGCTTCGAACCCGGGCTTGCCGTTTTCAAGGGCCCGCGCCACAGCCTGCGCGCCGTCGCGTCCATCGATGTAACCCCACAGGTTCCACTTGCGCAGCCTGGCGTCGGAGTCGAAGGACGGAAACTGTTCGTAATCCGACACGTCCATGACGTTGGAGAACCGCAGCCCCACGATGCTCAGCTCGGGGTCCCAACGCGTGAACTCGATGGCCATCTGCTCTTCCAAATGCTTCACCAGCGAGTAGGTGCTTTCCGGCCGGGCCGGGTACTCCTCATCCACGGGGATATAGGGAGGGTCGACGTCGAACGGCAGGCCCAGCACCGTCTCACTTGAGGCGTAGACAACCTTCTTGATGCCGGCCCGTCGGGCCGCTTGGAACACGTTGTACGTCGACAGCATATTGTTCTCGAACGTCGCGGCATCCGGGACGATTCCGGGTGCGGGAATGGCCCCCAGATGCACCACGGCATCGAAGCCGCTATGCCGGTCGTCCAGCCCCAGGAACACATCCAGCACCTGACCATAGTCACGCAGGTCAACGATCGCCAGACCCGGGCTCCTTTCGCCCGCACGGTCCAGGTTCAACACCTGGTGCCCGTCCCCGCTGAGCCGGCGCACCACATGCCGGCCCAGTTTTCCGCTTCCACCCGTCACTGCGATTCTCATCGGTACTCCCTCGATATAGATCGGCCGTTCCGAATCGACACTAGGGCAGAAACCGGCTCCGGCGCGTGGCCCTCCCGGTCCTAGGACAGCCAGACACCCGCTCCCACGTGAATGCATCGCCGAATGTATTTTGGCGACACGGCCAACTTTTTCGGCAATTCACCTTGTGTCCGGGCCGCCGATCATCCAAACTGGCTACAGATCCGCAGGAAGATGCTTCCGCCGATCAAGGCCGCCGGACTCTTCGGCCAGCCACCGCCCCATCACAGAATGCCGGGCAACCCCTCTCGAATCACCGCCTTCCGCCTCCCCGGGTGCCCCCGGCCCCGGAAGCCCGTGACCGCTGAGACCCCGGTACTTCCCGCCGAGAAAGAGACCACGATGATCAAGCGCCACTCGGACGTCGTCCTGGAAATCACCGCCCACGACCCTGACACCATCGAAAACGACCTGAACACCGCCGTCGAAATCGCCCGCGAACACGCCGTCAAGGACCGCCGTCACGGCATCCTCGTCACCCAGCACGGATACACGAGGTACACCGTCGCCATCAGCCGCGACGTTCCCTATGGGCAGACGCTCGAGCGGCGCGAATTGCCGGGGAGCTAACAGACGGGGACCGAACCGGGCTGCTGAGCTGGCCGGGCCAGCGCGCCCTTGGGCTGCTGAGCTTGCGGGCCTCATCCACCATGACGCGAATCAAAGCAGGTGGGAGGATGGGCGCATGGAACTGCACATTACCGGCGACCCCGCCGCCGACCAACTGCTCAGCGATGATGCGTTCGCGCTTCTCATCGGCATGCTGCTCGACCAACAGGTGACCATGGAGTCTGCGTTTGCCGGACCCGAAAAGATCCGCGCGCGCATCGGGTCCATGTCCCCTGCCGCAATAGCCGAATATGACACGGCAAGCTTCGTTGAGGTGTTCAAGGAGCGTCCGTCTGTCCACCGTTTCCCCGGCTCCATGGCCGGCCGCGTCCAGGATCTGGCCGCAGTCGTTCAGCGCGATTGGAATGGGGACGCAACTGCCATCTGGACCCGGGACGATCCCGACGGCCAGGAAGTGCTCCGTAGGTTGAAGGAATTGCCCGGCTTCGGAGAGCAAAAGGCAAAAATCTTCCTGGCACTGCTCGGCAAGCAGCGCGGACTCCAGGCACAAGGCTGGCGTGAGGCTGCCGGCGCCTACGGCCAGGAGAACGCATTTGTCTCTGTGGCCGACATCGTGGATCCGGAGTCGCTCAGAAAAGTGCGGGCGAACAAGCAAGCTGCCAAGGCCGCCATCAAGGCTGCGAAGGCATCCGGGAGCTGAGGAGCGCAGGGCGGGGCTTCGTTCCTGCCCATAACGTGAAACGCTTGCAGCATGGATCTCGAAGTGTCGCCCGGGCTCACGATTCCGGCGTCGGAACTCGGCTGGCGGTTCTCCCGCTCGTCAGGGCCAGGCGGTCAACATGTCAATACCTCGGACAGCCGCGTCGAACTGTCATGGAATGCCGCCGACTCCGCGGCGCTTTCCGACGACCAACGGCTGATGCTGTTCACGCGTCTTGGACCACGCCTCATCGCCGGGGTCATCACGGTGACCGCCTCCGAGCAGCGGTCCCAGTTACGCAATCGCGAGATCGCCTTGGCCAAACTCTCCCGCCTCGTAGCGGAGGCGCTTGCTCCCGAAGCCGCTGCCCGCCGGGCGAGCAAACCCACCCGGAGCTCGAAACGTCGGCACCGGGTCACAAAGGAGCACCGGTCGGCGACGAAACAACAACGAAAACGACCGTCCGCCGAGTAATACGGATTAGCGAATCCCGCTGTCAACAACCAGCGTGATGTGGACAGGAGTCTCCGAGATCACCACCGCCTCGGTAGCCGTCGACTCGTAACCGCCGACGTTGCTCGCTTTGATGACGTAATTGCCGTCAGGCAGCGTTAGATGGAAGGCGCCGGTGCCATCGGTCAGCGTCGAGCCCCGGACAGCTTCCCCGTCCAAGGCGACAACCGCCGCCCCTGGGACGGGGCGCGGCGGACACTCCTGACCGACACGTTCGACGGGACACACCGGGGCGGTCAGGACAAAGCCGGTGACAACGCCGGAATGCCCAGTGCCCGGACTGGCGCACCCGGACAACCACAGGACCACCGCCATCAGGGCTACGACGAATCGCTTCACTTCACTCACTCACGAACATGTGTCCAATCAGGGAGGCGGCTGACCCCATTTCAGAGGTAGCTGCAGATCCGTTCGGCGTCGCACGCTTCCGGGTCCGCGGCTGCGGCGATGGCGTGGTATTCAGCGACGGTGGTGCGCAGTGCGACGAGTTCGGCGATCTGCGCGTCGAGGTCGGCCAGCTGGCCGGCCAGAAGGTCGCGCACATGGGTGCAAGGCGCACGGCCTGCGTCGCGCAGAATCAGGATTTCGCGGATCTGTGCAAGGGCCAGTCCCGCGGCGCGCCCGCGACGAATGAAGTCGAGCCTGTTGATGGCTTCGCCTGTGTAATCGCGATATCCGTTGGCGGTGCGCTTCGCAGCCGGCAGCAGCCCGTGCTCTTCATAGAATCTCAAGGCCTTGCTCGTCATACCCGCCGCTTGGGCGGCTTCACCGATTCGCACCATGCACCTCGTCTTCCCCATTGAACTCCCACTGTAGGGGACGGCGCTCATGGGGTGAAGAAGAGTCAGCGTAAGTACTCAGCGAATTCCATTTCGAAGTACCGCATCGCGCCGACGCCGATCACGGAGATTCTTCGTTTGCCGTCCTTGAACAAGGACACCGACGGGACTGAGCTGATGCCGAAGGCACCCGCGGTTTCGGGATTCTCATCGACATTGATTTTTACAACCTCGATTTTGTCGGCGTATTCGACCGCGAGCTGTTCCAGGACGGGGGAAAGCCTAGAGCAAGGTCCAGACCAATCCGCCCAGAATTCGACGACGACGGGCTTGGCTGACTTCAGCACGTCGGCGTCGAAAGACGCGTCAGTGACCTCCTTGTTTTTTGCCATGCTTTTCCCCTTATTGAATGGCCCGGGCTACTCCCCCACCCCAGCGGTTAGCTGCCACACCGGCTGGAGGCCGCCCTGCGCTCCACCTTTGCACCTTCCCCTAGGGGAAAAGTCAAGGGGCGGACGATGACGGACTACGGCAGCCGGACTGGCGACTTGCTCGAAAAGCCATCAAGCTAGGTAGGGGGTAATGAGGGACGAACATACTCCCTCCGCACAGGAAGGCCCCGCAATTCCTAGCCCAAAACGTCCACTCAATCCATGGATCCGCACATACCTCAAGCGCAGCCACGCAGGCCGCTCAGATGCCAAAGGCCTCGGCGCTCTTAGACCCGTCGAGCCGGCCGCCAGGCGGGAGGGCAAGCCCCTCCTCGGCGAAGATCAGGTTTATGTCATGAAGTACGGGGAGGAGTACCACCCGGCGTGGTGCCACATCGTTTCCGACAAATGGAGCACCGCCCCCAGGGGGCTGCTTGTGACCCTTTTGGCCGACGTCGGGACGCGGGCCAGGTGCCAGGAGTGCGATCGATCGCTAAAGTCAGTGACGGAATCCTTTGCGAAGGAACACGAAAGAAGCCCCGGGCCCGACCGGCAGCCTGACACGGCAATCCCGTTGCGAGTAGTCGGGTTCTCCCATGGAATCCTGTTCTTGGCGGCGGGTCCGAAATATCAGGAAGTCCTCAAGCAGACCGCGGTGGAGCCTGCGACCCCACTGCTCGTTGATGGTCGCCGGCACGGAATGCTGCTGAGGGTGGACGCATCCCGCCAAGAGCCACTCCTGGTTATCCAGATGGATCCCCGCGCCAAGTTCCGGAATGGCTCTTATCAGGTGCGCTTGCGCCTTCCGTTGCAGCGCTCGGCCACCAAACCCTACGCCGTGGACTTAGTTGAACCGGCGGCGCGGGCCAGGCACGCCGCGCAACCCCCGGTCGCTGACGACGTGGGACGTTGAGCCCGCACCAGTGGGGTCACCTCCGGACAGCCGTGGAAACCTGCTCGGTGAGGAACTCCTCCCAGGTTCTGCGCCCGACGGCCCTGTCCTCGGACAGGTTGGCGCCCGCTCGGATTGCCTTGGCGGCATGCCCCGGCATATGAACGGGGACGAGTAGGCGCCGCAGACCGGCTGCGGCGAGATAGGAGCGGATGAGCTCACCCATCGGGTAGCAGACCGGACCGGCGAGATCGGGCACAAGGCCAGCGGGCTGAGCGAGAGCGAGCTCGACGAGCCGGTCCGCGACCTCGCCAGCGTCCACCGGTTGGAACCGGAAGCCCTTCGGCACCGGAATGACCGGAAGCTTGGCCATGGCCCGCACGGTCAAGAGCGACAACTCGAAGAACTGCGTGGCGCGGAGGGTACTGAACGGGATCCCGGACCCGGCCACGACCTCCTCCGCATCCCGTTTGGACGCGAAGTAGCCGAAAGCCGCACGGTCGAACCTACTCTTGACCGGGATCGTGTCGGCCCCCACGACCGAGATGAACACAAGGTGCGTCACGTCCGCTCGGGAAGCCGCGGCGACGAGGCGGCGCGCCTTGTCGCCGTCGCCCTTCTGGGTGCCCGCGCAATGCACCACGGTCCGGACACCGCTCAAGGCGGCTTCGATGCCGTCGCCGGTGTCGAGGTCACACTGCGCGAATTCGATGTCCTGCTCCGGTGGAGGGGCATGGCGTCCCGCCACGCGCACGGAGTAGCCCCCGCCCCGTAGGCGCGAAGCCACCAGCGGCCCTAGCGTGCCGGTTCCACCCGTCACCAAAATCGTCGAGTTCACGGCCGTTTCCCTTCGGATCGGCTCACGCCGGACCGCTGCCCGGCGGACCGCTGAGCACGGTGGGGACGTACTCGAGCAGTTGGAGCCGACCATCGAAGGTCCTGCTTTCCACCATCTCGAGCGAGACATCCGGATAGCCGTCGTAAATCCGCTCCCGACCGGTGCTGCCCGTGATCACCGGGAAAAGGACCACCCGGAACCTGTCCACGAGGCCAGCAGTCAGCAACGACCGGCACAGGCTCAGGCTCCCGAGAGTGCTCAGGGGCCCGGTCCGGGTCCGTTTCATCTCCGCCACGGCCTCGATCGCGTCCCCGGTGACCAGCTGCGAGTTCGGCCACGTCAAGGGAGCCTGCAGCGTGGAGGAGAAGACGACCTTTGGCACGGCGGCAAGGCCGGTCAGGGCGGCACCCTCATCCTCGGAGAATCCCGAGTCCTCGGCTGCGGCTTCCTCTGACATCCTGGACATAAGCCGGTAGGTCTTCGCCCCGAGAAGGAAGGTATAACCCTTCTCCCCCTCCTGCCCGAGCCACGCCAGGTATTCCGGAGCCTCCAGACCCCACCAGCCGGGCCATCCCTCGGCTGAGGCATACCCGTCCAAGGATATGATCAAGTCGACCATCAGGTTCGCTGATGACGCATCCGCCATTGTCTCGCCCATGCCCGTCTCCTCGAATATGATCGACGTCGGTTTCCCCCTGGGCCTCGGCCAAGGACAGCCGGGTCCCGTGGCGGCAATGCTAGCCCTGGAGCGAACAGAGGTTCAAGGGACCACTGTCCGGCCTTACGGCAGGTACTGAACAAGCCAATCCCTGGCGAGAATCGCCGCCGCCTCCAATGTTCCGGGTTCTTCGAAGAGATGGGTGGCCCCCGGGACAAGCTCGAGGCGGTTGGGGCAGCCCATCACGGCTTGCGCCCGGCGGTTGAGTTCGAGCACCCGGTGATCCGCACTCCCGACAATCAAGAGCGTCGGGGCCCGCACCATGGCAAGCCTCGCACCCGCCAGGTCCGGACGGCCTCCCCTCGAGACGACTGCGCTGATCTTCTCCCCGAGCTCGGCCGCCGCCCACAATGCGGCGCCGGCACCGGTACTCGCGCCGAAGTATCCCACGCTGCATGAGGCCGTGTCCGGCCTCCCGCTAAGCCATCCCGTTGCCGCGATCAACCTGCGCGCAAGCAGTTCGATGTTGAACACATTGGCACGATTGAGCTCCTCCCCTGGGCTGAGCAGGTCAAGCAGCAAGGTCCCCAGGCCAGCCCGCTGAAGCGTTGTGGCGACAAATCTATTTCTCGGGCTGTGGCGGCCGCTGCCGCTTCCATGAGCGAACACCACAACTCCGGCAGCTGATCCGGACAAATGAAAGTGTCCTTGAAGCCACAACCCGTCAGCGGGAATATGGACCTCCTCGTCAAGGCCGCGGTCTTCCACGGTTGAAGAGGCATTTTGCAGGCGCTTGGCAGCGGCGGCGAGCAGCCACACCACCTCGTCGTCGCCCGTCGGCGAGAAATCACGGTAGTGGTAGCCGACAGCCGTAAGCCGCGGCGGCGTGGCAAGGCACACCACGTCGTCCGGTTCCGTCAGTCCCGCGAGGACGTCGGACGAGGCGACAGGAACGGCCAGTACCACCTTGGCGGCCCCCAAGTTCCGTGCAATCCGGCATGCCACCCTGGCGGTTGACCCCGTAGCGATCCCGTCATCGACGACGACGGCGATGCGGCCTTTCAAGTCAACGCGGCCCCGGCCGGCGCGAAACCTGGCCACCCGGTCCTCGAGGATGGCCCGCTCCCGCCGCTCAACAGCCCGCAGTTCTTCCTGTTTGACCCTTGTGGCTGCGAGGACGCTCCGCTCGAGCGCATATGTGCCGTCCTCCCCGATGGCGCCCATCGCGAGTTCGGGCTGGGACGGGACTCCCAGCTTCCGCACAACGATCACGTCCAGCGGCGCATCCAAGGCCGCTGCAACCTCAAAGGCCACCGGAACCCCGCCGCGTGGCACCCCTAGGATGACTGCCTCCTGACCACGCAGATGCGCCAGCCGCAGCCCCAACTGCCGTCCTGCATCAGCCCTGTCCTGAAAAATCCCCATCGTCGCGACATTCCCATCAAAGCCGCCGCGCTCCACGTCCAGACCGGAAAGCAGCAAGCAATACACGCGGGGCGGCCTCCTGATCCAACTATCCCCCACGAATCCGGACCACGCGAGGCCTTTCCGTGAAGAACGGCTCAAGCGGCACTCCTTGGGGTTCGACGCCGGTTTTCGCGTCCGTCGGTTGACTGGCACCAGGCGGCGAAGCGGCCCATCCTGATACCAAAGGCCTGCGACGTTGGAGGTGGAGAATGCGGATAGCCCTCCTCGGAGATGTCATGCTCGGTCGGCTGGTCAACGACGAGCTCAAGGTGGCTGCTGCCGACTACCCTTGGGGCGATACCCTCCCGGTCCTCCGGCAGGCTGACATCCGATTCGCGAATCTGGAATGCGTTCTCGCGGACGACGGAACGCCTGCGGCCGGCAAGATGTACCACTTCCGCTCGGATGCAAGGAACGTGGAGAGCCTGCGCTCGGCGGGGATCGACGTGGTCTCGCTGGCCAACAACCATGTACTCGACTACGGAGTCGATGCGCTCTTGGAAATGCTGCCGACACTCGACGCGAACGGGATCCTGCATGCGGGGGCAGGGATCGACCTGGAATCTGCCCGCAGCCCGGCGGTCCGGCGGGCAGGACCCACTGCGGTCGGATTTATTGCCTTCACCGACAATGAACCGGGCTGGGAAGCAACCGCCCGAGCTCCAGGAACCTACTATGTCCCGGTCGACTCCGGTGACCGCCGGGTGAAGGATTTGCTGGACATGGTCCGTCGGACGAAAGACCACAGCCAGCTGCTGGTCGTTTCGGCACACTGGGGCGCCAATTGGGGGTCCAAGGTCCCGTCCGCGCACCAGAGCCTGGCCCGGGCGCTGATAGACGCGGGTTCCGACGTCGTGTTCGGCCATTCGGCCCACATATTCCGCGGCATCGAAATCTACAGGGGCCGGCCCATTGTCTACAGCGCCGGCGACTTTGTGGATGATTACGCGGTTGACCCGGATGAACGCAACGATCAGTCGTTCGTCTTCCTCCTGGAAACAGATGGAAACGTACCCAGCACGTTGCGCTTGCATCCGACGAACATCGCCCGCCTGCAAACCCGGCTGGCGAGCCGGAGCGCGGGGAAAATCGCCGAGCGGATGCAAAGGCTGAGCAGGCAGTTCGGCACCCGGAGCACGTGGATCGAGAGCGACCGAGTCTTGGAAATACCGATCGACGTGGTCCCATGATCGTGGATTGCTGCCGGCGTGGGAATCATGCCGGGTTCCCGTCCGTTCTTCCCCTTGATGACCTGCTTCGTAGGCAGGAACAGATACGACAGGAAGTTTGGGGACTGACCATGACGTTGAACGAAACCATAGCCCGGTTGCGGGCCGGACACCTCATGGTCCGCGACGCCCAGGAGTGGGACGAGCTTTCCATGGACCTAGGACGCGCTTACCGCAGCAACGACGACGAACTCATTGAACAACTGCAGCCACAGTTCCTGCAGTCATGGAGGACAGTCACAAGGTACGTCCTCCGCGACACCTTCGACGCAGCAGGTATAGCAGTCACCGACCCGAGCCATCCTTGGGGAATCGCAAGGCTCACCGCGAACGGAACGAGTTGCGAGCCACTCCTCTGCCACGCCGACGAAGCTAGCACCGATAGGGCAGAGGCCACCCACGGCGGAGTCCAACTTCTCAATTTCGCGGACGCAATGACCCATTATGCCGATTGCCTGACGCGCCTGTTCGACGAGCGGGACCCAGCGAATAGCTAGGTTTCGTACAAGCTCTTGCCTTCTCGCAGCGCGCGCCGAAAAATGGGGCCTGTGGGAATCATCGTGGTCGACTTGTTCAGTACCCTCGACGGTGTCTATCAGGCTCCAGGCGGGCCCGATGAAGATCGCGAGGGCGGCTTCGAGTTCGGCGGCTGGCAGGCACCATACTTCGACAAGGAGTCCGGCGAGGCGATAGGCGCGGGCATTGAACGCCTCGACGCGCTTCTGCTTGGGCGGAAGACGTACGACATCTTCGCTGGTTTCTGGCCCACCGCACCCGCCGCCGACCCGATCGCGGCCCGGTTCAACACCGTGCCGAAATATGTCGCATCACACACAATCACTGACCCCTCTTGGGCCGGGACGACGGTGCTGACGGATGTCGCAACCGAGGTCCGCGGGATCCGCGAGCGCCACGACGAGACCCACGTCATCGGCAGCGGCGGCCTCTTTCAGACCCTCCTCGCCGAGGACCTCGTCGACCGGCTGAATCTCTGGCTGTACCCGGTGACTTTCGGCGCAGGCAAGCGGATCTTCCGGGAGGGTACGGTTCCCGCCGCCTTCACGCTCGCCCAGCCACCTCAAGCCTTCCCGAAGGGCGCGATCTGGCTCGTCTATGAGCGCGCGGGCGATGTGGTCACAGGCGTCGACATCGAGGCGGAGCGCGCGCAGACATGACAGCTGGTGGCGTGTGAGCGGAATCCCGTGGGTGCTGCACGTTGATCTCGACCAGTTCATCGCAGCGGTCGAAGTGCTCCGACGGCCGGAACTTGCGGGCAAGCCGATCATTGTCGGCGGTCGGGGCGACCCCACGGAACGGGCCGTGGTGTCGACCGCGTCATACGAGGCCAGGGCGTTCGGTGTGGGTTCCGGAATGCCCTTGCGCATTGCAGCCCGGAAAGTGCCCGACGCCGTAATCCTGCCCGTCGATCACGAGGCTTACCTCGAGGCGTCTGAAATGGTGATGGCTACCCTGCGCTCGCAGCCAGGTGCCACCGTTCAGGTGCTGGGTTGGGATGAAGCCTTTGTCGGCGTCGAGGCGGAGGATCCGGAAGCCTACGCCCGGCAAGTGCAGGCGGCCGTCCTGGTGCGAACGCAACTGCATTGCAGCGTGGGCATCGGCGACACCTTGGTCCGGGCCAAGGTGGCCACTGGGTTCGGAAAGCCGGCCGGAGTCTTCCGCCTCACCGCAGGGAACTGGCTCGACGTCATGGGCAGCCGGCCCACCAAGGATCTGTGGGGCGTCGGCACCAGGGTGTCGGCCCGGCTAGCCAAACTCGGCATCAACACGGTCGCCGAACTTGCCGCCTCCAATCCCCAGGACCTGGTCCCGGAGTTCGGCCCCAGGATGGGTCCGTGGTACGCGCAGCTCGGACGAGGCGACGGCGCCAGCATTGTGGACGACACACCGTGGGTTGCCCGAGGACATAGCCGCGAGACCACCTTCCAGCAGGATCTGACGGACCCGACCCAAGTGGAGGACGCCGTGAGGGAGCTGGCAGCGCACGTCCTTGAGGATGTCGTGGCCGAAGGACGGCCCGTCATTGGGCTGACCCTGAAGGTCCGGTACGCGCCGTTCTTGACCACGACCCAGGGGAAGAAGATTCCGGAGACATTCGACCGGAACGAAATCCTCGCGCGGGCCTTGGACCTCGCAGCGGGAATCGAAGCGGGACGTCCGATCCGGCTCCTGGGCCTGCGGGCCGAAATGGCGATGCCCGACGATGCCCGAAAGGGACATACGCCCACGCGCGGCGGTTGGTGACGCCGTCGTTCCCTTTGGGCTTTGCCGTAGTGTCTGGACCCTGCCCGGCCGTTGCCCTATCGTTGGGGAACCGAGCACAGTCGGCTCGAGACTCCGCATCGGAGGTACATGATGGGCATCATCTCGTCTGGATTTCACGGAAGACGGCAGACCGGCAATCCAGCGTTGCCACCGGGCCAATACGAGACCGCCAGCTTCCCGGTCCTTACCGCCGGCCCCGCTCCCCGGATCCCGACTGACGAGTGGGAATTCTTCATCAGCACCGAGTCAGGGCAGCGTCACGCGTGGTCCTGGGACGCATTCATGGCATTGCCCCAGATGGACATCCATACGGATATCCACTGCGTGACCAGCTGGTCCAAGCTGGGCACCACGTGGCGCGGGGTGTCCCTGGACACTCTGTTTGAGGACGTGGAAACAAACTGCAGGTTCACGATGGCCCACTCCTACGGGGGATACACCACCAACGTCCCGCTCCCGGACCTTCTTGGCGGCAGGGCGTGGGTGGCTTGGGAATTCGACGGTGAGCCACTTGAACGTGCCCATGGCGGACCTGCCCGCCTCCTGGTCCCGCATTTGTACTTTTGGAAGAGCGCAAAGTGGATCAATGGCATCGAGTTGACGCAGGATGACGTTCCTGGTTTCTGGGAGTCCAACGGGTACCACATCCACGGCGATCCGTGGCGGGAGGAGCGCTACTCATGAGGTGCGCCGGATGAGCACGCTATGGCGAGTGGCCGACGTCGTCAGCAGCATGCCCGAAACGGAAACCGCGCGAACCATCGGCCTGCGGGTGAACGGCTTGAACGGCAACCTCGCCGGACAGCACATCGACATTCGCCTCACGGCCGACGACGGTTACACGGCCGTGCGCTCGTACTCCGTGTCCAGGGCAGACATGGACGAAACCTTGGAGATCACGGTTGACGAATTGGCCAACGGCGAAGTCTCCCCCTATCTGGTCAGGGAACTGGCGGTCGGAGACCAGTTGGAGATCCGAGGACCAGTCGGTGGCTGGTTCGTCTGGAAACCAACGGACACAAACCCCGTTCAGTTGATTGCCGGAGGATCCGGCATCGTACCGCTCATGTCCATGATCCGAGCACACCATGCATCGGAAAATCCGGCGCAGTTCCGGCTGCTGTATTCGCTCAAGTCACCCGAAGCAGGGTTTTATCGGGAAGAACTCCAAACCTTGGGCCAGGAATCCCGCAAGCTCACTATCGACTACGTGTACACACGCAAGGCGCCGGAGGGTTGGCCGAATACTCCGCAACGGCTCACGGCAGAAACCCTGCTGGCCAACATCCTGCCGACGGACGCCGTCCCGGACATCTTCATATGTGGCCAGACGGTCTTCGTGGAAACGGTCGCGGAATGGCTCGTGCAGGCGGGATATCCGGCTGCCTCGATCAAGACCGAACGCTTCGGCGGAACGGGAGGAACCCGGTGAGTGGCAACAACGGCTCCGATTCCCCGGGCACTAAAGATCCGGGCTTCGAGGATCAGGACATCGCCGGAATCCCAGGCAACGCAATACCGCATCTGGACGGAAACGCAGTGGCAGGACCGCTGTGGGAACTGTTCCGCTTCGATATCGTCGCAGCGATCGGACAGTGCAAGCACTGCGGCGCGGTCCGCGTCTTCGGGGAGACGAAGGTGTATGTGGACGCTCCGGGCATCGTTGTCCGCTGCGCGTCCTGCGAGGGCGTGCTGCTCCGCCTCGTGGAGACTCCCACGCGGTACTGGCTCGATGTAAGCGGACTCAGCTATCTACAGATCGACCGCGAGCGCTAAGGTAACATCCGACTGTCCCGGCAGCCCCGTTCCGGACACGTAAGGATTCCACCCGCGACGCCGGACGCCGGCGTTGGCATGATGGGGTCATGTCAACGCTGCCCGAACCCCACGCAGAACCCCCCTTGGAACCCCGTCCCCGGATCGGGATCATTGGCGGCACCGGCCTGTACAAGCTGCCCGGGGCCGTCGTGCTCGACACGCTGGACATCCCGACGCCGTTCGGGCCTCCCTCCAGTCCCGTGACGGTCGCCCGGCTCGCCGCACCGGACGGCCCCGGCGACGACGGCGGGCCGGTGGTCGCATTCTTGAGCCGGCACGGCCGGGGGCACAGCGTTGCCCCGCAGCAGATCAACTACCGCGCAAACCTCTGGGCCCTCAAGAGCCTCGGCGTGGAGGCTGTTGTGTCCTCCGCGGCCGTGGGCGGACTGATTTCCAGCCACGGAACCGGCACTTTTGCCGTACCGGACCAGGTCGTGGACAAAACCTGGGGCCGGGCGGACACGTTCTACGACGGCTCGCTGCCCACCGGGGTGCAGCACCTGCCCGCTGCCGAGCCCTACAGCGTCCCATTGCGCGCGGCACTCATCGCCGCCCTGGAGCGCCAAGGGGAAGACTTCGCCGCGTCGGGCACCGTGGCCGTCATCAATGGTCCGCGCTTCTCCACCAAGGCCGAGTCCGCGGCACTGGTTCAGTCCGGCGCGCATTTGATCAGCATGACCCAGTACCCGGAGCCGATGCTCGCGGCGGAGTTGAACATGCACTTCGCGGCGCTGGCCTTCATTACCGACGCCGACACGGGGCACGACGGCTCCGAGCCAGTGACGGCGGAACTGGTGCTGGGCCGCCTGGCAGCCGCGCAGCCACGGATCTTCGCGGTGTTGTCGGACGCAGTGCGGACAGTGTCCGCGGGGCTGACCGGCGCTGAGCCAGCGGACGACGACGGAATATGGCGGATGGCGCTCATGCCGGCTACGGCGGTGGCCACCGTGATGGGCGCCGCCAGCCCTGTCCGCCCCCGCGCGGGACGAAAAGTGCCGTGAGGATTCTGGTCACCGGCGGTGCCGGTTTCATAGGCAGCCATGTCGTCGAAGCCGCCGTGGCCCGCGGCTGGGAGGTCCGGGTCCTGGATTCATTGGATCCGGCAGTGCACCCGGTTCGGCCGCCTGGACTTCCCGGAGTGCCCCTGTTCGTGGGCGACGTCGGAGAACCGGCCGCGGTGGCAGAGGCGCTCGCGGGAGTCGACGTCGTCGTTCACCAGGGCGCCAAAGTGGGCCTTGGCGTGGACTTCTTCGACGCTCCGGACTACGTCCGAAACAATGACCTGGCCACGGCTGTGCTCCTGGCAGGCATGGCGGCCTCCGGCATCGGCAAGCTTGTCCTGGCTTCCTCCATGGTGGTCTACGGTGAAGGCGCCTACACCGATTCAGCAGGCAGGCCGGTGCGCCCCGGCCCGCGCCGGGTGGAGGATCTGGAGCACGGAATCTTTGACCCCCGCGACCCTGCCACCGGCGAGCTGCTGTTGCCCGCTCTGGTCAGCGAAGACGCGGCCATGGATCCGCGGAACGTCTATGCAGCCTCAAAATTGGCGCAGGAGAACCTCGCTTCCGCGTGGGCGCGCTCAACCGGAGGCTCCGCCATCGCCCTCCGGTACCACAACGTCTACGGTCCCCGGATGCCCAAAAACACCCCCTACGCGGGCGTGGCCAGCCTGTTCCGCTCTGCACTGGCCCGCAGGGAGGCAGTGCGAGTGTTCGAGGATGGCGGGCAGCGCCGGAGTTTCATCCATGTAGGAGATGCTGCTGAGGCAAATCTGTTGTCCATTGACGCATTGGCGGGAGGCCGGGTTGCCTCGGGCAGCCTGAGGGCATACAACATCGGCGCCTCCGAGGTCCACACCGTAGGGCAGGTGGCGGCGGTCCTGAGTTCTTTTGCCGGGGGCCCCCAGCCGGTGGTCACAGGCGAATTCCGGCTAGGCGACGTCCGACATATCACCGCCAGCTCGGCACGGGCCCGGGCCGAGCTGGGCTGGTTCCCGAGGCATGGTTTCGAGGACGGAATGCGGGAGTTCTCTACTGCACCGCTACGCGGGGATCAAAGCTAGGCTGCCGGCGGCCAAAAGTCCCGGTTCCGTAAGGATTTCCGCCTGTCGCACCGGGCCTGCGGATTCTACGGTCAAAGGGTGGAGAAAAAGCAAAGCGGTGCACGCGGTTCGCACGATCGAATCGGCGTTCCCAGCATCCCAAACGGACCGGAGGACGACGGCGGGGGTTCAGCCGCCGCGTTGGTAGACGTGGTGTTGCCATGCCTCAACGAGCGTTCGGCCCTTCCCAAGGTGCTGGGGGCCTTGCCACCCGGATATCGCGCGATCGTCGTGGACAACGGATCAACCGACGGCTCCGGTGCCCTGGCCGAGAGCCTGGGTGCCACTGTTGTCGACGAAGCGAGGCGCGGCTTTGGCGCGGCAGCACATGCCGGACTCCTGGTGGCCACGGCCGAGTTTGTGGCCTTTTGCGATTGCGATGGTTCGTTGGACCCTGCCCAACTGGCCCCGATGCTGGAGCTCGTGCGCACCGGCCGTGCCGATCTGGTGTTGGGTGCACGGCGTCCGGCCCGCGGTGCCTGGCCGATCCACGCCCGGCTGGCCAACATGGCCCTGAGCCGGCGGTTGCGCCGGCTAACGGGCATCCCCGTCACTGACCTTGGCCCCCTTAGGCTTGCTCGGCGCAGCGCACTCCTCGGCCTGGACCTGAGGGACCGGCGCAGCGGCTATCCGCTGGAGATGTTCCTCAAAGCGCACCGCGACGGCTGGCGTGTTGCCGAGGTTCCGGTCGACTATTCTCCGCGGCTGGGGAAGTCCAAAGTCACGGGGACGCTCCGCGGAACCGTCACTGCGCTCAAAGACATGGGGACCCAGTTGGCCGCCGCATCGCAGCGGACTCAGGCGACGAAGGGCGGCGGACCAGCGGCGGGTCCCCATGGAGCGACGCCGTGAATCTCACCATCGCCGTCATTGCCAAAGAATGCATCCCGGGCAGGGTCAAGACGCGACTCACTCCCCCGCTCACTCCGGAGGAGGCCGCAGCCCTGGCCCAGACAAGCCTGAGCCAGACGTTGGAAACAGTGCGGTCCCTTCCCGCGGCCCGGCGTTTGCTGGTGTTTGACGGCTCCCCGCGCCAAGGGGACGCTGCTGGTTTTGAAGTATTCGCCCAGAGTGCCGGAGGCCTTGACGAACGGCTGGCGGCTATCTGTTCGCTGACGGCCGGACCGCTGCTGATCCTGGGCATGGACACGCCCCAGCTATGCGGGGAACAGTTGGCCCCGCTCCTGGCAGACTGGGCAACTCCCGCTCCGGTGCCGCATCGCGGCGCGTGGTTCGGCCCGGCGTCGGACGGTGGCTTTTGGGCGTTGGGACTGTACCGACCCGACGGCGGTCTGCTCCGCGGAGTGGGCATGTCCACCCCGCAAACGGGAGCGCACCAATTGGCCCGGCTGGCCGGCGCCGGCCTGGACGTGGGGCTGCTGCCCGTCCTGAGGGATGTGGACTACTTTTCCGATGCCTTCGCTGCCTCCCGGGAGTGTGGCGGAACCCCGTTTGCCCTCGCAGTGGAGCGCCTGGCCACGGGGCGGCCAGCGGCCGGCGTGCCGGCTGAGGCCCCGTCCGCGGCCGCACCCAACCGAAGGGTTGCCTTGCGATGAGCATCCGGGCAGTCCCCAAGGGTCCCCGCGCCCGGGCGGACGGTTCTGCAGCGGGGATGGGCCCGCTAGCTTTGTTTGGCCAAGCTCTATTCGGACAGGGCGGGCACGAACCTTACGCCCGTAGCCTGCCCCTCGGCCAGGGGCGCCTGACGCTGCGTCCGGAATCTCCTTGGCACGAAACCATCGGGCGCGTCCACTTCAACATGCTCGGTTGGTCCGGCCCCGCCACGGCAGACGAACGCGAACTGCTTCGCACCCTGCGCGGGCCCGTTCTCGATGTGGGCTGCGGCCCAGGCCGGATGCTTGAGGCCGCCCGGGAACTGGGGCTGGCCTCCATGGGCATCGATTCGAGCCCAGCCGCGGTGGCGCTGGCCACCGACCGCGGCGGCGCGGCCATCCTCGGCTCCATCTTTGACCCCGTCCCGCACGAGCGGGGCTGGGGTTCGGCCCTGTTGCTGGATGGCAACATCGGCATCGGCGGAAACATCCGGATGCTGCTTGAGCGTGTTGCCTCACTGCTCGCGCCGGGCGGGCACGTACTGGCTGAGGCCGAAGCCCCGGACTTCCTCGATGTGGCCTACCTGGCTGTGCTGGAGGATTCAGACGGACGCGCCAGCGCGGCCTTTCCCTGGGCCCGCGCCGGGTCGAAAGCGCTCGCTTTCCACGCGGCGCGGGCGGGGCTGGATGCCGTGGCCACCCGGACCGTTCAGGACCGGGTCTTTCTGACCTTGGAACGGCGGCCGTAAAGTCCGACGGCGGCCACGACAACCGCCGCGGCCACTGCCAGAACCAGCCAAAAGACACCCAAGGCCAGCGTATAGTCGCCCTGCAGGACGGTGCCGTTGGCGCCACTGCCCTGACCCCCTGGCTGAAGCACCTGCTGGGCGCGGATCAGCGGGGCTGCCACCAGGGTCACCACCGCCCCCACCAAAAGGGCCCCGCGCACTATCTCCTGTTGAACTGGGCCCAGTCCATACGTCAGCCGCGACAAGCCGCCGCCGGCCAGCGTTGTTAGCGGGACCAGCACGCCGTCGTGCACCAATAACGCCACGGCAAGCCAGGCCGCCACACCGATCAGCTGCATAGGCGGCACGTTCGCCAGGAATCCGAAGACGGCATAGCCGAGGGCAGCCAGGCCCAGGGCGCCCAGGGCTGCCCGCACCCACCAGACAGTCCTGTGTTCACCGGGCGCCGACGGAGTCACCAAAGGGAGCCGCATCAGATCACCTCCACTTTGTGCACCCATTTGGTCTGCAGGACTCCGGGACGGCCGGGGGCGATGATCCGTGCCGGATAGCCATGGTCGAGGTCAAGTGGTTCGCCGTTGAGCTCGAGCGCCAGCAGCGTCTGCTCGTCCTGGCTGTACGCGGCAGGCATGAAGGAGCGACCGTAAACGCCGCCCTTCTCCATACTGGAAATCTGCAGCTCGGCATCCGTCGGTGCGCCCACCGTCGCCATCAGGTCCCTGATTCGGACACCGCGCCACTGGGCTCCTTGGCTCCAGCCCTCCACGCACGCGATGGGCAATCCATAGCTGTACTGCGGCAAGGCCGCCAGCTGCGCCAGAGTGAACGTCTTCTGCACCGATCCCGAGGACACGGTCAGCACCCAGTCAGGGGCCAGCGCGGAATCTGCCACACCCGCCTGGGCTGCGGTCCTGTTGATGGGTACGCCTTGCGGGCCCGAGTCCATTCGTCGCGGCGCAAAGAGGTTCAAGCCTGACAGCCAGGCGAACGACTGGCCCGCCGTCGCCAGTACGACGACGCCGGTCCCGGCGGTGATTGCCGCCAGGAACCCCCTGCGGCTCCCGCCGTGCCCGGTTCCGGGCTTCACGGCAGCCGGAGCGGTTTTGCCCGCCGGCACTCCCCTCTCCGTGTCCGCGGCGATAGCGGCCTCGTCCGATCGGCGGCTCCAATGGGCCAGGATGAGGGGCATCTTGACAGCGATATGAAGCGCCAAGGACCCGATGATGACCCAGGCCAGCCAATAGTGGACATCCCTGAAGGAAAACGGCCAGGGATACCACTGAAAAGTGTTGAGCAATCCGATGGTGACTTCCACCAGCGAAGAAGCCACAAAGAGCGCAATCGAGGCCCGTTCGAGTGCGTGCACCACGGACTTTAGCGGCGGCCAGCGCAAGAGTTCGGGATACACGGACCATAGCTTGGCGGCCAATAGAGGGACGGAAGCTATCCCGGTGGCGACGTGGATACCCTGCGTAGCCACGTAAAGCCACACGGGACGGGTAAGGAAAAGCATCCAATCTGGCGGATCCTGCAGAAGGTGGCTGAACAGCCCGGTCAAGAAGCAAACGGTAAAGGCAAGGCCGAGCCAACGGCCAAGCACTACTGTAAGCCGCCTGCTGCGCAAGGGCGAGGAGAACCGTCCGCTCACCGCTTCCATCCGCTGTTGGAGGAAAGTGGTCAATCTGTCCATACCTCGATCAGACCACCAAGACCCTCCCGTCGTCCCGGTCCAGACCTTACGAAAGGCAAACGGTGCCGCGGATCGATGGCCCACCAGCCTGCACGTAGTGCACGATCGAAGGGTGAGCGAACCAACAACCCGGCGCGCGTCCGGCATTTCGGCTGCGGCGGTGGCGCTGGCACTGGTGGCCCTGCTCGCCGGGGTCCTCTGGTGGACCGTCACCACCGATCCGTCTGCCGAGTGGGTGTCCCCCCTTGGCACGCTGGCCGCCTGGACGGTCTTCGTCCCGGCGGCACTGGCGGCGCGCCGGATCCCGGCACGGTACGCGGCCGCCGTGGTGCTCCTGGGCTCCCTTCTGGTGGGAGCAGCGGCCATCGCCGCACCGCCGGCCACCAGCAACGACTCTGCACGCTATGCGTGGGACGGCATCGTCCAGAAAGCCGGAATCTCCCCTTATGCCCACGTTCCGGCGGACGAGGCGCTGCGGCCGCTGCGGCCGGCCTGGTTATTCCAGGACCCCGGACCGGACGGAACCTGCCATGCCAATCCCTTCCTGACGGGCACGGAGACCACTACCAACATTCCAAGCGGCAGCGCCCTGTGCACGGCCATCAACAGGCCCGCCGTGCCCACCGTCTATCCGGCGGTGGCGGAGCTGTATTTCCTGGCCGTGCGGCTCATCCCCGGTTCCGAAGTGGGGTTTATCGCCTTTCAGCTGGCCGGGCTGCTGCTCAGCCTCGCCATAACGGCAGCGCTGTTGACGTTCCTGCGCCGCACCGGAAGGCCGCCACACCAAGCCGTGTGGTGGGCATGGTCCCCGCTGGTGGCCTTTGAAGCCATCAACGGTGCGCACGTGGATGCGTTGGGCACCGCTCTGGCCTTGGCCGCGGCGCTGCTGCTGGTGGGCGGGCGCACACTGGGCTCCGGAGTGGCCTTTGGCGCGGCGGTGGCCACCAAGCTCATTCCGGCCATCAGCGCCCCGGCCATGCTGTACCGGCGGCCGGTCCGCTTTGTGGCTGCGGCCGTGGCCACATTTGCCTTGACATACGTGCCATATCTCCTCGCCAGCGGTTGGGCTGTACTGGGCTATCTGCCCGAATACCTTCGCTCGGAGGGATACGACGGGCAGGACAGCCCGCGCTTCACCCTGTTGAAGCTGCTGCTCCCGGCCAGTTGGGCGGCCTCGGCCGCACTGGTGCTGCTGCTCGTCCTGGCCATTTACGTGTGGCGGACCACCGACGTCTCCCGGCCTTGGGACGGACAGGTGCTGATGGTCGGAGGAATGTTGCTGATCGTCTCGCCCAGCTACCCCTGGTACGCGCTGTTGCTGTTGCCGTTCGTGGTGCTGAGCGGCCGTTACGAGTTCACCAGCATCGCTCCCGTGCTGGCCCTGATGTATTTCACCGGGGCCGAACCCTACGGCCAGTTGACAGCGCGAGTGGGCCTGGGCGCCGTCGTCGTGCTTCTGGTGGTTGCCACGGTGTTGAGGCGACGGCTGCGAAGCACGGTGTGAAGTCCGAAACGCAGGGCTGCATCCCGATCAGAGTCCGGGCCGGTGAGATACCTGGTAGAGCGCCAGCATCCAGTCGTCTCCGCTGCGCTGTGCGGCGACACCGATGAGTACCGGCAGCGTCGACCGACCGTCGGCGAACCCGAATTCGACGCTGAGGTAGCCGTAGACGAAGTCGCTTGCGGGCCTCCTCGTTTCGAGGATTCGGTACTCTGCGGTCAGCCCGAGGGGCTGGGAGGCATAGTAGTCGGCAACCCCCTGGCGGCCGACAGTGTACGGGTGTAGGCCCTGGAAGACGGCGTCTTTGGTGAACAGCTCGGCGATGCCTTCGGGGTCGTGTGCGTCAATGGCGGCTTTCCAGGGGTCGAGGACGCCCCGCAGGATTTCCGCGTCGTCTGCTGTCATAGTCATGTGTTTACTCCTCTGGTGGGTGTGGTCAGTGGCCGGCGCTCATGCCGCCGTCGACATGCAGTATCTCGCCGGTGACGAACCCGGCGTGCTCAAGGAAGACGATCGCGTCGACGATGTCGGTCACTTCGCCCATGCGGCCTACCGGGTGCAGTGCTGCGAGGTCTGCATACGTCTCGGGCGAGTGCATGGGGGTCTTGATCGTGCCTGGGGCCACGGCATTGATCCGGATGCCACGGGTTGCGTATTCGATGGCGAGCGACTTTGTTGCTGACTGCAGGCCGCCCTTGGTCAGTGATGCCAGCACCGAGGGAACGCGGGAGTCGGCGTTGTCGACAAGGCTCGTGGTCACGTTGACGACGTGGCCCGCGCCGACGGTCAGCATCTGTTCGACGGCGCGCTGGGTGATGCGGAAGAATCCGTCTAGGTTTACACCGGTCACGGCCGCGTAGTCGTCTGCCGTGTAGTCCGTGAAGTCCTTGGCAATGAACACGCCGGCGTTGTTGATCAGCGTGTCGAGGCGCCCGAATCGCTCGACCGCTGTGGCGATGATGCGGTCGGCTGTTGCGGGGTCGGCGAGGTCTCCCTGCACGGTGACTACCTCGGGATCGTCGGACATCGGGATGGAGCGCGACGTGGCGATAACGGCCCAGCCGAGCTTGCGGTAGGCGGCGACGACGCTGGCGCCGATGCCCTGCGACGCGCCGGTGACGACGGCGACCTTAAGGGTTGGGCGGGTGGGCAGGGTGCGGGCGGAGGCGGGGGTGGGTTGCGTTGTGGTCATGTATCGAGTGTGATCCGGATCCGCCTGCTTCTGCCACGACCGCCGTCCTCCCTGCTGGTAGTCCGAGGCTCCCAGAACGGCTTAAGGAGTCGGGCGACGGTGCGGGTCGCCAGCGGGCAGCCAGACCTCGGGGCGATGCAGGTCGAGGTCGCCGGGATCCGCGGACAGGGCCTCGACGACGGCGTGCACGGCGGCCCGCGTCTCGTCGGAGCGCCACACCAGCGACCACGTCCAGTACACCTCCGGTGCCACGACCGGGCGCTCATGCAGGTCGGGCGGAATCGGGGCGATGATGTCCTTCGGCGATCGGAGTACGGGGCGGCCGCTGCGCCGTACGTGATCGAAAAACGCGGGGCCGGTGATGCCGCCGTCGGCGATGCGGAGGGTGTGCGCGCCGGTGTCGCGCGCGAACTGCCCGGCATAGAGGTTCCACGACGACCACGAGGCGGTGTCGTCGTCGAGCAATGCAACCACGTCCCGGGCCGCCACCTCGCCGACAGTGTCCCCGGCCGAGACCGCGTGGAGGCGATCGGCACCGAGGAGCGCGGCGCGAAGGCCGTGTTCCTCAAGGTCCGCGGCGCGAACCCAACACACCGCAAGGTCAAGGCTCCCCTCGGCGACCCGCTCCGCTTGGGTGTGCGACGGCGCGACCCACGGGTCCACGTGCACCTGCGCCACCGACGCCGTGCGCGCGGCGAGGTCGGCCGGGAGCCAGCTGACATACCCCAGGCGCACCGGCTCGGTCCCGGACAGGCGGGCCGCCCGCAGCTCGACGTTGTCGGCGCGAGCCAGGAGATCGCGTACGTCGGGGAGCAGGGCAGCTCCGGCCGGGGTGAGGGTCACCGATCGCCGGTCCCGGTCGAACAAACGAACGCCGAGATCCCGTTCTAGCGCCTTGATCTGCTGGGACAGGGACGGGCCGGCAATGAGCAGCCGGGATGCCGCCCGTCCGAAGTTCAGTTCTTCGGCGACTGCTACGAAATACCGCAGCTGGCGCAGCTCCATGGCCCGATTGTACGCCGCTAGGAGGCTCTGCCTATCACAAGCGAGGACGCCGGTCGTGGCGGCTGAATCGGGAGAGGCCGGACGATGAAGCGGGTAAGGGATGGCCTGCAGAAAAGGGCCGTCGGAGGAAAGAACGGAGCCAGATCATGCACGAGTTCCTAGTCGAGATCACGACGAGCGTTCCCGAGGGCACAAGCCCTGACGAGGTGGACCGTCGCCGCGCCGCCGAGGCGGCGCGCGCGCGGGAGCTGGCGGCCGCGGGTCGCCTGGTCCGGTTGTGGCGTCCTGTCGGCGAGCTGCGTAGCATCGGGATCTGGCGGGCGGCCGACGAGGCCGAGCTGCACGAGAAGGTTCTCGGCACGCTGCCGCTCCGTCCGTGGATGACCGTGACGGTGACCGCGCTCGAGTCCCACCCGAACGACCCCGGCCGCACGGCATCATGAATTCGATCGTGAGCGCCGCAGTGACTTCCCCCATGAGAGCTTGGTGCCACGTGG
The DNA here is from genome assembly GCF_042884555.1 of Arthrobacter sp. NPDC058127. NCBI lineage: Bacteria > Bacillati > Actinomycetota > Actinomycetes > Micrococcales > Micrococcaceae > Arthrobacter > Arthrobacter sp. NPDC058127. Next base: position 8,566 of record NZ_JBHVTT010000001.1, on the reverse strand, counting down.
GGCAGGCCGCAGCAGCGCTGGCCGGGGGGATGGGCGTCGGACGGTTCGCGTACACGCCGATCCTGCCCGCCATGCATGCCCAAGCGGGTCTGTCGACGGTCGCAGGGGCGCAGCTGGCCACCGCGAACTACGTCGGCTACCTCGCGGGCGCGTTGGCCGGCATCGCTTTCCCCGCGGTATCTCGTTCGCGGGCCACGCTTCGGGGCTCCTTCGCCGTGTTGATCGCGAGCCTGGCGGCGATGCCGGCCACGGAGAGCGAGTTCGTGTGGATGGTCCTTCGCGGCCTGGCCGGCGTGACTAGCGCGTTGATCTTCGTGTTTGCGGTGAGCGCGCTCCTCAGCGGTTTGCGGGAAAGCCACGCCCACTTGGCGGGCTGGGGCTTTGGCGGAGTCGGCGCAGGAATCGCCGCGTCTGGGCTGCTGGTTCTAGTGCTCCTGCCAATCACCGACTGGCGGGCCGCGTGGTGGGCGTCTGCCGCGCTCACCGCGGTCCTTGCCGCGATCGGCTGGACCCTGCGCACGGCGCCCGGGGACCCCACGCCGGCCGTCGGGGCTAAGCTTCGCCCGGTTTGGCCGGGGGCGCCGGGGCGGTTTGCGGCACTGCTCATCTCGTACACCCTTGAGGGCGCCGGCTACATCGTCGCCGGGACGTTCCTCGTGGCCGCGATCGAACAAAAGGCCACAGGGGGGCTCGGAAGCAGCGCCTGGGTGCTGGCCGGAGCGGCCGCTGTGCCGGCGTCAGCACTGTGGATGCGGTTGGGGCGGCGATGGTCCCGCCTCCACCTGCTGCTGGCCGCCCTCGTCTTACAGGGGGTCGGCATCGCCCTCCCGGCCTTGACGGACGGCGTCGGCGCCGACCTCGCCTCGGCAGCCCTCTTCGGCGGAACGTTCGTCGGGATCAGTGCGCTCGCTCTTGCTGTCGGCAACGAGCTTCGCTTCCCGAGATCGGTCGGGCTGCTCACCGCGGGATACTCCGTTGGCCAGATCGTCGGGCCGCTGGTCGTGGCCCCGATTCTGCAGCAGGGATACGGCCCGGCGCTGCTCACGGCTGGGGCAATCGTTTTGGCCGCGGCCGTTACTGCTGCCGGCGTGGGGCGCGTGCCCGCTCGGCAGTTCTCCACGCCGGCCGTGCCCCTTTCCGAAAAATGAGGATTCCTCTCTGGCGGGGCCCATCGAGTCCCCGCCGCGATGTCGAGCGCGGGGAAACCAGTTGGCACATTATGCTCGGGATATGTCGCCGGATCGCTATCTTACTGAGCTTGCCAGCAGCGTGGACCGTCTAAGCGTCCTGGCACGCCAACCCGAGGACATCCTGGCTCGTCCTGTGCCGGCCTGTCCTGGCTGGACGCTCAAGGATCTCTTCGGGCATCTGGGGTCAATCGAACGTTGGGCCGCCGAAATAGTCCTTTCGGGGAAGTTTGTCGAGGAACCGGCACCACCCGCCACCGGCGCCGAAACGTGGTTCCGCGAAGGCACGGACGCATTTCTACGGACAATGGCGGCGCTCGATCCCGAAGAGCAGTGCTGGAACTTTGGCCCACCCCCGCGCAAAGCCGGTTTCTGGCGTCGGCGCCAGGCACATGAACACGCCGTCCACCTCATCGACGCGTGCCAAGCATCAGGGTTGGCGGTTCCCTCTTTGTCAGCAGATTTCATGCTCGACGGAATCGACGAGATCCTGACAATGTTCACCCCGCGACAGCTTCGGCTGGGTCGTATGGCCCAGCCGGAGGGGACAGTGACATTCCAGGTACCCGGGGCCGGCAGCTGGAGGTTCGGCCAAGGAGCCACCGAGGCCTCGATTACCTCCCCGCCGCGCGGGATGTACCTGGGTCTCTGGGGCCGCTCCAATCTCTTGGAAACAGCGATCATCGAAGGCGACAAAGCCCTCGCGATCCGCGTTCTCCAAGGCCCCCTCACCCCCTGAACAACCCCATCCGGGGGTCTGCGAACGCGCCGGAACAGGCAAGTCCCATCCGCTACCTCTGCGGCTACGAACCAGTGTCACAGAGCAAGAGGAGAGGTGACCATGAGTGTTCAGCAGAAAAGCGCCCCCACGCTGCGGCGGCATGTCGTTCCCACGGAGCTAGGGCGCTGCACAGTGCGTGTCCAGCAGGGTGCCCCGGGACGGTGGGGCGTGTCCGGCACCCCGGAGGTCTACCTCCACGGCGCCGCGGGATCCTGGACCACTTTCCAGGCCCTGCTTTCCGGGGCACCGACTTCCGGGGAACCGGCCAACGACCGGGTCCTGATTGATCTGCCGGGCTGGGGCGAATCCACGAACGGTGCCCGGCTGGAACGGTTCAGCCTCGTGGCGATGGCACGCGCCGTCACCGGAGTGCTGAAAGCGCTCGGCTACCAGCGGTGGAACCTGGTGGGCCACTCCATGGGAGGCTTCCTGGCCCTGCACATGGCTGCGGCATGGCCGGAGCAGACCGCCAGCGTAGCCGCCATTTCGGCCACCACATTCAGTGTGTCCGACGCGTGCAGGGCGCCGCTCCCCGGCCTTTACAGATTCCCGGCGTTCACCGGCATGCTGCTGGCCATGCGCACCATGGCGGCCCTCGGTCCGGCAGGGACGGCACTGGTGCGTACTGTCTCCGCCACACCCCTCATGGGACCACTGATGTCTCCGTTCTTCGCAGATCCGGCAGCCATTCCCCCGGTCGAGATCCGCGAGCTCGGCTACGATGCCCGGCCGGCCAGCTTCTCTGCTGCCGCAAGGGCAGCCGCGCACTACGATTTCGGCCAGTGGCACGGCATCCGCTGCCCGGTTCTGGCAATCCGCGGCGACAGCGATGTGTTCACGCCCGAGTCTGATCTGGCCCGCTTGGCAGTTATAGTCCCCCACGCCCGGCTGGCGACAATCCCGCGCTGCGGCCACTTCGCCCACATCGAGCAGCCCGATCACGTGCAACGGCTGCTCGGCGAACTGTGGTCCTGTTGAAGTGTCTCCTCTACTTCAGAAGGTGCACGACCGTCGTTTCAGTATCGGCCTGATCGGGTGTCGGATCTCCGTAGATCTCCCAGGAGTGCCCGGCAGACTCCCTGTGATTCGCCGCCATCCACTCGTCGATCGCGTTGTACGCCTCGTTCATACGGTCGTATGGCCCATGGTGGACTGCTACGGCAGCCTCGCCTCCGGGCGTTTCGGTCGCGTAGACCTCGCCCGCCGTTTCGAAGCTGCGCGTGATTTCGACGCCGAAGTCGCACAGAAGGGGTGCGTCGGGCGTGTTCGAGTGGTGGTAGACGAAGATATTGTGGCCGTCCGTCCACAGACCCGGCTGACTGCGAATGAAGTCCCAGACAAGGCCCACCGCAGGGCCCCATGCGGAACCGACGTCGCCTGGTGCGACCTCGCGCCGGACGGCGGCCAGCATGCGCGGGCGGACAGTCTGCACGTTGACGGGGACCGACATGCGCGAGTCGGCTAGTACTTGTCCGCAGAGTCGACCGATTCCCCGACGGTGATTTCAGGTGCCACACTGGGGTCGCCGCCGACTGAACCAATGAACGCCTGGATCTCGGGATCACCGAAGAATTTTTGGAACGCCTCCGTCGATTCCCATTCGTCGACCACGAGGACGAACCCGTCCCCGACTGCGAACTGATGGTGAATCGCCCCAGCCGCCCGGCCGCGCTCGCCCCATTGGCGATACTCGTCCGCGCGCTCCTCCAGCGACTTGGCGAAAACGCTCGTGTCACCGGAAACCTTGGTTGCAATGATGACAGACATAATGTGACCTCCTATGGCCTGGACTCAGCTAGTGGCAGCCAGCCACGCGACGATGCGCGTGAACGGTCCGACACGTGAAAGACCATACTCACTCCGCGTGGCAACCGCCCGAGTGGCCGCTACTTGTCATTAGCCGCGATCTGTCCACGGGTTCTCTAGTTACTGAACCGGATAGGATCTCCGGGTACCCAGCTTCCAGAACGTCCTGAAAGAACCGCACCGCATGACGCACCTTGACGCCGCCCTCCCGCTCCGCACCTTGCCGCAGATGCTCCTGGACGTTGCCGCCGTCGAGCGCAATATCGGCATCAAAGAGGCCTGGACACGGGAACGCGGCATGGTGCTGGCCCCGCACATCAAGACCACCATGACGGACGAGATTGTCCGCCGGCAGTTGCCCGGCTCCTGGGGCGTGACCGTGGCGACCACCGCGCAGGCCGCGCAGGCCATCGAGTGGGGTGCGACTAGGATCCTCATCGCGAACGAGGTGCTGTTCCGCGGCCACCTTGAGGAGTTGCGCGCCTGGCTGACAGCCTCGCCGGAGCTGGAGATCTACTGCCTGGCCGACTCGGCGGCGGGCGTCCAGGCCATGGCCGAGGTGTTCCAGGACTCGCCACGGCCGCTCAACGTACTGATCGACGTCGGGACCCCCGGCGGTCGCACCGGGATCCGCAGCGAGGCCGAAGCCGGGCCCCTGGCCGGGGAGATTCGTGCCGCCAGCGGGCTGCTGCTGGCCGGCGTCAGCGCCTACGAGGGTGTGGCACCGAACACCCGGACGGATGAAAACCTGGCCGGGATCGATTCGCATTGCCGCCTGGCCCGCGACATTTTCGATGAACTGCGCCCCACTTTCGAAGTGGAAGTGCCGGTCTTCAGCAACGGCGGCTCCGCGTTCCAGGACCGGGCAGCCGCGTTCCTGCCGCACAGCACCTCCGTCAACGTGCTTCGTTCAGGCTGCTACGTGGTTCACGACCATGGCACCTACCAGAGCGTCTCGCCGGTCCCCGGTCTCACCGCCGCGGCGGTGGTGCGGGCGCTGGTCATCTCCGCCCCGGAAGCCGGGCGCGTGGTCCTGAACGCGGGCAAGCGGGAGTTGGCGTACGACGCCGGCCTGCCGGTGATCGTCTCCCGGTTCCGTAACGGGGCCCTCCTGGCGGCCGGCGAACGAGCCACGCTGACGCGCCTCTTCGACCACCACGCCATCGTGGACGACGCCGAAGGCCTGCAGGTCGGCGACGTTGTGGACCTGGGCATCTCCCACCCCTGCTCGCTGTTTGACCGCTGGCGCGAGGTAGTTGCAGTCAGCGATGACGCCGTCGAGACCTGGCGGCCAAGCTTCTAAGCCGTGCGCGACGTCCCGAGCTGGCTTCTACCACTCACGTACGATGGTGGGATGGCCAACGATCAAGCCGAGGAGCGTGGGCGGTCATACCGGAAAGCCCCCGAACGACGAGCCCAGATTCTCTTGCGAGCTATAGAACTGTTCGCCGAACAGGGAGTCGGCTCCTCGTTGCGGGCGATTGGAGCTGCGATCGGCGTTTCGCATGCCGCGCTGCGATACTACTTTGCATCGCGCGATGAGCTCTTGGTCGCGGTTTACCGAGAACACGAAGGCATGGTTCACGAGCCGTCCGGCACGGCCGACGTCTCAGCCGTGGCCGTGATGGAAAAAAGCGCCGAACGAAACCGCACAATTCCTGGTCTGGTTGAGCTGTACGCGACGCTGACCACTGATGCGCTTCAGGAGCGCCATCACCCGGTCACACGGGACTTCATCGACGAGCGTTTTCGCCGGGTTCGGGCCGATCTAGCCGAAAGGGTCCGGGCCGGTCAGCGATCCGGATCCATAGCCGCGGACATCGATGCCGATGATGCCGCCGCGCTGGTCGCCGCCGCCTCCGATGGCTTACAACTGCAATGGCTCATCAGCCCGGACGACGTGGACGTGCACCGCTCGTTGGCAATCCTGGAACGGCTGTTGCCGCCTGCCGGGCCGGCCTTGACGCATTAGCTCGCGGCAGACGGGCCTTGATGGGCCTGACCTGCACCTTCCATGTCCGAGTATTCACATGCCCGTTCGGGGTTTCCCTGTGCGCCCGTGTCCTATATTCTTACAATGGAAGAATTCGGGTTGATCGATCGACGGACCCGCGCACCCGGCCGCTTAGAAAGCACTGTGATCCCCGAATGACCGCACCGAAGGCTGTCGAAGACGCCGACCCCGTCCTTACTGGCTCGACGGCGGTGCGGAGGTCTCCGCTCCGGCTCGTCCTCGAAACTCCCCTTTACCGGGGGGCAACAGTTGCGATGTTCCTGTCAGGCCTCGGGTTCTCTGCGGCGGCACCCCAGATCGCCTCGTTCCTCGTCAATGAGCTCCACGCGTCCCTCACTGTTGCCGGGCTCTACTACCTGACTAGCCTCACAGCACCACTGGCGGGATACCTGGTTGGCGCACGCTCTGACCGGACGGGCCGTCGCCTTGGCCTGTTTCGCGCGTGCGCTGTCGCCGGCTTCCTGGGCTGGTCCGGAATCGCATTCTCCACCCAGCTGTGGATGCCGTTCGTCGTAAGTGCCCTCGTCCTCGGGTTTGCAGGTGCCGCCACATCGCAGGTGTTCGCAGCCCTTCACGACGAGATCAGTGCGCGCCCGAAGGCGGGAAATGATGGTGTGGTCGCCATAGTGCGTATGGCGCTGACCGGCGGCTGGGTGATCGGGCCGGCCGCGGGGTCGTTCCTGGCCGCAAATGCCGGCCCTCGGGCGATGCTTTTCGCGACCGCTTTATGCACTCTCGCCCAAATCGTGCCGTTCATGACGTTGAGGGCATCAGCACCTCGCCGCACTCGCGTCGGCCGGCGGGCGGAGAGCCTACCTGCACCCACCGCAAAGCCCGGGCTCCGACAGATGGCCCCCTTGCTCATGTTCACTGCGCTCTACATGTGCGTGTACGCCGGTGAGTCGATCAAGTACGCCTACCTTCCGATCTACATGAACGAACAGCTCCGACTGACGCCTGCGCTTGGCGGCGCGATTATCGGAGTCCAGCCACTCGTGGAACTCGTACTAATGCCCGTGGCTGTCCTTGTTGCCAGGAGGACCGGGATGATACGGCTGATGATCCTGGCAGCGGGATTCGGCGTCGCCGCGAACATCTGCTTCGGCGCGACCGGCACAGCCCTCGGACTCTTCGCGGGCCAGATCCTCATGGGAGGGGTTTGGGGAGTATTCGCGGCATTGGGCATCGTCGTGGCGCAGCGACTGCTGCCCGCAGCGGTGGCCACGGCTTCGGCGATCTTCATGAGCTCCGCCGCTGTAAGCTCGGCGATGGGTGGGCTCGCGGGCGGGCTCGGAGTCGCCACCATCGGACTCCCCCTCGTGTTCCTGCTGCCTGCGTTGTTCGCCGTCGTCGCTGCCGTCGGCCTGGCGTGCATGTCCAGATTCAGCAAGCACGGCCTCTAACTAGCGGTCTATGAATTCAATCAGCTGTCTTTCGCCCGTTCTATCTGCTTCCAGGATCGAGAGGCTGACAGACAATGCGTTTGCGGCGTCCACGCCATCGACAACTGGCCGCGCCCCCTCGCGTACCGCTGATCGGAAGCGTTCGAGCGTGATGTCGTACGTATGGCGACGGTCGGTAACTGAAATCTCTCTCGTGCCGGAGCCATCCGTGAGAGTGATCGAACCTTTCGGCTCAGGAGTCATGACGTCATGACCAAGGATGCTGCCCTGGTCACCATTGATCTGGATGTAGGAAGCCGTGAAGGGCATCGTGAACGAATCTTGGAAGTCGACCAAAATGTCATCGTGGTATCGGATGGACGCGCTGGAAGCGTCATCCACACCCGAAGCCCAATCACTTTGCGACAGGGTGGAAGCGATAACATCGAGCGGGCGACCGCCCAGTAGCGGATTGACGACTGAAGCGTTGTGACAGGACAGATCCATGACGACGCCGGCGCCTGGAGACTTTTCAAGCCGCCACCCGCGAAGGCGTTCGGGAAGGAGGGTCGAATGCCGGACGTTAACGCTCAATGGTCGCCCAATGGAGCCTGAAGCGACGAGCGCACGAATAGTTTGATGGGTCCCGGCCGCCGGGAGATGGTGGTTGACGGCCAGGACCACGTTGTGGACGCGGCAGGCCTCCACCATGGCTTGTGCCTCGTCGAGCGTCGTTGCGACGGGCTTCTCACACAGGACATGCTTTCCGGCCCTGGCCGCGGCGATTGTTTGTCGACAGTGATGCTGGTTTCGGCTGGAGATGTAGACGGCATCGATCGAATTATCCAAAAGAAGCTCGTCAAGGCTCTCATGATGCATTCCGATGCTGTTGCGTTGGGCGTATGCCTTGGCATGGCCGGTGTCGCCACTGACGACACTGGCCACCACGTCGCCGACGCGGCGAATTGCAGGGATCATTCGCGTGGCAGCTATGTCACTGGCACCCACAATCCCCCAGATAAGTGGTTTGGACATCATCCTGCCCGCCTATCGTGCCCGAGGGGCCGGGTTCCCGGCCGCACTTCTGTCGCGTAGGACATCCAGCTTGCCGACATAAGACAAGAAAAACAACGAAACACCGTTCTTGCTCCTCAGGAACTCTTTCAAGACGGATCCGGATCGGTCAGATGCCGAAGCCTGCCGATGGCCGTCCCAAGCGACAACCATCGACAGGCCCAACTGACTCGCATTTGTTGTCGTTATGGGGGCTCATAACGACATCTACTGCTAGGTAGTTGGGTGGGTGGTCAGTTGGAGGGGAAGTTGTAGGAGGCGCCGGAGGCGTGGGTGGGTTCGGGCCAGCGGGAGGTGATGACCTTGCCGCGGGTGTAGAAGG